>DATIIB010000007.1:0-158977 GCA_035480055.1 Saccharimonadales bacterium (SeqCode)
CCATCCCGACTTCCGAGGGCTCCCAAAAGTAATGTCGGCTTGGCTGAAAGCCAAACGGTTACGTTGCTTTTGGGAAACGGAAGCGGGAGGAGCGTGCTGAGGAGGATATGGAGGGCGGATCAGGTGGTGGGACCCGTGGAGCCTAATGACCGTTTTGCCTTTCGCGTTTCTCATCCAGCTCATGAATGCGCTCATGATCCAGTCCAAAATGGTGCGCCACTTCGTGCCACAATGTGTGTTTGACTTGGTCGCGCAAGCTGGCCATGTCGTGACTGACTGCGGCAATCGGATTTTTGAACAGCGTGATTTTGTCAGGCAGCACCATATTGTAGGCAATCCCCCGTTGGGTTAACGGGATGCCTTCGTACAAACCGAACAGAGTTTGGTAGCCACGAAGTTGCAATTTTTTGCGCTGCTCAGGAGTTGGATCGTCGGCATACACTACGGCAACATTGTTCATGCGCTCACCAAAGCGTTCGGGCAAGGCGTCCATCGCATCGGCAATTATCTTTTCGAATTCTTGATCAGTAATATGCATCGGTATTAGTATGACACGAGTGAGTCACTTTTAAAAGTATAGTTGCTATAAATCGCCAGGTGCTATGAATATGGTATAATATTTTTATGAATAATGACCCTTTTGAAATTGAGAACGAGCCCAATGTAGCGCAACAGCAACTTGAAGAAGAGCAAGAGCCTCGCCCGCCAGTGTCTCACACGCCAGAACCGGGCTTTGCGCTCAGGGCGCTCCGACGTCTTGGCATCAGAAACTTTGGTTATCCAGAGGCTGCAACAATGTCGTCTTCCTGCCAGGATAGACAATTACAACAACCAGTCAAAGGTGACTTGAGTGGTGCAGCCTCAGGAATATATCCAGTTGCTTTTGATACTGCGCCGAGCGATGAGCGTTTAGCAGAAGAGAGTGCTGTGGCTCAGCAAGAACCTGAGGCTGACGAGGCCAACCCTTGGGGCATCAGTAACTCAACTCTTGCTCCTTACGATCATCCTGATGCAAAGAAAACTCCTTGGATTAAAGATAGAAAATAGAATCGTCTATTACTTGTGCCGCTTGCGCTCGTGTGGCTCAAGATAGCGTTTGCGAAGCCGCAAACTTTTTGGCGTCACTTCCAATAGCTCATCGTCTTCGATAAAGTCGAGACATTGCTCCAGGCTGAGCTGTGTAAATGGCGTCAGCTGCACGGTTCCGTCTGAAGAGGAGCTGCGCATGTTGGTCAGGTGTTTGGCTTTACATACGTTGATATCAAGATCTTCTTGGCGATTGTTTTGGCCTACGATCATACCCAGGTACACTTGAGTACTAGGACCAACAAAGACTTCACCGCGAGATTCAGCCATCTGCAACGCATACGGAGTGGTTACGCCAGCTTCGGTCGCAATCAGCACACCGTTGCGGCTCTTTGGCAACGTTGCGCCAACCGGTTGGTAGCCATGTGGCAAGCTGTTCATGATAATCGTACCCTTGGTGGCGGTCATCATCAAGTTACGAAGGCCAAGCATCGCCCGAGTTGGCAAAATATACGTCACTCGGGTGGTGCCTTTGGAGGTTTGCAGGTGTTCCTTTAACTCAGCGCGGCGGATGCCCAGCTCTTGGTTAACCGGACCGGTGTATTCGTCTGGAACTTCGATGATTAGTTCTTCGAGCGGTTCTTGTTCAATGCCATCAATCATTTGAGTGACCACTTGGGGGCGGCCCACTTCAAATTCGAAGCCTTCACGGCGAAGGGTTTCGATCAAGACACTTAAGTGTAGTTCACCGCGGCCACTGACCAAAAAGCCAATGCTGTTTTGTTCAACTCGCAGGGCAACGTTGGTTTCGAGTTCTTTTTGCAATCGATCACCAATTTGACGACCGGTTGTAAACTGACCTTCGCGGCCTTTGAGCGGCGAAGTGTTTGGACCAAGGTAGACCTTTAGCGTTGGCGCTTCAATGTCAATTACAGGCAAAGCCTCTGGCGTTTCGGCATCGGCAATGGTTTCACCAATATGTGCTTCGGCCACGCCAGTTACAGAAACGATGTCGCCTGCGCCAGCTTCTTCAACCTCTACTTTGCCCAGGCCTTGATTGACAAAAATCTTGTCGATCTTGCCTTTTACTTGGCTGCCATCGGTTTTGATGAGCACGACAGCTTGGTTGCGTTTGGCTGTGCCACGAGCGATGCGGCCAATCGAGTATTTGCCCAAAAAGCTATCGTAGTTAAGCGCGGTCACCAAAAGTTGCAAAGGCGCGTCGAGTTCCACTTTTGGTGAAGGCACTTCGCTGATGATTGCATCAAAGATTGGGGTCAAGTCTGCCGACGCTGATGGATCACTTGGAAGTTCTTTCCAGGACTTTCCGTCGCGGCCAATTGCAAAGTAAATCGGATAGTGCAGTTGATCGTCACTGATCGCCAGTTCCAAAAAGAGATCAGCGATTTCGTCTTCAACCTCAACCAAGCGGCTGCCAGGTTTGTCGATCTTGTTGATGATGACCAGTGGCTTAAGACCAAGTGCCAACGCTTTACCCAGCACAAATTTGGTCTGCGGCATCGGACCTTCTTGGGCGTCCACAATCAGCAGCACGCCGTCGGCCATGTTCAGCGTTCGCTCTACTTCACCACTAAAATCGGCGTGTCCAGGTGTGTCGACGATATTAATGCGATAGCCATTGTATTCCACAGTGGTTTGCTTGGCGGTAATGGTGATGCCGCGTTCGCGTTCTTGATCGCCACTGTCCATGATCAACTCTTGCTGCATTTCGGCTTGGTTGTCGCGGAAGGTGTGCGCCTGCTTCAACAGCCCGTCAACCAATGTCGTTTTACCGTGGTCAACGTGCGCAATAATAGCAATGTTTCGAATTTTTTCAGGGGTTGTCATATAAATATAGCCCACCTGGGGCAACCTTAATTGGTTATATTATATCATGAAACGTTCAAAAATGGTACAGAGACAATAATTTGAAGAGTACGTAAAGTTATGTCATAATATATAACTATGAGTGAGTCAGTCACAACGCAGCCCGAAGCCTACTCCAACGAGTACAGCTACCATGAGGTCGAACAACTGGAAGCCCGAGAGTTACGCCAGCTTGCGCCTGGCACGCGTCTAAGTTTTATCGTCGAAAATGCCCGAGCGCCTTACGGCATCGAGGAGCTACGTTTTGAAAAATCACTCCCAACCGATCCAGATTCCTGGACCAACAGCAAGGGGATGCGGGCGCAGAGGTTGGAAGGATGGTTCCTTACCGGTTCAGGCGCGCGGAGACCAGTCGCAATCCAAGGAAACCTGGCCAGTAAAGGTGTGTCGACAGAGCAAAGCCTGGTATACGCGCATTTTTCTCTTGTAAGTGGTGGGCCTGATGATCCTGCGTCAGGAGCGCTCCGCTTGCTCCTTCATGACTTTACGATTCGTGACGTGACGACAGTTAACCAATACGAGTTTGATATGGGCCTCATTGGGGGCATGATCGCATACAATCCTGAAACAGACGCAAAATACTGGCGCATAGCTCTCCCTCCTAAGGAAACCGGCAAGGTGCTAAGCATCCTCGTCGAAGAACCCAAATAATACCGCTATCCGGCCTGGCAACTGCTACAATAAGCATATGAAACTTGCAATTTATGGTGGCGCCACACTTGGCGGACTGATCGGCGGGTACGTACCTGTGTTGCTCTTCCATGCCAGCGCGCTGGGTATGAGCAGCCTGGTCTGGGGCTCAGTGGGTACGTTGGTTGGGCTGATTGCTGGCATCAAAGCCGGCAAATACCTTGGGCTTTAAGCCAAGAGTTCTTCGATCCGCAACAGTTCGTTATATTTCGCAAGTCGCTCGCTGCGGCTGAGTGAACCTGTTTTGATTTGACTACACGCCAGCCCAACAGCCAAGTGCGCAATGGTCACGTCTTCGGTTTCGCCCGAACGGTGACTCATGATGGTTTTCCAGCCGGCTTTATGCGCCATCTGTACCGCGTCAATGGTTTCGGTGAGAGTTCCAATTTGGTTAGGTTTAATCAGAATCGCGTTGCCAGCTTTTTCGGTGATGGCTTTTTGGAGCAGCTTGGTATTGGTCACCAGCAAATCGTCGCCCACCAACTGAGTTGTGTCGCCAATGGCGGTGGTCAGTGACTTCCAACCATCCCAATCTTGTTCGCCCAGGCCATCTTCAATAGAGGTAATGGCGTGCTTTTGGCACAGCGCTTGGTACCAGGCAACCATTTCATCGGAGCTGAGAGTACGGCCTTCGGTATGGAGATCGTACTGACCTTCGGCGTTCACTAATTCGCTCGCAGCAACATCCAGCGCGAAGACCACATCTTCGCCAACCGTATAGCCAGCTTTGGCAACAGCGGCTTCTAGAATTTCCAGCGCTTCTTCGTTGCCACTGACATGTGGCGCAAAACCGCCTTCATCACCAACGGTTGTTCCGTAATTACGGGCAACCAACTCTTTTTTGAGAGCCATAAAGACCTCCACGCCAATGCGCATGCGGTCGTCAAATGTTTTGCCACCTTTGGGGACGATCATAAATTCTTGAATGTCGGTGCTGCCAGCAGCGTGTTTTCCACCGTTAATTAGGTTCATCAGCGGCATAGGAAGAGTGAAGGTGGTGTTGTCGATCAACGAGCCAATGTAGCGGAAAAGTGGTTGGCCCTTGCTCTTTGCTGCTGCGTGCGCGGCGGCCAGAGAGACTGCCAAAATGGCATTCGCACCGAGATTGCTCTTGTTTTCAGTACCATCCAGTTCGATCATGATGCGATCCAATTCGAATTGGCTATACGCGTCTTGACCAATCAGCGCTGGGGCGATTTTTTCAGCCACATTGCGAACCGCCTGGCTGACGCCTTTGCCGCCGAGCGCCTCACCGCCATCACGAAGTTCGAGCGCTTCGCCGCTGCCAGTGCTGGCGCCCGATGGAACTGCTGCGCGACCGAGTGTGCCGTCTTCAAGGATAACATCGGCTTCAACGGTGGGCATGCCGCGTGAGTCAATAATTCTGCGAGGGATGATTTGAGTGATTTTCATAACGTATTATATTGTGCTCCTTTTACCTAAATTAGCAAGACTCTGGGATGATGCGGGTAGACAACTTGGGGCCACAGCCCGGCCGGTAACAGCGGAGAAGCAGACGTCGCGTCATCCCGCGCAGGCAAAATGTCCACTTTCATTTTGCCGGGTCTGCAAGCCGCTGTTACCGAGCGGAGCGTCATGCTAAAAGCTTGCCAAAACGTAGGAAAGGAGCACATTATAATACGTTATGACAAAAGGCAAACTTCTCTTTATCCGACACGGCGAGTCGGAACTCAACGCCAAAGGCATCTGGACCGGCCAAACCGATACTGGCCTCACTGATAAAGGTCGTGCCGATGCCGCACTAATGGGCGAAGCCATCAAGGATGTGCCACTGCACCACGCGTTTACCTCTGGCCTCAAACGCACGCACCAAACGCTGGAGCATGTCTTGCAGGGCCACGGCAACACCTCGCTGAGTCGAAGCCAGCACGCCGAACTCAACGAGCGCGACTACGGCACGCTCACCGGCAAAGACAAATGGCAGGTTAAGGACGAGATCGGCGAAGAAGCCTTCAATGGTATTCGCCGCGGCTGGAATTACCCAGTGCCAGGTGGCGAAACGCTCCAAGACGTTCACGACCGGGCTGTGCCATTCTACTTGGCGCAAATTTTGCCTCGCTTGCAGCAAGACGAGCATTTGGTTGTGGTGGCGCACGGTAATACTATTCGGGCGCTTATGAAACACATTGAAGGAATCCACGAAGACGACATCGCCAATGTCGAAATGCCTTTTGGTACGATTCTATTGTATGAAGTCGACTCCCACGGTTTGGCTCTCAACAAAGAGATACGCACCGTGGAGGTAGCACCGAGTAAAGCCTAGGCTAGCGCCTGCAAAATCGCCTCATTAAACGCAGGGATATCGTCGGGTTTGCGGCTGGTAATCATATTGCCATCCACCACCACCTCTTGGTCGGTCCAGGTACCGCCAGCGTTGCGAATGTCATCTTGCAATGTCTCGTACGAGGTTAGCTTGCGGCCCTTTACCAACCCGCTCGAAACCAGCAGCCATGGTCCATGACAAATCGCCGCCACAGGTTTGCCGGCCGCGTCCATTGCTTTGACAAATTCTCGTGATCCTTCGCTCATGCGAAGCTTGTCAGCGTTTACGACTCCTCCGGGAATAACGACCGCGTCGTACTCATCCGCCGCAATCTCTTCCACCGAAAGATCAGCCGTAAAAGTATCGCCTCTCTCAACATGATGTAATCCTTGGAGATCTTCTCCGTTCGCAGTTACAATGTCCACCTCAGCGCCAGCTGCCTCCAGCGCTTCCTTAGGGCCAGTCAGCTCAACTTGCTCAAAATAATTATGAACCAGGACCGCTATTTTTTTACCTGTAAGTGTCTGCATAGTACCCTCCTTCTTAACTATTATACGCGGCCGACGCAACGGATGTGTTGGTTGCAGCAACTTTGTAAACCGCGTAGCATACAAGATATGAACAAAACACAAAAATTGGTGCTTGTTGTGGCGATTTTGGCTTCATTTGTAGCCTTTTTGGATGGCGCGGTGGTGAATGTCGCGCTGCCGGTTATCCAGAAGGAGCTTGGCGGTGGATTGGCTGGCCAGCAATGGGTTGTTGATGGATATTTACTCACGCTTGGTTCTTTTATTCTGATCGCTGGGTCGCTGTCTGATCTGTTTGGCCGTTTGAAAGTACTGCGCTATGGGTTGATTGGCTTTACGGTGGCCTCGCTGCTTTGTGCGATTGCGCCAAATATTGGCGTCCTGATCGCGGCGAGATTACTACAAGGTGCGGCTGGTGCGATGTTAGTGCCAAGTTCGCTGGCACTGATTGCCGACCGTATTCCCAAAGCTCAGTTTTCCAAAGCTGTCGGCAGTTGGACGGCGTGGACCGGCATTTCGTTTCTTATTGGACCGCTGCTCGGCGGCTTTTTTGTGGATGTGCTGAATTGGCGGCTGGTTTTTGCCATCAACCTGCTGCCATTTGTGATTACGCTGTGGCTCATGCAGCGGCTCAGTGGTGACCGCAAGCCTGATGTTGATGCGCATGTCGATGCATTTGGCGCTGCGCTCTGCACGGTGGGACTCGCTGGACTGGTTATTGCGTTGATCGAGCAGGCGCATCTCGGATGGGGCAATGTGCAGGTCTGGTTGCCATTCATAATTGGCTGTGTCGCCTCAACATTATTTATCTGGCACGAAGCACGGACGGCACATCCGATGCTGCCGCTCAAACTCTTCACTCACCGCAACTTTGCGGCAGGCAATATTGCCACCTTTGCTATTTACGCCGGGCTGTCGGCAGTGGGCTTTGTGCTGGTTATCTTTTTGCAACAAGTCGCCGGATATGGAGCTACAGTCAGCGGCATGAGTTTGATTCCTGTCACGCTGATAATGTTCTTTGGCTCCCCGCGCATTGGGGCGCTCTCCGAGCGGTTTGGTCCGCGATGGTTTATGACAGCTGGGCCGCTCTGCGCCGCGGTGGGCCTGGCGTTGATTGCCGTGAGCGTTCACGCAGCAACCAATTACTTCACACAGATTCTACCTGGTGTGTTACTCTTTGCGCTCGGACTCGTTACCACGGTCACTCCGCTGACTGCGGCGATCATTGGCGATGTCAGTCCGCAACAATCTGGTATTGCCTCAGCGGTAAATAACGCCGTAGCCCGAATCGCTGGGCTCATTGCGATTGCCATAGTAGGTGCGTTGCTGGCCGCGCAGTTTAGTAGCGCAGTTGCCCAAAAAACTTCAGATACGTCACCGGCACTTGCCCAGAGCCTGAATAGCGCCAAAAGTCACACTCTTCAAGTCACTACACCTGATAATTTAAACGACTCTGATCGCACTGCCGCGCAGACTATCTTGCGGCAAGCCAGCGTGAGCAGCTTCCGGGCGGGCATGCTGCTCACCGGCGGACTCGTGGCAGTTGGCGGCGTGGTATCGGCGATTGGCATTCGTAACTCCAAAAGGCGTATACTGCCAACATGAAAACCAACGATTGCATATTCTGCTTAGAAACCAGCGAGCCCCGGGGCCAGCTCCTCCATAAAGACGATTTGTGGTTTGCCGTCAGCTCGATTGACCCGACTTTAAAGGCCGGTGCGCTGATAATTACTCGCCGTCACATCCAAACTCCCTTTGAAATTTCGAGCGAAGAATGGTCTCGTTTGCACGAAATAATTCCCAAAGTTAAGGAGTTTCTGGACGATACCTTCCAGCCCGACGGCTACAACATGGGATGGAACATTACCCCTGTTGCAGGCCAACAAGTTGCCCATGCCCACCTGCACCTTTTTGGCCGCTACAAACACGAACCATTGGCCGGCAAAGGCATCCGTTCTGCCTTCCGCGAAGCTGCTCAAAAATAATCATCTGTTGTATCCACCCCAACATACGCTTATAATAGCAAGTGGGATCTCTTCCAATGTGCATTCTGAATGTACGCTGGGAGGCGAGATGGTCGTCCCGATAAGTAAAAAGGTTTTAGGTATATGTCATTCAAACTCTACGTTGGCGGACTTCCCTACAGCACCACAGATGATGATCTGCGCAACCACTTTGCCCAATACGGCACAGTTGCAAGCGCACGCGTAATCACTGACCGCGACACTGGTCGCTCAAAAGGCTTCGGCTTTGTTGAGATGGACAGTGAAGAAGAAGGTCAGAACGCGATCAAAAATCTGGACGGTACTGACATGGGCGGTCGCACGATTGTGGTCAACCAAGCTCGTCCTATGGAAGAGCGACCACGACGCAACGATTTTCGTCGCTCATAGTTTCTTACTAGATGCAAATAAAAACTCTCGGATAACACCGAGAGTTTTTATTTGCAAAAGACTTGCTACTGGCTCACCTTGAACCACTGCGAGTTGTCCACAAAGGCGTGAATGCCAGAACCTGCCGAGACCGCAATCTGCAGCGAAGCTTTTTTGACATTAATCGAGCTGGGCTTGTAGGCAAGGTTGATGTCCTCCACGAACGTCGACCGTTCACCGCTTTTATACTGGCCAGAGATCCAGTTGCCGCTTTGATCGTATTCATCGATGTAAAAGGTGACTTCACCGCTGGTTAATTTGTCCACATTCAGGAAGTTTTTGAGCATATAGCTGGCGGTCGAATCAACGTCCAACTTTGGTCCAAAAAGATGGACGCTTTTTCCAGTTGCTGCTGTTAGTTCGATCGCATTGGTTGGGCTGGGGTAGCTGCCATTGTTGGCGGTATTTTTGATCACTTGTTGCGGGGCATCGGTCGTCCAGCCGTCGGCGATACCATTATCAAAACTATTATTCGGCATCATATTTACCGTGCTAGCCACCGTGCCGGCCGACACATTAACCACTGGCAAATTTTGCGCTTGCACGTAGGCGGCGATTTGCTTGAGGTTAGCGGTGCTGTACTCATAATCGTCTGGGTTAGCACTCGGGTTGGCCTTGATGTCGTGAAGAACCAAGATGAGCCAAGCATTATTTTGTTTGGCTTGGTCGATATACGTTTTGACTTGAGCGACCGTCACGCCAGCTTGCACCTGTTTGACATACAGCAAATAGTCATTGTACGGCCAGAGATTGTTACTCTCGGTGTCCCAAAACGGGCGATGCGAGGCATAGTATTTGGAAATACCAGCCAACACTGCATTGTTGTAGTCGCCATAGGGCGTGGCAAACGAGGTTGGATTGAAGCCATGCTGCTGCAACGTCGCTTTGCTATTGACCAGTTCATTCGTAAGACGTGTGGCATTGACCTGCGTGAGCTCAGGGTGAGTGACGCTATGTGAGCCAATCTCCCAGTGGTAGGTGTTTTGCAGTTGCGTGACCTGTGGCCAGGTCATATACTTGGCACCTGGGTTGGCAGGACACGTACCTGTAGTCCCCACGCAGCCGCTAATCACATAATCTGTGCCGGTAAAGCCATATTGCGCAAGCGCAGGCGCGGCGTTTTGTACCGCAGTGGTTAACCCGTCATCAAAGGTAAAGGAGACTTTGGCCGTAGGTGTCGGATTCATAACTGCGGCCTTTGCTGGTGTTGCACCTCCAATAGCGAGACCGCCAGCAGCCACTACCATACAGAGGCACGCTGCGATTCTCAGGCGTATCGCCTGCATAGTGAGATTAGTAGTAAAAGGTAAGGCCATATGTTCCCCTTTGTTATTGATGCAATATTTTTTGGATCTGTGCATACCCAGGACGTGGCGCTAAGTCGCTCCCAAACAACCCATCTTTGCCAAATTGGATAGCGCCAGCATCATCTTTCCAGACATCATAGCGGTCTGCGAGAGTCCAGGTTCGCCAGGCAATACAGTTTGGCTCAGTAATGCAGGCGTTGAATACCGCTGCGTACTGCGCACCTTGAACCGCATCGCCCTCGTCGTTATAAACATCCATTTCGGAGATTTGAGTTTTAAACCCTAAGGCGCCAAGCTGGGTAATGTGGCGCTTCAGGACCACGGGATCGATCTTGTCACCGGCTTCATATACATGTGCCTGAAATCCAACGCCAAGATGGTCTATCGGCACGCCACAGGCAATGAGCTGCGCTTTCAGAGTGGTCATGAGCTGCACAAATGTGTCCCAGCGCTCACCGTCAAACTCCAGACCATACTCGTTAATAAAGAGCTGCGCATCAGGGTTAGCCTGGTAGGCAGCGCGGAAAGCTTTGGCAATATAGTCTTCGCCCATTGCCTGATACCATTTGTGGTTGCGCAGGATATTCCCTTGGCTTGGATCAAAAGTATCAAAGTCGGCCAGCGGCTCGTTTACCACATCCCATGACCCTACTTTGTTGCCAAAATGTTGCATCACGGTTGTAATGTGTTGCTCCATCAGCTGCGCAACGTGCTGTTTATCAGCGGCAGTTGCCACCGGTAACGCCGTCAACCAGTGGGGATTTGCTTCGCCAAACACCAAAGCGTGCCCGTGAACTGCAATGCCATTTTGCTCGGCCAGGTGCACCAAAAGATCGGCCTGCTGAAAGTAATAATGGCCTTCCTGTGGTTGCAAAAACTGCATCTTCATGGCGTTTTCGGGTGTCCAACTTCCTACCTGATTACTATCCAAAGCTAACGCCGCATATGCCGGATCGGTGGTCACAGTTGTGGGCGCCATTGCCGCACCGACCGTAAAATCTGCGCGCTTTTTGTGAGCCAAATACTGTAATCCATCTGGATCATGGGCCGGCGCCGTCAGATCACTGGTGGCGACCATCTTGACCGTACCGCCTTGCTGAGCTTCGGCAGTAAGGCCGCTCAGCAGCCAACTATCCTGGGCGCTATCGACACCAAACCACAGCCGATTGCTGGCAAGAATATCTTTACTGTCCAGCGTTCCAAGTTGCGTCCCGCCAGCACTCAGCTGCAGCATTTCACCTTGACGAGTAAGAGTGAGCGCTTGCTGCGAAGCATTTGGTAAAGCAAACGTCTGCGTCGCTGCAGCGGTTTGACTCGTGCCATCCCAGGTAGTAGCAATAAGCTGGGTGCGGGTGACTGCCAGGCGGACGCTCTTTCGTTCCATCCTAAACTCATCAGCGATAATCGGCACTTCTCCGTATAATTGCAGCGATGCTGGTTTGTCCGTTACATCTTTTAGCGTCGCTGTGAGCGCAAAGTCGCCGGTCTCCTCAAGGTGCATGCCGAGATTAATCGGCGGATTAGGCTGGCCGCCCGAACCATCTTGCTCAACAATCGAAAGGTCAGTTTTGGCAACACGAAGCCCCTCTGCCGTGGAACTTACTCCTGGCACAAAGCGCCAATCGGCCGCGGCCAGCAACGATACTTTATGCGGAACATTTGTATTTTCACCATCTCCCATGCCTGGCTGCTCCCATACGGTTTTGCTGGCACAGCCTACAAGGAGACCCAGACCTAAGAGCCCAAGCACACCAAAACTAAGAAACCTTCTTGGCCTAATGACTTGATGCCATCTTGCCCATACACTTTTCATGCAAACCATCCCGTATTTAGCTTAAGGTTACACCTACAACAAAATTTATACAACATATTCCTTGGTTTACGCGCTATTTACCTCTGTTAAATTAAAAATATCTGTAACCTTACCATTGCATATCATGATTTATCTACAACAATAAATTGTTGTGAAATGTTGTTGTCTTCGTGATCAAGCAGTGCTACTATTTGGCGTAAGGGCAAGCATTATAGAGGATAGAGGGGGATGTTTTTTCATGGCAAAACTTCGCGCAGGTGAGGGCGTACTGACGGCGAGCGTGGGTCTTTTCGCAGCGCCGCTTAACGGACGAGATGCGGGATTCTTTATGTTCGTGGCTTTGGTAAGCATCTTTTGCTGGGTCACGGTCATTATCACCACCATCCTCAGACATGGCGCAAAACATATCTACCGAAAAACCAAATCCAAGCGCAATGAAACCGTAGACGTATAGCTTAAAGGAGAACGTATGGACATTGGGGGAATAATTTTTTACTTATTTGCGGTCGTCAGCACGGTTTATGTCGTGCATTTGGGCGTCTATCTTACTGGCGCAAACTTTTACGATATTTGGCAGTTTCGGCGTCAACGAACCAAGCAGGGTTACCCATCGACAGCAAAGCTTCCGTTGGTGACAGTCGCTATCTCCGCGCATAACGAGGAAAAGGTTATTACTCGTTGCCTTGAGTCAATTCGTCATAGCACCTATCCGCATGTTCAGACGCTGGTCGCTGACGATGGCTCCAAAGACGCAACCTATAAAATCGTCAGGCGGTACATTAGGCACCATCCGCGTCAAAACATTCATCTCGAAGCCATGCCCAAAAATATGGGTAAAGGCCGGGCGCTTAATTTTATTCTGACCCGTTTTGCCAAAGGCGATCTGGTAATGACTTTGGATGCCGATTCAATCTTGGCCCCAGACGCGATTGCCAATGCGGTCAGCTATTTTAATGATCCGACGATTGCCGGCGTGGCCGCGAATGTGCAGATCATCGAAGAACCAAGCGTGCTTGGAGTGCTCCAAAAGTTTGAGCACATGATTGGCTATCGTTCTAAAAAGACCTATTCGTTGATTAACTGTGAGTTTGTGATTGGCGGTGTGGCGTCTACCTACCGGATGGATATTCTGCGCAAGGTTGGATTTTACGACACGGATACCGTGACTGAAGATATCGGCCTTAGCATGAAAATTGTCAACCAAGGCAACCGTGCTCATCGAATTGTCTATGCTGTTGATGTGCGCGCAATGACCGAAGGTGTAGATCGCTTTCGCGCCTTGGTCAAACAACGTTATCGCTGGAAGTACGGCAGCTTACAAAATATCATCAAATACTACCATCTCATCGGAAATAATAATGCTGATTTTACCTTGACGCTTACTTTTTACCGCATGCCTATGGCAGTACTGAGTGAGATCGCGTTGCTCGCAGCACCGCTGATTTGGGGGTATACGATATATGTTACTTTATCGCAGCATTCGCTCGCGCTGGTGATTGGCGCTTATCTGACGATTACGGTATATACCATGATCACCCTTTGGTGGGATGAACACGCCGGGTTCAAAGATCGGCTACGTTTGAGTCTGTTCGTACCTGTTGCCTACTTTGTGTTTTATATCATGGATTTTGTGCAGCTGATTGCTATTTTGCGTTGTCTGGCCAAAATGCATCAGTTACTCACGCGTAAAGATGTCGGCGGCACATGGGCCTCGCCGCGACGGATTGGACGCGAAGTTCGGGCAGGATAATTATATGGTCAAGAAGAAGCACTCACCTCCCAAAACACCACCTCGCCGCAAGTTGGTGCGCAGACTTATCAGAAACCCAATCATTGCGATTTTCCCTATCGTCGTGCTGCTATGGTGCGGCTGGCAGTACTATCTGTCGGGCAGTCGTCATATTAACGCTGCGGCACATAATTTGCTGCCCGGTGGCAATATGCATATCAAGCATGGCAGCAGCCTTCCTGATGGTTGGCAACTCAAAAAAGAAGGGGCGCTTCAAGCCAGTAGTGCAAGCGTCGAAGGATACGCCCACGGACGAGCGGTCGATGTACATGTCGGTCAGTATCTTAGCGGAGATGTCGCTTTGGAGACGCCAAAGGTGACGCTATCCCCAAAGACCACCTATCTTTTTAAGGGCTACTACGTGACGACCGGGCCTTTTACATTGCTGGTACGGTATTTCTACCAAAACGGAACGAGCCGCCTGGAGACAATCCAGCAATATCCCGCTCAAAATGACCCTTGGTCGACCGTGAGCCATGCCTTTACCAGTGGTGGAGATATTACGGCGGTGCAGTTTGTATATCGGATGAGTGCAAATGGCGATGTCAAAATTGGCGCGACCTACCTGGCGTCTAAAAATGATCATCTGTACATTGCACCCCAGCCGAACTTGCCTCAAAATCTTCTGGCCAACAGTAGTTTGGCTGCGCCAGATCCCGACCAAACTGATTCGCCGCAGTATTGGACGCATTATCAAAGCGGCGCGAATCAAAGTACATTCGCGTACTCGCACGCTCAGCAAGGCTCCTCCCTGCGAAGCGAAGTCCATGACTACAAAGGTGGCGAGGCTAAGTGGCAATTTTATCCGCTGACTGTGCAAGCAGGCCAAAGTTTTTGGTTCAGCGTGGATTACCAGAGCACCAGTCCGGTTGAGTTGACGGCAGAGTATGAATTGGCCAATGGTAATCGTCAGTATGACACCGCCAGGACGCTCGATCCGGCAGGCGACTGGACGCACACTACCGCCCAATTTGAAGTGCCCGCAGGTGCCACAAACATGTTTGTCTCGTTGGTCCAGCATCACAATGGCACGCTCGCTACCAAGAACTACTATTTAGGAGAAATCACCCGACCTGGCCCACGACGCTTTGCGCATCCACTTGTGTCGGTGACCTTTGATGATGGCTGGCAATCAAGCTACTACAACGGCGCTCGCCTGCTCGATCAATACGGCTACAAAGGAACCTACTATCTCAATTCCTCGACCATTGATACCGGCATTTTTATGAGCAAGCCGCAGCTTCTGGACCTGCAGCGACGCGGGCATCAGTTAGCCGCGCATGGTGACGAGCATGTTGATATGACTTCGATCAGTGGACCGCAGATTGATGTGGAACTCAAGCGGACCGCCGAGTATCTGACGCAGCTGCATGTGCAGCACGCCGACTTTGCGACGCCCTATGGCAAATCAGACGCCGAGGTCCAAGCGTACGCGCGCGCCTACTATCAAAGTCACCGCGGAACCGACGACGGGCTTAATACTAAACAAAACTTTGACCCTTATAACCTCAAGGTTGTCTTTATCACCAAAGACACGCCTGCGCAAACTATTAGCGAAGCGCTAGCCAACGCAGCCGAATATAATGGCTGGCTGATTCTGGTCTATCATCGGATCGAAGATAAGGTGATCAGCTCCACCACCATCACGCCAGCCACCTTTACCACCCATCTGGAGCTTATCAAAAAAAGTGGCATCCCTGTCGCGTCAGTCGGGCAAGCGTTTTCAGAGCTTTCGTCTCAATAGTTACTGCAGCTCAAAGACCGCCACCGGGCGTGTACAAGTCCCATGCTCGCCCATCTCAAACAATCCAAGCTGAGTATAGATACTATGGAACTGCGACAAGGCTGGCAAAGTAGCAAGCTCAACTTGGGTCGTACGAGTCACAAACCGCGTAAAGGTAATGTGCGGCTTGAAGAGTTCGCCGACTTCGTCGTAGCCGTACGTTTCGAGGTTGTGATGAGCCACGCCGGTAGTTTGCGGGAGCCAGTCAGCCAAGGTATGCCCTACCGGATCTTTGGTTCGTAGCCCATGCCTCAGCGGATTCAAGCCAGCAATTACTCGTTCCTGCAACGCAATTATCTCCGACGTTTTGTGGTAAAAGACCTCAAACATTCCTTCGGTGAAGTTGTGACCATAGTGACTTGCTTGCAGTTGCAGCGGGCGTGTCTGGCGGGCGATTCCTTGCAGGCGCGAGAATGTTTCTTGCAGTTGACCAGATAGAATGTTCAGCATATACAGCGAAAGGTGCGGGTAGAGATGGTCGGCTTGCAAGGTAAACTCCGTCCCCAATGGTTTCAGTTGGCGGCTCACCGCAATCGACGCATCGCGCACAGCTGCCGGAGGCAGCAAAACAACATCATAGACAGGAAGTTCGTTCATGCTTACGGCCGTCTACTTTTGAGGAGGCCGATCTGGTACCGGTGGAAGCTCCGATGCCACCGGCGGAACGACCTTGTGCGGGAGCAACTTGGCAAGCACCAACACTCCCACGCCCAGCACCACTACAGCAATGGCGTATTCCAGCCACACCGTGCGCACTTGGTGAGTGAGTAGTTGAATGACCGACGTCACCTTAGCTTGCAGCAATTCGTTTTGTTGCGTCGCAGCGGTGAGCTTGGCGATCGCTTTGCGAAGCGCAAAGTCGCCAAACCAGGCCAACAAACCGCTACTTATACCGACCGTTACTGCACCAATGCCGACACGGCGCAGCGCAATCTTTTTGGTCTGATCCAACAGAATAATACCCGCCGCCGCCAACAATGCCGCGATGCCGGTGGCATAAATAGCCAGCACCGCGCTGTGATAGGCTGCTGGAACGCCGTGGAACTGCTGAGGGATGGTTTGACCCTGATTATTCTTGAGCGTATCAGCGGTCAGCGTAGGCTGCGACAACGAGCCATTCACGTTCAAAATGTCATGCTTCGCTTGAGCCACCGCCGTGGGAATATCAAAACCTGTCGGCACGCAGGTCATCGTAAAGGCATTCAGATCTGTGGGCACTGTGGTGCAGGTGGGCAACGAAGTGAGACGCTGCTGAACATAATTGGCGATATTGGTCGCCAAATTCTCTCGCGCCCCATTAATATCGATACTAAACTGCGGCGACGGCGTCTTGCCCTTCAGCCAGTCAAACGTGCCCTCAATAATCTGGTTGGCATCGCTGCGCAACAAAGACGCCGGAAAGGCTTGCTGAATGGCTGATTGAATCTGTGGTTGCTCAATCGGAATGTTATTGGTTTGATTGCTTTGCTGCGCAAGCACGTCGTGAACCAGCGAATCGTAAATGCCACTTTTGTCTAAGGCACCTTCGATGGTATGTGGAGTGGTCAGTACTACCTGAAGGCTCAGCAAAAGGCCGAAGCTAAACAACGTGGCAGAAAAAACTGAATACAGAAGGGTGACTGCGACTCGGCGCATAAAATGCATACGTATAGTGTACGCTAGATTTTACTGTGTCACAATCTGCTTCCACGGCCCGTCAGGGACTTTGGACGCAGGCACTAATGACCAATCGGTCGTGTCCACATCTTGGAGATGCAAATAATCATGGACTGCCGGCGATACATCGAGGCCAGCCTTGGCGCCCCACGTATTACGAAAGGCGCTGTTGCCAAATACATAGTCCACATCGTCTTCGCCAAGCGGCCCCGCGTCTTCCCACTGCGCATAGACGACCTGGCCATTGTGACGGATCATCACCCAGCTGTTTTTGCACCACGAGCGGTTCGCATCGGTCTGCACGGCAGTAGGGAGACATTTTTGCGCCGACGCTTTGCGTTTGCCCTTGGCATCGAAATCATTATATGGCAAAGCGATGTAGAAAGGATTTTCCTTTGGCTTAAAAGCTGCTGGCCACCAACCATTTCGGGACTGAGGGGTGTCTGCGCCACCAAAGTGCTGTTGCCATTGGTCGTCCCAAGCGCTCGCGACATTGGTAATGTAATCATTTTCGCTATCGGCCGGTTCGCCAACCCAAAAAAAGGTTGTAGTGATATGCGTATGCGTCCAGTCGCCAGAGGATGAGTTGCTGCTGGAAGAACCTGCCAAGCCGGTTGGAGTTGATTTGGAATTTGTAAGCGGCGCCATACTCACAAGTGTTGTCAGTGGGACAGACAGTGGATGTAACAAGCCATACAGAGCTGAGTGCCCCGACCTTGCAGGCGCTAAAGCCTGCGCGCTTAAAGCGACAACGCTCACAACAATAATCGCCGCCGCTAGTCCGCTACTCAAAAGACGCCGCCCGCGACTGTAAAAGCGTCGCGGGAGAGGCGTCTTGAGCGAAGGATGCAGGTACTTGGCTTTAGAGCTGCGGTTGAATCTCATTAAGCGCCTGGTCAACAGTTTCAACTGTGACACCACTCTGCTTAATGTTGTTCAACTCTGCATCAAGGTTGGCAGGAGTCACTGCATAGGTTGGGTCAGCAGCTGCAGGGTCAACTTCGTGGTAAACCAGCACCAACCAGGTCTTGTTGGCGATCGCCTGATTAACCCATGCCTGAACCATGGCAGGAGTGGTAGTGTTCTCGACATTCTGTACTTTAATGTTGTAGATGTCGAAGCTGTCTTTACTGTTAAAGCCAACGTCGGTTGAACGGTGCGAGCGGTAGAACTTCTTGATCTCGGTAATGACACTACTGTTGTAGGCGCCGTATGGAGTGGCGAAGTTGTTGGCCACACCAGGGGTTCCAAACCAGCTGCGGAGTTGGTTTTGCGAACCGCTCAGCTCAGCGTCGATCTGGGCAACGGTCAAAGTGGTGAGGTCAGGGTGAGTCATAGTGTGTGCTGCGACTTCGTTACCCGCGCTCTTCCAGGCAGTCATTTCAGCAAGAGTCATGTAGTCTGGGTAGCCATCGATTGTTGGCTGAGTCAGCATGTAACCGGTTGCAACCATGTTGTACTTCTTGAGTAATGGCAAGCCATTGGTCTCAATAGTCTTCCAGGCATCGTCGAAGGTCAGGCTGACCATGGCACGATTGAACTGCGCAGGAGCATATGGCGCAAAGCTGAAGTCATCGGTTTGGACAAAGCCAACTTTGGTAAGCGCTTGGAAGATAGTGATACTCTTGGCACCAGCTGGAGCGGTAAACTGTGCCTTGACCTGTGCCCATGCACTTGGGCTCGCAGAAGCGGTTGCCAGGTAGAAATACTGGACGGTGCCGTCGGTCATGGTGACCTGGGCATCAACTTCGCTATCAACGCTGGATTCATACCAGTTGCTGTATTGGTACTGTGCCCCTGGAGTAATGGCAATGTCGTCGAAGTACCATTTGGCGTCACCGTTGGTGTATGCACTCATGGTGGTCTTGACACTGTGGCTGCCGGTGTGGCCAGTGTTCTCAACAGTTGTGGTGTGAGTGTTAGTACCCCAGCCGTCTGCGCGCCAGTTGGTTGGGAGGCCGCTGGTCAGTGTTTCAACTGAAGGGTTCAAAACCAGGTTGGTTGCTGGTGGCGTTACTGGAGGAGTCACAACTACGTTATTAACGGTGACAGCTACTTCAGTTGAAGTGGTACTGAGGTTGGCTTGGTTGGTGGCAACTGCAGTCAGTTTGTGAGCGCCGTTGGTTACTTTGGTGGTGTCCCAGTTATAAGTGTAAGGTGCGGTCGTGAGGGCGCTGCCGAGATTTACGCCGTCCAGCTTGAACTGTACCGAAGTAATACCTTGCGCGTCGCTCGCAGCAGCGGTAATGGCTTGAGTGCCAGAGACAGTTGCGTTATTTGCAGGAGCGCTGAGCTGTACGGTTGGAGGAGTTGGATTGTTCACCGTCACGGTAGCGGCAGTAGAAGTAGTCGTGAGGTTTGCAGCGTTGGTTGCTACAGCGGTCAAGGTGTGCGTTCCATTGGTGGCCGTTTTGGTGTCCCAAGTGGTGCTGTACGGAGCGGTCGTATCAGCTGCACCGAGGTTGGTACCATCGAGCTTAAACTGTACCGAAGTGACACCAACTGCATCACTGGCAGTTGCGGTGATTGTTTGCGTACCGCTGACGGTGGCACCAGTAGTTGGAGCGGTCAGTTGTACGGTTGGCGCAGTTGCGACAGGAGGAACTGGAGTGACAGGAGGAGTCGTAGGAGTACCGGTGCCAAAGCTGTAATCGTCAACAGTCAAAGAGCCGTTCGCTTGGATGTAGTGGAAAAAAGTCACGCTCTTGGCGCCGGTAGGAGCCTTGAAGCTAAAGCTCGCCTGTTTCCAATCGGTGCTGGCGGCAAAATCGCCCTGCCATTTGTACTGAGTCTTGCCAGCGGTAGTGGTGATCACTGCATCGATGCTGTTCTTGATACCACTTTTGTACCAGTCGCTAAAGGTGTAGGTTGTGCCAGGAGTGACAGTGACTGGAGAAAAGTACCACTTTGCGTCTCCGCTGGTGTAGTTGCTCATCTTCACGGTTGCACTGTGGCTGCCGGTGTGGCCAGTGTTCTCGTACGTGTAGGCAGTAGTGTTAGTACCCCAGTTATCTTTAAGCCAGCCAGTTGGGCTACCGCTCGTTGCGTCTTCAAAAGAAGCGTTGGCAACCAGGTTAGCGTCAGCGGCAAAAGCTGTGGCGATTGGTGATTGAACCGCTGCGACAACAACCAAGATTGCGCCGATTAATGATAGTACTCGCTTCATTATGATGTCTCCTACTTAGACTGCTCGTTTGTCTCATCAAACTACTATGTTGCACAAAAGTCAATACTATTCGTAATAGCGCTTAAGGTGTTATGAAGCATAAGCGTTGTATTGACTTTAGGGTTAGAATATGAAAATATAGTTGACTTTTGTACTATAAAGTATATAATGCGGTTAAGTATCAAAGACCTAACGGGAGTAAGGCAACATGTACGAACAAACCGGCGGAATGGGCGGCTTTATCGCTCCAGCAACAACAGCAGTAATCACTCTACCTTTGACAGGTGGTAACCTTCTTGTGCAAATCGCTATTGCGATCGCAGCTGGTCTGACAGTATGGGGCATCCTCAACGCTCGTCAGCGCAAACTGCAAAAAGCACAGTAGTTTCCTTTATATAAGGACACACCATGAAACTGAGTAAAAAAGTGGGCACGGTGGGAACACACTCAGCTCGTGCAAAGCGCACTAAGCCACGCCGTTTTCGACGTGGTTTAGTGACAACCTTAGCGGTCCTGGTGAGCTTATTGCCAGTTGGCTCAATGGGCTATCTTGGCTGGGCCGTATATCGGAATGTCTTTCACGATAGCCGTCCGACCGCTTCTCTTTCGTATGTAAATCGAAGTATAACTGGCCTGACGCCGTTTTCCACTCCCATGGTCAGCGTCACCTTCGACGATGGCTGGGAATCTGCGTACAAAAATGCAGCCCCAGTGCTGAGTCAGTACAACATCCCGTCGACTTTTTATATCATTACCGATACTTTTAACGACCCGCAGTACTTATCAACTGATCAGATCAAATCGCTCCTGGCTAGTGGCCACCAGATTGAATCACACACCGTCACGCACCCTAACCTCACCCAGGTCAACGACACGCAGCTAGGTAAAGAACTGAGCAATTCCAAGAATACGCTGCAAAAATTAGTTAATGGCCCGGTCACCGACTTCTCTTCTCCGCTTGACGCCTATAACGATCATGTTATTGCCGCGATTAAGGCACAGGGGTATCGCTCGCACCGTACGACGGACGCAGATCTTACCCGCGACCCTTACAATCTGAACCTGGCCAGCACCTTTAATCCGTACCGCATTCAAGCCTACACAGTGCGCAACACCACAACCACTCAGCAGCTCCAAGATTATCTGGCATACGCCCGCGAAAATAAAGCTTGGGTCGTTCTGGTGTACCACCAGGTAGAATCCAGCAAGGTGGAAGTACCCGAGAAAGACCGCTACGCCGTATCGCTTAATGCCTTTAAAGAGCAGATGAAGTTGGTGAATGAGAGCAACATGCGAGTTGTCACCATGGAGCAAGCGCTTGACGCTATTGCCAAGCAACCTGCGGTACCATCTCAAGGAGACACCAAATGAGTAAGCAAAAACCAATGATCGCCTTAATTATCTCTGGCTACAACGAAGAAAAAGTGATTGCCCGGACGTTGGAATCAGCCATCACTGCTGGCATGCGCCGCGAAGATATCTATGTGGTGAGCGACAACTCCAGCGACCAAACCATGGCTGTCGCGCGCACCTTACTGCCTGACGTCAATGTCATGGAAGTGGAACGGAGCGGTAAAGGCTTGGCTCTGAGTAAAGCTGCTGCTGCATTTGGTTTGACCGAACGCTATCGTTGGATTCACGTTGCTGACGCCGATGGCGGTTTTGCGCCGAACTACTTCCGCGTACTGCGCCGTGAACTACGCGTTAAGAACGCAGCAGCCACCGGCTACATCACCAGCACCAAAAACTCCATGATTGGGCAATACCGAGTGATGGAATACACCGTGGGTATGGAAGTGGTCCGCCGCTTTCAATCATTTGGCCAAGTGGTCAGCGTGATTCCTGGACCAAGCTCTTGCTTCCGCGCAGATGTGTTTAAAAAGCTCGACTTTGCCAGCGGCGCTTTAGCCGAAGACTTCTGCGTCACCTTGCAGATTCACCGCCAAAAACTTGGTCCCATTCAATATATCGAAGACGCGGTGGTCTTTACGCAGGACCCGCAAACCTTCCGCGACTTTACCCGCCAGATTCGTCGGTGGAACATCGGCATCTTGCAAGGTATCAAAATGTACAAGATCGGTTTGCGCCCACAACGCATCGACGCGTACCTGACGTACCAAGTTATGCAGAACCTGATGATGTTCTTTACCTACGCCATCTGGCTACCCTACCTGGCTTTTAGCCAGCACAACTTTGCCTTATTCCCGCTGGCCTTTCTGACTGACTTCAGCCTAACGCTGCTTCTTACCACGCTCACAGCCAAACGCGCCAAACGATGGGATATCCTGGAGTCGTTGCCCAATATTTACGGGCTTCGTTGGGTTGCCCTATGGGTCTTTATGTCAGCCTTCGTAAAGGTGATGATCTTCAATCAGCACCGCGTTGGCCGCAGTAATGGCATCTGGCAACCGGTCGCTCGTAAAGCGGTTAGCTAGTTTTCGGCGTTTGGCGTCTTATAGACTTGAGGGCTTTCGGTGTCGCTACACCTACATGGTTTTTATTCCCTGAAGATTGCAGCAGATGCACGGGCACAGCAGGCCCTCGGCTTTTCTCTAGCGCAACCCGTACCAATGCCCGCATGGCACGGACTCGTTGGAATTTCCAACGGTGTTCAGCTTGCACACGAAGTTCGGCAACAGTTTGGCCGACATCGAGGCGCCGAGAGTTCGGCTCTTCCGATATCAATTCATCCATACCGCTAAATTCGGTCAGCAAGCGCAACACTTTTTTGGTCAGTTTGTTCATGCTGCGCGCCCGAATCCACCCATTCCCATCTTCGAGAGTGACCGCAATCGCTTCTTGCAAACGGTGAGTGAGCAACGCTTCTGGCTGCGGCGAGGGCTTTGGAGAGCGTGTCTGAAGCTCTGGTTGCTCGTCACTCGGCGGAATTGGCCACTGTGGCGGAGCTCCTCTTGGAGGCGGAGGTGTCGAAGCAACTGGCGCGCTTAAAACTGCAGGTGCATTCCGGTGCGCACCGGGAATTGCTACCGTGGGCGCAGTTCTGCGATACCCATACACCCGCTCTGGGAGTGCTGGCGGTTGAGTCTTGGCGTACACACCATCACGCACCTCGATGGTAACCCCTCTTCCTTTGGTTGTATCTTCAATGGAGCGAATTTCACGCCCATTACCAAACAAGGCAGCCATGGCCAAACGCTCCCGAACACCTGGCGACATCTGCCGGAAATATTCGGCATCTCTGGCCAGCTCCGGATGTGCTTGCTGCACTGTCTCAGGCAGGCGGACATCGGCAATTAACCGGGCAGTCAGCGAGCCTATATTCTCGCTATGTCTTCCAATCGGTGCGTCCACAATCTTATATTGAGGATTCGCTCTATCTGCTTGGCTCAATTCGCGAGCCCCAGGATCTCTGGGAATCTGCGTCTCGGGCTGCATGGCCTGAAAGGCGGCTTGTACTAATAACTGTTGTGTTCGTCGTACGGTCTGCGGCGTCACAGGGACGTCAAATTCAGACCGCCACGGTGCGGTATCAATCATAATTACTCCTTTAAGAATTTAAGGCAGCGAGTGAGAGTATACACCTTCACTACGCATAAGCGCTATGGAATAATTAACAACAAGCGACGATTAGAACAAATGCTTCACAGCTTGGAAGGCGTTTTGGCTTCCGCTCGGCAGCGTCATGGCTTTGGGCGTATGCATTTCGGGTGCAACCTGGTTAGCATCCACGGCAGGAGAAATCTGTTTGGCCTGAATCACCAAACGATTGAGTGAAGTTCCCACAGGAGTACACGTGATAAGCGTCAATGTGGGAGTTGCAGTTTGAGCCAGCACCGAAGTATCGTTCGGGCGAATCACTTTGCGTGTGGTGACTTCATAAATATATTGTTTGCCTTGGTAGTTGGCGTATAGCTTATCCCCGATTTGCACTTGGTCGAGCATCATAAACACAAATTTGTACGAGCCAGGCGCCCACGGCGTGTTGCTGGAGTGGCCCAGGATGACCGTATTTCCGCCATTACCTGGTGCAGGCGTTCCGGCAAAAAGGAGGACGCCGCTTTCGAGTGCTTTTTGCACATCTTTTTCGAGCGGACTGGGCATGTTAGTAACAATCGGCGCGGTCACGCTAATGCGCGGAATGATCAGCTCGGGCTGGGTGTATTGCGGTGAAGTTTGCGAGCCTGTGGCAGAAGTCTGTGGCAGCGTTGGAGGTGCGGCCGCCATAACCGGCTTGTGAAAGGCCAGCATGCTGCGGCCCACAATTAACTGGGCGTTAAAAATGCCAAGCAAGAGCACGGTAGTGGTAATGCCGATAAGGGGTGCACGCCAGGCGCGCCATGTGGTAGATCGGGGACGATGCACGTGAGCAGACCTCTTTATTTAGCTATTACTATACCATAAAAGCTAATCAAATGCAATGGAATATTCTCACCTACCGCGTCAGCAAGCCATTGGCGATAAGGCTCACGCCCAAAACCGTACTCACCACAATAACCGTATGGTTGCCGTAGCGCGCCAAAAAACGATTTACTCTTGCCAAAGCTGCTGCTCGCTGCTTGGCCGGTGCTAACGCATAGATGGCGACCACCAAAAGCTGCAACGCCAAAGCTGCCCCGGCATAGGTCGCAACTGCGGCGACCTGGGTAAGGTTAGAGACATTCAACTGACCGATCCGAATCATCGCAAACACAAACACCACATCAAACACCGACTGCACCGCTACCAGTGCCGCACCGAGCAAACCGAGAGCCCAATTGTCCCACTGTAAACGTTTCGTCATCCACGCCGACGGTCGCACCGATGCATGCCGCGAGCGCACTTGCCAATATATGCCGGCGGCAACCGCCAGGAGAATCACTCCCCCGACTATTTCCGCAGAGGACAACAACCAGCGGTGAAATTCTTCAAAATGCAGAATGCGCCTACCAAGTCCATGTGCGCACAATACTCCCATCACCAGCAGCGACACAAAACTCCCGCCAAGAAAAGCAAAGCTGCGTGTATACGGTCGCGGCTGAGTCAACAAAATGGGCATGATCCCAATCCCGACCGGATCGATCGCCGAGAGGCCGAGTATGACCATGGCTGCAAAAAGCGTTAACATGGCTTCTATTATGCAATACCTTCGCCTAATTTCCTCATTACTTTCGGTTGACACCCGTGCTATAGTTAAGCCAAAGTAAGCACAAGCTTCACTAAAATTTGGAGAGATCGCCATGCTCAAACTGCACGCATTTAGACGAAAGTTTAGTCTCTTACATATCTCCATCAGCACCGCACTCCTTTTGAGCGGTGCTCTTTTCTTATTTACCCCCAAAGCGGTTGCGGCTGGGTGTGCCATGCCAAGTACCGATTACGGTTCTGCCACCACCACGGTGACCGTTGGCAGTACCGGCACGTACAACATCTGGAGCTTACTGAATACTGCGAATAGCGCCAACAATTCCTACCTTCTGGATATCGACGGAGCAAGCTGTACGCCAGTAGGCGGCACCAGCCTCACCGCCAATACCTGGACATGGGTGGATTACCAAAATGGCTCAACGACAAATAAAGCGACTGTCACGCTTTCTGCAGGACAGCACACCCTCAAGTTAATCGGCAATGCTGCTAATGTGAAGGTTGGACGAATTCTCTTCCTGAGCGACACTTGCACACCAACTGGCCTTGGCGATAACTGTTTGGCAACAGCTGACCAAACGCCGCCAACAGTGTCACTCACCAGCCCAACCAATAACGCCACAGTCACTAACTCAACGCCTATTACGGTCACTGCCGCTGATGCGGTAGGCGTGACTAAAGTAGAACTCTCTATCGACGGCGTACTGCAAACCACGCTGACCGCTTCGCCATATACCTACGCTTGGGACACCACCAGTCTGGCCAACGGAGCACACAGTATTAGCGCCAAGGCTTACGATGCTGCGGGCAACAGCAGCACGGACACGGTTCAGGTGACTGTCCAAAACGGCGATACCCAAGCACCGACCACGCCGACAAACCTCACCGCAACCGCCCCAGCCTACAACAAAGTGTCACTTAAGTGGACGGCAAGTACCGATAACATTGGGATCGCCAACTACCGCATTGTGCGAAACGGCACGCTAATCGCACAAGTTAGCGGCACCACCTACACCGACGCAACTGTCACTGCCAAAACTGCGTACAGCTACCAACTCCAAGCTGTTGATGCAGCTGGCAATGTCTCTGGACTCTCCGCTACCGCCAGCGTTACCACCCCGAGCGTTCCAGACACTCAAGCACCGTCAGCTCCAACCAACCTCAGCGCGACGGCAGTCAGTGCGTCGCAAATCAACGTCAGCTGGACAGCCAGCACCGATAACACCGGCGTCACTGGCTACGATGTCTACCGCTCCAACGGCGGCAGCGCGACCAAGATCGCTACCGTCACCACCACAAGCCTTGGCGATTCAGCACTTTCGGCAAACACCGCCTACACCTATTACGTCATCGCCCGCGATGCGGCTGGCAACTCCAGCGCACCTTCATCCACGGCGCAAGCGACAACGCAGGCGACGCCACCAACCAACAACACCGGCGTCCTCCAAGGCCGCGTGACCAATACCTCAGGCACAGCGCTGAAAGCTACCATCAGGGTTACCCTGAATGGCACGACGCACAACTACGGCACAGATTCACAAGGCAATTACCTCATTGGTCAGCTGCCTGCCGGAACCTACCGAGTTCACTACAGCGCCCGCGGCTACACCGCCCAAACCTATCAATTGGTTATTACGGCCAGCACCACAACCACTAAAAATGTGCAACTTACAAAGTAGGCGAAAGGAATAATTATGGAAAAGATTGCCAAGCGAAAAATGTTGCAATGGGCGATTGGTGCCGCGGTTGTCATCGTGGCTGTCAGCGGCGTGTACTTTGGCTTTCGAGCTCACAACCAAGCCGCAACCAAAAAGGAGCAGACCGTCGTGCAACAGACGGCACGCGTTTCCATAAGTAGCGCCGGCTTTATGCCTGGCACTATCAAGATACGTCAAGGTCAAATGGTCACCTGGACCAACCAAGACACTCGGCCACACCAAATCGCCAGCGACATCGGCAATAGCCCGACCTCGTTTGGCAGCGACTCGCCACTTGCTCGCACCGAAACCTTTGCCACCGTCTTTGACACCAAGGGAATGTTCACCTATCACGATCAACTTAATCCACTTAACTCAAAAGCGACAGTGATCGTTGAGTAGTATGAAGAAAGGCACTCAAAAAATGGAACAATCTGCTCACACATCACTTGCCAAGCCCCGAGGCAACTCCCGATATAACCTCATCGTTTCCCTACTGGTGGGCGCGGCGGTTGCTGGGGCAGGGTTATACCTGTTGGTCTCACGAGCCGCAGGACCTTTCGTAACCGTTAACGCGGCGCAGCTAACACCAAGTGGCTCGGCCAGTATTGTGACCGATCCAACCGTCGGCAGCGCGCTGGCCTTTGGCTCGGGCAGCGTCGGGACGGCAACCTGCACCTATCCAAATCCCGACTGTACCGGCATTCCTGCCACCACTGTCGTCAGCAAAACAGTCCAAGGTGACTTTAACGCAACCACAGCTGGGCAAGTCATCGACGGTTGGCACATTACCGGCAACCTCAACATTCAAGCAAGCAACGTGACCGTTAAAAATAGCCAGATCGACGGCACCATTGATAACGAAACCGGCCCAACTCATTACGGCCCATTCACCGTCGCCGATACCACCATCGGCCCCGCAAGTGGTTGCGTCAGCCTGCCAGGCATCGGCGAATCGAATTACACCGCTACTCGAGTTCTTATTCGCGGCCACGATGACGGCTTCCGCATGTCAGGCAACGACGTGACGGTGACTGATTCGTACGCTCACCTCTGCTGGAATCCACCATCAATTGCGCCACCAGACGGCAGTCACTCCGACGGCTTCCAAAACTACTGCAAAGATAGTAGCGGTGGCAGTAGCGTATGCATCAATCTGACTTTCAACCACAACACCATCGATGAACACGATATTGCAGGCAACTCGGCTGTAAATGCCGGATCCAATGCCGACGGCTCCAAGTTCGGCACAGTTACCATGAATGATAACCTCTTCTGGGGCGGCGGCTACACAGTCGTAACCCAATGGGGCAGCGGGCCAATCTGGACAATTCACAACAACCGTTTTGTCGACAAGGGCTGGCAATACGCACCTGTTGACGCTGAAGGAACCTGCGCGAACCAAGATTGGGCTGGCAACTCCATTGTGACCGTCGACGCCAAATACAACATCACCTCTACCGTGCGCGCCCAAGGTTGCATCCAATAGTTACCGTACCAAGGTATTGTCCTGGCGAGAGACAGCAAAACCGACTACAATAAGCTTAAGCATGGAAATAGATTCATCCGTTTTTGCCAAGTACTTACGCGCCGCCAATTACCTCACCGCAGCGCAGATCTTTCTGCAAGATAACTTCTTGCTTGAGCGCGAACTGCGGCCCGAAGACATTAAGCCGCGGTTGCTAGGGCACTGGGGTTCAGGACCAGGGGTGAATTATGCCTACGCGCACTTAAGTTACCTTGCCAAGACCAAAGACCAAGACATGATGTTTGTGCTGGGTCCAGGGCATGCCTTTCCGGCATTGCAGGCCAACCTATTTTTGGAAGGAACACTTGGAACATTCTACCCTGAAGCAGCTCAGACACTCGAAGGCATCAGCTACATCTGTCGCCAGTTCAGCTGGCCGTATGGCTTTCCGAGTCACAGCAATCCGGGCACTCCGGGCGTAATCTTGGAAGGCGGCGAGCTGGGCTACTCTTTGGCAACCGCATATGGAGCCGCACTTGATAATCCAGACCTGTTGGTGGCATGTTTGGTTGGCGATGGCGAAGCCGAAACCGGCCCTACCGCTGGCGCATGGCATCTCAACAAGTTAGTTAATCCACGAACCAATGGTGCCGTGCTCCCGATCCTTCATCTTAACGGCTACAAAATTTCTGCCCCAACCGTGTTTGGGCGCATGAGCAATTACGAACTCATGGCGCTCTTTAGCGGCTACGGCTATCACCCGCGGATCGTCGACGCCACAGTGACCGATGATCCGCAAGCAGCTATGGCCGAAGCGATGGACTGGGCGTATGACCTTATTCAAGAAATTCGCACGAGCCAGAGCCAAACCGCGCCACTCATGCCCATGATCATCATGCGAACCCTCAAAGGCTGGACCGGCGTTAAGGAGCTGGCTGGGCAAAAGATTGAGGGCAACTGCCTATCGCACCAAGTGGTCTTGACCGAAGCCAAAACCAATCCCGAGCAGTTGCAACTCCTGGACCAATGGCTGCGCTCCTACAATTTTAACGAACTCTTTTCCATTCAAAATGGCTTTGGCGAACTCACTCAAGATATCTTCCCCGACGACCCAGCCCGCCGTATTGGCGCCAGCCCCCATGCTCGTGGCGGCAGCGAAGTGCTCAAGCCCCTCGTTCTGCCTACTGCCGAAGAGTTTGCAGAAGACGCCACCATTCCGGGAACTATCGGCTCCAGCAGCATGCGCCGCGCGGGGCTATTTCTGAGTAAGGCATTCGAACTCAACCAAGACACCAAAAACTTCCGGATGATGTCGCCGGACGAAACCTATTCCAATAAGCTTGATGCCGTCTTTACCCAAACCAGCCGCGCCTGGCAATGGCCGTTGGAAGAATGGGACAAAGATATGTCGCCAGATGGGCGCGTAATGGAGATGCTCAGTGAGCACAATCTGCAAGGTCTGGCTCAAGGCTACACCTTGACCGGCCGGCACTCGGTGTTCGCCAGTTACGAAGCATTTATTCAGGTGATTGTCAGCATGATGGACCAATATGCCAAATTCCTCAATCAATCTTTGCAGGTGAAGTGGCGCGGCGATATTCCATCGCTCAACTACATCCTTACTTCATCTGGCTGGCGACAGGACCACAATGGTTTTAGCCACCAAAACCCTGGTTTTATCGATGATGCCTTACGGCGCCAAGGCGACTTTGTGGATGTCTACTTTCCGCCAGATGGCAACTCCACTTTGGCCGTGCTGGAGCATATGTTGGGGTCGGTGAATCATATTAACATCTTGGTGGCTGGCAAAACACTCGAGCCGCGTTGGCTCACACCAGCCGCTGCCCGAGACGCGCTGGTGTCTGGAATCACCACCTGGGATTTTGCAAGTGATGATGATCCAGATGTGGTGCTGGCAGGTGTGGGTGATTATCCCACCAAAGAAGCCATGGCCGCGCTTGATTTGGCAAAGAAGGCCTGGCCAGACCTCCGGCTACGAATGGTGAATATTTCTTCGCTGACCAGTTGCGGACTTGGACAAGGCGGCACCTGTGTCACGCAAGATGGTTTTAACCAACACTTCACCACCGACAAGCCAATTATCTGCAACTTCCATGGGTACCCCGAAACGCTCAAAGCTATCTTTTTTAACTACATTGATTCGCCTACTCGTTGCGGCATTCACGGCTATATTGAAAGTGGCTCGACCACCACGCCATTTGATATGCATGTGCGCAACAAAACCAGCCGCTTCCACTTAGCGATCGAGATCTTTGAACGAGCGGCTGCCCAGGGCCGCGTACCCCAAGCTGACGCGGAGCGAATAATGGCGCAGTTCCAACAAAAGATCGATGACAACACCGCATACATTAAGATTCACGGCGTGGATATGCCAGAGATAGACGCATGGCAGTGGCACCGCTAATTCTGATCGCTAATCCAGGTAGCGCGAGCCGTAAGTACGCCCTGTTTCGGGCCAAAAAAATCGTGGCCGAGCTTCATTTTGAATATCGCGACGAGCGCGTTATCTGCACCCTTACCCATAACGGAAGTCGCGTAGAACTCCCAGTGGAACTACCCACACTCAAAGATGCGACCAGTCATGTAGTGCAGTTTTTTAAGGATCAGCATATCCTTACCGATGAAACGCCGATTGGCGCAATCGGTTTGCGGGTGGTAGCACCGGGCGCGTTCTTTTTGCAACATCGACAGCTGGACGAAGCCGCCATTTCGCAGCTGGAAGCACTGGAGGCACGCGCGCCGCTGCACATCAAAGCTACCTTGACTGAGTTGCGGTTGCTGCGACGGCATTTTCCTCATACGCCAATCTTTGGACTTTCCGACAGCGCGTTTCACCACACCAAACCAGATTACGCTTGGAACTACGGCATTACTTTGGCAGACGCTGACCAATTTGATATTAAACGCTTTGGCTACCACGGCCTTTCGGTCGGCGCCGCGGTCGAGAGTTTGCGCAAAGCACACAAGCTGGCACCCAAAACGGTTGTCTGCCACATGGGTAGCGGCATCAGTGTCACCGCGGTGCACGAAGGTCAAAGCCACGACACCACCATGGGATATTCCCCGCTCGAAGGACCGCTCATGGCCACCCGTAGCGGCAGCGTTGATTACAGCGCTATTCAGGCACTCAAAGAAGCTCGCGGTTTTAGCACCAGCGAACTCGAAACCTATCTCAATGCGCAAAGCGGCCTCCTTGGTCTGGGCGGCTCATCTGATGTACGCGAACTTTTGCAACGCGAAGCACATGGCGACCACTACGCCGCACTTGCCTTAAAAACATTTGTCTATTCAATCCAAAAAGCCATCGGCCAGATGAGCGCCGCGCTAGGCGGCATGGATCTGTTGGTGCTTACTGGCACCATTGGCGAACGTTCGGCGCCGATTCGTCAGCGGCTCGTAGCTGGGCTGGGCTATCTGGATTTTTTTGTTGAAACTAAAGCCAATCACCATTGTACCGACCCCCAAGAAGCCACAATAATCAGTCGCCTGGCTCACTCCCGTCCGGTATACGTCGTGCCAACCAACGAAGCCACCGAGATGGCTCGTCATCTACAAGAGCTGCTTAAGTAAGTTACTCCGCAACGGTAAAGAGTCGATCAACCAGCGCATAGATTTTACGCCGCAGCCTGCACCTCGACTGGCGCCAGATCTTTGCTGCCAGCCTGGCCGCCATCCACCGTCTTGATCGTATCGCCAACTTTAACCTTCACTTGATAGCCGTCGCTAGGGTCATGAACGAAAAACAGTTTGGTGCCATCTCGACTCCAACTTGGATCGCCCGCATCACCGGGAAGACTTTGCGGATGTGTCACTTGCACCAGCTGATCGGTCTGAAGATTGAGCGTAAAAAGCGTATCAGGCCCATCGGGCTGCCCAGGTGCTTTGGCAATGAAGGTCAGGCGTTTGCCGTCCGGATTCATGGCCGGATACCAACCCCGAACGATATCGTGTTGTGGCCCATGTATGAGCGGCGTCGCCGTTTTGGTCACAATGTCTAGCTTATACAGCTGCACATTTTTGCCTGTTCCCGAAGTAATAATCAGATGCGTCAGATCACCTGGCATGGGTTCTGGCTTCCATTCTTCGGTGTCGTGCATGGCCGGCGTCAGGTTGTGCGAATCGCTCCCGTCGAGATTCATCCTGGCAATATCGCCTTTACCATCATCCTTGTCAGTTTTGTAGATAATTTTAAGCCCGGTTGGGGTTTGCATAAAAACCGGATCGTAATTATCAGCGACATTAGGATTCAGAATGTGCGAAGGATGCGCCGGATTCTTTAGATCAAGCATGGCGATTTGTGGCGGCTGGCCTTGGCATTCCTGATAATATACCAGCTCGCTGTTGTCGGGCGACACCTCAGGATTGTTCTCATCGCACGAACTGTGCGTTAAGTTTTGCAGCGCGCCAGTTGCCAAATCTTCCTCGTATAGGTCAAAGTTGCCCGAGCGATTAGAGGCGAAGATGATCGCCTCGGGTGGACGAATGGGCGTGAGTGCACTGGCGCTGGGCGGCGAGTCTGAAGATGGAATTACTGCCCGCTCGTGACTCGTCGCTGAACAAGCTGCAACTGCCGCCAACGAACCTATCGCCACGAAGCATTTGGCTATCCTTACGTACTCACTGCCGGGCGTGACGGTTTCCATTGTCTGATTGTAGCAGACGGCACGGCTTGCGTTCGCGGACGGCCACCCACCACATTAACCACTGGAATGACCATTGAACTTCGAGCGGTGTGCGCAAACAAGAATGCAGCCACCGTCTCTTTTACCTCTTGCTTGAATTGGTCTGAGGCCTGCCGCTTAAACTGCTTCGCAACCAAAGATCGTAGCTCGCTGCGGAGCGCGCTCATTAAAGCTTCGTTGTCGCGTACCGTGATAAACCCGCGGCTAATGATATCTGGACTGGTCAGCAATTGGCCGGAGCGCTTGTCAATGGTCAGCACCACGGTCACGATTCCTTCTTGGCTCAGCAGCAACCGGTCTTTCACCACGATTCCCGCAACAGTCCCTCCATTTTGATCCACCAGCACGCTGCCATGTGGCACATGACCAACGCGTTGCCATCGCTCGGCGGAAAGGGAGATGCTCTCGCCATTTGCCGCTTGGATAATTTGCGCCGGCTTCCAGCCTTCTTGCATGGCGATTTCGCCGTGATACTTGCGGTTCAGTGCTCCACCATAGATGGGTACAAAGAACTTGGGCCGCAGTAATTGCAGAAGTTCGCGATGTTCCTCGCGGCGAGCGTGGCCACCCACATGCAGTGGACCGCAGCCATCAACTTGATGGCTCGGATTGCGATAGAGCGTCACGCCTTTGGCCGCAAGATCATTGCCCAGTATTTGGTAGCGGACTCCATTGCCGGGAATGGGATTAGAGCTAATCACCACAGTGTCGCCAGACCGCAGGGTAATGAGTTTATGCTCCCCATCTGACATGCGTTGGAGCGCAGAGCCGGGCTCACCTTGGCCGCCAGTACAGATAACCAACACTTGTGTATCCGGAATGTTTGGCATCTCGCGGAGTGGCAGTACTGTGTCTTTGGGAATCTTAAGAATACCTTGGCGCACCGCGATCTCAGCGTAATTCATCATGCTGCGTCCTTCTAGGGCGACGCGTCGGCCGGCAGCTGCGGCAGCATTAATGATCATCTGTATACGGTTCATGTTGCTGGAAAAGATCGAGATAAAGACTCGGCCATTGGCTGCGCCGATCACATCGTGAAAGCTTTGCTGCAGAGTGTGCTCGGTGAGTTGGCGCCCGGGAATATCGGCGTAGGTGCTTTCGCTGAGCAAAGCCAGCACGCCTTCGTCGCCAAGGTGCCGTAGCCTGGCAATATCGGTTGGCATGTGGTCTAGCGGTTCAGGATCAAGCCGAAAGTCACCGCTATTGATGATCCTGCCAACCGGCGTGTCCACCACAATACAACTTGATTCTGGCACCGAATGCGTTACTCGCACCAGCTCAATAGTAAACGCTCCAAGCGGAAGCCGCTCATGCGTGTCCATGTTCATGGGCATCAGTTGCGGCGCAAAGTCCAGGCCGGTATCCGCTGCGGCATCGGCAAACGATTTTTCGACCACACCAAGCGTAAAGGGCGTGCCAAAAATCGGCGCAGGGTATTGCGGCACAGTATGTCGCAGCCCGCCCAGGTGGTCCAGATGCCCATGGCTAATGACATATCCGCGAATTTTATGTTTAATACTTTCCAGATACGTTACGTCGTTAACCGCATAATTAATGCCTGGCAAATCAACCGAAAGGTCGTTGCCACAGTCCAAAATCAGCGCATCATTTTGCCATTCAATCACCTGCATATTCTTTTCGCCAACCGCATCCTGGCCACCCAAAAAAGTAATTTTGAGCGACCCAGGCAAAAGCGGCGATTGTCTTTTTGGCGCAGTCACTGCGTGGTGATTCACCTGGCGATTCGCTCTATCGAGCGTTCGTTGCTGCGAACGGGCCGCGGCAAAGCGAGCCCTATGCGGCCCAGAGGGAGTTTTAGTATGTTGGTTCATAAGTTGTTCCTTTTGTTATTTTTTCGAATGTAAAAGTTGCCACGTAAAAACGCGGAGCTTAAAAGTAAGTACTCAAACAAGGTTTGGGTGTTGCCTTCCAGAGGGAAAACAAAGTTTAGTTTTTAAAAAGAAGTTTTAAGCTACATGGATGATACCAAATAAATACGCTTATGTCAAGAAGCACGTACTTTTTTGGCAGCGACAAAGAGCTATAGCCCCCTAGACACCCTATTTTCACAATGATACATTACTAAAATGTTATATGACTATGGTGACACAACCACGGATAGTGGTCTGCCTCAAGAGCGGTTTGAAAGCCCTAGGGACGCATCCGACACCAATGCTTTACAGCCATCTGAAGACAAAGAACAGGCCGAGGTGGAAGGTCGTATTGCGGCAAATTCCCTCCCAATTACAGCAGTAGTCGAAGATGGGGACGCCTTCGATGTGACAGCAACCGAGAAAGCAAAACAGCCAGCTTTTACTCCACCCCTTAAGGGTGCCGTACCTTTAATAGTAGAGATCCCGAAAGGTACACCCACACAGACCGAACAATCTGCCCAGGAGCCAGATCCTGAACTCACTCCCCTAGCAGACAAAGAAGTTGCACGTCGCTTCCTACCAAAGAGACATGCTGGTAAATCTCCCCAGGAAAATCAAGAACCTGCAGAGATTCAAGAAGATTCAGCCGAAACACCTCCTCCAGCGAGTGGTGCTGGCGAAGGCGGGGATGGCGGTAAAGAACCACCTCCGCCACTTTCTGGTTCGGGAGAGGAGGAAGAACCTGGGGAAAAAGCCGGCAAAGAAAAGCTAGTGCTCAAACAGCAAGGCGTCAGCGAGGCGGCGACACAGAGTAGACTCGGCCTCGAATTCCAAAAAAGCCGCTCAGCCAAGGATGAGGCAATTATTACTGGGCTGAAGGCAAAAGGAGCCAGCTTTGCGCAGGCGGCGGCATACAGTCGAGATACAAGAGAAAACCTTGCGAGAGTGACGAAACTATATGTTGAGCTTAAACCTATAACCAAAGTTGTCACCAACACTCAGGGAATCGAGGAGAGACCAGGACGCACCGCAGCCAGTGTCGAAGCCTACGTGAGTGCCGAGAAACCTGAGCCTCGTGAGTTAGTGAAAATGGTGGATACCTTTGCAGACCAGTTGCTAAGGGGAGTTGCGACCCAAGACTTCGATATTGTAGACGTCATCATTGGCTCACATGCCTTTGAACAAGCAAGCAAAGCTATTTTCGCTACAGTAGCTTCAAACCATCCAGAGGAAGAGGCGGAGATAGAGACGGTTCGCCAAGCTTTAGTAGACCAGATTACCTTCCGCCTCATGGATCAGGTGCCCTTTGAGCAAACGGTCCGACTCTTCCCGTGGGAGATTGAAGAGGTTGCCAAAGCCTCCCTTGGAAGCGACGCTGAATTCAGCGAGCGCACCATCGGTCGTATTTCAAGAAGCATGTTCGACCATGTGATTGTCACAAACTTAGCCGCCTTTAACGAACATATGGAAAGTAAAGAGGCATCGCGCAGGCTTCCCTCACTAACCCGCCAGCTTACTGCCGGATTAGCAGCAAGACAAGAGGAAGGAGGCCAGATGCCAACTCTGGTAGTAAAAGGTTCGGATATTGGCTTCCCCGCAGGCGTAGATATTATTATGGGTCATCCAGACGTATACGGCGAGCCGCGACCCGAAAATGAGAAAGTGATAGCAGACTTTTATATTGTAGAGTCGCGCGAAATACATCAGCTTCCAATCATGGAATGGGATGAGGCCGGGTTTAGAGTGATCTTTGGCGAAGAAGAAAAAGCTACAATGCCACTCCGTCTTTTCGCAGACGGGAAGGTTGACTACGGCTGGCCACTATTAGGAGCTCCTCATCGACCTATCGATCCTATTTTTAGAGCGCTCAATGCACAGGGTGCTCTGGACTACACCGTGTGCATACTCGCGGCGCTAGCCACAGACGCCACCGCGCCGCCCGAGGTCATAGAAATCGGAGGCGGACAGAGTGTTCCAAGGATTATCAGCGACGCCACCGCCGAAGGCCGTAGTGGCGGTGAGCTACTGGATATCATGGCTACCACGGTTATCCCTCAACGCATAGCAATAGTGCACAACCGAGAGCATAGTGAAGATAGTGCCGGAACCGGTACGCCAAAGCGCTGGCATACTGCAAAGGCCCACGCCAGGATTCTCCGCGAAGGCTACAGGCGAAGTCAAGATAACTTGAACAAATACCTACGTGACCTTGAAACTAAACGCATTCAACCTTTACGCCCAGAGGATGACATGGCTATTCGCGAAGGAAGAAAGTCGTATGTGCCGCCTTCAGAGCGTGGCGATAAAAGCCGGGGAAGCGTGGTTTCCAGGCGGGCCAGACTTGGCGAAGGCGCAACTCGACAAATAACCGATCTAGGCCTCCCAGGGTCAGGCGATAGCGACCAATCATCCAGTGAGTAGCTCAGATCTAGTCTTCTGACCACACTTTCCTGGTCTCGCCAAGTTGCGTAATACGCTCCTCCAGTTCCTGCCAGTCACGGACGCGCGTCACTCGTTCGGGAAGCTCATGAGTGTGATTGTAAGGTGTGTCGAGCAAGAAAAGATGCGGCACAAGAGGCACCAATTCGCCAAGCTGCGTCACGTCATCGTCCACATACACCTGAAAGCCATGCTCCAGGACGCGGCTTTTATCGCCGCCAGGACCAACGCTCACCAACGTATCCGGTGCTAACCAGCGCTCCTGAAGCCATTGGCGCGCAAACTGCACTCCTGCGGGTTGAATTCGAGTCACCAAAAAGACTTCGTATTGCTTCATGAGTTTAGCCAGCCGCACCTGCCCAGCCAATGTGACAGGAGGGGATGCCAACATCTCTGACGTGCCCTACACTATATCCTGCAGTTTTTCATAAAGCTCAACCGGCATGGCGCTGTCGAGCGCTCTGAGTACGGCGTTTTCGATACGTAAGTCTATGCCAAAATATTTTTTGGCTACCCGCGTTTTGCTGTGTGCGTTGTTGATCACAACACCGTTAAGGTCAAATCCGATTCGCATACTCACTCCTCTATATAGTCCCTATGATACCAAAATATGGTCTTATAATTTTGCGAGATATCGATTGCTATTGCGCTTATTGTTGTATAATAAAAGCAACATAAGGAGTACGAGGAGATGACCCGTTTACCAAGCCCAGGCGCTGATAGTGGTACGTGGGGGAATATCCTCAATGACTACTTATCTCAATCACACAATAGCGACGGTTCGCTTAAATCCAGCGCAGTCACCGCCGCTGGCGCTTACGCCAAACCCGGCACGGGTATTCCCGCAAGCGACCTCGATACTGCTTCGCAAACCAACCTCACCTTAGCAAGCAGCTCAGTACAGTCTGTTAATACCAAGCTTCCCGTTACCGGGAATGTTACCCTCGCAGCGACAGACGTCGGAGCTGTGCCGCTCACCACACCAACCGTACCGTCGGCTGTGGGTCTATTATGGAGTGACGAATTTACCGAATCCAGCATGTCCTACGCCACCGACACCGGCGGCGGAACCTGGCGCACCAAGCCTCACGAAGCGGGCGGTACATTAACCAATGGCTACACAGACTTCGCTGGTTCATCCTGGAACGTAAGCGCAGCTGACGCCACCACATACGGCGTGGTTACCATTGCCAGTTCGGTAATGACCATCAAAGCCAAACGCAACCCTGGCCTCCCCGGCGTGTCCAACACCTGGATCGGGGCGCAGCTTTCCACCAATCACCTTATACCAAACCTCACTTGGCGCTATGGTTACTTTGAATGGCGCATGAAATTGCCCAATCCTTCTCGAGGTATGTTCCCGGCGCTGTGGTTGTTTAACAATGATATTACTCGCTCCAGCGCAACAGCTGGCGCCGAAATTGACGTGATAGAAATTTTTGGGAAGTCCTCAGGCAGTCCGTGGAACGCCGGCGTGCACTACAACAACGGTGGCTTGCAAGGAAGCGGCATCAAAAACGAACCAGTCGTGACCGCAAGCGATGATATTACGGGCTGGCATCGCTATGGGGTCGACTGGCAATCCGACCATATCACCTTTTATAAGGATGGCGCAGTAGTTGGCAATGTGTCCCCCGAGGGAGTGGTGTGGTTCCAAACGGCGAATCTTGGGATTCGTATGGACTATGTGATGGATCCGACTTTTGTGGGCGCAAGCGACCAATCTACGGTCAGCGATCCGGCACCTGGAGTTACGCCGCAAATGGATGTCGACTATGTGCGCGTGTATTCTGCGTACCCGACAGGCATGGCCACTGGATCGGCCGACCCTTTGGCTACTTTGTCGCCAAGCACCACGTCCTCGCCGTCGCGAGTGCAAATCGCGCCCCTCGTTTCGGGCGAACCGGTTACCGCCGCTCCAATCAATGCGCTTATTGGCAACGACGTCGAGCACAACTCTCGCATCGTAACCCTTGAATCCAACACGCGGGTACAAACCGACGCTACCCAACAGATCCGCAAAATGTACGCCGCAACTTCCGGCAGCCCAACCGTAGGCATTGACGAGCTCTACAACGCAGGTGGCAACCTTAAGTACCAACTGTCACCAGATGGCAACGGCCGCTTTGACGGCACCGCGCTGAATGATCCCATCAGCAGCAATGGCTCTGGTGTCTTTGTGGGCCAAAAAGATGGCAACCGACGCGTAATAATGGTGAACGGCAACGCCGGCCAAGATGTACAACTCGACAACAACAACGGTACCTTCCGCTTAATTCAAAATACCGGCAGCCGGTTTGAAGTCAACACCAACCAGGCGACCTTTAAGGTTGGGCGTGTTATCTCTACCTCCACCGTCACGACAGCTCAAACGCTCTCATTAGGCAAGGAAATGATCTTCGCCAACTCTGCCTCGCCAATGACCCTGACGTTACCTTCTGCCGTGACGAGTGGGGCTGGCGCGAGCTTTTTAATTAAGAATCTTGGCGCTGGCACAGTGACCGTTGCTTCGGTTGCTGGCACTGTAGAGACCACCAGCATTGCGACAACCGTTGTAGTCCGCTATGTCAGCGACGGCACAAATTGGTGGTCGGTGTAGGGCCGATCACCTGGGCGAATACTTACTGAATTTGGAACTGCACTGCAGCGACGTTGTTGTTCTCGACATTAGGCGTCACGCCAGTGAGACTCGAGAGCGCACCTGTTATCCCCGTATATTGATAGCCGACGATGCTCGGGAATTGATAAAACGAGTTCCAACCAACAAACTGCGCGGCGTGCGCATAAGCTTGCAGAATCGGTGCTGTCGAGTTAGTACCTTGCCACACTGCGCCGAGCCAAATGCGATCTGGCGCCACCACTTGGTTGATGCTCACCGTCTTGACCCCCGTTGTATCTCCGGCCACCGTCCCAGCATCCAGGAGCACATTGCCCGCCAGTCCAGCACCATCGCTCGAGAAAATACCCAATCGAATCGTTGAACCCGCAGTACCAGCCGTCTTCACGTTGCAGCCAATACTCGAGAGCGTTACCTGCTTTTGGCAATCAAAAGGAAACACCCACAAAAGCTGGTAGGTCATCGTCCGGTTTCCGCCTCCTCCATCCATTGGATACCACCAGGTGGAACGAAGTGGGACCGGTGTGGGAAGCTGCCCAAAAGCTGCCGCGTCAGTTGCAGCGGTTCCGTTGGCCAGCCCTGTGATCTTCTTGCTGTTCATGGCTACATTTGCAGCCGTAGGGTTAGCGGTCGCGATGCTGGAGAGATCGCTTGTACTGGCGAGCGCCCCAACTTGAGCTGCCGTATAGTCGCCGCTCTGGGCAATAACCGCTCCGGTGCGAGTAAACACACTTGTCACCGGCGCACTCGGCGCAGAGCTCCACTGAGCTGCGGTGCTAGTAGTGGCGATAATAATCTTGCCATTGCTGGGCGTACCGCTGATCGTCACGCCGTTGATCTTCGCAACGCCAGGATTGGGATATGTTCCCGAAAGATCTCCGCCGGCAGCCGCCCCAGATTGTAGCGAATTGTCTGCAGCAGAAAGTGAGGTCTGCACAGCGGAGGATAGATCAGTCTTTGGTATACCACCAGCTGGTTTGGTGTATTTACTGGCTACTGAATCAATAGTGGTTTGGGTGGCACTATCAAGGTCGCTCTCCGGAATCCCGCCGCTCGGCTTGGAGTATCCGCCAGCTGTCGTGATCGCACTGCTTTGTAATGTGCCATCTGCGTTATGGCTCACCTGAAGAAAGTCGTTGAGGATATTCCCCCACGTACCATTATCTTGACCAGGCGTAGGCAGGCGCGCCATGTTGTATATAATTCCTATGCTTACTCACTCAATAATAGCAAGGTACAAGCAAAAGGAAAGGTTTGGTTATTCGAAACGTGCTGAATCTGACTGCGTCAACTTGTTGAGAAGTGGCAAAGTCAGACTCACCACCAACACTGAAATAATGAGACCCATAAGCATGGTCAGATAGTATTCCACACTCAGCGGCTTAAGCTGGGTACCATTACCGTTGCTGGAGGCAATAACTTTTATCATCAAGGCACCCGTTCCATAGCCCGCCACCCCCGACAGCACTGACACTATGAGGAGAGGGACCGCAGACTCAATCAATATGACTTTGCTAAGGCCAGTCATGGACATTCCAGAGAGCCGCAACAAAGAGAAGGGCCGCTTTCTTTCAACCAAACTGCCACCAACAGACACCGACAAGCTACAGGCGGCCACAAACAATGTCAGCGCAATCCCTGCATACACCATCCGTTGCAATAGGATGATCGTTGATGAGCGGGTTTGCAGCGCCTCGCCGTACGTTTGAGGTATGGAAGTCGCTCCTCCGTTATTGATAATAATCGTGCGAACATGTTCTATTTCATCTTGCGACGACGCAGAAACCAGAAGTGCTTGCAGATGTGCAGCAGCATTCGCTACCAAAGGTTCGGCTGAAGTTGCTTGTATCAGATCACTCGTCATGTGGTCGCCAACTACATGTGTCGCTATGGTAGCCTGCTGCGCACCAGCTGGACAGTGGGAGAATTCGTTAAATGCTGCAAGCGCGGCACAGGAAATAACGCCCCGGGCGGCGTCCACCTTCACTTCCGATTTATTACCAGGAGCACTGGCCGCGGGTTGTGTGGCATAAATGGGGTACACATTGGAGCCAACAACAGCTTCAAGCTTATTGATCAGCTGCGTACTCGCAGGCGAATCAAGGCCAGCGGTCGATGTGTTATGAAACGTCGCAACCACCGTATCGGTCAGCTTTCCTTTTTTGAGGCTTCCCTGGTTGCCCAGAATCGCAGGTGCCAACGTTGAAAACATTGTTCCAATAAACACAGCCAGGACTAATCCGCTCACTGATCGAAAAGCTGCTTTTGGATCATAGGCGAGCCTGCGAGCTGCAAGCAGAGACGATGCTCCGCGCGCAACGCGGGCCATACCCCTTGCGCCCACCATTGTCAGCCAAGAGCCAGCCAATATGAGTCCCGTCAGCATCAGCACGAATCCCCCAAGAAGAGGAACCAAGATAAGCGCGCCCGTGTTTTTATGCGCGCCCCAAACGAGCGTTGCCGTAAAGATGATGAGCCCGATGAGGAATGGAATCGCTCTCCATGCCTTTGGAGGTTTGGGCATCGCTTTTCGACTGACGCCGAGCGGTGAGATTTGGACTCGCCGCAATGAAGCTGCTGCTGTCACCACAGATGCAATCGGCACACCGATCATCACCGCAAGATACCCGAATAGCGTTGGCGTCAAATCACTCACAAAAAATGGTGCACCAGTAAACGGAAACTGCGCGACAAGCGGTCGTAAGGCGATAAATACAAAGAGGCCAACAATAACCCCCGCCAGTGACGCGACCAGCGAATCAACTGAGGCTATGACCGTAATCTGACCCGGCGTTGCGCCAATCAGCCTCAAAGCAGCAAACCTTTCTTCGCGTCGACTTGCGGACAAGCGCGTGGCAGTACTCACCAAGATGAGCATAGGAAACAGCAGTCCAACCGCACCTACACCAAGGACAATCTGCAGGAATTGCGTCACGGTGTGCTGCTGTGGGCTCGTCGCGATCTTGCTCACCGCTTGAACGTGTGACATTGTCTCCATTTGCGCAGGAGTATGGCCAACGTAAGCCACGAGCGCTTTTGGATCTGACAAGGCGCTGTCGCTAATGATCCCCGCGCGCGTAGCCGGGAATCTTTCGCCAAGCTGGGCTTTGGGTTTGGCATCAATGAGTTTTGCGAGTTCTGGTGAGGCATAATATTCGTCTGCCAAAGGAAGTTGCGAAATACCCGGCGGCATCGGTGCTTTATTCCCCAGAGCAGCCATATCAGCTCTTTCGAGTTGTTGATTATTGTAATAGTCCTGTCGGAACAGCCATAACAAGGTATGCTGCGTATCGGAAGTCCCGCCGCTCGTTTCGCTACGAGTACATTCCCAGCAAGGACGGTTTTGCACCATTCGCAGCCCATGAAAACCTGCGAGGGTAAACAAAACCATCGACGAGCCGAGCGCAACCGCAACCGTCATCAGCAGAAGTCGCGTAATTGCCTCTTTGCCACCTTTTATAGCAAGCCGAAAACCAAGTCGCGCTATCATCGCGAGATAACCCTCTTGAGTTGAGTTGTTACTTTGCCGTCTCTTACCACTATTTCGCGGTCAGCCGTTGCCGCAACTTTTGGTTCGTGCGTCACAATAATTACAGTCGTGCCTTCTTGTTTGGCAATATCGACCATCAAATCCATAACCTTCTCGCTTGTCAGTGAATCAAGCGAACCGGTTGGTTCATCAGCAAAAAGAACTTTAGGTTTTATCACCAGCGCGCGAGCAATTGCGACACGCTGCGCCTGACCTCCCGAAAGCTCACCCGATCTTCGCTTCTCGAGACCTTGAAGGCCTAACCGTTGGAGCCACTCTTTTGCCTGTACATAAGCTCCGTCTCGTTTGTTGCCATTCAGTAGAAGCGGCAAAGCGACATTATCTTCGGCAGTCAGCTCAGGCACCAGCTGGCCAAACTGGAACACAAATCCGTAGTCTATCCTGCGTAGTTTGGTCCGAAGGTTTTCGTCCATCTTGTTCAAGCGGTGGCCGTCATAACTCACGTCTCCGGTGTCAGGCAAAAAAATGCCTGCCAGACAGTGCAGCAACGTTGATTTTCCCGAGCCACTTGGGCCCATAATCGCGAGAATCTCACCTCGCTTCACCGAGACGTTCGCACCCTGCAGTGCAGGCGTGAGACCAAAACTTTTATGGACATCTTCGGCCTGCAAAATATAATCAGTATTATTCACCTCGTACCTCCTGTCTTAGTTGACTCAACCTTGCTGCGGTCATATCAATCCAACGAATATCAGCCTCCAGATGATACAGCGCATAGTCTGCCTGCAAAACCTTGGCAATATCGCCGCTCCGTCGCTCCTTTGTGAGCTCACGCATCTTTTCGATATGTGCCGCGCGCTGCGCATCAAGAAAAATATCCGGATCTTTATCAAGCGATATGGCCGTCACCACTTTCACAAAAAAAGTTGTCTGCGAATGCGTCTTAAACTTCTCTGGTAACGTCAGCCATTCCTCCAGGTCTTTTCGCCCTTTATCCGTAATCTTATACAGTTTCCGCTCGGGACCTGACTCTTGCTGAATCGATTCTTCCGTGGTCTTGCCATCCCTTTTTAACCGGGAAAGCGTGGCATATACCTGGCCAAAAGCGAGTGGTTTATTGTGTCCAAAGAGTAAATCATAGCTTCTTTTCAAATCATAGCCGTAGCTGGATTGTCTTTCTACAATGCCAAGGAGTGCGTACGAAGTTGTCATGCATTCGACTATACACTGAGTGTATAGTCCGTGTAAATAACTTTGTTGCATTGCAATATACATGCTACATTCAAGATATGCCCGAGGAACAATCGCAGCAATCTACAGAAAAATTGGAACCCAGCCTTACGCCTGAGGCAATTCAAGGAATCGAAAGATAGTACCCCTGCTGACCAGCCGCCGCCGATAGTTCCCGAGGCTGCATACCAGCAAATTGTTGCTGCAGCCCACGCCGCGGGAATCACTGTGCTGGCGGGCGACGACGTCATTGTACCTCAAATAGATCGACAGCATTCCATAGCACGCACACTCTATATCGGCGGTTCTGCAGAGCAAGCCGAGGCAGTTAAATCAGCACACGAAAAGGGCGACGAACGTGCGCTTGGTTTGGCGCTCGGCTATCCAGAGACCGCAGTAGAAGCATACATGGATAGTACCGTTATACCGATGTCAAATGTCTCAACTGATCCAAAAGATCTCGCTTTTAGGCGATTCTTACTCTCGCCAGGCCATGCCGCAGAGGAACTCCAGACAGTCAGAAGGTGGACGGCTGCGGTTGCGCAGACCAGTCCCGATCTTTATGCGGAAGTCATGCGGACCTAATCATCTAGAGAGTACTCGAACTCTTGAACTTTCGCCAACCACCCTTGCGGTTATCGGCGACGACGGTTTGAATCAGGTTCTTAAAAGCTTGCTCATTTAATTCTGCATCTTGGTAGATCTGGATCGAACGTGCCGTAGCATTACCCTGGCCTTGATTGATAAGGCCTTCAGGGTCGGGCGCAATCGGATCGTAAATAAAAACATTAACGTGATCTTTGGTAGCCTGAAAAGCACACACATTGCCGTGCTGTACAAAATACGGACGGTCTCTCCGCTTGATCACTTCTTCTATCTCTGGCTCGGCTTCGTGAATCAGCGCACGGACTTTGCGACAGACCTCCTGTTGCCAGGTGGGTAATGAACCGATAAACGTGTCAACTTGTGGATTTAGTCTGTGAGTTGTCATAGTTTGATTGTAGCAGAGATGTCTGTCATAGGCCGTACGCTGCATGGCAGCTTGTGGCATGTTCCAAATTATACACCCGGGGTACAATCTTTATCATGACCACCGAACTTTGGGACGCTGCCTACGCGCAAGGCTTCGACCGAGACACTCCACCTGCAGAGCTGGTGACGGCCAAGCTAGTTCCTGTGATAAAAGCGCTTATTGAAGATGGCACGCTGCAAGACGCGGCCTGCCTAGACATAGGCACCGGCGCGGGCAAAAATCTCCCTCCATTACTAGAGGTTGGTTTTACCCGCATTGATGCCGTCGATATATCGAGAGCGGGTTTGCGGATGGCTGCAGCTCGCCTTAAAGGCATTCCCGGAGAACAATCGGTACGATTTTGGCAAGGCGACTTCGTCCACGACTTTGCGGCAGCCGTTCCGCCAGCTGCTCAGTATGCTGCTGCGCTTGCTATCCATACCTTTCACGCCAACCGCGAAGCAACACACCAAGGAATCCGGCAAGCCACGCAGTACGTAATGCCCGGCGGCGTCTTTGCGCTATGCACCGCTGCTGCCCTTCGCAAGGGAATCCTCGCAGAAGGCAACGTGCAGGTCTGGCCTGATGGAGGATATACCACCTACGCCGACAACGGACTACCAGTGCATGCGCTGGCTGAAACCGAGCTACGAGAGCTGTTAGAACCGGAGATGCAGCTTGTATCAGGCCTCGGCTACAGGGAAGCCACGATCAATGAAGGGCGCACGGTGGCGGAATGGGCGACAATTTGGCAGGCTCTCGCATGATTAGTTAGCTACAAGGCGTTCTAGCTTAGCGTAACTAATCTCACTCCAATTCCTACGACCCAAGCTCCTCCCTCAGAAGGGGCAAAAGATCAGCTGGAATATTCAGATCGTCAAGTTGCGCTACTGTAAACCATCCAATATCTGACGATTCGCTATCGTCATGCTGCACAGGAAGGGTCGCTTGCACCTCAACACGATACATGCAATCAACATGATAATGCTCTTTGCCGCCATGGCTAAGGTGAACTTCAATTATGCGCATTGGCAATGGCACTTCTACCCGATTCTCATCATACCGCGTGGGCTCTGGAAAATACGATGCGACATCTAGCCCTGTCTCTTCTTTCGTTTCGCGGATCGCTGCTTCAAAAGGATTTTCGTCAGATTCCACATGGCCACCTGGAGGCATCCACAACTTATGCTTTCGGCTTTGCAACAATAGCGCTTGCCTTGGGTGACTGGCGGTGATTATCAGCATCATTGCCGTAAATTCTTTGGGTAAAAGTGGTGAGGTCATGTGCATCTATCCTTATTTCTACCCACTTTAGCACATATAGCTAGCGACTCAGCTCTTGCAGCGCCCAAGTATTGCCGGTCGGATCGCTAAAGTAAGCATACTTTACGCCACCGCCCATATCGAGCATATCGCTCACCTCAATGCCTTTTGCGATGAGCTGTTTTCGAGCCGCATCTATATCATCAACAACCAGATGTATGTTCTTCACCGGCGTCGATTCCTCGGTACCCATGCCAGTGCCAATGGCAATCGAACACGCAGAACCGGGAGGGGTTAGTTGGATGACGTGAATGCCATTACCTGGCTCAACGTCGTGATCAACATGGAAGCCAACTTTATTGGCGTAAAAGTCTTTGCTCTCTGCGAGGTTTTTTGAGGGAAGTAGAATGAGTTCTATTTTCATATCCATAATTAGTATTCCTTATTACGGCTACACAATGGCCGCTAGTTTATCGAGCGATTGGTGCATGCCTGCATACGAGAAGACAGACATCATGCTTGGCTTCCAGCCTTTTTCAGTTATTACAAGTTCTGTCATGCCATTCACTTCTTTAAACTCAACTGTCGTTAAGATGTCTTCGGGAAAGTCGGCCGGTAATTTGTCGGCCGGAAGGCGGTTCCCGTCGGCATCCGACAGTCCTTGCGTAAAAACTAATTTCTTCATAGGAGTAATCTCTTTATACTCGCCAGAAGTAAAACTCTCTTCGCCACCCTGATACTCTGGCGCTTGCATTGCAAACACGTACTGGCCGCCCTGACGGAGATCGAGGCGTGCTGAAGGTGAAGTATAATCCGCTGGGCCCCACCACTTAGTTACTTCCTGAGGATCTGTCCACATTTTCCAAACGGTCGCGACTGGCGCGTTAATTATTCGAGTGATGATGACGTCATTTGTCATGGTTTTTCTCCTCTTTATTTTGTTGTGCGATATATACTTCCATGGCATCAATGCGAGCATTCCATTGGCTGGTACGCTCTTGCAGCCACTGCTGAGCCTCGGTGATTTTATCAGTGTCCAAACTATACACGCGTTGCTGCCCGCGCTTGGTGACGTGCGCAAGGCCAGATTCACGTAGCACTTTTAAGTGCTGAGAAATAGCCGAGGGCGTGCTGTTGAACATCTTGCTAATTTCACTTGCGGCCAGCTCACCACGTTTTGCGAGCATATCTACAATACTGAGCCGAGTTGGCTCGGCAAGTGCCGCAAATATGATGCTGTCTGATGCGTCCATACCAAAATAGTAAAGTAGTGACTTATTTAAGTCAATACTTAAATAATAGAGTTACTACTTTGGTTCCAAACTCTCAGCATATGAAATGCCTAACTCCACCCACGAAAGTAATTCGCTGTCGTTGGTAACATCCTCAGTAGAAACTCGCAACCAGCCGGCCATATTGCGGCCGCGCATTGTCATAATGGTAGCTTTGGTCGAAGCCAACAACGCATCTGTTTGCGCTGGGTCTACCCGCACCAGTAGTCCACCTTGGCCGCTTGCGGCAATCGCCATATTGCCGTGAACCAAAAAGGCTAAGCCACCAAACATCTTCTTTTCTGACACGGCAGCCGCTGCTTGTGCTGGTATAAGTTTTCGAATGCGCTTCGCGAGTGATTCGTCGTATGCCATACCTACAGCATAGCAATGCGCGGGCATTTAATACATCACACAATATGCTGCACTTGTTATTCTGCTTATTGTAGTGTCTAATGAATATAGATCCCATGCGTATTACCCAAGAGAAACGTAAGGTAGCCAAAAAGGCTCGCACACATTCTCCGCTAACTAGCCGAGTTTCCGCTACATTCCGTTGGCCTCAGTTGCTTGCGATGATAGTCGCGGTGGTAGCTATCGGACAGATTACAATACAGGTCTTTGCGGCAAGCCCCGCAGCCTACAACCAGCTTACAGATTACGTAGACCCGTTCATTGGCACCAATGCGTCACCGCTTTCCACCTATGGTATCGGGTTTGACACAGGCGACGTTTTTCCGGGTGCGGTTGCACCCTCTGGCATGCTCGCTTGGTCACCAGACACATCTCCGACGAAACTTCCTGGCGGGTATAATTACCCCGATAGCACTATTAAAGGCTTTAGCCTCACGCATTTCTCTGGACGCGGATGCAACTATGCCGAGGATGTACCGATCATGCCCGTACCGCAGGCGGTGTCAGCCAGTCCAACGACTCAAGCATATACCTCATCGTTTTCACATGCCAATGAGTCAGCGCGACCGGGCTATTACCAGGTAAAGCTCGATTCGGGTATTACCACCAAGCTCGCAACCACTACACGAACCGGTATCGGCCAGTTTACCTTCCCAGCCGAGGCTAGTTCGAGTTTTATTATTAACTCTGGTGGCAGTGTCAACGGCGCGAGTGCGGCTACGGCTACTATTGACGCAGCGAGCCAACAAGTGACTGGCTCAGTAACGACCACCGTGGGTTGCGGAACCGGCAAGTACACGCTCTATTATGTCACGCAATTTAGCCGACCGCTCCAGAGTTATGGCACATGGACAGGCAGTACATTGCAGCCGGGTGGCACCACAGGCTCCGATGCGCAAACCGGAGCATATGTGAGCTTCGACACCTCAAGTGACCAAGCCGTCACCGTAAAGACAGCCATCTCCTATGTGAGCGTGGCAAATGCACAGGCCAATCTGGCGGCAGAACAAACTGGGTGGGACTTCGCAGGCGTTGCGGCAGCTACGAATACCGCATGGAATACCATCTTAGGCCGCATACAAGTTGGCGGCGGAACAGACAGCGACCGCAAAGTATTTTACACCGCAATATACCACTCCTTCATCGATCCAAGCGTGTTTAGCGATGTCAACGGCCAGTATATCGGTTTTGACAACCAGGTTCACACCACAGCGGCAGGCCGAACGTTTTACAGCAATATTCCGCTATGGGACCAATATCGGACGAATGTACCCCTGCGGGCGCTGCTCATGCCAGCTGAGACCAGTGATATTATTCAGTCGCTCATCGACGACGCGCATCAAGGTGGCGGCGGATTGCCCCGTTGGGTACAAGCCAACCGCAACAGCGCTGGGATGATTGCCGATTCTCCAGATCCATATATCGCCAGCGCCTACGCTTGGGGCGCGCGCAACTTTGATACAGCCGAGGCACTCAAACTGATGGATGCCGGCGCCTCCAAAACTGGCGTGACATCAGACGGTCATGTGGTACGCGAGAATTTGAGTGACTGGCTGAGCAAACATTACGTGCCGAATAATGTCTCACTCACGTTAGAATATGCCATCGACGATTGGTCAATCTCGCAGTTTGCCGGCTTGCTCGGCAACACCACCATGGCCAGCACCTACAAGACACGATCACAGTATTGGCATAACACTTTTAATACCAAAACGCTGTACGCCGAGCCACGCTCATCGACCGGCACATATCCCACGACGTATGATCACGCCAAGCGGCAAGACCCATTTGCTGAAGGTAACTCCGCGCAATATACCTTGATGGTGCCGTTTGACTATACAGGGCTCGCCAAAGCATTGGGTGGCTCAAGCACGGTTAAAACGCGGCTGGATAACTTCTTTACCAGTCTGGACGCTGGTCCCAATTCGGCACACGAATGGATTGGCAACGAGCATAGCCTATGGTCGCCGTATCTCTATAGCTATGCCGGAGCAATGGCCTCGACACAAAAGACGGTCCGCAACATTGAACTTACCACGTTCAGCACCGCCCCTGGCGGTCTGCCAGGCAACGATGATGCTGGCGCTACTTCATCTTGGTATATATTTTCGGCAATGGGACTTTTTCCAAAAACGCCAGGACAGGCCGGATTCTCCTTGGCAAGTCCCCTGTTTACCGATGTAGTAGTGACGCCGGAGAGCGGCGCAGGCTTTCATGTCACCGCGCCGACCGCGAGCGACAGCACGCCGGTGCTCCCCAATGTCACAGTAGACGGCACGGCCTTTACCGGGAACTGGATCACTATGGATCAGTTGGCAGGCAAGACGATCAACTGGAGTAATTAGTCTACGTATGCGCACATACCTTTTACTTCTCCGTGGCGTTAACGTCGGCGGCAAAAACAAAATCTCAATGGCCGAGCTAAAAAGGTGCCTTGAAGCCCTTGGATTTTCCGGCGTGACGACCTACATCGCCAGCGGCAATGTCATTGTGCAATCCGACAAACAGCCCAACGAAATAAAAGCTATTGTTGAAGCAGCTCTGCCCAAGACATTCAAACTTGATAGCGCGCTGATCAAAGTGCTGGTACTCACGCGCAAACAGCTCTCGGACGTTATCGCGCACAAACCACAGGGCTTTGGCGACCAACCAGACAAGTACCACAGCGACGCTATTTTTCTCATGGACATCACCGTGGCTGACGCGATGACGGCGTTTAATCCTCGTGAAGGTGTGGATACAGTGTGGCCAGGAAGCGGTGTTATTTACTCGCAGCGGCTCAGTGCGTTGCGGACAAAAAGCCGACTAAACCAAGCGATGGCTTCACCTTTCTACAAGTCAATGACCATCCGCAATTGGAATACAACTGTCAAATTGCTTGAGCTGTTACATGCAGTAGCCGCTGCAAAAGAGGAGTAGAATATGACTAAGAAAGGCGGGTATGAAACAGAAAATTGTAATAGCATGTGGGATTGGTATTGTTGTTATAGCCGCGGTTGTCGGAGCGTACTGGCTGGGCCATTCCCAAGCAAAGACTAGTACTCCGCCGGGTACTACGGCTAGTAATGTGCATCTTATCGACTATACAGACAATGACGGTGCGGAATCCACGGTTGCTCTTAGTGGCGCAATTGGTGACTTTGGCAATGCAATACGTTCTGACGATCACGGTGCGGTAATGACGCTGAACTTGTCGCATGGAACTTTCCAACTTGATATTACCGATCTTGCGAAACGTTTCACCACGGTTGTCGGTACGACTGCCTTTAACCGCGCAACATGTTCAGGGAACGTGAGTGTAGCTGGCCCAGCTTCTATCGTCGCGAACTCTGGCACTGGTGCGTACAAAGGAGTTAGCGGCAGCTTTTTGCTCACCATGAATCTCGATGAAACAGTCACCAAGCAACAGAACTGCGATGCCCACAGTAAAATGCTCGGGCAGATTATTGTAAGCAGTGGATGGGGAAAGGTCTCGCTATAGCAGATGCCACGGACCGGACTACTCTGAGTAGTCTACCGCTAACTATTGAATGCAAGCCAGCGGACTCACTGTAGAAGTGACATTATAGAGCGAGTCGATGGTTACTAGGGAGTTGCCGGTCCAGTTTTGGTTCGCGCAGGTACCTTCTGCAGTCACGGCGGCATACTGCCAGCTATTGTTGACAATACGATTGTCGCGGAAAATCCAAGCCGCACCGCCGCGATACTCAGAGTAGATGGTATAGCCGCCGCCTCGCAAAAGGTTGTCGGTAACGGTGATGTTTGAGATACCAGCACCGTCTGAGTTTGAGCCAAGGTAGACAGTACGAGCGTCTCCATGGGCATTATTTACAGTTTGCGCGTCGATGGTGTTGTGGCTAAGTACTAAGTTTGAACAAATACCTCCACAATAATTCTGGATGCCATCTGAGTGACTGCCATCAGGTTGTGATGCAGATGGTGGGTTCCAGCATAAGTTGGCGTATGAATCGGTAATAGTGACGTTGCTGCCGCCCATTCGGAAGCCGTCATCGTGGCCGCGAACCTGCACACGCGTTGCGGTAAAGTCGGATTCGCCAATCCCAGGGAAGCCAATACAGCCAGTTGCGGGACCTACCGTGGTGTCAGTTATGGTGAACGAGTAATGCGCTGCGCCGTGTTCATTGTCGACCGACCCATCAATCTGACTATTTTTGATAACCACATTGTTAGCCCAGATAATAAGGTCGCCGGTAATGTGACGCGCATCAATTACCTCGCCGTCGGTAGTGGCCGTGTAGTCGCCGGTGACGGTCGCTGGCTGAATTGTGGAGGGCATGCCGGTACAGCTGGCATTCGGATATGCGGGAAGTGCGCAGCTGTTGGTGCTAACCGCTGGCGTGGTCACGGCTGTGGCTGCCGATTGTGCAGACTCATTGCCTGCCACGTCGTAGGCCGAGACGGTATAGCTATAGGTAGTGTTCGCGGACACCGTGGTGTCTTGGTAAGTTGGCGCAGTGGTGAGAGCGATTTGGACGCCATCGCGGTAGACTTTGTACCCAGCAACGCTCACATTATCGGTTGCGGCGTTCCACGAAACGGTTACTTTGGATGACGACACTGCCTGCACTGTCACGTTAGTAGGAACGGTTGGAGTCGCGCTATCAGCTAAAGTCGTTGCAACCAGGCTAGCTGATTGTGCTGATTCGTTGCCACCAGCGTCGTAGGCGGAAACTGCGTAGGTGTAACTCGTGTTGGGGGTAAGGTTCTGATCAGTAAAAGTGGTAGTCGCGCTGGTGCCGACCATAGTGCCATTCCGATAGATTTTATAACCTGCCACACCAGTGTTGTCGGTCGCCGGACTCCACGAGAGGCCAACTTGCGTTTCGGTGGCACTCGTACTCGCCAGGTCGGTCGGGACGCTCGGCGCCTGGGCGTCTGCGGGAGCCAGCGTGGTTGCTTGGAAACTATTGGTATAAGCGCTGGCATTGCCGGCTGCATCAACCGCCTTGAGACGGTAGCTGTAGGTAGTTGCTGCGCTGAGTCCTGTGTCGTTATAGCTAGGGCTCGTGACTGTTGCAAGAGGCACAAAAGCGGTACAACCTGCACCCAGACAGCGTTCAATCTGGTATCCAGTCACACCGACATTATCAGTAGAAGCGGTCCAGCTCAGATTAATCTGCGAACTAGAGACAGCATTTGCCGTGGCATTGGTAGGCGAAGTTGGCGCAGTGGTATCAACACCAGAATCAGGCCGAAAAGCGATAAGCTGCAATGTCCAGCCGCCGTTACTATTTGTCGCCGTCGCATTATACGAACCAGGGGCTGCCGCTACTCTGTCCATAGTACGATTACCTGAAGTCGTCAGGCGACCGGTGTAGGCAGAACTAATCGACTTTACCGACCCTACCGAACCGCTGGCTGCAAATAGCAAATCGTTAGCAGTAGCGGTGGTAAGCGAGCCACTGTTCATGGCGGTACCCGAACCTGTAGTCCCAACCGTACTTTCAAGTGGGTTTGTCTTGCTCATACCTGCATATTCATGTGTCTGCACGATCGCATACGCATTGATGTTAGTCGCAAAGGTCGCTTTTACCGTATTGGTGCCACCCAAGATATTCTTGGCATAAAAAGCTTGCGAACTACCCCCGCCCCACGATGTTTTAGCAGTTGCTGCAGCATAGGTGTTGCCCAAACTGTCAGAAAGGTTCACTGCATCGGTATTGTTCCAAAGTACGTAGACAACAATCAGGTCGCCTGCGGTGTTGGCGCTCGCAAATGTGACACTGTTACTATTCCCCGAGCTAATTTCATTCGCCTTGGCTTGTTTGAAGCTCGGTGACGCTGCCGCACTCGGGTGCGCAAAGAGACTCACCGAGAGCAACACCGCGACAAGCGTGATTCCCGTTAGACCGACTAATATTCGAGCACGTCTGAAGGGAATCTGTAGTATGTTCATGTATGTATTAAAGCGGGTTTGGCAGGGTTGTCAACTTAATGGCGCAATTACACAACAATAGTAAATAAGCTACATCTGAAGACGATCCGCAGCTAAAAGCAAAGCCGAAGCACAGCGGCTTGGGCTTTGCTCGATTATGTGCCCTCGCTAATTGGTACCGCGAGGTACATCTACATGCAGGTGGTTGCAGGCATCCTGACTAAATTCCGTGATACCGCTTGGCAACGAGGCCGTGCCTCCTGGGCAATAGAGCTGGCCAAAGCGTGAGCCACTTGGCAGATCATACTTCATACTATCAATGGCTGACATTGACCACTTGTCGCGACCAGTCAGCGGATTATGACCATCGATCCAATTCAAATCAAACGCATCCCCATAGTAATGCTGGCTTCCGTTAGTATGCCCCGTGCCATTACCTGTAAGGGCAGAGATAGCCATCGTGTGTGTATAGCTAAAATGAATGAGCGGCCGTAACAAAGCCGAGCTAAGGCTGTAGTTTTGGCCAAGATAATTCACCGCTGGTTGTCCATCAGCAGTCTGTTCGAGGTCCTCGGTAACTGCCCGAGCACTTTTATCTATGGTGGGGTTGGCCAGAATCTGTTTGGCAAGTGTTTGCACCGGCACATGGCTGTAGACGGTAAATTCTTGACGGCCATTGCCATCGGTATCAATCGCCATGGGATATTCGTCTAGGCCCGCTCCCTGATAGTCAAAGCCCCAGTAACTGCCATCATCTCTACGGATTGTCATACGGCCGTTACGATACACGGCCAGTTCTTGTCTACCATCACCATTGGTGTCGATAACGAAAGGCAAATCATTAGCGGTCGCGCCTGCAAAGGTCACGCCCCACAAGCTGCCATCGGCACGCATAAAGGTAAAACGTCCCGCTTTGTAGACGCCAAATTCCTGCACGCCGTCGCCGTCAGTATCAACAGCAAGTGGTAGTTCTTGGCTTCCTGCTCCCGGAAAGGTCACTCCGCCATATGAACCGTCGTCATTAAGCCAGGTAAACCGGCCATGGTAATACACCACGAATTGCTGTCTGCGGTCGCCATGCCCTCGAAAGTTCATCGCCAGCGGCACCTCACCATATCCACCGCCAATAAAGTTGAACCCCCAATACGATCCATCGTCTTTGCGAATTGTCATACGACCGTTATAGTAAACCGCCAGTTCTTGTTTGCCATCACCATTGGTGTCGATCGCAAACGGTATTTCGCCATAACCAGCTCCCGCAAAGGTCACGCCCCAATACGATCCATCGTCGCGCAAAAAGGTAAATCTGCCGCCCGTACCGGCCTGGGCGATATCTCCAGTAAGCATACTCGCAATGGTCGCTACAACCATTACATAAAAACATGCTGCCGCGATTCTCATGCGTGGCAAACGTGTGCGAAATTCAACGATTGCTTTTGTATGTACTGCTAATGATCGCATTCCCACCCCTCATTTATGTTGTCCCTTAATTGTAGCAGACTGTTGTAATTATCTCCCAGTTTCCGTGACGTTGCTATTTTTGCTCAATCTCCCGGCACAGCATTATAATTGAGCTATAGTAAAGGATAAGAATGGCTAAAAATAAAACAGAAAAAATGGAAAACCCCATTGAATGTTACAAGTAAAATCATTGCCTAGAATATTACTAGCCGTCTACTTGCTATTCCTCCTGTGGCTCATTTTGTTTAAAACTTCGGTTGATGTGTCGTCGGTTTTGTTGGGGTATCAATCAAGAAGTCTTAACCTCCTCCCATTTGCAGGCTTTTCGAGGGGCACTGTAAGAGAGATGTTCGATAATCTCGTCGTGTTTATTCCTCTCGGTTTGCTTTTAGATATTAATTTTCGGCAAATTACCTTTTGGCGAAAGCTGGGCTTTGTCCTCTCCTTAAGTCTGGTTGCCGAGGTGACACAGTATATCCTCGCGATCGGCACAACAGACATTACCGATGTGATTATGAATACTTTTGGAGGGCTGCTTGGGCTCGGGCTCTACCATTTCAGTAGTAAATGGATTGATACGAGAAAACTGAATTGGTTTATAGGCATTACACTCACGATTTTGCTCGTGCTGTTTCTTATACTTCGTTTCTTTGTCCTTAGGGTGAGGTATTAGACTTCAAGTTGAAGACTATTGTTCATCATTACCTCGATTTGTCCTCAAGTCTTAACTGATTGAGGATAAATCATGGCTGGTCACGTAACCAAAAATTGGAACACCGTTTATCAGAGTTGGATCGCCCATGTTTACAGCTGTGAGGATTGGAATGGCTAAGAGAATTGTATGAGGGAAGGTACTGGAGTAATTGTGCCCTTTCCGTCAACGGATTGAAAATGTGTGGCAAAGAGAAACACTTTAAATTTGGTAATTTTACGATTGACATTTAGATATGCCATGTGTATCCTTGGCTTACCAAGTAATTCGGATGCAAAGTTAATGGCCAAAAAATTTATCATAGGCGCCGGCATCTCAGGATTAATTTACGCGTTCTATAATCGGGACTTTCAGGTCTTGTCACCCGACATAGGAGGCAAGCTCAAGCACAGCTATCTCTCATCCACCATTCTTTTACATGACACCGCGGAAACGCGGCGTTTTATTAGTGATTTAGGAATCGAATTAAAGGCTGTTCCGCATCTCATGAAGTACCATTACAAAGGCAAATTGCACGAGAATATTCCGGCAAGCCTTAAAGAGATGATGGTTGCCAAAAAGCTCACTAGCTGGCGCGATTTAAATACCCTCAACTTTGATGTAGAGGTCCACAATGTCCCTGATAATACGCTTTCAACAAATGATATTTATATTCCGGTTTTCAAGGTTTCCACCGCCCAGCTCATCAAACTATTGGCCAAACACACCACTTTTATGAAAGATCGCGTTATTCGTATCACTGCCGATGAGATCGTAACCGAGAAGAAACGATTAGAGTACGACGAACTCATCTCCACTATCCCCGCGCCAGTTTTCTGGAAACTCTATGGCGAACCAAAAAAACTCCAATACCTCCCGGAGACTTTCATAGTCAGTAAAACAGCGCCCGTGCAAGAAAATAAGGTCCCATGGGACCTTATTTATTTTTTAGACAAAGAAACACCCTTCACGCGAGTAAATAAACATAAGGGCGGCCAATATTTATACGAGATAACTGGAGCAATGTCCGAGAAAGAGGTTCGGAAACATCTTCCCGATTTAGACATCCAGTACTGCTATACCGACCCATACGGCCTGCTTATGACAGACCTGAATAACATTCCGCCCCCAAAGGTTCGGTTTGTAGGGCGATTCGCTACGTGGCGACATTCCTATAAAGTACAGGATGCAATCCGGGATTCACTGGCACGGTATGACTTCCTCTCGATGTGGAACAAACAAAAAGAGTTTAACGCTCACTTCTTTGATTACAACAAACTGACTGTTGATGAGCAGCAACGCCTGGCTAAAGACTTTATTTTGCATATTCTGGATGAAACGCATGAAATGCTGAATGAAGCTAATTGGAAGATGAATGCCTACCAGTATAAGGCGATTGATCGCGGTAAATTACGAGAGGAGTGGATCGATATTTTCAAATACTGGCTTGGCATTGGGCAAGTATGGGGCTTTACGATTGAAGATATTTTTAATGAATTCTGGCGCAAGTCCGCCATTGTAGATGAGCGATACCGGGAATATATCAATGCTAACTCTAATCTGGTAAGCAGCAGAAATAACGAAGGAGACTAAAGTGCCTCACTCACAAAATATTGCTCGAAAAGAAAAACCAGCCACCGTGCTCAAGGGCCAAAAACCAAAGACGACGTTTAAAGATGCTTTTGACAGCATCGAGGTTGACCTGATATACCACCCCAGTGAGCAGATCGATTTGGTTGCGTATGGTTTTCAAAAGGCAACGTGGGCTGACCGGCCTTATGTACCTGGCAAAGACGAAAAGGTTGATGCTAAGTTGCTGGCTTCGCTCAAAATTGAAGCCATGGAGGGTAACGGTCTGCCACTCTCACTTGAGCTGTACGATTTTGTATTTGCAGTTAGCGGTATTAGCCGAATTATCACCCACCAGATTGTGCGAACACGCGTCGGAGCCACCTACTCTCAGCAATGTTCGGGCGACAAAGACTGGCGTCACCATGACGCGGTGATGCCGCGCAGCGCGGCTCAGCAACCAGCGTTATACGAAGCATTTAAACAAAATGTACTTAATGCCAAACAGCTCTACGCCGACATGCTCGATACCATGGAAGTGCCGATTCTTGATGCGCGTAAAATACTCCCCCACTGTCTAGAGACCTTTATCTACGTCAAATTTAATCTGGCAACACTGGTAACTTTCATTAAGAAAAGGGATTGCGTCCAGACTCAAGAACCGGAGATGGTCTTAATAGCCAGACAAATGCGTACTGCCATTCTGGCCAAGTTCCCGCAGCTCGAAGGCTTATTACAAAATGAATGCAAGCGGCACAACTGTTTTTATACCAGGTCGGACCGCTTAGTTGGAACCTCAATGTTCTTGCCCGATAAAGATCACGATTTTGAATACAACAAGGATAATTTTATTTATCCCAAAACTGTTCATGAAATGGTTTACGACTTGCCGCCCGTTCCCGCTGAACACTATATAGGTACGAAAAAGGCATCTGCCAAATGATCAATATCCTTGGCTTTGAGGGGCCAGACAAAGTAGGCAAAAGTAAACTAATCCGGGCACTAAATCGGGCAACAGACTATCAGCACCTATGTATCGATCGTTTCTTGGGTTCGGCTATGGTCTACGATGCGATCTCCGAGCGTCGGGAGCGTGAAGCTGTCATCCTCGCAGCCGAAGAAGAGTTAGCCCATCTAGCCTGCGCCAAAGTAGTGAGCGTCTTAGTGAGCTGCGAGCGGGCAGTATTGCTCGACCGTATTTATCGAGAAGATGAAGAGCCAGAGGCTCGAGCCGCCAAATTGGACGAGATGATCGCCAATTACGACCACTACAGGCGAGTAACGCGTCTTCCGCTTATCGAGGTAGATACTACCCACGCTACAGTTGATGGATCTGTTCAGGAAATAATTGGAAAATTAGCAACCATATGACGCACAACACCATCGTTACCACGGTCACGGCTCTCGCCGAGCAAATTAAAAAAGAAGGTCACGAGCTTAACGGCACTAAGGAATTATTAGCCGTATCCCCTCTTCCATTGGTGGTATCAGAAATGGATTTGATAGCCGAGGAGAATGAAGTCCGACGGTACTATGAAAAGCTTGGCATTAACAATCAAGCCATACGTAGCCTGGAGCATAATTTGTATGAGTTTATTTATCGAGGTCTTCGCCAAGCCGTAGAGCAAACCCTTTATTTTGATAAAACTCAGGACTATAGCTCACGACGCTTTGTCTTTTCTACGACGGATTGTATCTCTCATGTACAGATTCTATTCCGTCCAGAAACAACGATTCTGGCAATGCACATTCGTAGTACCGATGTGGTTAAATTGCTGCCTTGGGATATGCTCTTTGCCTGCAAATTATTGGAAAGAATCTTATTGGAGTCAGAATTTCCGCTGACCAAAAAGAAAGAGGTGCATCTCTTTATCGCTTCGGCTCATTACTATCTCAAGCCAAAGGTGATGTATTAGGCTATGCGATTTGAAGCTCTCTCTGCGCTCAATGATGAGATTCGTCAAACTGAGACGTGTAAGGATGGACGGCCCGTTGTCATCAACGCCCTTCGGCCCACGCAGCGCTATTTGATAATTAGCTTGGACCCGTCGGCCGAGACCAACAAAGATCGTGATTTATTAGTGAAGCACTCTGGGTTTGAAGAACGTGTACTTGCGTTATTTGAGCATGGCGATGATGAACCAGTAAGCGTCGCCGAGGTGCGTACGCATTACGCCCAAAGTAAGCAGCGGTTCGTAGATACATTTTATTGGACGCATTATTCTAAATGTCACCATGAGGGTAACCCCGGGGACTATTGGGCCAAGAAATACTTGCAGAGAGAGATTGAGCTAGCTGAACCTGAATTAATTATCGCTTTTGGCAGCCGAGTAACCAATTTCCTTCTAGGCGGTGGGACATTCAAACAACGCGTGAATCAGTTACTGTCAACGCCCGAAGGAATTCCCCTTATTGCCTCGCTGCACCCTTCACGAGATTGGAATATGCGGCGGCGTCACGAGTATGCTTTTAAGGAGACCTGGCGACTCATTCGCCAGCAAACTAACTACATATAGAAGGGTTATCATGCAACAAATAGTTTCTACTGTCGCGATTGTCTATTGTCAGGGTAAATTTTTGCTGGTTCGTCGAGCTTTGGACGACGACATCTTCCCTGGCAAATGGCAAAGCGCGGGCGGTAAAGTTGAGCCTGGGGAAACCATTGAGGAAGCCGTGCAGCGTGAACTTTTGGAGGAGACAGGGGTAGCAATTGGGAGCGAGCTGCGCTTCGTAATGAGTTACGCCTGGCAAAAGTCTCCCAGCGAGTCAACTCGACTGGGAATTATTCTCCTTGCCGCATTGCCGGGTAAGAATAAGGACGTCTCAATTACCTTAGATGCTGAGCTGTGCGAATACGGCTGGTTTACTTTAGCGGAAGCAGCCAAGCTGGACACTATTGGCCGCGAAAGCTCGACAGGCACCTTTGCCCAGTTGCAAAAAGCCAGTCAGCTACTCTCGGTTGAGCACTAGTTGCCGCAAGGCGGCGGCGGAGATGGATTTGATAACCACAAAATCACCATACATATCCGTTACTTCGCCCTGCTCGACTCTTTTGGTGACGCCACTGGCATGAATAGCGGTAGTTGCAGTTACGGCAATGCCTGCATGCGTTCGCCCGTTAGCTGAGTAATACAAGCACACGTCACCGGGTTCGGCTGGTACCGCAACAGCAAAAGCTTCTAGCTGTTTGGTGTGCCGTAAATCTTGGGGCCAATCGGCAGTTGCCAGACCCATAACAATTGCAAAGCTTGCAATTGTGAGGCCACTACAATCAAAGCCGCTTTCGGGGTCCATACCTCTTTCCATGCAGGCATCTACAGTGACGCGGCCGCCATCGCAAAGATTTTGGGGTTTAAAATGGTGCTCAAACGGTGCCCCTACCTGCTGTTGCGCACTGGCGATGATACGCTCTCCCAGTCTGCTCATTATTGTGTACCTCGAAAGACTGTCAATGTTTCTTCGTCAACCAACATACCCATTTTGCCAGTTATTATAACAAACAAATGGCTGGCTATGTCTAACAGATAGGAGGCACTAAAACAATAAAAGTGCTCCGAGATTTGGGGCACTTTTATATCTGTATAATATCTTGGCTGGCGAGGAAGGATTCGAACCTTCGATCTCCTGCTCCAGAGGCAGGCGCCTTACCGCTTGGCCACTCGCCAGTACGAGAGGTATTATACCGCGAGAAGGTGAATTTTTCAATCTGTCAGCAGCTCGCGGGTTTGAGGATCGAGGCCGCGCCGTGGCCACACCATTTTGGCCACAACCTTATTTTTGCGAGCATGGCGGCCAAGAATGTAATTGGTCGTGGCGGCGTGGTTATCACCCTTTAGGTGAATCTCGCCCTCTTGTACGTGCATTCGTTTTACCACCGGACGGCCTTCAGCCTGAGCGAGCACAATGTCGCCATGCTGATACGTGCGCGATTTTACAAACAGGCACACTTGACCCGGCCGCAAGGTGGGCAGCATGCTCTGCCCTACAACTCGTCGGAGGTAGATCATTTTAAGCTTGCTTGGTCTGCTTAAAAATGTCAGCGATTTCGTCGATCATCTCGAGTAGTTTTTCGGCGATTGCTGGATCTGTGTGATGTTTGGCTTCGCCAGCTTGCTTGGTCGCCTTCCAAAAGAGGTCATGAAGGTTTGGGAACTTCTCGAGGTGCTCAGGCTTAAAGTAATCGGTCCAGAGTACCCACAAATGTCGCTTTGCCAGTTCGGCGCGCTCTTCTTTAATGATAAGCGCTCGGGTGCGGAACTCTTGGTCCTCGTTTTCTTGATACTTTTGCATAATTTTTAGCACTGACTCGGCTTCGATGCGAGCTTGTGCGGGATCATAGACACCACAAGGCAGATCACAGTGGGCGTAGACCGGTTTGATAAGTTTTTTAAGAATGTGCATCAGCTTTCCCTCGTTTACTCTTGTTAGTATAGCAAAGATAGAAAAAAATGCTTGCGCTTACGGTGACGGCGCAGTACTATGAAAACAACCAGTTTTTTAAAATAAAAACACCATAAAACAACTGGCAACACCACAACAACGGCGCCAAGCTTATCCATTGACGGTTTGTCGCTTAAAAATACCGAGCTCGTGAGGAGCTCGGTATTTTATGTTGGCCTATGGGAGTGAGACCTGCCGCCCTACTGTTCTGCCTTTTGGCTTTGGGCAGCGCGCCATTTGGCGATTTCTTGGTGGTTGCCGTTTAGTAACACTTCTGGCACCTGCATTCCTTGGAACTCGGCTGGACGAGTGTATTGGGGAAATTCTAATGTCTCTCCGTCGCTAAAGCTTTCGATCTCAGCACTGGTTTCGCCGCCAAGCACGCCAGGGATCAGGCGCACCACGCTGTCGATCACGGCCATGGCTGGGATTTCGCCGCCGGTCAGGACGTAATCACCAATGGATATTTGCCGATCTACCAGGGAAGTGATGCGTTCGTCATAGCCTTCGTACCGTGCACAGATAAAAATGAGCCCACGCTGATCGATCGCCAGTGCCTCAGCTTTGGCCTGCACCCACCGTTCGCCGCGTGGCGTCATCAATAGCACTTGCGCGTCGGAATCAACTTCTTTCGCTTTGGCAACTGCAGCAAAAAGCGGTTCGGGCTTCAGCAACATGCCATCGCCGCCGCCATAAGGAGCGTCGTCGACTTGGCGGCGAGGGCCCAACCCAAATTCGCGCAGATCAATCTGGCTGAATTGTACAATTCCATGATCCTGTGCCTTCCATAACATGCTGGAGCCAAAGACTTCCTGAAACATATTTGGAAAAAGCGAAATTACTTGTATCTTTCTGGTCATAACTGTGGTCAGTATACCAAGTTTAGGCCGTAGCCCAAAATATATGTATTGCATGAGTAAGCTTAAGCGTGCACAATATACTCATCCATGGGAGGCGAACAAGCTGCATACAGAATGGCCGCGCAGGCTCTAGGGAGACATCCATGCTTTATCGCCAGCTGCCAAGTACTCAAAGAAGCGCTTGTTGACGCCCCTACCGCCGCTTTTACAGATGCGCCGGTTCCACTGCTGCATGTCGAGCCACGAGACGCAGACGAAACCGATGTAGGCCAACCTGAATCGCCGTCGGCAGCTAACACTCTTCTCGATTTCAGCGAACTTCCTGCCCACACCATCGTTATGCTGGCACTCAACGGGCCGATCGGCGTCCGGTGCAACGGGCCTAACTTCGATGGTCTATGTGGACTTGGCCGAGTCACTTGCAATCAGTTTACCTAAGCCCCTTACCTAGCCTCTATACGCAACAAACCCGGTCGTTAAACCGGGTTTGTTGTCACAAATAAAGCTCTCAACTTTATGTAGAAGTTGCTCGCAAGAGCTATTTTTATTTTCGTGGTTCGCTTGGCAAATGGCCGGTTGAACTTGGTTTTATTATATACGCAGGTCGTCGAGTTCGGCAAGTTCTTTTCGAGTCCGATTTACGACATCGTTCTCTTCTTCCACAGGCTCATCTGTTGAGTCATCCACAGGTTTTCCACTGTCATCTGTTGCGCTACTGCTTTGCGATGAAAAAGCGTGATCGTCATTGTCGACAATCTTCAGGTTATACCTGGCATCATTCTTGGTGCCGAGCGCCCGCAGCAAGGTTCGGATGCTCTGTGCAGTCGCACCGCGCTTGCCAATGACCCGCCCTAAGTCCTCGGGGTCGACGGTAAGCTCAAGTAACACTCCCTTTTCGTCAATGCGGCGCTCCACAATAACGGCATCTGGTTTGCTGACGAGGGATTTGACGATATACTCTACGAACTGTTGGTCAATCGTTGACATGTACTGACTCCCTTATCTCACTTAAACACTGTTTATTGTACTGTAAAGCTTAGGCGTAATGCAATCATGATACGTACGGCGCAAAAAACGCGGCTTTGGTGGGCCGCGTTTTTATTTACTCTTCGGTTTTTTCTTCGGAAGCTGGTTCGCTGGGAGCCGCTGCCTCTTCTACCGCTGCAGGTGCTTCTGCTTTGGGCTGGTTTTTGCGAAGCTTTTCAGGGTTACGAATTTCGCGTTTTTTGCTCGTTGCCTTGATAATCCAGTTTGGCAGTGCGATCTTTTCGCTTTCTAAAAGACGTACCACTCGAGGTGAGGGCTGCGCACCATTCTTCAAAAAGGTTTCAACTTTTTCTTTGTCAAAAGCAGTGTGCTTGTCGTGGGGGTTGTAGGTGCCCACATACGCCACAACGCGGCCGCTGCTGGGGTGACGGTGAGATTCTTGGACGGCAACTCGATACATAGGCATCTTCTTGCGACCAATTCTTTGCAAACGAATAGCTAACATTTGTTTCTTGATTCCTTACTTACAGTTTCACACAAATTTCAACTTATTGTACCGGAGAAAGAGGAGGAAGTCAATCTGTTTCGCTATTCAATATCAGGAATGTCCGCCCTACCATACCAGTCCCGGAGGCGTCTGACAAATGCTCGAGTTCTATCAGGACCAAAACTATCTTCATAAGCTTTTAAGTACGCTTCGCCTTCGTAAGGAAATGGTTGACCTTCCTCCCACCTATCCCCAATTGCAGCAGTACCGATTGGGTGCAAGAATCGACCGGTCACTTCATCTATCGTCAACCTGACGCCCGTTCTTGCCGCGCTAAGTATCGTAAAACCTCTGCCAATATCGTAATCAAGTCCCTCGGGCCAGAGTTTTTCACCCGCCATGGCTGCATAGGCTCTCACAAGGTCACTAAAGTGCTCGATGGGAATAAACCTCCTCTGCTCCGGTGTCATTTCCTCAAATGGTTCACCTATTACAGGCTCGACGATGAGTGCATCGCGGAGCCCATCTGACGTAGGATCAGAAACATACTTTATCACTTGCTTGACGTCCTCTTGCAGTCCATCTACGCCCTTTACCAGCCAGAGGCCACTAAACTCGAGTTGGGTAGACGTAAGTCTAGTATTACGATACAGCTCCATCTGCTTTCCACCTTCTGTGTTAAAGACAAGCGCCTCACGCCTTTGGCGTACAAAACCGGGGATGTTCTCTGGACTTATTCCCTTAGTTAAGGCATCGTCAATGGCGTTCATTTGGGCAATATATCTTTGTGTTTGTTCCATGTCTTCTATGCCCTCACGGATACCAATAAGACCATCTCGCACACGCCCCATTACGTGCTCATTGTCACCCGTCCGTTCTTGGCATGCCTCTACAAAGCGCCATGCAGTTTGAGGAAGCGCACCATTTGGCCATTCTTGGGCTTGAAAAAGTGGCGTCAGGATGGCTAATGCATTTCTCTCAGGCGGCTGATTTCCAGCATCCCCATGCAGATAATCGGTAATCACAAAGCCTTTATCAGAGCTGTAGCCGATTACTCCTTCTCCCGGGCCAACAATCAACCCGCGGGTTGTCATTGCATCAACGGTCTCGAGGAGTTTCCCGTAATGCTCAAGTGGGATACGTTGTGCAGCTTCTGGATCCTGCGATAGTTCTTCGAGAGTTGTGTCCCAGGTTTTTTCGATAATCACGCCGCCCAAACCATCTTCGCCTTGAGGCTCCACAAAGTCTACCATTTGAGCAAGGCCATCAACTTCGCTTCCTGCGATGACGGCTTCAATATAAGCTGTCGGGTCTTGGGACCCACCTTCAGCAGACGAGCTACCCGACTCGCTCGCATAAGGTATCTTCAAGATGTTGCCATCTTCGGTTTCAAATTGAAGCTGAGTGGGAGTTTGACCCACGTAATCTTCAAATGCCGCCGGATCTACTCCATTTAAAAGCGCTGAGTCTATGGTGATTATTTGCATAGCATACGCTTGATGACGCTCCAGTACTTCGCGTATTCTTCGATCTATCTTGGCTTCGTCTTCCTCATCGCCTTCTTCACCCTCAAGTCCAGCGTTTGGCGGCTCGCCTTCACCGCCGCCTTCACCGCCTGCTTGTGTCTCGGGGCGGTCTGAAGATTCTGGGGGAGCTACTGAAGCACCAGGTTGTTGGTCTTCAGGGAGCTGTTCGTCGTCACTAGGACCTTCGGTGGCTGCCAAAACAGGAATGGAAGCAGCAGCATGTTCTACAGCCACCTCGGCAATGCGTGCAGAGGCTGTCGTTGGAGGTTCTTGTGTCTCAGTTGCCGAAAGAACCTCTTCTTCAAGAACTTCTTGTATGGAGATTCCTTCCTCTAGGGCTTCAGTAGTATCTGGAGCAGGAGGCTGGGCGGCATAAGTATCTGACGCCTCTGGAGGCGAGGCTCCCTCGCAAGGATCGAAAGTTGTATCAGCAGGAAGGAAAGATTCGTAGGGGGACATGGGAGATAAAGCTACTGCAAGGTTACGCTCTTATTTTATCGATAAGCGGCGCGAGTCTCTCGCGTAGCTTTTGCTCACGCTCGGTAGGATTCTCTATCTTAAGGTCGCTTGTAAGGCCAGATATATACTCTACCATCTGGAAGCCAGCAAGATCTTCTGCTGCGCGTTGAGCTCGCGCGAATACCGTGCGCTCCTGCGCAGCTCGGTCAGCTCCTGTAGCCGCTTCATCTATAGGAGCGAGGCGTGCCACATAACGGCTGAGGAGGTGTCGATCCAGCAAGGCATTCGCCCGCTGCGTGCCACCACCGCGCATTACTCTTTGCGCGTTTTCCAACAGAGGAACAGCGGCAGGAATCTTTAGGGCGTTCTCTCGCTCCGTCTCTATATCATCTACCGGAACTAGTCCCAGGGCGTTTCCGACCCGAAGCGCTCGGCTTGGTCTCATAACCACACCCAATTTCTTTGGCTTCCCATCCTCAGAGGGTTGCTCGGCGGCGGCCTGCACTCGCAAGCCTATCTGCAATGCTACTCTTCTTTCAGTAAGTTCATCGTACTGTGCTTGTTGCATTAGGAGATGCCAACTCGTTGCTTTCGCTGTATCAAAAGACTCAAGGTTGGTCACTGCGGCATCAAGCTTTGCTTCAAACTGATCTGCAAGTGTCTTATCATAAAGCCCTGCGATTCCGCTGAGCACTGTAATTCTATCATCCCACTCAGGTCGTACGGCGCTATAGTTGAGTACTGTTGCTCTATAATTTCCCTCAAGCCGGTCTGCGGGAAAACCGACAAATTCAACAGTCGCGTTGGGGCTACTCTCTCTTAAACCGTACACTACGGCAGCAACCGCATTGTCATTTCCAACTGCATCTTCAGCAAGGACAGCACGCACTTGGTCAGGACGCCTATAGTCTTTGAGCGCTTGGGTGTAGGCCTGACCGTACGCCTTTTGATCGAATTCATCCCTAAACGTCGCTTCATCTGCAAAAAGCACAACATCACACCCCTCAAGCTTCTTAGCTATCTCCCGAGCCGACTCTACAGTTGGCTCGCAGAGGACGCTCCGCACTACAACGGTTTGTCCGTCCATATGATGTTCATGCGTTCGCGCAAGTACTTCTTGGGAAGAATCCTCCTGGTTAGCAGACCATAGATTTGCAAGCTTTACCTCAGATTCGGTTGGTTCAGCCGCAGCTGCTTCTAGCCGCCAACTGGCATCTTGTTCGCGCGGATCCACTACATCGCACTCCACATAAATAGCCCTGACAAGAGCGCTCCTGGGCCCCTCCTCTTCGCCTTCGCTCTCGGAGGACCCACCTCCTGGTATATGCCCATCCCAGCTGCTGCCGCCTTCACCGCCAGCCTGAGTTTCAGGTTCATTATCTTCTGCTACCTCGGTTGTACCTTCTGCAGGCGATGCGTCTTCTGGGTCTCCCCCAGGGATAGGTGAGGATAGTTCTACCGTAGTTTGCACTGCACTGGCTCCAGCTTCTGCTTGAAAGGACGAGTTTTTTTCATCATCAACAAAAGTCTCTACTGGTACGCCTTTGCTTAGCGTGACTTCCATACTTGGCGCCTGAGGCTGAGTAGCGTTCATATCAGAAATTTGTTTTGGAGCAGAATCAGGCACGAGTGTTTCTGTGCCAGGTTCCATTGAGGTATCTGTGATCATCCTGATATTAAAGACCACTCCCACCGAGCTGTCAATTGGATGCTTCGTACTTCTTAAGCGCCGCTTCGGCCGCTTTTTGTTGGGCAGCTTGTTTGCTGGGCCCAGTCCCCTGACCTTTAAGTTCACGACCGACAAAGACACCGAGGGTAAAGACCTTATCGTGATCTGGTCCAACTTCTTCGAGCACGCGATATTGGGGCGTCACACCTTCGACATTCTGCACTACCTCTTGCAGATGCGACTTTGGATCGCGCCAGCTACCGCTAAGGAGGATATCGTTAAAGGTTGCCAGAATGGTATCGGTAATAAATTTTTCAGCCGCCTCGTACCCTTGGTCAAGGTAGATTGCACCGGTCACAGCCTCGAATGAGTTTGCCAAAATCTGATGGCGAGCACGGTCGGTGCCGCGTTTTTCGCCACGGCTCAGGCGCAGCATGTCGGCAAAGCCTAGTTTGCTGGCCGCAGCGCTGATTGATTCGGTACGTACCAACGCAGCACGCCAGCTGGTCAGTGTGCCTTCGGGATCTTGGTAATTGCTGTATAAAAACTCGGTCACTGCCAGTTCCAATACTGCATCACCAAGGAATTCCAAGCGTTCGTTGTGCACTTTGGCTGTACTACGATGTTCGTTGACATAGCTGCGGTGGGTAAAAGCGGTCAGCAATAGGTCAGCATCGCTGAATCGAAACCCAAACGTCTTTTCCGCAAATGCTTGATATTTCTCGACAATGTGCGGCTCCACCATGTTACAACCTCATGTCTCGGATTTTTTTCATGGCCAGCAACATCAGTTTGCCAATGTCCTCGTACTCGATCATGTCGAGTGCTTTGGCCAGCGGAAACCAGCCAATGCCATTCATCCAATCCTCTTTTTTAAGTTTATCGGTTTCACCCTGTGCCTGCACCAAATAAACGTGCATAGTCATCAGCACCAAGCTTTGTTGGCGACGATAACGAAAGTTGATCTTGCCCAGCCAGTCCATGACGCGCATCTTTTGCAGGCCAGTTTCTTCGCGGATTTCGCGCTCGGCTGTTTCGCGAGTGATCTCGCCTTCTTCCACGTGACCTTTGGCAATCGTCCAACGATCTTTGGCATCTTGAGTCAGCAGAATTTCTACCTCACCTTTTTGGTTGCGGCGAAACACAATCCCGCCAGCAGTTGTTTCGCGAACTACTTCTTGGATGAGTGGCTTCCGCTTGGGGAAGTATTTTTTAAATCGATCAAATTTTGGTTTAGGAACTTGCATATCTTATTCATTTCCTTTGGCTCCGGGAGCCTTGGGCGTCGTGCTATTAGCAAGATGTTTGTAGGCGGTGCCCAGTACGCCATTCACGAATTTGGAGGAATTGTCGCTGCCAAAGGCTTTGGCCAGCTCCACCGCTTCGTTAATGGCAACTTTAGGCGGTACGTCAGGAAATTCCTTGAGCTCAAAAATCGCCATGCGCAGAATGCAACGGTCGATCCGGGCAATCTGGTCCACTGGCCACTCTGGCGCAATTGGCTGCAAAAAGGCATCAAGCGCGGTGGTTTGACCGGCAACGCCACGAACCAAACGCTCGACAAACTCTTTGTCGTCGATGGTTTGCTCGTATCGCTCAAGATTGCGACGCAAGATCTCATCGACGCTTACCTGCGCATCGCCCAGGCCTTTACGAAAATCAAATTCGTACAGCGACTGCAGAGCAATGATGCGACCTAAATGGCGATTGGAAGCCATACGTAAATCCTACCTGTTAAATTACTTGCTAGTAGTTTTAGCGAGCGCTTTTTTGCGCGCTTTTTTAGAAATAAGCACCTTCACTGGGCTGGTTGCGTTGACCACAGCTGCCAGTTTTCGAACTAAATGACTTCGTCGGGTACCTGTCCGACGAGGCGTGGTGCGTTTCTTGGGCTTACCCATTGCACGACTCCTTTTTCTCTAATTTATAATAACTACTTGGGGATAGTATACCCGCAAAGCGACAAAAACTCAAGGATGGTTTGCACCACTCCATTGACTTAAATGCTTACGAATTATATAGTACTTTAGTTAATTATCCCAGCAATATCTATCCAATGAGTGAACGAATCACACCGTCAGCAGTAGAGGCGCACGTTGAACACAACGAGGCGCCTATTCGTTTGACCGCTCGCGGCCGCTTGGTTGCCACAATTGCAACCGCTGGCGTAGTGCTTTACGCAGGCTATGCCGCGGTGCAGTACGGTGACCCGGAGCTTACGTGCGAGACTACTCAGACGTACCAACTTGGCAAGCACCCCACGTATGACCAGTTGGCCAGGCACATTCAGGCTGCGGAACATCTTCGCGCCAGCATACCTCAGATTGTAGAGGAGCTTGAACGTGGCAATCCAGGCAAACCAGCTGGCCAGCTCCAGCCAAACGAAGTAGTCACCGCTCCTGCCGACTGTCACGACGGGGTCAAAATTTTTCCCTTTAGCTAAACGACGAAGTTGACTAACTTGTTAGGGACAACGATTGTCCGCCGAAGTTCTTTACCCTCAATAAAAGCATGCACTTTGGCGTCTGCTTGCGCTGCGGCAATGGCGTCGGCTTCCGATGTGTCTTTTGGCACGACAACATTGGCCCGAACTTTGCCATTAACTTGCACAACCAGCGTGACTTCTTCGCTTACCAAATATTTTTCGTCGTACTTGGGCCAGCTGTCACTATGCACGCTCGTGCTGTGGCCGAGCTGATGCCATAACTCTTCGGCAATGTGCGGCGCAAAAGGCGCCACGCAGGCGATTAAACTCTCAAGAGCTTGTAGCCAGGTATCGTTTTTGGCAAATGCCTCGGCTTTGAATTTGTACAAGTCATTGAGGCAGGCCATAGCTGCGGCAATGGCGGTATTGTAGCGATTGGCTTCGATATCTTCGGTAATTTTTTTGATTGCTTGATGGATGGTGCGATTGATCGCCAGTTGTTGATCGGCAGCAGTCTCGCCAGCCTCAGCTTCGGTATATTCGCCCACGATACTCCACAAGCGATTCAAAAAGCGGTAAGCGCCAGGCACGCCCTGAGAATTCCAGCGGGTCCATAATTCCAGCGGCGAAGCGAACATCAGATACATTCGCAACGCATCGGCTCCATAGCCTTGATTGATAATCTCCAATGGGTCAATGCCATTGCCCTTGCTTTTGGAGAACATTCGGCCGTCGGCGGCGGTGATCTTGCCATTGAATAGGAACTGTTTGAAAGGTTCAGGGTTGTTGATCAGCCCCAACTTTTTAAAGAAGCGAGCCATAAACCGGGCGTATAGCAGGTGCGCCGTGGCATGATCAGCACCGTTATAAAAGTCGATCGGTTCCCACTTTTTGGCAACCTCGCTATCAAAGATAGCCTGCTGATTATGCGGGTCAAAGTAGCGGTACATATACCAACTGCTACAGATGTAGGTGTCGAGCGTATCGGTTTCGCGCTCACCTTCGCCGCCACATTCCGGACAGTCAACCTTCAGCCAATCTTTGGCGCGAGCAAGCGCGCTGCGGCCGTCACCGCTGGGTTGGAAATCATCCAGCTCGGGCAATACGACTGGCAATTCGTTATCAGGTACAAGCACGGGGCCACATTGTTGGCAGTGAATGATCGGAATCGGTGCGCCCCAATAGCGTTGGCGGCTGACGCTCCAATCGCGCATGCGGTAGTTCACTACGCGTTTACCCATATCATACGCTTCCATGTGGTCCATCATTTTTTCAGTGGCGTCGTGAATGTCGAGTCCATTTAAGAACTCAGAATTGATCATCGTTCCATTTTCTTCTTGGACCTGTGCAGCGTCGTGAATGTCTGACTCATCGCCATCCTTGCCAACCACCACGCGCTCGATTGGCAGACCAAATGCTTGGGCAAATTCGAAGTCTCGCAGGTCGTGACCTGGCACACCGACTACTGCACCAGTACCGAATCCAGCCAGGACAAAGTCGGCTACCCAAATTGGCAATCGGCGATTATTTAAAGTGTTTACTGCGTACAAACCGGTAAAGACGCCTGTTTTTTTACGCCCTTCCTGTTGACGCTCCACTTCAGTCTTGGCAGCTGATACTTTGGCATAAGCCGCAATCTCAGCCGCTGCATCGGTGCCGTCCTTGACAGTTAGCTCGCCACCAGCGATAGCCTGCGCCAATTCGTGTTCCGGTGAAATCACCACAAATGTCGCCCCGAAGTTGGTATCAGGTCGGGTTGTAAAACAGGTTACCTCCACATCGCTCGAGGCATTGTCAATTTTGTAAGTTATCTCGATGCCGCTCTTTTTGCCAATCCAGTTCTTCTGCGCCAACTTGACGGTTTCGCTCCAGTCCAGATCGTCGATTGCTTCCAGTAGTTCGTCAGCATAATCGGTGATCTTAAAGAACCACTGCTTTACTTCGCGCTTTTCTACCAGCGGGTCATCTGGAGCGTCGTGGCGCCAACATTTACCCTCAATCACCTGCTCGTTGGCCAGTACGGTCTGACACTTGGTGCACCACCACTGCATGCGGGCATCCTGGTAAGCCAATTTGTGCTGGTACATTTGGCTAAAGATCCACTGCGTCCATTTGTAATACTCGGGCAAATGCGTGGCAATTTCTTTTTCCCAGTCATTGCTCCAACCCATGGCTTTATACTGCTTGTGATAGCTCGGGATGATGGTCGCCATGCTTTCTTGCGGCGACACGCCTGCTTTGATGGCGTAGTTTTCAGCCGGCAGCCCAAACGCATCCCAACCCACGGGGTGATAACTTTCAAAACCTTGCTGGCGCTTAAAGCGTGCCTTTACATCACTAATTGTGTAGTTCATGGCGTGCCCGATATGAATACCCGCGCCACTCGGATAGTTGAACATGCTCATGGCGATGTATTTGGGCTTGTCGCTCTTAAGATCGGCTGTGTACGTGCCGGTTTCTTCCCACACTTTTTGCCACTTGGGTTCGATTTCGCTTGGGTTGTATCGTTTCATTCGCTCGGCTCTCCTTAGGTATCTATATCACAAAATAAAGTGTCAAAAATAACTCCCCTACGGGAGAAGTCGCACTAGAATGAGAGTTGCTGGTTTCATCAGGGGTATTATAACAGAAACCACATTCTGTTGACGAGTACAAGGGCAACCGCTACAGCTGATTAAACTGCGTCTGCTTGACCTTAATCCACTCTGGGGTTTGGCGCACCAGTTCTTTTTCGTCAGCTGTATCGGCCAAAAGAAGTTTGGCTGCTTCTTCGGTAAAGACATGGTTTTGGGAACCCTTAACCAGCACGACGGTGCCTTTTTCGAGCTTGGCACGCACAAATGCTCCCGCGTCATATGGGGAAAGAAAGCTCTCCACCTTGCAGCCTCTTGCTTTGGCAGCCGGCGCCAGATACTTATCGGCTTCGTCACCAACGGTCACCACCAGATCGAGCTTTTTGGGATCGCAGGCTTCGCCCACTTCTTTGTGCGCTTCTTCAGACTGATCGCCAAGTTCGTTCATTGAACCAAGAATGGCAATGCGCTGTTTGCCCTTAAATTCGTACAGTGTTTTAAGCGCAGCGGTCGCAGCCAGCGGGCTGGAGTTGTAGCTATCATCGATGATGATCGACTGCTCGGCACCATGCAATAGGTTCATACGGCCGCTGACCGGCTCAACATTATCCACGCCTCGGGCGATTTTGTCGTGCGGCATGCCCAGCTCTGTCGCTGCGGCAACCGCGGCCATAACCGGCTTGATGTTGTGCTTACCAACCACCCGGATTTGAGCCGAAAGCTCGCCCAACCCTTCGCCCAAAAACTTTCCGTCAAAGCCAAACTCCAGACTAAAATTATCAATCTTAAACTGATAATCTGCGGTCTCCTCAAACCCATACGTGTACGTCGTGCTCGCTTCGCAAAAATGATCAAAAGAAATGTCAATGTCGTCACGATTAATAAGCGCCATCTTGGCATTGCTGGTTATCGCCAGTTCTTCGCGGGCCACCATTTCCAAGGTGCCGAATTGCTCCATGTGTTCGGGTGAGATCGCCGTGACCACCGCAATGTCTGGCTTAATATAGTTCGCAAACGAGGCAATGTCGCCTGGTTTGTCGGTGCCAAGCTCCAGCACCACGACCTCATAAGGATACCCTGAGCGCAAAATCTTGCGCATCTTCATTAGCACCACCAACCACGCCAAGGGATTATGGACATTCTTGGGATAGTCCAAGCCAAAGAGCATCACCGGCACGGCCACATCGACATTGTAATTGCTATAGCCGCTGCGCGAACCAAGCACCTTAAAGTGCTCATTCAGCACAGTAGTGAGAGCGTCTTTGGTAGAGGTCTTGCCGACACTCCCTGTAACGGTCACCACTTTGGGTTGGTATTTGGCAAGGAGTCGGGTAGCGTACCGTTCGAGAAAGCGTTGAATGAATTTTTTAAACATACTTAGAAAGGACAATAAAACTTAAGCAGTATCAGCCTCCTACACAGTACATTGAATCAGAGAGCTTGGTCAAGAGGGCAAAGCTGCTTACTGATTCGCCAGGCGTAAAGGTTTGGCCGTCTTCGCTACAAGACGACTCCAGTTGGTAATAAATGTAGCCACTGGACGGCACGCCTGAATGGTACTGCAGCTTATACTTGCTGCTGATGCTCGGGTTAATCTTTTGAGTCACAAATTCTCTCAAGGTGGTGTCGTCGCTCGGCAGGCCATTGCCCTGGTTTTGGTAATCGGTGAGAGTGGTATACACGCTATCCACCGCAGCCTTGATGTCCGAATCGCTGATGGTGGCCGGCGCTGGCGTAGACGGAGCAGGAGTTGTCGGGGCGACAGCTGTGGGCAGCGTCTGCTGGGTAGGCGCATTGACGTCTACGGCCTGGTCCAGCTTGTCGTAGCGATAGGTATAGGTAGTGTTTCCCAGTTTGTAACTGAATTGCAGCAAACGCTTATCGCTCTTGCGAGCCCAGATCTGCATTGTGTCTGGCAGAGTGTCTTTAAGATTATCGGTAATCAGCTTGGTGTCACTAATGCCTATAACTTTGGCGATCTGGAGGTTCAGCTCGCGCGCCTTATCGGCATTCAAGGCTACATTGATGCGCCAGACCGGTTGGTTGGTGATGGTATCATCGGCTGGCGCTGTGTCTTTGGTGGTATACACAGAGTTCTGTGTCATAAAAGCGGTTAGCGTTTTTTGGTCATCATCCCGAAAATAACCAATCGGCAATGGCGAAGGGATGATCACGCGCATTGATTGCAAATCGGCCGTTTCGTTGAGTGCCGCAACCGTTGGATCGCTTACCGGTTGGCCGTCTTTGATCGCCAAAACCCACTGGTCGTTCGCAGTCGTCAGCAGCTGTTTGCGCGTTGCATCAGCGACTTTATTGAGAGAATCCTGCGTAAAATGCTTCTTGATATAATAGCTGCTGCCAATCACCGTCACGGCAACCGGGTCAGCCGTGGCCGATCCAATAATGTTGTCCACAGCCACATGTGGCTCGCCGACTTTACGAAAATCAGCCTGCCGGCTGCGCGTGAGTGAATCTTTTCCCGTTTGTGCCACCAGCGTCTCGTTATACGTCTGCGTTTTAAAGGTTGTTGCCATCACTTGCGGCAGCAACTCCTGAATATTGACTGCAGGCGCTGGGGGCGTATGGTGTTTGCGTTGCAGGGCCACCAACCCAACCACACCACCTACAATCAATAGCACCAATACGGTGACCATAATTGCCCACTTTTTGGAATGCTTGACCACTGGGTAATCGGCTGGATTAACCGCAGCGGTGTTCATTACTGGCGGATATACCGGAGTTTGCGGTGGAATTGAAGCAACACCAGGTTGTCCAATAATCGGCTGCGTAGGCATTGCCGACTGTGGCCGGTATCCTGTTGGCTGCGGCGGTGAAGTATTCAGCGGTGTCACCCGGGATTGCTGTCCATTCGCGGCCCACACGTTCTGCATCGCCTGCACCTGCCAAGACGGCTTGATAGCTAGCTCAGCCTGAGGCGGCATGGGTGGTGGCTGAATTGGCCGTGGCGCAGGAGCTGCCTGAGGCTGAAAAAACTGCGGAGACTGCAAAGTTTGCGGTGGAGTTTGCGCAGGCTGTAAAGGCTGCGGTGGCTGCGGAGGTGGGGGCGGCCCGAAAGAACTCCCAGATTGCGGTTGATTATTTGCTGGCACGCCCGTCCCATCCATTACCAACAGACCTTGCTTTTCATTCTTCTTAGCTTACCACTTATAGAACGCTAAATAAACAGATGTGGCTCCAAAGAAAAACCCGGGGAATACCCGGAGCTTTCTTTGGTGGAGATACGGGGACTCGAACCCCGGACCTCTTGCATGCCATTTCAATTCAAGACACCTGTCGCAGCCGCCTGACCTCCGTCAGTGAACGCATGGACGTACACAAAAGGCGCTGGCTGCTCGGCATCGTTGCTGTCAATCGTTGCTGTCATCGCAGAACGGCGCAGGGTAGAAGATGAGCACTAGCGCATCGCTCATCTTCTACCTTGGAGCCCATCGACCAGATTGGCCTGCGCTCAAATTTGCGTGACCTGAAGCCTTAGATATTTGTTTGGGAAATGTAACGTCATCGGCGTTCCCAAGCTGATATTGAAAGGTTTGATATAGAAAACTGTGGCCTTTTGTGCATAGTCTTCTCTATACTATAGTTGTGAGAATATTGGTATTGGGCTCTCTTGGCTTAACCGGGTGGGAGAAGTGGTCGTATTTGGCCACTATTTTAAGCGTCCTAGTAAATGGGGTATTCCTATTCTTCCTGATAAAACAGGTGCGGCAAGGACAGGCAGCTCAGAAAGCGGCCGAACGATCGGCTGATGCCGCGAATAACTCTGTCAAAGAAGCCCTGTACGCGCGTATCGATCAGCAAGCGCCGCGTGTGGTGGCTTTGCTCGACCAGCCAACTATCGGTGGTGTACAGTCTGAGAGTAAAATTGCTTGGGGAGCAGACCAAGAGGCCGTACTACCACGCGATAAAGAGAAGTACCTTTATGTAGGTGTCACTGGCACACTTATTAATGAAGGTAAAGGTACAGCTCGCGTCCATCTAAACGGTGCTGCCGAATGGATTCTAGACGAAGAAGACGAGCCTCTGCTGATGGGGCCAATCACTCCATCACAAGACGACCACATACTGAGGCCTGGCCAACAAGTACGCTTTCTGTGGTCGGAGGCTCACTCGCTAGAAGATTGGGCAGATGCCTACTCAAACCCATCACCCGCTAACCCAAGAGGAGCGTGTTTCATGGATGTAATTGTGCACGACTACTTTGAAGAGGGGGTTATAGACCATATATTCTTAGAGATGAGTGGTCGGCCGCTCGTTCCCGTTGTCGGCGACAGCAGCCATTGGAAAATACCAGACAAGGCAGAGTTCGCCGCCATAAGCTACCCTATAAAACGGGCACACTTGTGTGAAAATAATCATAAGATTACACCGTCGTGGGTAGAAACCTACAAAGAATGGGATGAACTGCATGGCAGCTAAAGCGACCGCGGATACCTACCTCGTGATGCCTTCAGAAGAGGCGTCGGCTAGAGTATCGGGCCACATTGGTACTGGTAAACAACTTCTTGAGACTAGCGTTACAAACGCCGATGAGCTGAGGGATATGAGAGCTCGATACCGGAAATGGCGCGAGTATGGCGTGCAGCTCTTAAAGAACATGTTTAGCGACGATTCCATAGCTGCAAGGCTTCAAGATGATAGCGGTGTGGTTTACACTGGGCCAGACTTAGACGAACGCTACAGATATTTCCGCAATGACTTTCTCCAAGACATAACTACACTTGAATCCATCGAGGAGATGCTGTCGATCATGCCGAAAGCACCACGAAACAAACCAGAAGAGCACCAAGGCCAGTCGGCCGGCACTTCTGTGTCTCAAACCTTTCAGGGCCCAGTAGAGAACGTAATCGGCTCCAGTAGTGGACATGCCGACCAAAATGGTACCGACAACCAGACTGCACCTTCTGACGGCACCAAGTGGTGGCAATTATTTTTAGCACTATTGGGCGTCGCTGGTACTATAGCAGTCGCCTATATCGCCCACTGGCTGCACTGGGTATAAGCTCTCAAACCCTAACTTCTTAATGCTCACTCTTCAGAGCTCAAAGCCACTGAACCCAGCGTCGGACTGATCTCTTGCGGGCTACAAGCACTGCGTCTCCATGTACAAGTCAGCCGGCCTCGACCTTGCACGTGAGCGCCTGGTGGGCTTGGGCTCGATCTGCCGTCGTCAGGGCACGGAGGAGATCGGACGTATCGTCGAGCAGCTTGCCGGTATGGGGCTCCGCTTGCACGGCTTCGGTATCAAGACGCTCGGGCTGAGACGGTACCGCAAGCACCTCATGAGCGCAGACAGCATGGCCTGGAGTATTCGTGGCCGGTAATCGGGACGGTGTCACCATACAAAGAAGCGGCCGGCTTCAGAAGCTAACTGTCTCACGTTCGCTTTGGAGTGGCGGAAGCGTACGCTGCAAACGAATGTCTAGAAACCAGTCGCCTCGTTGTAGAGGACTACGACCGCGCCGTCTGCCAGACGCTCAGTGATATCGTTGCACTCAAGACTCCCTATTTCAGCGCAGACGTAGACGGTACTCCATTGCCCGAGCAGTTCCCTAATGCTCGACGGCTCAGCAAAGATAACCTCAAGTTGCCCAATCGTCTGCTTAATATGTTCACCCTGCATAAAGACCGACTCTCGCATGCCCTCAATCTCAGCGGTAAGCTCGGTGAGCAGAGGCGAGTTGATCGTGCTGGCTCGCTCTCGCATCAGAGAATTCCCAATCTTCACCCACTGCTTACGAGTAAGCCGCATGAAACTGAATGGCGAGCTTGTCACAACCAGAACATTCCCCAAATCAGATCGCACCTGAAGGTGCCTGGCGACGTCATTCGCTAACGCGGTCATCCCCTGCACAGACCGACACTCCACATACCACCGCCGATTCATCTATTCCAATCCTCTAAGTCAGATGGTGCTAAGCCTAGATCATGAAGATCTCTGGCGATTCTTTGAGCAATCCTAAAATTCGCCCATCCACGGAGGAGTTCGCGCCGAAGGTCGCTGTGGTGCCTGCAAGCAAACGCTTGTCGTCCATCCATATAGATATACCCGGCTGTAGCCTCAGGAAGGGACACAGGCTTACGACAGATCGCGCAGACTACTACCGGTTCTAAATCGATCCCATCAGGAGTAGCGACTATGCCGCGTCGTGAGGGTATACAACTTTTGGGAAACATACACATTCCCTACACATCTTTTTCCGTTATAGTGACGTGGCATGTCTGGGCAGAGAAGTTCTGGAGGTAGCACACAAGACGGTACTCCCCAGCCTCATTCAGCCTTGCTATTGAATATTTGAGATCATCCCCGGGCTCAGGCTCGGTTCTAATCTCAAACTGAGGCGAAGATAGACCCTTCTCATAGAGACCAAGGAGAACTTCCCTCCCGGCGTTCGGTTTGAGTGTTAGTTGCCAAGATTGTCGTGCTGTCGTAGTTGAATGCATAGAACACTACCCTTCCGGAGCTGTAAGCCCCCAAATCAAACTAGTAGTATGGCCACATAGTTAGTGGCAGGTGTTGTATGCATACAACCAACCCGGCACAGAGGTTCTCGGATTGAAAGAAGCTGACCATTGTGTTATGGTCAAGAAGGAAATTTGATAAGGCTCGACGCCTCATTGACATGATACCTATTTTTTGGGAAACATGTCAACAACATTCGTGTAATTTTCACCACTTTATATGTCCTACTACAAAACTTCAGAGCTCGAAAAGTTCGGCGTCAGTCGTCGTACTGTCTCAAACTGGATCGAGAAGGCCAAACACGGCCGCCTAGAACTTGCCCTGGTCGAAGCCAAGGGTAAGTTCTATATCGCAAAGACCGCGACAAACCAAGCCGCGGTTCAGAAGCTTGTTGGTAACAACCGCAAGTACATCAATCGGAAAAGTCTCAAGACGGTTACGCCCAAGCCAGAGTTCTACGAGCTTTTTCAAGACGAGCACGTGCTCGGAATTATCTCAAACATCAGTACCTACCGAGAGATTCCTCTTCAGTACACGTACTTCGATGACGGCGCAGAGTACTGGAACCGGCACACGCTCCAGCTCGCAGAAGATAAGCGGCTCAACCCACTGAATAGCACTATTAGTTTGCTTGATGCTAATATTGGCTACCTTGATAAGGTTCTCGAAGACTTCACCTATGTGAACGTGGTTGACGTAGGGGTCGGCAACGCGCTTCCAACCCGGAAGCTACTTGAACACTTACTGGACGCCGGCAAACTTAAGCGATACGCCGCGGTCGATATCAGTAGGGACATGCTCGCGATTGCAGAGAAGAACATCGGGGCGTGGTTCGGTGATCGGATTCGTTTTGAGAGCTACGTTAATGACATCAGCTTTGAGCCTTTTGCAGACGTCATCGCGGAGCCGCCCGACAAGGATGCCAAGACAACAAACCTCGTCCTTCTGTTAGGTGGCACACTTGCAAACTTTCGGGCGCCCGAAGACGCACTCAAGGTCATCCGGAAGAGCATGGGGCCAAATGACCTCTTTGCCTATGGGCTCAAACTAGACTCTCCTGTTAACCGCGAACAGTTCGACTTCCGCATCAGCGGTGCTGCGAATCAGTCGCTTCCGCCTCAGTGCAAGTTCATGCTTGATCTTCTTGGAATCCAAGAAGACTTCTATACCGTTGAGACTGGATTCAACGAACGCGAACAAGCCAGGTACGCGCGTATTCGCCTCAAGCACGCGCTAAGCATCGACTTCGAGTCTCCTCGCGGGCCATGGCGCGTCGACCTCAACAAAGACGACGCGCTCATAGTGTGGTGGGCTAAGCACAGCACTGCATCAGATGTAGTCGAACTTCTCTCTGCGAACGGTTTCAATCCGCTTCTCACGAGCCAACTGCCAGATCACGATTATATGCTCGTGCTCGCTGACCTACGCTGCGACATTCGATAGTGCACCAACCGTTTGTGTTGTTAGTGTCTCCTCTAACGCTAGGCTCGACCTTCTTTGCGCAGCCGGTCATAAATCCAAGCGTACGTTCGCTCTATGCCGACTGCAATCGAAGTTGATGGTTCCCAGTTGTAGCGCTCCAAGATCAATCTATTGTCGCTATTACGTCCGCGTACTCCTTGGGGGGCCGATAAGTCATACTTTCTTTTGAGGCGTATCCCTGCGATGTCCTCGATCAGACTTGTGAGCTGGTTTATTGTGACGCACTCTGAACTTCCAAGATTAACAGGACTGTAGTAAGGCCCATCGGTAATTAGATGGATACCTTTGATGCAATCATCAATGTAGGTGAAGCTGCGTACTTGATTTCCATCTCCCCATAAGGAGCTCTCGTGTTTACCCGAGATGACGGCTTCTGCAACCTTGCGACAAATTGCGGCCGGCGCCTTCTCTCTGCCTCCCCGCCATGTACCCATCTCGCCGTATACATTATGAAAACGGGCTACGCGAGTGGCTGTCCCAAAGTCTTCATGGAAGTGTCGGCACATTCTTTCGCTGAAGAGCTTCTCCCATCCATATCCATCTTCTGGCATAGCAGGATAGGCGTCTTCTTCGCGAAGTGCGATGACGTCAGTGGATTGCTGACGGTCCTCCTTATAGACACATGCAGATGATGAGTAGAAGTAGCGTTGGGCCGACTCCTTGGCTGCCAGTAGGACATTGGTGCTAATCAATACTGAAAGCATGCAAGCTGCCTTGTGAGTCTCGATGAATCCCATGCCGCCCATATCGGCAGCTAAGTTATACACGTATCGCGCTCCCCTAACTGCTGTGCGAGCGGTCGTTAGAGTGGAGACATCAGACGACATACTCTCAGCCTCCGGATGTAATTGTTCCCACTGCTCTAAGGGTTTAATATCGACTGCTCGTACTGATTTACCCTCGTTCAAAAGGGACCTCACCAAATGGCCACCAATAAAACCGCCGGCGCCAAGTACCACCGCATCATATGATTTCATAGACTAAACTCTCCTATTATTCAATAAATTTCCAACTGACAGGCAGTCACCCATCCACTGGTTGATGAAGGCGTCATAGCCCACGTCGTGCTCAATCTGAGGGACAGGCATAGCAATCGCAACTTCAAGGAGCTCCGAAGCATCCTCAGCGCCAATATGCCCGATGGTGCCAAATGACGAACCCGAGACTAGTTTCTCTATATAGCGGTTGCCTTCCACGAATATTGGTGCCCCTAATACTGCAGCCAAACCGGCAACGCCTGAGGGCATGTAGGTACCCTGCTTAAAGGTACATAAGACAACATCGGCCGCAGCTATATACTCGACAAATCGCTCTTGTGATGAATAAGAGAAATCTGCAATGATGCTTCCTGGGAAAAGGCTACCTAGCTCGCGTACCATCTCGGGAAGCTGAGGTACAGACTGATCGACTTCCCCTGCAAGTACAAGGGTGATTCCCGTCTTAGCATAGATCGTCTGCCATGATCTCACGACTTCCGTCGCTCGCTTTCGCTCTGATAGGTCACCAATAAGAAGCGCGTACTGTCGATCAAGTTCCCAACCAAGCCTGCCACGCGCCTTCTTCTTAGTCGGATGGGTCGCGAGGCTCACAGGATCTATCACATATCGAATTCGATTCGCGATTTCTGGCTCTGCAGTCTGCCCGGCTAGAGAGTCGAGGGTTGCGCATAAACGGCCGGTACATACAGAACCTGCCTCCGCCAGCCGTTTTGCCGATTGGAGTGTGGCTAGAACTGCTGCTCGTTCACTCCCTCTGACGAAATCAATGACGCCTGGCGGACATCGGCCCAAGAGAAGATGGGCATGGGGTGCGGACGGATCTTTCCGGTATCTTTTCTCCAAACCACGGATGAGGCTGTCGGCCCAAGGAAAGATAAGAAGGCTCACCCCAATATCTTTAGCTTTGTCGATGACTTCATTAAGCCAGTCATCGAGGTTATCAGGGACCTGAGTTGTCGACGAGAGTTTGGTTGAGCTCGGTATTCTTACTGAGTATTGCGCTGCGTGCACTTTCCACTCGTCCGAGTGGAAGGCCGTGGTAGGTAGGTGAAGGTAGGTCTGGGCGTACTCGTCCAATGCTTGCCGGAGAGCAAGGATATGTGCGAGACGATGTCCCTTCCAGCGGTAATCTGCGATCAGCACTGACTTCATTGCCAGCCCTTCAATAGTGCAGCGTATAAAGCTCCAGCGAGTGCTGTTTGTGAGTACGACGACGCGACACAATATCTTAAACTCCTCTGCACTCCTGCTCGCTTTGGGTCTTCAATCGCTGCAACGATTGAATCTGCGTATACTTGAGGGTCATCAGTGCAAAGATAGCCAAGACCATTGAGCACAGAGTCATTCTCTGGTAGATCAGAAACGACAGGTATGCTTCCTCTATTCATGGCTTCTAAAAGAGCGATGGAACAACCCTCAGCTTCTGAGGGATTGATGAAGACAATTGATTTGGCCACTTCTGGTGCCGGTGTACTATTGCCGGGCAAAACTTTCACTCCAGCATCCGCAAGTTCATGCGACAGGCGCTCATAGAGCTGCTGCTCTCCAAAACCTGGTGGCCCCTGAACAATCATCTCAATGCCCGATGGAAGCAAAGTCGCAACTTTCGGTAATAGGTCGACTCGCTTTCTTGCTGAGATACGTCCGAAGTATGCGACGCTCCGTCGATTAGGTAGTTTTGCTTTCGGGGAAATGATCTCGCGCTCAGGAAGATAGTTTGGCAGATATATGACATCGACACGCTGCTGTCGGAGCTTATCGGCCGACCTAGGGCTGACCGTAACATACCTGTCGACGTCTCTAAGGAAATCAAGAGCACCCTTGTGCGCGGCAGCTCTTTCGAGGTGATCAGATGTTGGCACATTCATTATCACGCGTGCGCCGCGCTGATGAGCGTAAGTTAAGCACTGAAGCATTCCCAGCGACGTATCTGAACCCAGGCTCGCAACCACGACTACCGATTCCTTAGTAGCATGGCGTCTGACCCAGTCTGCCGCCGCAAGCGACCAAGTGGAAAGATCGGAGCAGGCTCGGATGACAGAAACGTGAGCCGATTCTTGAGTTGTGCCTTCGGGAGCAAACAGAGCGTTGGTATGTACAATTACCTCCACTCCCTTGTCACCGAGTAGGCTTGCCCAGCTTTGAAGCTGTTTCTCCAAACCACCGATATTGGGTGGATAGAATCCAGTAACGATTATAACCTTGGAAATCATTATTCCTCCTCCGTTAGTCTGTTTTGTTCGTCCAACAACCCCCGCATAGGAAATGAAATGAAGTCAAATTCTTCGTGATGATCCGCTAAGTGACGTAGCTCTGCCTGCATGGGTGGATGTTCGACGAGCGTATAGGTTGCTGGACCGAGCGAGCTCACGCTCGCGAATTGATAGGAGCGCCGAAGATCCTTGAGGAGAAGCTTAGTCTGCTTGTCCTGGATTGTTTCTTCGATTGGCTTAGTTCCTTGTTTACTAACTGCCGTGAGTCCGGCCAAGACTTCATTGAAATTTCCGACTAAGATCCCGGGGAGTATTCTCATTGTTGTCTCATACGCGATCTCACGACTTGATTCGACAGATGCGGGAAGGTGCGTTGACCAGAAGCCGTCCTCGATCGTACCGGCTAAGGAATGCTTAGCCTTGGGAATGGCGAGGATGATCGTCCATTCTTGAGGCGGCGTTAGGCGTACAGCAGCACCGAAGGGCTTTTGGTAGAGATCCTGAAGGAGAGGATGTCGAGAGTATCCCTCTGCGGGGAGCGCTGTTCTACTTGATAAGTAGCCGAACTCAAGAACACATCCAGGCGAATACAGCAAGGTCGCACCGACGGTGGACACCCGGCCAACCCCTAATTCGAAGAGCTCTTGTAAATGTAGCGTCCTTCCTGTAGTCGCGGCTGCACCTATTAAGCTTGCGCCAACAACTTGGGTAGTAGAGCCTAAACCCGCATGGCGGTGTAGGCGAGTATTGACCGTAACCCGCCAATGTGAGGATGTATCAAGAAGGCTGCGTAGTCTATCAAGGGGGCCGCTAAGGTCGCTTTTATACGCTTTCGGAAGGTCATCCTTCGTGGAAGATGTACGCTGGACGATGACTCCGATGGGGAGCTGCGGTACGCTAATCCCCATACCTCCACTCCTCATACCTAAGCGCTCTGAGAGATCGAGGCTGAACAGATGCAGTCTGGGGAAGGTTACTAAAGAAATCTGATCGCCTGAGAAATCTAGATGCAAGCCTGCGTGAAAATTAATTGACTTGAGCGGCACTATCACCCCCTTGAAGTTTGAACCCTTGGCTCAACTGTAAATTGTATTGGTTGATATCGTATAGCAAAGCTACTAGCTCGCCAAGACAATTAATTGCTAGTGCGCCGCGGTGGTTAAATTCCGTCTTCGTCGTAATACCCGTGGTGACCCCAATGAACTGGAAGCCGGCGCCGCGAGCAGCGGTTAGATCATCGAGGCTATCACCGATGTAGATGACATTCCTCGGCGCGATATTGTAAGATGCTAACCACATCAAGGCAGGTTCAAAGACGAGCGGATTTGGTTTGTGGTAGTCGGTTTCGTCGGCAGTCTGAGTGTACTTAAATATATTCTCTGGAACCTTGAGCCTAGCTAAGTCTGATTCGAGAATATATCTACTAGCAGATGTGACCAAACCGAGCTTGAGGTGCTGTTCTGCTAGGTAAGCAAGAACTGCGATGGCGTCATTATGCAGGCGCTTAGGAAAGCTTTCATGAACGGCCTTGTTGTAGCGTATCGCTTGTTCGATATCACTTGTCTCATACAGTAGACCGATCATTTCGGGGAATGGTTTTCCCCAATGCTCACGGAGCTCGGTGTCTGTAAGATCTTTATGGTAGTAGGTCTTAGCAATATACCGCTGCTCTTCCCACTTTATGTCAATTGTTTGTACTAGCGTATCATCGTGGTCAAAGAGCACTGCTCTGGTATCTCGAAATGATGGTATCTTCAACGAATTGCTCTGCATTGACGATACCTTAGAAGCCATCTTGAGCAGGAGCCGTGTCGATTCCATGCAGAGCTGTTCTCATAAGAGCGAGGTTGGCGGCAAGCGGTCCGGGATTGTTGTTGATAACAGTAACTCGCGAACCAATTACGTCAGCGATCGCATTGACCGCAGCGAGACCGATTCGCTGATGTATTTCGATAGCACTTGTTTCTTCGCGGATCCGATTCTTGCGGGTGTCCGTTATGCGTCGTTTTGCGATTTCCGCTGGGTCAGCGGTGACGACAACGTAGTCTCTCGGTCGCATTTTAATACCTGCAAATGGATCAATTACAACTGATTCGCCTTGGAGGTACGCGACGTGAGTATTGACGATTCTTAGCCCTTCGGCTGCTACTATCTCTTCTACCAATCCGCTCGCAACCTCCTTGAGAGCCTCGGTAGGCGCTCGTTGAAGGCCATGGGGATCATCGTATTTCCCTGGATAGTAGTTCTTCATTCTTTGGTGAATCATCGTCCCGAAGGGAAATAGACTTGTCGGTTGGGTCTCTGCCGACTGATCGCTGAGCGCGTGATCCAAGAGGTAGTCTTTCCCGCTCGCGCTTACGCCCGTAACTATGACAATATTATTAAGCTCTCCCATATATCTGGTACTCCTCAAGGATGGGGCCGCCTAGTGGCTCTCTGGAGTTCCAGTACTATCAGCTTTCTCATGCCCCTCAATAAGCGCAATCATTCTCTCGCCAATATCGCCGTAGCCAATATGGGTGTTGAGGTCCTGGAGATCAACCAGAGAATGCCCAACAACCGTACCGGCCGGATCTTGCTCGAATATGCCACTGCGCTCTAAGATAGCGCGGACTCTCAGCTGATAGATGATAGTGCCATCTGGCTCGTGATTCTCTTGATAGCCAATGGGGTACCAGGAAACAACCTTGCAGCGTAGCTCTTCTTCGATCTCGCGCTGGATGGTTTGGTCGACCGTTTCGCCTGGCTCGGTCTTTCCGCCAGGAAGGTTGTCTTTATCGCCAGTCGCGTAGTGGACGATGGGCGCTTTGCCTTCGAGATCCCCGATCACATAGACCTGTTGCCAGGGGAGATCGGGCAACGGCTTGCCGACCAAGTCGAACCACCGGACTTGAATGAGTTTATCGCGATACGTGAATGAGGTGGTGAGATTTGGTTGAGGCATATATTGTGGACCGTTTAAATTCTCAATCAGTATACTGCAAAGCTACATATTTTATACAAAGAAATTGCGTCTGGCCATATGTAAGTGTCTTTGGCATGGAGACGACCCACTACGACGAGCCAGAAGCGCGAACCTTCATCCTAGACGCTGAATCGTTTGCCAAGCTCTCTCCGGAAAAGAAGATGGCAGAAATACTGAAGGAAGCCCCGACCCTTCGCAAGCTGGGCAAGAGTGCCCTCCTTGGCGCTGAGGTTGAGGAGAAACGTAACTACATGAGCATGGAGTGGGCGGGTGCGCCTCACAAGGGGAAGACCACTGACATTGAAAAGCGTCTCGTTCAAAAGAACTTCGACGCGATCAACGAGCGCCTGCGGCAACAGGGACTCAGAGAGATCGACCTTGCGAACAGAGAGCATGTTGAACGCTATGACTTGCAAAAACTCGCTCAAGAGCGAGGGATTAAGCTTGTCTAGCTGCACCGGCAGCGCCCAACCCACTTGAATTTAATATAGCAAAGAGGTATGAATATGACGAGTATTGATCAAGAAGCAAACTCACGAGCACGGCGGTTGCAACCCTTCGTGCTCACAATCGAAGAGGCTTGTCTAGTGCTCCGCATCAGCAAAGGGAGCTTATACAAACTCATCCGACGTAAACAGCTAAAGACCGTGCGGTTCGGCCGTAGACGCTATGTGCCAGCCGAGGAGATCCAGAAGATGATTAATGAATTAACCGAGCAGGAGACTAGTTAGATGACGCGACGAGCCAATGGCGAAGGGAGTATCTATCTCCGGCAAGACGGGCGCTATGCCGCTGCCGTGTACGTCACTACAACCACAGGGATCAGAGTACGAAAGCAGCTCTACGGCAAGAGCCGTGAGGAAGTCCACCAGAAGCTCACTCGGCTGCTCGCCCAGAACCAACGAGGCATACCCGTTGCGGAACGTACCTGGAGACTCGGCGACTACCTCGACTACTGGCTTGCTCAGGTGGCCAGCCAAACCCTTCGGCCCAAGACCATCGAGCTGTACGAGTCGAACGTTCGTCTCTACCTGAAGCCCAACCTCGGCCGCTTCACACTGGAGCGCCTAACCGTACCCACCGTGCAGAACTACCTGAACCAGGAGCTTCAGAGGGGCGCTTCCATCCGCAAGGCGCAAGTGATTCGGACTGTGCTCAGCGCTGCCCTCACTCGGGCTATGCGCGAGGAGTTGATTCCCCGGAACGTTGCGCGCCTGGTCGAGTTGCCAACGTGGGAGCGGGCTGAGATTTTTCCTTGGACGCTAGCTGAAGCGAAGCGATTCTTGAATCTAACGCAGACTAACCCGCTCTTCCCTGCTTTCCTTATGGTCGTACTGTACGGGCTACGGCGTGGTGAGGTACTCGGGCTCCGCTGGGTCGACCTCGACGAGCATGCAGGCATCCTGCGCATTCGCCAGCAGCTCCAGCGGGTAGGACGTGAGCTGAAGCTCGGCCCAGTCAAAACCAGTGCAGGCCGGCGGAACTTGCCATTGCTCAACCCCGTGCGTGAAGCCCTCGCTCAGCTTAAAGCTGGGCGAGGGGGTGCCGAAGATCCTGAGGCGCTTGTGTTCACGACCCGAACCGGGCAATCAATCGAGCCGCGGAACTTTGTGCGGTCCTTCCATGGAATCTGTAGACACCACGGACTACGCCGCATCAAGTTGCATCATCTTCGCCACACAACAGCAACCTTGCTGAAGAACTTAGGAGTGCCTGCGCGAGACGCTCAGCTGATCCTTGGACACTCGCAAATCTCAGTCACTCAGCAGATCTACCAGCACGACGACATGCTGACACGGCGCGAAAATCTTGTGCGCGTTGAGGAAGTTCTGCTCAACACACAAAAAGACAGCAACGTTTCTCCGCGTTGCTGTCATTCGTTGCTGTCAAACGACTTCGTCGTTGAGAAGCTCACATCGTTTCAATCTGGTGGAGATACGGGGACTCGAACCCCGGACCTCTTGCATGCCATGCAAGCGCTCTAGCCAACTGAGCTATATCCCCAAAATCGACAGAGGATATTGTACCAGAAACAGTGGCGAATGGCTAGCCAAGAGTAAAACGCCCGGTCAAGCTATATTATTTTTTGTTTCCATGGAATGCTCTTACGCTAATGATAGCATCCGCGGGAGATTTTGCCGGTCAAACAAATGAGAATCTGGTGGAGATAGAGGGATTCGAACCCTCGACCTCTGCAATGCGAATGCAGCGCTCTAGCCGGGCTGAGCTATATCCCCATGTACCGGCCTATTGTAAAGAAAAGCCATGGGTTTGACCAGAACTATCCCATGTGATGGAACTCGTGCGCCACCGCGTGACCTTTGCCACGCGCAATCAGCCAACGATTCACCGGGACGGTTACTGTGAAGGCAACAACCAGCGACAGCGCAAGGCTCTCCCAGAATAAACCCGTGGTTAGCCCTGCGTTTAAGGCACCCGGAATCACCACAACCACCAGATTATCCATGATTTCCATAGAGCTGATCGAAACGGTATCAGAGGCAAGCGCTACCCCAAGTGCTTTTTTAAACGGAATACCAGCTCGAAGCACCGGCCAAATAGTCAACGAATAACCAAACACAAATGCTAACACAATCGAAAGCACAATCATCGCCGCATTGCGCAGATTCGCCGCTGTGCCAATGACCATCCCCAGCACTTCACCGATCGCACAACCGGTCAAACAATGGAGTGTGGCCCGCACAGCTGTACTGGTTACTTGCTTCATATCTATAGTATACAAGAAAAAATAGTGGCTCGTGCGCGCCCACCCGAGGCTCTTTTTTGTGTTTTTGACAGATGTTTGTTTTGTCGGCCGCTACTCCAAAGAGCCGGAGCGCACGAACTTAGTGACTAGTATGCTGCTTAAGCTTGGAGCTGTCAACTAGCGGCAGCACTCCAAAGGTCAGGATAATCGCAAAGATCACCGCAAACCCGCACATAATTGAGGGCACACCGCGAAGCGTTGAAGGGCTGAACAAGTTCGCCGCAATGGTGGGCACCACAAAGGTGAGATAGCCAACCGCAAACAATCGGAGGGCATGGCGAGTGGCCTGACGTCGTATCGTTTGTGACCAGCGAATACATAACCCTACTCCAGCAGCAACCAAGCCGTAATAATACCCCACGTACAACCACGATGCCCAACGGGCAAGCTGGAAGATGACATAGTTGCCAAGACATTCCTGTCCATTAATAGCGCTCGAAGCAAAGGCGAAGTAGATCACGCAGACTAGAGCTGCCGCATACACCAGCCCAACCATCACTCTGCTTTTACGCCCAGCAATAATATGAACAATGTGCATTCCAAGGGCTGGTAGCAATGTAATTGCCACGTAGCCAATGCGCGACCATGTCTTGGCACTCATCCCAAATCCGCCGCACACCATATACTCGGCCATCTGAAAGACCGCCAAAAAGATAAGGGTTAACATCACCAAACGAGTCAGCGCCGAAAGTTTATAGCGCCACAACACATACAGCGCCATGCCAATCTCCACCGCAAAGGTTGCCAACATCACCGGTGGCGAAAAACAAAAGAATTTACCTTTAGGCATTACCGCTTAAGCTTAGCAGATTTTGATACAGCTGCCCACTAGCCAAGGTTTTTGAGCCAAGCGGCAATCTTTTGGAGTGGCTCATAGCGCATTGAGGTAGCATGATTTTCTGCCTCGGTCAACTCAGCACGCGTCCGATCCATTCCTTGCGACACAAAAATCTGATCCCAGCCAAAGCCTTGGCCGCCTCGGGGAGCAGCAGCGATATGCCCTTCCATGCTGGCTTCAAAAAACTGAACAGTGGTTCCATCGTGCAGTCCATAACAAATCCGTGCGGTAGCCGAGCGATCTTCAAAGGCGCCGAGCATATCGCAAATTTTTTGATTGCCCGCTTCCTCAATGAACCACTTAATAAATGGGCCAGGCAGCCGCCCCAGAGCGTGACATTCCAAAGCCACATCCTCCACCAAAACCGGTGCCTGCAAATGGTCATAGGCCTGTTGGACTTTGTGCGCCACAATGGTCCGCAGGTCCATTGATTGCAATTCGTCCAGGTCTAGCTTGTGGTGGTCAATCAACTGACCAAGCGCCTTGGCTACGTACGCAGCTTTGCCTGCATTGCCGGTAATAAATGTCAGTTTGGTTGCCATATTTCCTGCCTACCCTTTTAATAACTCAAGTAATTTTTGTTCAGTAATTTGGGTCACCCCCAGTTTTTCGGCTTTGATGAGTTTGCTGGCGCCAACATTTTTGCCCACCACCAAGTAGTCTGTGTGCTTGCCAACCGAGCTTTGGAACGTCCCGCCGAGACTACGGATTTTTTCTCCCGCCTCTTCGCGCTCCAGTGCCTCCAGGGTTCCAGTAATCACAAAGCTCTTGCCGGCCAATGGTCCATTCGCACCTGCCGCATCTTGGGGCTTGACGCCAGCCTGCAATAATTTGGCCAGAAGCTCTTGGTGTTCTTCGTCAGCAATCCAGGCCACAATGCTTTCGGCCACTACTTCGCCGATTCCCTCCACGGCGTGCAACTCGTCTACCGTAGCTTTACGCAGCCGGTCCAGAGTGTGAAAATGGTTGGCCAAATCTTCAGCGGTTTGTGAACCAACATGGCGGATACCAAGCGCATACAGAAAACGTCCGAGCGGCGGATTCTTGCGCGCCTGAATCGCCTCCACCAACTTGCGAGCCGAGATTTCGGCAAAACGATCCAGCTGCTCCAACTGCTCTGAGGTCAGTGAATACAGATCGGCTACATCCCGAATGAGTTTGGCGTCGAGTAGAGCCAAAACATTCTTTTCGCCCAGGCCGTCAATGTCCAGCGCAGCCTTGCTGGCGTAGTGTTGAATCATGTTGTGGACGCGAGCTGGACAACTCGTGTTAGGGCAGCGCCAGACCGCATCGTCTTCTTTGAGTTTGGCAAGCGGCGTGCCGCATTCCGGGCAGCTTTTTGGCATTTCGAATGTTTTCTCGCTGCCGGTTCGTAATTTCTTAAGACTCTCCACCACCTCTGGAATAATATCGCCAGCTTTGTGGATAATAACTGTGTCGCCAATCCGAATGTCCTTGCGCAGCACCTCGCCCTCGTTATGCAAGGTCGCCATCTGGACTGTGCTGCCAGCCACCACCACCGGCTCAAGTACGGCCACCGGAGTCGCGGCACCGGTGCGGCCAATACTGACAAAAATATCTTTTACCTTAGTGGTTGCTTGCTCGGCTGGAAACTTAAAAGCCACCGCGCCGCGCGGCGCTTTGCCCACAACCCCAAGGCGGCGATACAGCTCGCGGTCGTTCACTTTAATAACCAAACCGTCGGTGCCATAAGGTAATTTTTGGCGTTTTTCTTCCCAGGAGCGAGCGAACTTCATAATCTCTTTGACCGAACCAAGCAGTTTGGATTCTTTGTTCACGATAATGCCGAGCTCCCTGGCTAGCTCAAATCCCTGCCCATATGTCACGATGGTCGTAGGATCGGCAGGTAAAATATCCCACGCATGAAAATGCAACGGCCGCTTGGCGGTCAGCTTGGGATCGAGCTGGCGAATTGTCCCAGCCGCCAAGTTGCGCGGGTTAGCAAACAACGGCAACCCCTTAGCCTCGCGGGCTGTGTTGAGGGCCGCAAAATCCTTTTTGTACATCACTACTTCACCGCGAATCTCCAGCCGTCCGTGCAAAAACGGCTCGGTTCGGGCAGTACGTCGCAAGGTCAAAGGCACTGATTCAATTGTGCGCACATTGTGCGTGACATCCTCGCCGACAAACCCATCGCCCCGCGTGATGGCTTGCACAAACGCGCCATCTTCATAGACCAACGCACAGGCCAAACCATCCATCTTGAGTTCAGCGTGATATTCGTTAATGGAATGGCCCGCGAGCTTTTCGATGCGCGTCGCCCAAGCCTGCATTTCGGCTTCGTCAAACACATCGTTCAAACTGAGCATGCGGCTAGAGTGCCGCACCGACACAAACTGCGGTAATGGCTCACCTGCCACACGCTGCGTGGGCGAATCCGGCGTAATCAGCTCAGGATATTGTTCCTCTAGTTCGGTCAGTTCGTGCTTCAGGCTGTCCGCGGCGGCCTCTTCCATAATTGAGGTGTTGTGAACATGATATTGGTACCGATAGTCATTAATCAGCTCGCGTAGTTTAGCAATGCGAACGGCTGCGGCTTGTTTACTCAGCTGTTTCATCAACCAACGAACGGTACAATTTATATAAGAAGACAGTCGCCAGCACCAAGGTAACTGCTCGAAGGATGTCAAAGATTTCCATCGTAAAGATGCGCGTCAATGGATTTGCCAGAGACAGTACGATAATCAAGGCCCAGACCATAGCGACAACAGTAGCAAAGAGCACGATGCGTAGAAAAATTTGCCATCGCCTGATGCCCACCAGCTCTTTAGCAGCACGCAGCGCAGCCATTGGATAAATACCTGGCACCGTGGCAGTCATCAGCGCAACCAATGACACGCTCAACCAATAGCAAGAGATGAGCGCCCCGATGATCGCCACCAGCATCACTGCCCCATTTTGCAAAATGCCTTGGGTAATGTGACCAGAGGTAGTGGCCACATAGATAAAGATTCCGAGCGTCAGCGGCAAAGCTTGGATAAAAATAATGGCCAGCACTGCCAGAACGGTAAAGATCGGCGCAGGACCGTTATACAGCGCATCGCGAATCCGCACCCGCCGGCCCGCCAGCGTCTGGCGCAAGGCCCACACCACACACAGCGCAAAAATAATTGTCAGCAAAGTGGCATACATCGGCCCTTGACTGCTTGGACTGCTGCTGGCCGAATCCAAGGCCGAGCCGGTTAACAGCGCAGTGTTGATGGCTTGATCGGTGGCACTTGAAGAGCTGTTTTGGGCGGTAGACTGAATCGCGGTGAGGTCAACATGGCTCACGCCTTCCACCATCACTCGATATGCCAGGCCAAACAGTAAGCCCAGACCACCAAATAGGCGCCACTCGTTTTTAAGAAGATCGTACACTTCATAGATAAGATGGCGCATGGTCATCAGCCCGCTCTTGGCTGAACGAACTGGCGTTCGCTTGGGAGCCGCTGGTTTTTTGGCCGGCTGAGCCGAGGCTGTAGTCGGTTGAATGGCGACCTTTGGTTTTCGTGACATTACATCTTCCCTTCCATTCCCCGCAGCTTGGCGATTCGTTCCTCAATTGGTGGATGAGTGCTAAAAAACTTGCCGACCGATCCGCCCTTGAGCGGATTAGCCAAAAAGAGATGCGCGGTCGCGGTGTTCTGGCGGCGCAGCGTGGAGCCACTATGGGCAATTTTTTCCAGTGCGCTGGCCAGGCCTTCGGGATAACGCGTCAGCAGGGCCCCAGAGCTATCTGCCAAATACTCGCGTCGGCGCGAAACCGCCAATTGCACCATCATGGCGATAAGTGGTGCCAAGATCGCAGCCGCAATTGCCGCAATGATAATCACCGGTGATGCGTCGCGTTCATCATCCCGACCGCCAAACCACATCATGCGCAAAATCATATCGGCAATAAAGCCAATCGCGCCCACCAAACCAACCACAATCATCATGACACGAATGTCGTAGTTCTTGACGTGGCTAAGTTCGTGAGCAATCACACCTTCCAGCTCTTGATCATTCATCATCTCGAGTAGTCCACTGGTTGCTGCCACCACAGCGTTGTTGGGGTCACGACCGGTTGCAAAAGCATTTGGTGCCGGATCATCAATGACATACACCTTGGGCATAGGAATGCCGTCAGCAATCGCCAGGTTTTCAACCGTGCGATAGAGCCGTGGATTGTCGCGTTTTTCGATCTCGTGCGCGCCGTTCATCGCGAGAGCAATCTTGGAAGCGATAAAATATTGGATTAGCGCATAGATCAACGACACAACCAAAGCAACCACTGTGATGCTCGGATTGCCAAAGTACTTCCCAGCTAACCAGCCTAGGCCTCCGACCAGCACCACGAAAAACCCCATTAGGTAAAAGGTTTTTCGTTTATTGGCGGCGATCGCGGAATACATGGGTGGCTAGAATGTAACTTCTACTGGTTTCTCAACGTCTTGCAAGTTTTCGACTTCAAAGAACTCGCGCTGCTTAAACCCTAACATGCCAGCAAACACGTTTGAAGGGAAGGTCTGAATCTTGGTGTTAAGGTCGCGGACGCCACCGTTGTAGAAGCGGCGCGAAGCCATAATTTTGTCCTCGGTGTCGGTCAGTTCGTCTTGGAGCTTTTGGAAGTTCTCGGTCGCCCGCAGTTCAGGATAAGCTTCAGCAACTGCGAAGATGCTCTTTAAGGCACCTTCAAATTGGTTCTCGGCTGCAGCAACATCTTTCACTTTGCCGCTTTGCTGTGCGGTTAAGGCGTTAGCGCGGGCCTCGGTCACTTTTTCGAACACCTCTTTTTCGTGCGTCGCATACCCTTTTACGGCATTGACCAAGTTAGGGATGAGGTCATATCGCCGCTTCAGCTGAATGGTGATATCGCTCCACGCTTCGTTGACCCGCACGTTTAAGCGCACTAAACCGTTGTACGTCACCCAGACAAACAGCAGAATTACTGCAACAATTGCCAGCACTATATAAAGAATTGTCATCTAATTTTCCTTCGTTACTACTCCTTATATAATAGCATAAAAAGTGAGCATATTTCGTTGCAACGTGCTACCATAAGCGTGATACAACAATACAGGTTAGGGTGGAATGAAAGCACGTAGCCCGCTCGCGCAAAAAGGTTTTACCATCATCGAAGTTGTTTTGGTCCTGGCTATCGCTGGGCTCATTTTTCTTATCGTCTTCCTGGCTCTGCCACAAGCACAAAAAAGTCGCCGCGATACTCAGCGACGACGCGATGTCGGCATTGTGGTTGGTAACCTTGAACACTACCTGGGGAGCAATGGTTCCTACCCGAGCACTCAGGCTTTAACTGACAGTTTTAAGGCAGGGTATCTCTCCAGCTTCAACGACCCTTCAACTGGAAGCGCTTACACCATCACCTACCAAACCACTGCGCCAGCCAGCGTCGGTACTATGTCCTTCAGTCGGGCAGCTACCTGTGGAGCCAGCGGGGCGCTCAGTGCCACTTCGAGCACTCTGCAAGTTGCGGTCTCTGTTAAACTGGAGAATGGCTTCTTCTGCCAGAACAATTAACAAGGGGTACACTCATGCTTAAAGACGCACCGGCCATGGTAAGTTTCTCAATCGATAATCTTGAAAAGGCTAAAGAATTTTACAGCAACACGCTCGGCTTAAACGTTGACGACAATATGGCAAGCGGTGTACTAATGCTCACCCTCGCAGGCGGCGTGCAGGTGATGGCTTATGTCAAAGCAACGCATCAGCCTGCAACTTATACGCTGCTCAACTTTACCGTCAACGACATTGTCAAAAGCATTAAAGAGCTGACCGCCAAGGGTGTAGAATTTTTGCACTACGACCAGCCCGATCTCAAGACCGACAAAAACGGCGTCGTGGACTATGGCATGATGAAGATCGCGTTCTTTAATGACCCAGCGGGGAACAACCATGCGGTGATGGAGATGAAGCAGAAGGACTAGAGCCCGATCTCCTCGAGTCGCTCCTTTAGGCGCCACACCGTCCCGTCAGGCATAATGGCGTCTTCAAGCAGGAGTTTGTTGGTGAGAATTTCTTCGTTAATCCTGGCACCCGTAAGATTTGCGCCATTAAGTTTGGTCCGGTGCAACTTGGCGGCATCCAGACGTGCATTTCGGAGATCAGCACCGCGCAGATCCGCCCCGCTGAGATCTGCGCCAAATAGCTGAGCGCCGCTGAGATTACTGCCGCTCAAATTCGTCTCGGTCAGCTTGGCGCCCATAAATTCAGCGCCGCTAAGGTCGATATCACTCAGATCCGCACCGCGGCATTTGGTGTTGTTGAGCCGAGCTCCTGCGATAGTCACGATTGGATTATTTTTATCAAGCAGCCCGGTCTTTTTTAAGAACACCAGAATCCGGCCTCTGGCAGACCAACCCATGATTTCCAGTCGCTCAAGCGCAGTTTGCGTCAGTATATTGGCGACCAATCGCACTTCATCGTCTTTATGAGACTTACGCAAATTATCCTTGAGTACGAGGTCAAGCATCTTGTCCATATAGGCCTGCTCTACCCCGGTAAAGACGCGCTGATAGCCAATCAGGCTAGGAATCAAAGCAACAATCAACAGCGCGATAATGCTGAACAAATTCCACACTCCAGTTTGGTGGAAGTGCGTCCAAAGAATGTCATATATCAGGATTATCAGTGCAATAAAAGACACAGCGAGCAAGGTAGCTGCTCGATTACTGTTTTGGGGTATTTGTTGAAGTGGTCTCTTTCGCATACCGAGCCAAGCACTTTTACGTCTTACCATAATACGCATTCTGCCTTGGCAAAATACCTATAATGGTGGGGATGAGAGGACTTGAACCTCCACGCCCGAAGGCACATGCTCCTAAGGCATGCGTGTCTGCCAATTCCACCACATCCCCGTGGGTATAAAAAATGGAGGCGCCTACCAGAATCGAACTGGTGTAAGAGGTTTTGCAGACCTCTGCGTAACCACTCCGCCAAGGCGCCAAATGGAAGACGCTATTCATTATAAAGAAAAGAGTCGTTTTTCACTAGTAGCGATTGCACTGCAAAACATATAAGATTATGCTTACGTCATGCCAAAATGTTCAGGATGCCAAATCATTAAAGAAGTGAGTGAGTTTTTCTTCAGAGATAAAACGCAAGGTAAACTGCATTCTCAGTGCAAATGCTGTCATGCAAATAAACGCAGAGCATACTATCAAGAGCACTATAGAAAGTATGGAAGCAAGTATCGCGAAAGAGCGATCGCTCGTAAAATCAAGGTTAAAGGTGACCTACGAAGACAACTTCTGAAGTACCTATCGGATAAATCCTGTTCAGTATGTGGGATAGCAGATCCAAGAGTACTCGATTTTGACCATATAGATAGGGCGGATAAATCTTTCGGCATATCACGCGCGCTCACCAATACCTTAAGCTGGAAAAAGATTCTTCTTGAAATCAAGAAGTGTCAAATACTTTGTGCCAATTGCCATCGTATACGTACATCAAATCAATTCGGCTGGTATAGAAATGGATAAAAAGTATTGCAATTCCTGTATGCGCGGTGATAAGCTTAACCATAAGCTTTGAGAGGCTTAGAACTCAAAAAACAGACATTTAAAAAACAAAAGGGAGGGTCCAAGTAATGACTCCAACAAAAATAAAAGTTGGTGCGTACATGGTGTTGGTGGCAATGAGTATGGTCGCAGTATATGCGCTGCATGATATTAAAGGTGACCACGCAACGGCTTTACAGCCAACCACGAGCCAAGTGGTGGTAGATAATCTGGGCCAATAAATCTACCACACGTGGTTGTGCAGAATATCCAAAATCTGGTGATAGTGTAAATAGTAAAAAGCTGCGTTGAACGCGAGCAAACCAGGAAAGACGATGAGCGTCTCACCAGCTTTGCCCGTAGTGATACGCAGCTTTTTAAGTGGCGGAACCCCAAATTTAATCGGCACTGGCAAAAGCCACGGCACGCCTTCTTTGGTAAGGGTGTCCATAATCAGGTGCGAGACCATGCCGATCATAAAGGCCCACCATACCAAACCGCTGTCGATCGAACCCATAATCGGGTGCAAAAAGTGCAGCAACAAGTGCACCAGGTACCCAAAAAGAGCGAGCCCCAAAAGTGAATGGGTAATAAAGCGATGGCCGCCAAGCAGTTTGTCAAAAATCCGCCCGATCGTCCCACCAACAGGCAGGTTTCGCCAAAAAGGTGCGGTTGGCTGATCGATGTCTGGCGTAATACCACCGATCAAGTTGGCAAACACCGCCAAGATAGCAGTCGCCAAAGTGATATTCTGAATCGGCCGCAGCAGAAAAATGACGCCAAGGGCGGTAATCGCGGCAAGGTCATGAGTTCGAGCAGTCATGCAGTAAGTGTAGCAAACTTTAAGCGTAGGCGGGAACCAATATACGCGCCAGGAGTATAATAGAGATAGGTAACGAGTGGAGGTAGCGTATGAAAAAGCCACGCAAACCAGACATTTTTACTCGCTTTACTTCTGTAGTCTCGACTGCTCTCGGACGACCATGGGTCTTTGTGGCGGCACTCGCTGTGCTGGTTGTATGGGCGCTCAGCGGTCCGGTCCTGGGATTTTCTAACACCTGGCAGCTTATCATCAATACCAGCACCACAATCATCACGTTCCTGATGGTCTTTATTATTCAGAATACTCAGAACCGCGACACACTCGCCATCAAAATTAAGCTCGATGCCATTATGCGCGAGCTCGGCATTGAGCGCGATGACCTGCTTCGAGCTGATCAGCAAAGCGATGGACAACTCGAGAAAGATAAACGAAAAATCGAAAAGAAAAAGCGGCCGCGCAAAAAGCGGTAACGACTACCGCACCGCGTTCACCACCAGCACCACTCCAGCAATTGCGATCGTAATAGCCATAACAATACTCACAAACTGGTCGCCTTTTTTGAGCGCGATCTTTGAGCCAAAATGCGTGCCCACAAAAACCGAAGCTAGCCCGACAATGCCATACGAAAGCACCACAAAACCACTCACCAACAAGGCAACAAACGTAATCGGCGTCAGTACCGCCATCACCGCTCGCTTGGTCGCATTAGCCTCAAGCTTGGTTGTCCCAAAAAGGAGCGTAAGCACAAACAGCGCCAGGCTCCCCACCCCACTGCCAAACAACGATTGAATCACCAGCACTCCAGTGTACGATATATATCCGGCGATTCGGTGCTTTCTGGTTGGCGTATGCACCGCCTTCTTTTTTAAAAAGAGCGTCGGGATCAGCAAAATAAGAATAACGCCCAGGATCAGCTGAAAAGCCTTGCTATCTATGGCAGAAAAAACAAAAGGTGTCGTAATTCCGACAACCACGGCCGTGGGAATCATCACTTTCAAGATATCTTTGCGAATATGCCCGCTTTTGGAAAAAGCCCACAAACCACCGAACGCCGCCCCGAGACCGTTCATCTTCCCAGTAGCCACTGCATTCTGCGGCGGAATGCCCACCAAAATAAAGGCAGGGATCATCAGCATACCGCCGCCACCGCCGCTAATACCTGATAAGATTCCCGAGACCACACCGGACACACCGATAAAAATATAGGGCAAAGCTCCCATGGCCTAATGATAGCAAAAAGAAAGATGGGATAGCTGCACGGTTACTCAAAGAGAATGCTTCTTATTCCCAAATACTCGCGTAAGCGCTGCGTAGTCTTCCTGTACTTCGGCTCTCTCATCCGTAAAGAAGATCTTAGGCCCAAAATCACGTGCAATCTTCTGCGTAAACCACTCCTGCCATTCTTTGTAGGAACTGATACCTTCCGGTCGATTCATAAAACAGATCACTGGGAAAAAGTTTGTCTGTAGATGCCACATACCGTCGGCAGTAGCCAGTACTTTGCCTTCCATGGTCGTTGGGAGATGACCAGGATGACAGGAATGGGTTCGAATAGCTTCAAGAATGTCATCACGAACCGCTTTGCGAAATCCAGCCTTTTTAAGTATCACTTTGCTTGTTTCCCAAGACCACGCGTCAAATGCTTCATGACCTCTCTCATATTTACTGTCGCCGAGATCATGCAACAAGGCTGCACAATAGGCTCTTTCGCTGTCCGCACCATATTTCTTTGCCAACTTCTTGGCTTTGTCGGCGACCCATTGCGTATGATGCTGCCACATCCATTTGCCCATACTGGTTGTAGCAACCTGATATAATGCACGCACTTCAGCTAAAACTTTTTGGCTTTTATCCATCGCGGTTATTCCCTCGCTATTGCCAATGATTAAATTAAAGGCGTTGAGCGTTAATCCACCAACCCTTGTGCATGCAATGTTGGCAGAACCTGACCACCGAAAATCGAACCAACTTGAATGTCAGTTGGCAGATCAGAAGTAAGCCAACGAAGTTCCTCAATTTCGGCGCTCGCTTTGATCGCGCCTTTCCATTTCTTCACAATAAACGCTTGCATATGAACCGTTCGGCCTTTGTGGTTCGCGGCCGCGGCAGTGTACTCACCAAAAAACTCAAGATCTGCTGCATCTACATCGATCGCCAACTCTTCCTTTAGTTCTCGAACAAGCGCTTGCTTGGCAGTTTCACCTTCTTCAAGCTTGCCACCTGGATCAATAAAGAATTCCATATCTTTGGCGCGAGTAAACAACAGCTTGCGATCTTGAATGATAATACCCGCTGATTTATAGATGTCTTGTGTGTCGGTCATAGGGAAAGTATAGCATTGACTGCAAGGACACAGCTCATCCGAGGGACTGTTTTTTAAGCAAGTATTTATTGTATCGTAAGTAGTGACTCAACTATTACACTATACTCAAAACCCGAGAAGGAACATCAATATGTCAACACACGCCCCTAAACACATCTCTTCGACTCAAGGTCTAGGACTCAACACCACAAAGACAATGAAGTTCCTATCAGACAATCTTGGCATTGGCACCGAGGTATGGAATGAGCTAGAAGAACCATGGCAGGAAGGCGACGTTGTTATTGCTGAGCCTGGCTACAAATGGGTGACTAAGTGGGAGACCGGCAAGCCGTATATCATTAATAAATTCCATAACGCCTCTGGCCAGCTGGTTGGGGTGTATTGCGATGTCGCTCGACCTATTCGACTGACGAAAGATGGATTTGAATTTGATGATTTATACCTAGACGTCTGGCAAATCCCTGGTAAAGATCCAATCATCCTAGATGAAGATGAGCTTGAGGCCGCATTAGAAGCTGGATATATTTCCGCAGACGAAGCAGCTGAAGCGAGAAGGATCGCCCTCTTTCTTGTAAAAGAATTGCAAAACAATAAAGACTTCCTCATTTTCTAAAGTCAAGCCACGAGAAACTAAAAACAGCACCGCCAATATGACGATGCTGTTTGACCAGCTGGAAGTTCTACTTCCAGCCGAAGGCCTGGCTCAAGATCCAAAGCGTTGTCGCAATGGAAATAAAGAACAGGCCCAGACCAACCGGGCTACCCCAGCTGAACCACGAGCCCCACGAGCGCCAGTTTTTCATACTCGCCTCGTAGCTCCAGCCGTGATCCTTTTGGTCTTGGAGACTTTTGCCTTGCTGTTGCATAAGCGTCCCTTTGTTAACTAGTGAGAGCCTGTCGCCGAACTGGCTCGACGATATCCCTTAGGCGCAGGCTTACTCATTCCTCGCGGTGGTCCTAACGTCCGTCCATGTCGTTCGCCGAATGAGCAGCGCATGGGTGCAATGGGACGACCACGTTACCAATATTAAAGCATAAAGGAGGGGAGATCACAACCAGAAGCATTGTTGCGTTGCTCGTAGAAGTTTACCAGCTAGCGCTTTTCGCCCCTAAAAATCCACTGAATGCCATACCTGTCGTAAAACTGGCCATACAGTCCGAATGGCATTTCATGCAGTTCTTGCAAGCGAGTATTGTTGTCGCCATCTTTGAGCTTGTCGAAAATCGTTTGCAGTTCCTCAGGAGTATCACCGGTCACAAATATCGCAAAGGTATTGCCGGCAATTGGGTCAAAATCAGGAGAAGCCATCCAGTCAGTAGCTGAGATTTCAATCTCACCGCTTTTGAGATGCGCGTTAATAATTCGCTCGTGCTTCTCTGGCGGCAATGCGGTTTTCATGGGAGTATCGCCGAGTTTGGTCAGCGTGAGTTCGCCGCCGATACATTCATGATAAAAAGTCATTGCCTCGGCGCAGTTGCCATCGAACAATAGAAAGGGCGTTGAACGTAGCATATTAGGGTAAGTATATCAGCAAAACCCAGCGATTATCAGATCTAGCAATTTTCCCCACTATATTGCAAAACTATAAGCATTGGGAGTACAATACGAGTGTCTAAAGGTGATTAGTTCATTTGTTAGAGCGCCCCATTTACACTGAGGGCATGCGCGATAACTTATTCGTCACCTAGTATATTCAACTCCGACGCGAATTGAATTCAAAGGATACCACGCATTTCAACTGGATGCAGATTTAGTTATGTCTCAAAAATACCCCCATCATTTTGATGAAGAGCACGTGCTGCATGTGCTCAAGCATTATTTGCCTACGCAAGGTCCGCTCAAGGACTTTGTGCATCACAACACGCTGCACGCCTTTCAGGATATGAAATTTTATGACGCAATCTTTAAAGCGTCGGCAATTTTTGGCTACCAAACCACACTTTCACTCACGGAATATCGAGATCTTTACGCGATCGGACGAATAACTCCAGAGGTCCTCGCGAGCGTCATCAAAGACAGAAAAGGAAGCAAAGATTTCGAGGAGTGGCACACCAAAGCGCTCTCCCAAGAATACGATTGGACTCTCGAACCGCGAATCGGAAAACTAAGAAAAGAGTGGCAGCAACTGTACCAAATCGATATGGATAATGCGGTGCAGCCGCTTTTGTTCCGCACTATCTGTAGCTATATTGATCAAGGAATCGCCATTTCGCCGTTTCCCTTTGAGGACAAAGGCCTTTTGAACGCTCTGCGCAACCTGGAAGATCACAGCTTGGTCAGTTTTTTCAAAACGAAACGAGCGCGTGATCTTCTGCACGATACGTCATGCACCATCACCAATCTCCTTGAGATTGTGGTGGGCAAAGGCAAAGAAGCCTACTTTGCGCAATATATCTATGACCAACAGTTTGCGCACCGTGGATGGTCTGGCATTGTCGCGACCCTCGAAGAAAAGCCAGAGTCGCTCTTGTACCCAAAGAAGATTGCTCTCGGCGACATGATAACTCTTGAACTTCTGCTCGAGATTGATACCCTAACCAGCCGGTTAGACAACGATTGGCAACCATTAGGAAACACTGTAACGCAGCCACCAATAGATATGTTTGCTGACGAACCCCCCACCGAGCTGCACGAAGTGATTAAAATCTGGCAAGATGCGTTTGAGTGGAGTTACTACGACACCGTGCTCTCGGGCATCGCGCATACGCTGCCCGCCAGTTCGACCGCCAAAGAACCCAGCAAAAAGAGTTTTCAAGCTATCTTTTGCATCGACGATCGAGAATATTCCTTGCGCACCTACACCGAAAGTCTGGATAGTCATTGCGAAACATTTGGCGCCCCTGGCTTCTTTGGGGTCGAGTTCTTTTTTCACCCAGCTCACGCCAAATTTTATGACAAGCTTTGTCCCGCACCGGTCACTCCCAAATACTTGATCAAAGAAGTGGCCAAGGATAATGCGCATGTACACGAAAAAGAAATCATGTACACCAAGCATTCCCACAAACTGGTAAGAGGTTTTCTCTTTTCGTATCTGCTCGGGATCCCCGCCATGGGCAAGCTGGTCGTCAACCTCATAAATCCTTCCATGAGCCCAGCGATTGCTGACGCATTTGGTCACATGGACCCAACCGCCGACTTAACGATTGTGCATACTGGGGCACATGACAAAGAGAAAGGTTTACAGGTAGGGTTTACGGTCAAAGAGATGGCCGACCGCGTTGAAAAATTACTCCGCAGCATCGGCCTGACCAAGAATTTTTCTTCGCTTGTGTATGTAATCGGCCACGGCTCAAGCAGCGCCAACAATCCGCATCATGGTGCGCACGACTGTGGCGCATGCAGCGGACGACCGGGTTTGGTGAACGCTCGGGTTTTCGCCTACATGGCAAATTACCAACCGGTGCGAGAATTGCTCGAGGCGCGTCATCTGTCCATACCTGCATCGACTCAATTCTTGGGCGGCCTGCACGACACAGCGTCTGACGAAGTCAAATTTTATGACGAAGATACCCTGACAGAAAAAAACAGCAAGCTGCACCGCAAGAACCAGCAACTTTTTGAAGAAGCGCTTGATCTTAACGCCAAAGAACGATCGCGCAGATTTATGTCGATCAGCACAAAGCAACGCATCAAAGGGATTCGGCACGACATCAAAAAACGTTCGGTTTCGTATTACGAACCAAGGCCGGAACTGGGGCATGGCACCAATGCGCTGTGCGTAGTAGGAAAAAGAGATCTTACCAAACATCTCTTTTTGGATCGGAGAGCATTCCTCAACTCTTACGATTACGCGAGCGACCCAGAGGGTGCGCTGCTCCTAAATGTACTCACGCCTCTCGGAACAGTTTGCGGCGGCATTAATCTGGAATATTTCTTTTCCCGCATGGACAATTACAAATTGGGCGCGGGCACCAAGCTACCTCACAATGTCATGGGGCTGATCGGAGTTTCAAATAGCAGCGACGGCGACCTTCGTTCCGGACTTCCCCTCCAGATGGTCGAGGTACACGACCCAGTGCGGCTCCTGATGATTGTTGAACATCGCCCGGAAGTGGTGAAGAAAGTTATACAATCCAACCCCGATCTGTATCAATGGTTCGCCAACGAGTGGATTCATCTCATTGCCGTTCACCCCGAAGAAAAAACGCTCTATGTCTTTAGGCAAGGAGCATTTGTCCCGTACGCGCCGCTCACCAAAAAATTACCTACCGTCCATGACATACCTCACATGCTTGAAACCACCCCCAAGATGAAGACAAACCATATCCTGGATGCCACCCGAGAAAACTTACCCGTGCACATCATAAAATAGCCATGCTGACACAACTTCTTCCCCTACTAGCACTCATTCCCATCCTCGGTTTTGCCGGTTGTATGCTTACGCCCAAGAAAATGGAGCACACAATTTTCGTCATAGCCATCTCTACAATACTTGTGGAGCTCGGACTGTTCTTCTTTTTTGGTTACCAGTGGCTCAGCGCCGGTTCTTCACCAGTGTTTAGAAGTGTTAGCACTTTGTATACCAGCCAGCAGTATACGTTGTCTCTGGAGTTTTACTTTGACCGGCTTGCGGCGGTATTTTTGGGCATGGCCACGCTGATGACCACCCTGGTTTTTATCTTTAGCAAATACTACATGCACCGCGAACAGGGGTTCAAACGATTTTATAGCACGATCTTTCTCTTTTTTATTGGATTGTCCCTGGCCATTCTGGCGGGCAACTTTGAAGTATTATTCGTGGGTTGGGAGTTGATTGGGGTTAGTTCTATACTGCTCATCGCCTTTTACAGAGATCGGTTTCTGCCCGCCAGGAACGCGTTAAAGGTTTTTTCGGTCTACCGCATTGGCGATGCTTTTCTGCTGGCTGCCATCTGGTATGCGCATCATCTTTTTGAGAAGAACATCAACTTCTCTGATTTTTCGCAGCTGATCGCGCAACATGGAAACCACTTAGCCGTACTTGGTCTGCTACTGTTTATTGCTGCCTTAATTAAATCTGCGCAATTCCCATTCTCGTATTGGCTGCCGCGAGCCATGGAAGGTCCGACGACATCGAGCGCGATCTTTTACGGCGCGCTTTCGGTACATATGGGATTATATTTGCTGCTGAGAACCTATCCGTTCTGGGAAGGCAGCATGTCGCTCCGGATCGCCATTGGTGCTCTGGGCCTTATTACCGCAGTCGTTGCTTCATCCATCACCCGCGTCCAATCCTCTATCAAGACGCAAATTGCGTACGCATCTATCACTCAAATCGGGATCATGTTTATAGAGCTGGCCGCAGGGCTCCAGTGGCTGGTGCTGATCCACTTTGTCAGCAACGCCTCGTTACGAACATACCAGCTGCTTATTTCGCCGTCGGTTGTTAGCTATCTGGTGCATGATCAATTTTTCTACTTTGTACCACCTGCCCAAAGGATCAAAAATACGTTCCTCGGGAAGCTCCGTGCGACCTTCTACATTCTGGGCGTCAAGGAGTGGAACATGAACACGATGGTGAGTCATTACCTATGGGCGCCGCTGAAATCTCTTGGGCGAGCATGCACCTTCCTTGAGTCGCTTCCTACCCAAGTCCTTTCTGTGGCGCTCTTCCTGGTTGCCGCAATGGCCACCGCGTCCACAACACTGTCCGCTCATTCAACGTTCGCCATTTCCACCGCAGCAGCCATCGTTAGCATTCTCTTTTACGTACGGGCTTACACCACCAAAAATTCTGCCAAGATTTGCTGGAATCTCATCATGCTTGGCCATCTTTTCGGTGCGCTCTTCTTGGCGTCGGCCTCAGGCTGGGACTGGAAGTATCTTCTGATGTACGGAGCGGGAGTGAGCATCGCATTCATCGTGGGCCATGTGTGCCTCTGGCACTTAAAGGCGCAAGGTGAGCCAGATACGCTGCAAGATTACCATGGCTCCATATTTGTATTCACCAAATTAGGCCAGCTCTTTTTTATCGTATCGCTGCTCTTTATGGCGTTCCCCATTAGTCCATCCTTTTTGGCGCAGGACATTCTGCTCAGCATGATTCCAGGGAGCCACGTCTTTCAGATAGTGCTCTTTTGTTTCTCTTACTTACTAGTGGGCGTGAGCATCATGCGCTTATACACCAAAGTTTTCTTTGGGCCGCACCAGACTAGCTATCATGAGATCGCGTATAAATCTTCGTAGGAAGTGAGGTTACGAATTGCCTTTGGCAGCTCTATTTCCTGCCAGCGTCCAGCCCACCAGCGCATTCGCGTGACCATGCCCCATGCCGTATTCGGACTTTAGATAGGCAACGATCTGCATGTGTTTTTCGATCCCACAATGCAAGATAATATCCTGCCACTCCGCAATAGAGCGACCATACTTTTTCTCGATTGAAGGGAAATAAGATGGCGGTCCAACCTTTGGCCATGGTGCAGATTGCTCAGTCATTGCTATTCGCCCACCGTCCCTGTCTTGACCTCACCGGATCGTTTGTAATACGCGCAGATGACACCATTTGAGGTGACCAGACTGTCGGTCATGGTAAAGGCCGCGGCAATCGTGCCCTCGCCAAACAGACGCTTACCCGTACCGAGCGTGATTGGGAATGTCATCAAACATAACTCATCCACCAGATCATGCTTGAATAGCGTCTGGGCCAGATTGCCACTGCCATGAACCTTTATGGCAGGACCATCCGAGTTCTTGAGCTTTTTGATGTCATCCAGACCAGTCAGTAGCACCGAATTCTTCCAACCTGAATTTTCCACGTCTGACGCGCTCATCGTATCGCTCACGACATATTTGGTGACATCTATGATGCCCGGCCACATATCAGCATGCTTGGGCCAGTATCCGGCGAATATCTCGAATGTCTTTTGGCCTAACAGAATATCCGTTGACTCCATCCATCTTTTCATAAAGTCATCAGCGGATTTATCGGCTTCGGCAAAGTACGGCGCGGTCCAACCGCCGTATCTAAAATCGCTCGACGTATCTTCCTCTGGGGCGCCAGGGGCCTGCATCACTCCATCTAGCGTGATAAATTCTTGGACGATTATTTTTCTCATACTTTATGGCTCCTTCTTCCCGACTAACTACTTTTTAGTGTAGCAGATGAGATAGACTCTAAAGCATGGTTAGGCAGCCGTTTCCCCCTGAAACAGTAATATCCATTCACCCAGCTTTTCTCGATCAACTAACTCGCAGCCACTTTCCGCAGCAAGAAATGTCGCTGCTTTCGTAAAGGTACTGTTAGTGACGACCATCGCCTTCGTACATCCATACTGTCTTACCGCCATACCGGTCACCGCTTCTCGAATAGGCTTCTGATCAAGTTTCTTGGCGTAGCGTTTTATTTGGATGGCCGTCCTCACACGATCTTTAGTGGCGACAATATCAACGCCATAGTCTCCACTTCGTGGTGTCATGCGTATCTTATAGCCTTGAAAACGAAGTAATACAGCAACATACTCTTCAAACTCTTCTCCAGTCATAGCATCTATGTGAGCGACCTGAAGAGCGCGGAGCGCCTTTTGCTTCATCCGTTGTTTGTATGTCAGCCACAAATAGAAGCTCCCACCCAAAAGTATGGTGATAAGAAAGAAGATACTTGCGACCAGCCCTAGATTAGGATCATCCATGCCTTGCCGTATGCCAAGTGTCACAAGGATAGCAAACAGAATTGCTACAAACTCCATTTCTTGCAGGAGTGCGGTTTTTCTGGAGCGACGGTATCGTTTCTTGGTGGTCATACTAACTTGATGATAGCAGACTACACCACTCTCCACGCATCCCCATCTATCACCAGCGCCTGCGCATCCCTTAAAGGTGCCGTCTTGAATCCATCCTCTACGAGCTTGCTATTAATGTCATCAACTATTGCCGCAAACTTAGGGTTGTCCATGTGCGGCACCACAACTCGATCGGTAAGATGCAACCCATCGAGCATAACTTCTGGTGCGTCCGCTGGATCGTCTGCAGTTTCAAAATGTTTGAGTGTCGGTCCGGCAATAATTGCGCCAGCACTTCCGCCACCATACACTTTGCCTTTTTGAGCAAACTCCGCAATCAGCTTCTCCACTCCAATATCTTTTAAAAGCCACCGCAAGTAATACGTATTGCCGCCACCAAACCACATAACGTCTTTGGAGATAAGTTTATCTTTTAATTCAGGCAGCTTACCTTTGTACTTCCTGATGTCGATGATCTCAACATCAAAGCCATGACTCTGAATGGCAGCTCGATTGCTGTTCACCCAGGCACGCGAGCCTTCGGCATATGTATCAGCAGCGTTTTCTATGAGCGCCAGTTTGATATCTTTAGGATCTTTGCCAACGAGCTGCGCAAGTTCTGTACTTTGGGGATCGGAAATCGCAAGGGAAGAGAGAAATAGTTTCATGTTGTAATGATACCTTACTTACCTTTTAAGTTAGGGTTACTCTTCATTTCATCTAAACTTGCCCTTACTAGCTTTACAATAAGCGCGGGAGACAGCTCACTTGTTTCAGGAAAACCTATGATACCTGTGCTGATCTTGCAACCTTTAAGTTCTTTAGTGTGATTTTCAGCGACTGGTGGTCGGACGTGAAGCCTTACAAAGGGAGATTTGTAGCTAAACCAAACGAACATACCATTATAGTCATAGCCTTCGTAACAGTAACCTGGAATGCCAAAGTAGCTTACAGTTTCAATTGCATCAGGCGCTACCTTACGGATTGCAGATCTGATTATTGTAAGCTTGTTTTGAATTTCTTTTGGATATTCAAGAATATATTCTTCTACGCCACCAGGAATGACCTTTTTGCTGGAATTACTCATTACTATTAATCATAACAAAATACACCCGAAAGGGTGTAATCGACAAAATAACTAAATTGTGCGGCTGGTGAATAATAGGCGGAACCAATTGGAGCCAAGTTTACGCCTGGTGCACGAAAAACTAGTCGGGTTTGGATTAGTGATTGATGGAGAGATTAGCTAAGATGCTCTCGCTACCAAACGCTGGAATTCTTCAAACGAAGGAGGATCGGCACCCGGAATCTGCTTGGCAATGCCTTGCAGTAAGACATAATCATTTCGAGCGTTCATGCCATGCCCAGTGTGGGCGCCCCAACCGTGCGCATTCGCTTCCTCAACAATTTTGACATCAAGATGAGGGCGGAGGTCGACGAACATGCCGTTATGAGCGCCTTTTTGGATGAGTTCCCAGAGTTCGGATTCATTGGTTGCGCCTTCTTTGCCGGCTGCATTAATGACGATTACTCCGTCCGGTAATCCTGACTCCAGCATGCCACGAAGTGATCCTGAAAAACTTGTAGGAACTTGGGCCACTTCACCTAGGTGGATAGCAAAGTCAGTTTTGTCGATCACATCTACTAACAAAAGGTTGCTTGGCTTTTCGGCAGCAATCTTTTTAGCGATTGGCTCGCCCACACCACCAATCCCAACCAAAACCACTGGTTTGTCCTTGAAAGGCCCAACTTCCTCTTCGTACCACTCAACAAAGGCAGTAGAATTTAGGTCGTATGGTGCAAGATTTCCATTGTCATTACGAATGAGCGTGTCAACATTCGCTTCGCTATCGGCATCGCCCAAGTATAGCTCGCGCAGCACTGGGCTGCTTTTATGCGGCTGCGTAATATTAACAGCTGGAATATCAGCGCGATTTTGGACAGATTTAAAGAAAGCGCTAAGTGAATCCAAATCGCCTCCGGCGATATTGACCGGCACGTACAAAAACTTTGGCAGTACTTGGTTCATATACACACGGCTGGTCGATTTATTCCAGCCATCGGCATCTTTCTCGGCAACATATGGACAAAAGGTAAAACCTTGATATTCTTCGGCAAAAGATGCAAAACTCTCTAAGCCATCTGCGACGGGAATTTTGTTATGGAGAAAAGGATACTCTGGACTATTCATTGGCTCACGCTCTATATCTGTCATGGCTTGATTATAACGAATCAAGCAGGAATCTAGTGCAACAGATTGTGTATGGAGGGCAGATAATCTTGTAGATATGCTATCCTACATACAGTCTCGTGAGGACTTGGAGAAAATAAACAATCAATAAAACAAACGGAGGTTTTCATGACCACATTATTAAAGATGCGCTTTTACCGAAATTACGGCGAGGCACGACAATGAATTCGTCCATAAGCAAACACGAGATCAACACTCACGGTCTTATCGGCGAATTATTTGTGCCGCAAGGCGAGGGGCCATTCCCAGCTGTTATGTGCATTGGTGGCTCAAGCGGCGGTGCTAAGACCGCTGCCGCCCCACTACTCGCTGAGGCGGGCTTTGTAGCTTTCTCGTTGGGTTACTTTGGTGCTCCGGGCTTGCCGGAAGAATTTGCCGAGCTTCCGCTCGAGACCTTTGAACACGGAGTAGACTGGCTACTGCAACAGCCGATGGTACAAGGACCGAAGGTCGGCGTCACCGGAACGTCGCGCGGCTCCGAAGCTGCTTTGCAGGTAGCGGCCCTTACCTCAAAAGTCGGTGCAGTTGCGGCGTATGTGCCAAGTGGCATTCGTTGGATGGGCGTTGAGGGGCGACCGTCATGGACATATCACGGCAAGCCGCTTCCTTACGTCCAGTGGCAAAACGATTTTGAAGAAGACGGCGCCGTTGCGAAGGCCGATAGATTCAATCATGTTCTCGACGACCCAAGCGCCTACGCCGCAGCCGAAATCGAGTTAGAAAAAGCTGCTTGCCCCATATTGCTTATCTCTGGCAAAGACGACCAGTTGTGGCCATCGGAGCGAATGGCGAATCTAATCATGGAACGGCTCAAAAAGCATAATTACCCATACCATTACGAGCATATTGCCTATCCCAATGCTGGACATCGTATAAAAGTGCCGGGGCTTGGCCGCGAGAGCTATGAGCCGGTCAGTGAGGACACCGTTACTCATGAAATGTTGAGCTTGGGTGGAACTTACGAAGGTAATAAGGCCGCCAGCGAGCAATCTTGGGACAAGATGATAGGTTTTTTCCAAGCAGCACAGGGGTAGCAGGCTTCTACTTTTCTGCTTTCCACAATATTTTATCTATAGGCCCATCTTGGGACTTCGATTTTATATGCTCATAAGACCGCTGCACGATTTGTGCAAGGACTGGTAGTTCTACATCACTAAGCCGCTTGATATAGATACAATAGCCAGCGATGGTATGTTTACCCAGCTTAGTTAGTAAGTCAGAGTAGCGCGCCGTGCCGTCTATCAGGTAAACGGTAATCTTGCCTTTTCGGGGATAAAAGCCGATGACATGACCATCGCCCTCGCGGCCACTGTCGTATTTGTAATGGTACGTATCAAACCCGATAGTACCCACGTTCCACAGCTTGGGCTCATGCCCGCTTATCCGCTGCATCATTTCGATAAGCACGTGGCTATCTGTGGCGGTTTGCTCATCCAGTGAAGCAATATAGTCTTTGACCGCGTTATCTTTGTGAGTTGTTGTGTGATTCATAACTGTATTCTACCAAAAAGCAGAACAAAAGATGATATCAACCAGCTTTAGCTAACGCCTGACTGATTAACCCACTAAGGTCTGATTGGCTAATCGTTTGGCCTTTGGTCAAGTCAATACTACGTGACTTGGCAGACTCAAGGCCGTTGTTGAATAGTCCATTCGGATCGCTCAATACTGCACCGTTAAGGATGAAGTTATACTTGACGTGACTCTTAAATGCTGCCATCGTGAAGACTACTTTTGATTTAAAGATAAATGCAGGTACGCCCCACTTTACTTCTTCTGTCACTTCGCTTGATGCCAGATGAATTTGCTGTCTAAAATTTTCTAGAAACTTAGCTTGCCAATCGGGCAAAGCGGCAATATAAGCCTGAGTATCTTTTGCAGGGCTATTCATATTACTTCCAAACGCTGAGCAAAACTGCATTAATAGGCATTACTATCAAAAAGAAGCTGGCATTGAGCCACCAAAATTTCCAACTAAGTCGCGAGTATAGATTATTGCCAACTGTCGTTGCGGCCGTGAAACCGGCCCACAGTAACAGCCCGGCTACCAAGCCATCTCCAACTGTTTTTGCGTGTAACGACTTCACGATTATGGCTAGGACGATAACTTGCATGAGCGAAGCTATTGCAACGGAGACAATTGCTTTATTGGCGAGATTTTTGGGCATTTTCATAACGCGCCTATATACTTGACAGACCCACCCCAGTTAATATAAACTACTAGTATGAGTTTATTCGCCTTCCAACAACAATTCCCAGATGAGACTGCATGTCTCGCATTCTTGGAAACACAACGCTGGGGCGAGAATGGCGTCAATAGATACTGCCCGCACTGCGGCAGTCTCAAGTCATACAAGTTCGCTGACGGTAAGCTCTTCAAATGTGGGGACTGCCGCAAAAAGTTCACCGTTAAAGTCGGTACCATGTTTAGCGATAGCCATATACCCTTACAAAAATGGTTCTACGCCATCTATCTCAATACCTCACTCAAAAAAGGCATCTCGTCCATCCAGCTTGCAAAGTATCTCGGCATCACCCAAAAGACCGCCTGGTTCATGCTGCAACGTATTCGCTACAGCGTCGAAAAAGCCGGACGCGGTGATCTACTTGGCAATATTGTCGAAGCCGACGAAACCTATGTCGGGGGCAAGAAACACGACGGTATGCGTGGTCGTGGCGCAAGCGGCAAAACGCCGGTTGTCGGGATTGCCGAACGCAAAGGCGAAATCCGCCTAGCGGTCACCGAAGACACCACGGCAAGCACTCTAGACAAAGTCATTACTGACAATGTCACACCTGGTGCAACCGTCATGACCGACGAGTACCGGCCGTACAATCATGTCACGCGTCTTGGCTATGAGCATCGCCGCGTCAATCACAGTGCAAAGGACTTCGTTATTGGCGAGAACCACACCAACACTATTGAAGGTGCATGGAGCCACCTAAAACTTAGCATCCGAGCCATCTATATTGGCGTCAGTCCGAAGCACTTGCAGAAATACTGCGCGGAATACGAGTACCGCTACAATACACGCGAGCTAAAAGACGATGAGCGTTTTGATAAATGGTTCGGCCATGTCAATGTCAAGAATCTCCGCTACAAAGACCTGATTGGTGTTGGCAGGTTCGTGATGGCTCCGGCAGGCATTGCACCGACACCCAAAACAGCAACCCTTTCAGTGCTATCCAAAGACCGGCTCAAAAAGCGCCGCCTTACGGAGCAAGATAAACCTCGCGGCTTGCCTGGTGAGGATGAGCTACTGAGTAATTCAGAACTCCTGTAAGTCGCCCCTGCCCAGCTAATCACTTTGCCCCCAAGGACGAGGGCAAAACTTGCCAGAGTCCAATCTGTTGCGCTAAACTTTCCGTATCCTCTACCCTTACAAGTAGTGGTGTAGGTGGGGTTGGCTGGGATTGTATGTGCCGATATACCTAAATAACTAAACCGAACTTAAAAAACTAGCTAAACTAACTACACATCTATATCTATCTAAGAACTGAAAAACAGCATATGACCGAATTACCTACATTAACGAAGAAACAACAAGAGATATTAAGGCTCCTATACATTTTTAGGTTTCTCAATCGTATCCAGATACAAGCATTGCTTAACCACAAAGACCCGAAAACCATTAACCTGTGGTTACGTGATCTGCGAACGAAGGGCTATGTCGAATGGATATACTCAACACACTTTGCTGAAAAGACCAAACCGGCTATCTACTATCTAGCCTTAAACGGAGTGCGGTATTTACGAACACTCACCAGAAAAAGCAAGGGCGAAGATGGCGAGATAGAAGTAAGACCAACCTACTCGCCAGCAGAACTCCGCAAACGCTACAAGGAGCCAACCCGCAGCCAAACATTCATTGACCGCTGCATCCTTGTCGCCGATTGTGTAATTACGCTCAGAAAAGAAGATACCACCAACGAAACTAAAGGCAAGAAACTGCGCTACTATTACCAAACTGAAGCGGATTATTTACTTGAGCGCAGTTACTACCATTTCGTGCTAGATATAGATGATGAGCTAATACACCCGCACCTTATCTTCTGCCAGGATAAACTCGACAAAGAGGGCAAGGAGGAAGCAACGCTCGAAAGCTACATCCTGGAAATCTTTGACTCAACCTTGCCGCGCTACCGCATGAAAAAGCGCCTAGGTGATTACGTGAAGTTCCTTGATGATGAAGGCGATGAATGGAAAGACCAAACCGATACCGAAAAACTACCAATTGTCTTGTTTGTTTGCCCGCGAATGAGTGATCTTATTTATGCCAAGCGCCGGACGCGAAAACTTGTTGCCGATGCTTGGTATTGGAAAGATGACGTCGTGGAGAAGCCACGGGTGCGGTTTACGACAGTAGAAAAAATACGAGAGCACGGCTTGTTGGCGAAGGAGATCTGGGAACAGGCATGAGTCATTACAGAACTTTCGTTTGTACTCAAGTGCCACACATCTCACACTGCCCCAAAGTAGAGTACAATTAGCTCATGAAAGATGATCAACCAAAAGCAGGCGTCGGCGTTATAGTTATCAAAAAGGAGAATGATAAATCGTATGTCATGCTTCATCAACGCAAAGGCTCGCACGCTGCAAACTACTGGGGAAGCGGTGGTGGTCATCTTGAACTGGGCGAATCGTTACAAGGTGGCGCTCTCCGAGAGCTAAAGGAAGAAGCCGGGGAGGCACTAAAAGTAGACAACGTAAAGTTTTTAGGTGTCATGAACTTTACGGAGATGAAGCCTAAGCACTATGTAGATGTAAGTTTTGTTGCAGACTGGATATCGGGCGAACCGACAAACAGTGCTCCCGAAGAAACAACGGATTGGCAGTGGTTCCCTCTGGACGAGCTACCCAGTCCCCTTTTTCCTCCTGTCGAAAAATATCTTGAAGCCTTAAAGACTGGCCAGAACTTTTTTGATTCGTCGTTCGCGTGATCTATACCGGTAAGGCTTGGCTTGGAGTGGCCTAACCAACCTAGTAAACCTAGTAAAAAAACGGCTTGAGTTCGTTTGATGCTACAATAAGGCTAAACTAGCTAATCGAATAGGGCAGATGAGCGCAAAAAACACGATTGATGCATACGCGGAGACAATTGGCTCGCTGATAACCTTTTCGAGTAACCCTCATACAATTGTTATACCGGAGTATCAACGCTCATATTTGTGGGACGCTTCAAGAGTTAGCGACATACTTAAACTAAGTGATCCCGATAATAATGCTTTCGGTTTTATAGGGACTATGGTGTTTGTAAAAAACGCTGATGGTAGCCTTGAAGTTGTTGACGGACAGCAGAGGCTCCTTAGTATTGTCCTCGCCCTTTGCGCCTTCAGGGATTTTCTAGCGGAATTCTTGAAGGAAAGTCCAAATGAAGAAATTAATAGGATGCTCGACGAGATGAAGCGAGACGTGCAAAAAGATCAGCTCTTCGATCGCAAATCTTACTCAAATGCAGACGGCAAATCACGGATACTTTTCAAACGCCCCTCATACGAGGCGTTTAAGAGCATCTACTTGTTAGGTGAGCGGGACTATGATGGTGAGGATGATGAGATTAAGAAAGAACTCGCCACATTCAGAAAAAATTATGAATCAGCTAGGCGGTACTTCCAGCAAAAGTACTCATCCCCACGCCGCGAGGTAGTTTCGCTACTTGACCGAAGATTAGATAAGCTCAAGGGCTTGATGGTAAATACTATCTACATCGCTCAACCAGAGTATGCCGGTGAAGTCTTTGAGTCTATAAATGGCACTGGCGTCAACTTAAAGTTGTCAGAACTTGTAAAAAATTACATATACCGCAACCTCAGCTTAGACACCGCAAGAAATAAATGGAATTTCATACAAGAAAACTGTGCCAATAAAGATGATTACATTGAGATGATTATTAGATATGACTGGCAAAGTAGGTACGAGATAACAGACGAATATGAGATATTTCGATCAATCCGTACGAAAACAAAACCGTCAGACGTGGGGCATTACGCAGATAGGTTGCTGCGCTTATCCAACATTCTATCTTTCTACCTTGAGCCAACGGTAGAGAAGTTCAAAAAGCTTAAACTTACAGACAACTCGAACGACAAAAATCATATCATTAGATTGGCCGCCATTCTACGCTTGCTCGACGTTCGCCAATTCATGCGACTTATATTTGCTCTGGATGCTGTGCGGGAAGTTGTCGGCATCAAGGAATATGTTAAATTACTCGATTTGATTGTCAGCTTTCAGGTTAGAGCAAAGATATCTGCGACCGGCTCAAACCTCATTGATGACATGTACTCAAGCCTCGGCAAAAGTTTGCAGCGGTTGAGTGATGGCATGGCCGAAGATACTATCTCTGACAATAAGGCTGACCTCAAAGTTCGAGACGAATTATTCAATAGGATGCGCAACCTTATGAGAAAGCTAAACGGCGATGAAGAATTCGAAGAAGCATTTGCTCGCTTTGCCAGGAAAAAATCAACCAAGAAGCCTCTCTTTAAGTACTTACTTGCCCAAATCGAGAACCGTTTACAGAAAAGCGAACTAGCTATCGACGTAAGAGACAATCGCATAACCTTAGAAGAGATTTACCCCCAGACGCCTTCTTTGGCCTGGAGCAACTCTGATTGCGACGAAGAGGACATATACAAGATAGGCAATGCAACGATTCTCATAGATAAAGATAACAAGCGTGCTACGAACGACGCCATAGATAAAAAGTACGAAGTTTATGCTGGCTCTAATCTTAAACTAAACCAGCAACTTGTCGACTTAGCCGGACGACAGAGCCCTACTTGGGGCAAAGAAAAAGTTAGACAAAGAGGGACATCTTTGGCAGAAAATGCAAAGGAAATCTGGAAACTTTAACTGGCTGACAAATAGCTACAACCCCCGAAACAACTCCGCAACACTCACGCCCAAAGCTCGCGCAATTTTATCGAGCGTCACTAACCGCACCCAGCGCTTGCCTGTCTCAATATAAGCAATGGTGACAACACTCATATTCACCCGCTCGGCCAGTTGGCTTTGCGTCATACCTTTGCTTTTGCGTACTTCGGCAATACGCTTGCCGAATCTTTGGAGTAGTTTGTCTTCGTTTTGCTTGATCATACTTCAAGCGTAGAGAACATAAACCCAGAGTTAAATAAACTAGTAGTTTATTTATGCTTCGTCCTATGCTACATTTATAGATACAAAGTAAACTACTAGTTTATGTATACTTTGTGAGTAAAATATGGCGATTATTCAACTCCCCAGTCACGAATCCTTACCCGAAACAGTGGCTTGTGCCGTGTGCGACAAAGACATTCCACTTGAACGGGCAACGATTGGCATGCCGGGTGCAGATAATATCCAGCGCTTCGCCTGCAACGGTCACTTTTGGAATGGCCACCAGCTTATCAATGGCTGGGTAGACTTTCTAGTGCGGCAACGATTTGAATTATTGGCCCGTGGTATAGATAACGGCTTTGCAGGTGAGGAGGAATATGCACGAGCTTTACGTTGAGCAACGGGATTTAGATGGTGAAGGCTCAGTATCTTGGGATATTGCCCACCATATGTACAGTAGGCAAATACGCGGGACGATTGCCGTCGTGGCAAAAGAACCGTTTGTACTCATGCGAACCGTCAAGAAGCAATGGTTGCGGGTATACCGCCAAGTGCAGCGAGAGCGATCCAGCACACTGGATGCGACACGCATCTTAGAGCTAACGCACCAACTTGCCTACATGCAAAATCTGTCCTTTACGTCCAAGCCACCCCACGACTTACTGGAGGCAGATGTGACGTTCGCCACGGCAGAGGATTTTGTAGCTATACCACCGATTTGTCATACGATGTATGTAACTTACGAGGTCAGCAAGGAGCAACTGCATATGATGACAGCTTGGATGCCAAAGAAGGGGGTGGTGGTGATGTATACAAGGTGAGGCTGGCTTGGGGTATACTTGAGGAGTATGCAAGATACTATTACCGATACCCAAGCAGAAACCCTCATCCGCGAATGCCAAAAAGAAGCCCAAAAATCTATTGACGAGGGCAACCCACCATTCGGCTGTGTCATTACCGATATGAGGGGCAACATTCTCATACGTGCTCACAACACACAGAACACTGATAACGATCCTACAGCTCATGCCGAGATAAAGGCATTAAGCCAACTAGGACGTAAACGTGGCAGTCGCTACCTTGATGATTGCGTAATCTTCGCCAATGCCGAAAGTTGCTCTATGTGCATGTCGGCAAGCATCAAGGCGAAAATCACCGTTTTCTACTACGGTGCACCAGCTGAAGCAAAGATGAATCCTTGGCTTACCATGCAGGACGTTGCCGCTAAAGCAACTACCTCTCTTGAGCTACATGGCTCGATTCTTGCCGAGGAATGTGCCACGCAGATTAGTGGCGGCCGTAGACAGGAAGCAAAACTGTGAACCTAGACGGCATATGGCACAGCCGATACGAATACGGACGTGGTACAAATGACGAACCGCAAACTAGCGAGCATCGCATTAAGTTTACGAAGGACGGCGACACATGGGTTGGCACCAGCCTGCCAAATGATGAAGGTTCACAGGTGATGCTGACACTGATACAGAAGGGTGAAGAGTTTTCTGGCGAATGGAAAGAGCAAACCTCGCCTACCGGCTACTACAAGGGCAGAGAGTTTAGCGGCCTTATTCTACTACTGGCCAACCCAGATGGCACAGAGCTTAGCGGCATGTGCCTTGGAGCAGGAAGTAGTGCAAACCGCGTAAAAGCGAGCAAGTGGACGTTGAGGCGAGAGAACATTTCAGGTTCAAGCAAGGAGAATTTTACTGAGGTAGTGAAGATTATGGCAAATACGCCGCCAGTTAGCAATGAAGAACTCAAGCGTCGGAAAAGCTAATCTGATACGATATTGAGATGAAGCTCTACCTCGCCAGACATTGCCGAACAAACTATAACGAACTGGAGCTTTGCAACGCCGATCCGACCATAGATGTACACCTTACATCCGGCGGTATTAAGCAAGCAGAGGCTTTAGCAGAAAAGCTCAAGCCAATACCTATCGACCACATCTTTGCCTCCGAGCTAAAGCGTACAATGCAGACAGCCGAAATAATCAACAGGTTCCACCACCTAGGGATAGAGGTGGATACTCGCCTTAATGATATTTACTCTGAGTTTGAAGGCAGACATTTTAGCGAGTACATGAAAGCGCTTGACGCTGTAAGCGATAGGTGGACGATTCACTTTAACGGCGGTGAGTCCATCGAAGATTTGAAGGCTCGCACGGCTCATTTTATCGATGAGTTGCGGAGCAAACCTTATGACTCAATACTAGTTATAACCTCTGAGTGGAACATCCGCGCAATGCTCACGCTCCTACAAGGTTCCAGCAATGAAAAAGCCTGGAGCGTCGATGTGGAGCAGGGTGGTTACGTGGAGCTTGAGATATAGATCAAGGCGAGCAAGTTTAGGGATTTAGGTCTGTAAAGTATATAGGCGCGTTTCATAATATCTACGCCGCTCAGCTTTGACCAAAGCTTTCCGAAACCGGCAGGAGAGTACCAGAACGAACCTAATGCAATGCTAATTACCCACGCTACAATAATTGCTATTGGGTTGAGATTGGATAATTCTAACATTTTTAATTTCCTTACATGTAGTGTTATTAGCTGATTATAGCAAAATACACCCTTGTAGGTGTATTTGATAAAACGTAAGAATGATGCACTGGATGCACTTTGTTTCGAACACTTTTTGGCACGGATGCATCCAATCACCGAATCGTTTAGCGCTAAATGAGGGAGACCCACAATCTACTAACGGATTGTTTTTCAGCCTACTTCATTACTGCTAATAATCTTCTCGAGTTGTCCCTGAAATGACAAATATTGTTTTTCGAATGTCAGTTCGCCACTAATCTCGATGGTATTTTCGGTTGGCTCAGGGAGATCGGTGACACTGTCGAAACGGTCAATGAAATACTCCATTTTTTCGGCAGTATATTGATGACTGTCATCCCTAGCTTCACGCTCTTGGCCTCGTTTAAGTGCGGTTTCGCGACTTGTTTTAATCCACACGAGTAGAGGTATTGCGCCTGATCCGTGGGCTATTTCTTCGATATTACGACGATTCTCTCGTTTGGTCTGCTGAGCATCATATATTACTGAATAGTTAGCAAGCAAAACTTGTCGTGCCGCATAATCCATCGCCCCGAACACATCATCGTACAGCCGAGCTCGATCGCTTATACGGATCTGCTCAATCATTTCGAGCGACCCAAACATTGATAGCCTAAGGGCGTCACTATTAAGCGTTACAGCCCCTAACTTGTCGGCTAACTGTTTTGAGAAGTACGTTTTGCCTGAACCCGGAAAACCGAGAAAGACGATAAGTAGGGGCTTGGTCATAGTCATATTCTACTATCACATTCATACATAGCCTAACAATTGAATGGATGGGTCGAGCAGCTCTTGAAGCCCGTCTTCAGTGTTTGCTGCTCGGTGTCGGTGTCTAAAAATTAAATGGCCGCTTTCAATTGAGACCGCTTGCGACTTGCATGGATTGGTCTAGCCACTATGTCTCTTCTTGATGCTCCATCACAATAAACTCACCCTCTTTCAAGGCGTGAATCGGCAAGCTAGTATCGCCATATTCGGCTAGGTCATCGTAAGCCTTTTGCCAGTCAATCGAGCCGCACGGGTCATCATTACCAAAGTCAGAATGGTAGTGTGGGATGAATTTGATCGGCAGAATGCCCAGTCCATCGGCACAAGCGCGCCAATCACACGTCCAATGATGCGTAGCGAGCATATCTGAACTAGCTGAATTCGTAGCGACAACTTTACCTTTGAATAACTTACCTGGGTCATATTGCCTCATCCAATACTGCAAAAGATGATCATCGCCACCATGAAAGTAGATCACATCCGCTCGCTTGCACTGCTACTCAAATGTCGCAGGCAGAGCAAGTTCAAAAGATGGCTTCACACCATCAGGCATATCTTCGGCGATAGCATCGCTGTAGCCTTGGAACTTTGGTTCCCAGTATTCGCGTCCCTGAGCAAAACCACAAAGTAGGAATTTAGGATTACCGCCCAAGCCTTTCACAAGCTCTTGATGAAACTTTTTCTTGAGCTCTGGCCAATGCTTAATGCCACCTGAATTGATGGGACTTAACAGGTATAAACGAGCTCTTTAAGATCAAAAAAAGATACACCAAATCCTGATGTATCCTTTATGGTGCGGGTCGGGGGACTCTAACCCCCGGCCTCATCCTTGGCAAGGATGCGCTCTAAACAACTGAGCTAGACCCGCATGATATGGGGGATTATAACGGAAATCGAGCATAGTTTCAAGAGAGTACGTGCAGTTATCTTGCGCGGCGAATCATCACCATTACTTTGCAAGAGTGTCTCAAACAGTACATAATTGTTAAATGGAAATGTACTTGCTTGCGCCATATGCCTCTGAATGACGATCAACTAAAGGCTGTCCAGTGCGCAGAGTGCATTCTGAGCAGACCGGTGAAGAATGAAGAGGCAGCTAGCTTCACCGCCGAGGAGATACGATCTTGCACTGGCTCGCCGGAAATAGTTGTGACATATCTTCTCAACAGATTTGTCGCGCATAGATTACTTCAGAAGCAGCCAGAGCCCTCCACCGTGCTTCATGGGGTGAGAAAGCCTTGGATGACCTACGCCCCAATTACTCCCCAAAACGGTGAGCCTTTCTTTATCCCCAAACAGCGCCCTGGTTGTGAGCGTACCACTTTTAGGAACACAGTCGAGAGCCTGACCATACCTCAGCAAAAAGTACTTGGCTGTTTGGCCTGCCAGCATCATATACAAGAGAGGAAGCCCGCGCTGAGAATCGATCGGCCGAAAGTACGCAAGTGCGCAAAGCTCGCAGGCTCAACTACCGCGAATATTTTTAATAAACTTGAAGAGACCGGGCATATTATCGTGACAGATGAGGGTTCATTGGGTGGTGATCGGCGCATCGCTCCTAGCTATGCCTTCACCGAAGAAGGTCGGCAGCTGGGCGCCGCCGTGCCAGCTCCCGAGAGCTGTTTGTTGCGGCCTATACCTCGAGGAATAGATAAATGGGTAGCCATCAAAGTCTACGACCTCTACCCAATCCAGCCCCAAAAGACATTCGATGGCCTGCAGCGTCTGCTTAGGAAAGGCGTCCTGCAACAGCGATCCATAGACTGGCTCAAAGCATCGCGAACAGCAGAACAGGCTGCTCGTTTTGCCCAAGCACACGGATTACACGATGTTGAGACTGATCGCTACTTAATGTTTAATCCAGTTGTGCTGCCCTGGTTTACGGCAGCGCAACAGGCGGCGATCGCCTTCCACTTTGGTGTAGATCGCTTGCTATTTGGTAAAGACTTCTCTTCCATAGAAATAAGTCGCGCGCTTTGCCTGGGAGGCAAGAATGATTTGACAACGTACGTGCGAGGACTTCTTGAACCACTACCGGACGCACTGCAACGTGCCAAGGAATAACTAACGCCAGAAGCTGAACTCAAGATGTCGCCCAAGCACCATAAAGGAGGTAGCGGCCATCAGTTGTACCAGGCAGATTACAAGAATAGTTACCTGTAACGATTCTGCGACAAGATATCCCGCAAGCAATGCGCCAGCCGCTGCTGCTGTAATTTTTAAGCTGGCACCAGTGGTGAATACCTGGCTCCTTGAGTAGCTCGGCGCCTCTCGGTGACGTACAGCAAATATTGCAGCGAGTTGCGGCCCGTCTGCCAATCCAGCAACCAGCATGGCGAAAAACACGATCAACCTACTATCTGCGAACGCAAGTATAAGCATGGCAACTGCGAGCACGACGGTAGTCAAAAGTGCAATTGTATCCGGACTATACCGAGTTGGCCACTTCGCGTAAGCAATGGTGGCTGCAAGCGCGGAGGCAGAGAGTACGGACATTAACACACCACCATATCCCACGTTGCCAAACACTTCCCTACCAATTAGCGGACAGGCCACCCACAGCATGCCAATGCCAAGATAGGATATAACCGAGGTCAGCGTAATGCGGAGCAATGCACGCCTCGCAATAATTACTTTAAATCCTGCTACGACGTCTTGCAGAAATGACGTTACGTGAATTGTTGAGCGACCACTGTGCTTAGGAAGCAACCACGCCATCGGAAGCGCAGCCACAAGTAAGCCAATGAGTACGGCAATAGCCCACCCAGCACCGAACCATGCCGCAATCACGCCAGCGAGAGCTGGGCCCGCCAAGCCAGCAATATTAAAGGTAGTTGCATCGATAGCACTTGCACGAGTCATGTGCTCATCTGCGATAAATGATTTGAGCCGTGATGACCAGCCGCCAGAGATTGCGGGCATAAATACCCCTGTCGCAAACGCAAGTATCCAAGAAAGCCACGTTGGAATATGACCGATAGATAGTGCGATAAGCGTTAGCCCAAGAGCATAAAAGCTAATAGCCAACCCCAGAATCCGTCCTGGATGTTTCGACCTGTCCAGCAACGCACCGAGCAACGGTCCACCGACCGCGGCGGCAAATGTCAAACTAGCCAGCAAGGTAGAACCGAGCGCCGCTGAACCAGCTGCAATTCCCACCAACAAAATGGCCTGTCCTGACATCTCGTCACCAAGGCGTGCCGGCAATGCACCCGCCAAGTAGTGCGAGAGTGTGTAACGTGTTTCTTTATTATTCACGTTACAAATGATATACTAGCGATATGAAAAATGCAAACCTCAGCCTGCACCCGCTTGGATCTGCCGTTCATGCCGCAAAACGTGCTGCTGATATTATATTTATTTTACAAAGCAAGGAGCGGTCAGGTAATGCCGCGCTCGGTAAAAAAGTACGCGAAATCCTGAAAGTATATGGAGAACAAAATCCCGAGCTCAATTCTGCCGATATTGACGAGCTAAAGAAAGTATCGCAAGAACTATATGCCGTCTTTGCTACAAAAGATGTGGACGATGCCGCTGGTATCTTGAATTTACTCTTGAATCGGTACGCCAGTGCCCCACGTCTCAGTGCGCATGCTGGAACGCCGTGGCATTTACACGTAGACAGCAACGATCATGCGCCTTGGGCAGAATGGTTTGCCGCTTCTTCGGCCTTAGCATTGGCCAGCCTGCTCGCAGAGAAACAACGCAATCCAGGGGGTTTATGTGCCTCTCCTTCGTGTGGACGACCATACATCGATCAAGGCAAAGGTGGCGGACGAAGCTACTGTTCGCCACGCTGCGCAACACGTGAGCGGGTAGCAGCTTACCGTAAAACCAGAAAAACTCCTACCAATTCACAGGCTCCGAATTAAAATACCAGTGGCCGGTGCAACAAAAAGTCCTAGCAAATAAATCCTAGAACTTTTCATATCTGTAATTCAAACTTGGTGGCTCCTCCCAGACTCGAACTGGGGACACAAGGCTCTTCAGGCCTCTGCTCTACCAACTGAGCTAAAGAGCCACATCATGTGGTAACAGGGGCTATTGTATGGTATTTCCCCTGATTATTCAAGCAGTCAAGGGCGACTTATTGGCCGCTGAACTTTTTGAAAGCGTCAGCAAAGTCGGCTGGCAAGACAAATACGGTCTTTTGCGAAGGCTCTACCGCGATTTTCTCCAGCGTTTGCAGCGTCCGAATACCCATGCCACCTGGAACACGGCTCAGAATTGCGGCGGCTTCGGCCACTTGCTGCGCAGCTGCTTTCTCACCTTCGGCGGTGATGATCACCGAGCGGCGTTCGCGTTCTGCCTCAGCCTGCTTGGCCATGGCGCGCTTCATGTCTTGCGGCAGCTCGATGTTTTGAATCTTCACATTCTCGACATCAATCCCCCACTTGTCTGTCTCGGCATCCACAATCTGCTTGATCTGCTGGCTGATCTGCTCGCGCTGGCCAAGTAACTGATCCATTTCCACATTGCCAACCACATCGCGAAGCGCCGCTTGGGCAAACTGGGCGGTTGCGTAGCGATAGTTGTTGGTTTCTAGCACTGCTCGCGCGGCATTCACTGCACGGAAGTAGACCACTGCATCCACTTTAATGGTGACGTTATCTTTGGTGATCACCTCTTGCTGCGGCACGTCCACAGGGGTGGAGCGCACATCGACTTTGGTCATCTGCTGCAAAATCGGGATCAGCAAGCGCAGGCCCGGCTCCTTCATGCCTGAATACCGACCGAGCGTCAGCACCACGCCGCGTTCGTACTGGTTGATAATCCGCACCCCAGTGACCAACACCACGATGATCAGTATGATAACGAAGATTAATAAGCCTTCCATAGACACCTCTTTACACTTTGAATTGTAGCATATAAGAGGTGGGAAGGTAATGTCTTAGGATTTTGGCGCAGGCGGTGCGGTCAAAGCATCCACCATTTTGACTACTTTTTTGGAAAGGCCTTCTTGCTTAAACAGCTCGACCAGCGCAGCAGTCTTTTTTAAATCAGCATCGAAGAGGGTTAACGGCATAGTCTGTGCCTGCTTTCCGTATTGTGCCGCCACTTGCCGAAAAAAGGTCAAAGGAACAAAAACGATCAGTCCTTGCTGTGCATATCCCCGAAGGCGCCGGCGATACCTCAGCCCAGCCACCAGACCTACTGTGCGATATATAAAGACGCCAAGTGCGGCCAAGATACCTACGATGGGCAGAAAAATTCCCTTCGGCACGCCGCCTGCCTCCAGCAAAGTGAGCGAGGTAGCAAAATACACAAACCCAATGCCAGCACTCAACCGGATAGGCAATTCGGCTAATCCCCTGGGCGGCTGCAGCAAATCTACTTTGCTTTCGGCCACCGCAGCGTAGCCATAGGAAGTGATGCGATTCGTAGACTTTTTGATGCTTCCAGCATAGCATGTTGCTACCAGAAATATAAAAATCCCACCGCAAGGATGAGATTTGTATATTGGTGGGCGCTGAGGGACTCGAACCCCCGACCCCCTCGGTGTAAACGAGGTGCTCTAGCCAACTGAGCTAAGCGCCCATAACAGAGGTATTCTACCAAACTTTAGGCTTATTGCCAAGTGCGTTGCTTGTTGTTCTCTTCTTTGTCACGAAAGGCTTGCTCGATGTCCACACCCAAGCGGTTAGCAATGCTGGTCAGAACGATCAAGATATCTGCAATTTCGCCAGCCGCATCCAGCTCATACTGTTTATTTACGTCGATCGCCAAGCCTGCGTGCGATTTGCGGATGCACTTCATCAGCTCGCCAACCTCTTCTGCCAGCAATAATGCCGGCTGCATGACCGTCTGATCAGAAAAGCCGCGCTCAGCTTCCATGGCCACGACGTAATCTTGGATGTCTTGGAGGGTGGGGTGGGATTTGAGATGGAGGGTGCTCATTGGGTTGAGTATGGAAGGTTAGGGGTGGGGAGTCAAGGCAGATAAATAGCAGACTGAGAGGTAGTATCGATCTCACTGATCGAGAGGAAGAACTGCCGATCGCGGGTTATAACTGCCTGTAGCAATGCCAGACCACTTTGATTACATTGTTCTATGATATCGATATCGGTTTGATGAGTAGCTCTCCATAGAAGTAGAGTATCCCCCTTATACAATTCGATACGACGCTTCATCCCCTCAAGTTCAATGGTTAGCGTAAGGTCAACTTTTAATTTAACTCTAATAAATCGTGCTCGGCGTGTCTCATCATAGAATTGCTCTACATCGTAAAAGCTATCCTCAATGTTAAGAAGATCTAACAAGATTCTATGATTCTTTGCTAATCTTGGCATTCCGAGCTCAGCGTTGAAATCAAAGTAACGTCGGGCTTCCTCAGAATCAAGCTTTGTTGCGGTAATAAACAAATCATTTCGTCCGATGCTATTATAGATAGTTCTCAGAGCGTCACTAGGTGAACGCAAGTTGTTTAGGGTTCCTCCAACCGCTAAAACAAGGTTAATAGCCTTATGAGGATCTTCTTTTGCGATAAGGTCATCAAAACGTTCGTAAGTTATATCTCTTTCATAACCTTCGAAATCGACTCGCCCCTCGAACCATTTATTAATATTTTTACGGGCAAGGTTTAGCATTTCGGCACTTATATCAATTCCAACGTATCTCCCAAGTGCAGCGCGCTCATATAAGAGATGGGACAGAAGCTCCTTCACGGGCAATCCATTACCAACACCTATATCGATGACATTGACTCGATCGTAGTCTTCAATCAAACTGTCGATTACCCCTAAGCTCGAGCGCAACAATCTTACAGTTGCGTTAAGAGTATTGTCACCTTCTTCATTCCAGAGTCTTTTCGTGTAGTTATCCCAGTAGTCAACTCCACCATCAAAGTAGCTGTACTGCAAAGGGAGTTCATGATGAATCTCAACATTCGAAATAATATCAAAAATTTGCTTCCGTGAATAAAGCTCGTAAAACTCTTTCTTCGGTGTCACCACCTTATGCGCTCGCGTGTTCTTATACTTTTTGCCGCGCGCCACCAACTCCTCGATCAGCCGAAGATTCTTTGCAGTATTCGCAATGTGCGCCTTACCTTTGTGCTCATAGAGCTGCAGTTCAAGTTTGCCTTGCCGTGCAGCATCGATCCATTTGCGCACCGCAGATTCCGAGACAGGATACAGTTTTGTTAATTCAACGTTTTTAAAATACTGCATAGTTTAATTATGAGCTTGTCTCAATAAAATAGTAAATATTACAATCTGCCTGTTGACACGATGCGTTGTATTTTCGTATCCTCATACGTGAGTAAATCGCGCGTGTTTTGCTCTAGGACGAACAATTGCATCTGCTACTGAGGGTAGCACAGTATTATGTGTTTTCCAAGAGCATATGTGTAGGGTATGTGTAGAAGATCTGAAAAACTATTCTACCCTGTGTCAGACAAGAGAATTCGGTAATGTACTGGAGGGGACCTATGGCCATAATTTCCTGGCCCGACCTAGAGTTACGTCAGCAAAACGTATCATGCGCGATCTGCCAGCAGATAACACCGCTACAAAGCGCGACCGCTGGACCATATGACGCCAATGGGGAGCAGGCATTTGCTTGCAACCAACACTTCTGGAGTAGCACTCGGCTTATCCTGGGATGGACGGATTTTACTATATTGCAGCAGGAGCGCCGCGCACCACGGCCGTCGCCTATAGCAGCGCAAGTTGGAGGAGATGGGAGGGCAGCGACGCATGGATAAAAACATATACGTTGAAAGGCGTGATCTTGCAACAAGCGGCATGACGGAACTTGCGGCCGACATGGTGCTGCACATGTATGCGAGGCGATTTCCAGACTACACCATTGTCGTGGCCGCAGAACCTTTTCTCCTGCTTAGAGTGGTCCGCAAACAATGGCTCAAGCTGCTCCGCACGGTGCAGCGCGAACGGTCCAAAACGCTCAACGCCCGGCGCATCGCCCAGCTGAGCCAAGATATTACCCGCATGCAAGAACTCCGCTTTGCCACCAAGACGCCGGACGAGGAACCACTCGCCAGCGTCTTTTTTATTAAGGAGAGGCAGCTAAGCGAGATGCTTCCGCCCATCTCTACCTGTTACATTAGTCCCGAGATGAACCACGAACCGTGCGCCACGCGCTGCGAGCAAATCCTTCAAGCCAAAGGCTTGCTTGTAACGTATCGGATCACTCCCCCGCCTGAGCCCAAAAAAAGCGACGCCAAGCTCATTTTCTAAAGAACCTGCGAGGAGAGTGCCGTCTTCCAGAGTGCGTCGAATGCCTCGAGTGTAAGTCGTGCGCTTAATCGGTCGCGGTAATACTCCTGAAGCGCGGCGGGAATGTCTCCACCGTTATAGGACCAGGCTCGCAACCAACGCTGCGTCTTTATCTGAGCCATTACCCGCATTTTGCTGGTGGTGATCTCACCAAAGTCCAGCAACATTACTTGGCAATCGGCATGTAACCCATTGTTCAAAGTACTATTGAAGGCCAGCTCGGCCACCCCATATCGCCAATGAAGCAAGATCAGGTCCACATAACTCTCGATAGCTTTCTTGCACTCGGCCGTCTCTTTTTTGAGCGCGGCGCCAAAAGTCACGACGTGATCTTGCGTGTACACACCTGTGCCTTCAAAAATTGGGTTGCCAAAAGAGGAAGCCATTTCTGGGTACTGCTCGATCAGCCTTTGCACAGAGCGAGCGGAGGAGATAGCTGCTCGGCGGTAATTAATGACGCGGCCTTCCACCGGCGCTTGGGCTGTGCCGCGCCAGCTTGCGACCACTTCCGCTGACTCTTGACGCGTTAATGGATTCTTCTGGACTCTTCCGTTCTGCAGATCGATCACTCGGTACTGCGCACCGCAAGAGATGATGTTCATTTGCTTATTATAGGGAAGCGGAGTCTTTCTGGACAGCGTTTCTAGGTTTCTTCAGGCTCGGCCGGCCTAAATTGCGGCAAGTTAAGCACCCAATCCACAAATTCGCCAAATGATGCAAACACCCGGTCAGCCCCAGCTGCCAAAAGCTGCTCCGCATCTGCACCATACCGGGGGATGCCCACGCTCTGTGCGCCAGTTTGATCGCCAGCCTGCACATCCCCGATGGCATCACCGACGACCATAATGTTCTCGAGTGGGACCCCGGTCATCTCCTGAGCTTGCTGCAGCGCCGAGGCCTTATCCTCAAACGAGATATGCCCTTCGCCTTGGGCGAAGATATGCTCAAACTGTTCAGGCTCCAGGCCAACTTCGCGCAGCGATTGTTCAATTTTGACACTCCCATTAGTGATAAGGCCGATACGGATGCCAGCATCGCGCAACCGTTGCACTCCCTCAACCACACCTTCAATTGGCTGAGCTGGACTTTCATCTTCGCGGCTCAGCTGCCGAAAACGCTCTAATAACTCAGCGCGCTCCTCCTCGGTCTCTTCTGGCCACAAGGTCGCCATAATGTCTTCGCCTTTGCCACCAACCGACTCCCAGACTTTCTCGGAAAACTCTTCGGGCACTTCTTCGCCTTCATGCTGCTCCTCCCAAAGGGTAAGATGCCGATTATGCAAGGCTTGCCCTGAATCAATCAAAAGGTCGTCGCGGTCAAAGTAAATTATTTTAATTGGCGCAACTTCCTCGGTTTCGAGACGTTCGACTTGCCTCTCAAGCATAGCGCCTTCACCAACTGCTGCTTCAGACTCTTCAGTATCCGGCTCTGCGTCTCCTTCTCTTTCGTCATCAAGCACGACGCTCGCTGGTAGCGACAGATCTGCAATGCGTCGTGCGAGCGCTTCCTGTTCCTCGGCAACATCAGGTTGCTCCTGATTTTGATCAGCATCACTGGTATCAGACTGTTCGTCGGGTACCCAAAGCTCACCTCCCTCAGAGTTAAAACTCTCGCCTTCAAAGTGACGTGGCATGAACAGAACTCCCGCAGATTACCTTTAGACAGCAGAGTCCCCGTAAACACGGGGTAAAGCGTATCATCAACAAAAGGGCATTAAAAGGCGCTCATTAAAGAGCGCTACTCTTACTACATATTGCTAACTAATTAGCCTGACATATTATGACTGAAAAACTAGAATTGTCGAGAGGAGATTATAAAGTCGCAAGGCAGTCTGGCTGCAGCTTATCGACAACCAGCGTAGCGTCTTGCAACTCTTCTGCGGTGTGAGTGGTCGTCACGGCCAGGCACCGCATTCCGGCAGCATTGGCGGCAGCAACTCCACTTGGCGCGTCCTCGATCACAATGCAATCGCCCGGCTGAACGCCCAATGCTTTTGCGCCTTTTAGATATCCTTCTGGATTAGGCTTGCTGTGCGTAATGTCTTCGGCAGTAATAATCGCTGCAAAAAGTTCCGTAAGCTTAAAAGCCTTCAGCGTCACCGCAGCTTCAGCTCGCAAAGAGCCGGTTACCAATGCAAGCGGCACTTTGCGAGCGGCCAAACTTTGGATAAATTCAAGCACACCCGGATACGGCACAAGTTGGTCAGCGGCTAGTTCCAGATAGATTTTGGCTTTTTGCGCCATGATTGTCGGCAGATCAACGCGCTCGCCGATGGCATCAAAATAGTGCGTAAAGCCGGCTTCGTCAGTCCTACCCGCAAAGTATTGCTTATATTGCTCCTCTGTTAAATCGTGCCCGTAGTGCTTCAATGCCGCCTGAAAAGCCGCCACGTGCAGCGGTTCACTGTCCACAATAACGCCATCTAAATCAAACAAAACTGCTTTGTAATTCATGCAGCTAGTATAAAGCCATGCGCGTGCATCCTCAAATAGACAAGGTCCGGCTCCCATGGTTAAATACACCCACTTAGGATCGTGGACCGCCAGTTACTACTATCTCATCGAATACAATAAAGATTGTGATCGTAAAGATAGTCTTAGCTAGAAGGTTTCGTGTTTATATAACTTAAAGATTACAAAGTACGGAACCTTCTCGAGCGTCTGATACGTTCGCAAAGAGCGCTCCTTCTTCTCGTTAGATCACGAGCAGCTAGGCAAGTCCATCGAATAACCGCACGCCGTTTAACTCAAGATAGAGACGAATCTCTTTCGCCTTAAAATGCGGCAATACTTTTGTCCCGTCCTTGGTACGGCACCACGATATATCCAATTTGCCACCCATTTCGCGCGTCTTTCGTACCCACTCGTCGAATTCGTTTGCCGACCGATTAGTCAGCCTCGCCACATCATCGCGGCTAAAATCCTGACTCTGGGCAAGGGGATGAGGAACGAGTTGTGCGCTTAACAATTGTACCGAATACGGGTTAAGGTGCAGTGCAATAGTCTGCGTAGTACGGTCAAAGAATGTGGCAACCTTCCCCCCATTATCCCATACAAAACGCTCCGCCTTCTGTGGGTCCATATTCATCGCCTCGGCCTGTACAAGGAGGGGAGAATAACCAGACGGAGGTGCTCGAAAAGCTTTTCTAGCTGCATGCCAAGCCTCCAATCCGTATGTTCTACCCTCAAGATGATAGCCTTGCTCCTTTAAGTAGGACTGTATTAACTGAGGTGCGGCTTTCAGACGCTGGGATATAACCGTCAGGGATATACCGCATAGATTGATCATGATAGTGTCCAGATGTTCCCGGCTATAATGGTCGGTGATGAACCCATCAGCGTTCTTCTTTTTGTCTGGCTTATGTGAGCCTGGCGCAGGAGTACCGTTAATAACATCTTTAACTTGCTGGAGAGAGTATCCTGTCTACAATCGTTACATCTGGGCATATTTCTGACATAGCTTCTCCTGATCTACGTTCTTCGATGTTCTGATATAGTTTTTTATATCTTTTGCAATGCGTTATGATAGCCCTATGACTATACAACCATCCCAATCATCTCAAGATAAACCTATTCAACCCTGGAAGACTCTCTCGTCAAAGATGGCGCTCGACGAAAAGTGGTTCCCCGTACGTAAAGATACTATACAGCTTCCTTCAGGAAAAGTTCTCACCGACTTTTTTGTTTGGGAATCTCCCCATCTCGTAGTAGTCGTCCCAGTTACGGATGAAGGTAACTTTATCCTTGTCGAACAGTACCGTTACGGCATTAATAGCATCGACTTTCAGTTTCCGGCTGGCGCAGCCAGTAAAAAAGATGCGGACTCCGAAAGTGCTGCACGACGTGAGCTGGAAGAAGAGACAGGTTATGTCGGTGGTACATGGTCACATCTCTGCAAAGTCTCTTTATTTGGGCACAAGATGACAGACCTCGAGGATCTTTACCTGGCTCAAGGCGTAACACTCGATGGCGTACGCGTAGACGACGAAAATGAGCCGATTAGAGTCGTCTCCAAAACTCCAACAGAGCTGCGAGAAATGATTAGCAAGAATGAGATCAAAAGCGCCGCTTCGATAGCCGCTGGCCTGCTCGTACTCGACAAGTTAGGCCTATAGTTAAGCTACCCTTATCTAAGAACTTGGAATGGCCGAACGACACCCCTCGCACTATAGTGAGTTAGTTGATGATGTAGTCACTAAGGAAGGTGCGCACGCTCAGGGAATTGCGATCACTGTCATTCCTTCATTGATGGAGCGTACGGACGGATTAGGTGTCTTTGAGGAAGGTGCTATATTTAGCGGTTCGGAAGGACGCGGACCGATTGAAGCGTGCATCACTTCCGTGGCATCTCCTTACGCACCTCCACGCATTCCTCGTGAAGTATTTTTAAACGCCTCGGAAACCATTCTTGGGAGTCGGCCGGTATTGCCAGAGGGAATGGCTGACATTCCTGAGCTACCCGCCCATCTAATAGTGTGGTGGAGAAATAAGGACTGGGACGATGATGGGCAGGCAGGGATACTAAGACTTGCAGAAGAGAGTTCTCAGACAGAACGTGATGACTTCCGTGTAGTCATCGAAAAGCAGGTTACACGAGCAGCCTCCATCGTGCACCAGGCAAGCGGGCGAAAGCCCCTCATTCAAAGCTCCTGGGGGCACGCCACTCCCGAGGAACGATCCGGCGAAGGCAAGAGTCGTGGAGGCCCCAGTAACAAGCACGGTCATCTGCATGTTCTTGATCTAGACCCAACAGAGCAATCAATTGAGCTGCGGGATGACCTTCTAGCTCGAGAAAAACTCAATCATTTCGGACCATGGAATGCATTAGCTCATCAAGCATTGAGTACGCCTACTACACGAATTCTTGGCAATATTGCCCACGGTGCTCTACCAAATAGTAGTGTAACTTCCGAAGCCTTCACGGACTTTCATTTCGGAGCTAATGGCACAAGTGCCTACTGTGACGGCTACAGATTATTCTTTGATCAGCCAATAGGTTTCGGCGAAGCTTTCGACTGCCTTACTACAATCGCAAGCTCCTTTGAGGGGTTCTATCAAGATGTCACTATGCTACACTCCGATTTCTACAAGCACTCGGCAGATTCAGAAGTTCGCTCTATTACTCGCAATTCTCTTGCACGACGTGCCGCAGATTTTGGCTACACTGACTTGAAGCAGAAAAACTAGCCTCCTTCGTATTGAGTATACGCCCCACATACGGCCAGGTCAGAAACTGGCATCATGAGCTCTTAGCCAGCGGCGAAGATCCCGATAGTTTAGATATTATAGATAAACTCATGGGTAAGTATGAGCGCGTAGCCCATGCACTCGGAAGCCTTACGGGCAATCATCCAGCCTACCTAAACTTAATACGCGATACTGTATTGCCCCCAGAACAATTTCGAGAAATCCAAAGCGTATGGCCTGTTCACCTTGGAGCCTCATTTGTCATTGATGACTATACAATAAAGGATGGCGAATTGGCCGTGCATTCAATGAGCCTTACGCCCAATATCGACACTATTAAGGGAGTGGAGTATATAGCTGGCGCACTTCTCAAACGCGCCAAAGGATTAAATGCCTAGCCCGACTGCTTTTACCGCAATGTGAAGAGTGGTAATTGTTAGTGTTCACCTATACTTCTGAGCTTAGATTTCCAGATAGACCTATTCCAAGGTAAGATTGGCAGCTCATTAGTCGTTAAAATTATCTCTCCGAGCATACTTTTATGTAGAGTCACTCAATGATCCTATTGCAGAAAGGACAATCCATTCATATGACCAATTATAGAGTAGGACCGCTTCACAATTATACATTTGGTCGCTTACGGGAGTGGACACCAGCTAGCAGATGGAAATTTGGAACACCCTGTGGCCGAGCTTGATAGCCAAGCTTTTCTTCTTTGTAAATTCTACAATATTTCGCAGCTAAGCCTAGTGTCTGCCGAGCGCTATCAGACGAAGCATGAGGCATTCATTAGTGAACTTAAGAGCTTGGAAAAGCAGATAGGAGGCATCAGCCAGAACTTTTTGAAAAGATCAGCCTAAAGGACGGCTTTGTATCTGTTAAGTACACCAAGCTGGCACAGGCTATCGCATTCAATAGTGGTCAAACAAGGGAGATTTTAGGATATGCAAAATAACAGTAACCAAACCAACCAAAAAGACCCCGATTACAGGGATCTTGATGGCAACTGGGACATCCCAGAAGCTATTCGTCTTTTATGGTGCACTACATTGACCTATTGTGGAACCAAATCGAGGTAAGCATCTTTCTACTCTACAAGAAACTATCCAGTATTCCTGACTATACTCAGCTTGATCACTATATTACCTCAGCTCTTGACTGAGCAGCATATATTGCCCAGGCAGCGAGCGCATTCTTTTGGATTATCTCACCACTAGCAATTTTTTTCCAGATCTCGGCTTCCGTAAGCAAGACCATTTCAACGCCATGCTCTGTGCTCTCTGGTCGTGCCTCGCCAGTGTCTTCGATATTTTCAGCAAGCATGACGTGAGCTGAAGCCGTACTTCGTCGATGATCATGAAGGTTTGTACCAAGTTCTCGAATCTTTCCGGCTCGCAGTCCTGTCTCTTCTTTTAATTCACGTACTGCAGCTTGCTCTGGAGATTCGCCTTCATCTATCCATCCTTCGCTGAATTGTAGTAATCTGACGTCGTTAGGATACGAGTAGTCACGAATCATAGCGAACTTACCTGCATAACGAGCTATGGTTGTTACATAATCTTTCCTGTTAATTTCGAGCAGATAGTCGGTCGCTGTCCCGTCCGGTAGCTCGACAGCATGCTCCACTAGGTGCATTCGTGGATGATCCAGAACCTCGTGTTCGCCAATTTTTGTCCAACTCATATAGATGCTCCTTGCTCAATATAGCCCAGATTATTCCACCTGGGTCGCTAGTATAGCCACTATTCAACCATCTAGCAACTTGGCTCCTACAGCCAGAAAGGACTTGAACCACAATGACCGAAGTTAAATCAAAAAGAATGGCTCTACGAAATAAATTGTGGAACCATTCTCATCTGTTTTCTGTCATGGTGCACCATTGCGACGTTAGGTGGAACCAAATTGAGGCGAGTATTTTGCTTATATATCAAAAACTCGAGAAAAAACTGGGCTATTCAACGATTCCAGGCTTATATAACTTGAGGATCACAAAATAAGGAATCTTCTGCAGTGTCTGATACGTTCGCAATGAACGCTCCTTCATCGTTTCGCTTGGCTGAGGCTCAACAATATCGGCCACCAGGAAGCCTGCTGAAGTTGATTCCTTCACAATTTCGCCAATTGGCTTTTTCCAGGTCGTCACCGCTAAGCTCTCACCGCCTTCGATCTTTTGTCTGTTTAAATAGTTACCAACAACTGTCGAGATTTTATTCTTCTTGTCTTTGGTAATCGAAAGCTGTTTGATGTAGCCTTCTTCATCATCTTTGATGGTTTCGAGCGCAAAGTGTACGGGATGGTTACAAGAGAACAGAAAGTACGCAGCAGGCTTGAGTACGCGATAGACTTCACTCATTACCCGCGTCCAATCTTCAATGTAGTGCAGCGCGAGGCTTGCAAAAACAAAATCGAACGAATCATCTTCAAAAGATAGCTTTTCCATATCCATTGTCTGGAATTCACACTCTGGGTATGATTGTTGAGCAATCTTTATGAGCTCTTCGGAAATATCAATACCAACAGAGGATTTCGCTCCTTGCTGTTTAAGATAGTGACTATCTTCCCCGCTGCCACAACCAAGACTGAGTACTCTTTTACCTTTTAGGTCTGGCAAAAGTTTATACATGGCGGGCTTCTCGTACAAAGAGTGGTAGATCGAATCACCTCCGTCTCTTACATGCGAAGTATATTCTTCTGCATTTTGATTGTACCAATCGATTGTTTTTTGATCTGTAGACATTGCGCTGATTGTACTGTGTCATAACCAAAATAAAAAGGCCACTGGCCTTTTTGCAATAATCTTATGGTGCAGCATAAAGGACGATTATAGAACTTTAATCGGTCTGGAAGGTGTAAGTGTTGTAAATACGTCAGACGATGAGGACGAGGAGGAAGGCAATGTTTAGGTTGCTATTCCCCCGCCCTATTGATACTCGAGGTTTATGTACCTCAAAGCTCTTTGATAATGACACATTCGATAAGGCCTTCACTAGCGACTTATGGCGTGCAAGCCAGCGGGTATATATTGAGAGTCCGTTCATTACGACTAAACGTATCAAGCGACTGCTGCCTGTATTTGAGAAGTTACGTCGTAGAGGAGTGAGTGTCACTGTTAATACGCGCTGCCCCGATGAGCACGATGGCGAGTACATCCAGCAAGCAATCAACGCCGTAGAAATCATGCAGGAATTAGGCGTAACTGTACTGTATACCGTCAAACATCACCGCAAGTTAGCGGTAATTGATGATGTTTTGTGGGAAGGAAGCTTAAATATCCTCTCGTACAATGATAGCTGTGAGATGATGCGCCGTATCGCATCGTCAGCGCTCGCCGAAGAGATGCTGCGTTTTACAAAGGCGGCAAGCTATGTTGCTTAAATCACGCCAGCGCCGACTCGACACAGCGAGTATGCTATTACTGCTCGACGATATTGCAGATAAACGACAAGAGCATTTTATAGTGCTCACCTATAATGCTTCGATGCATCTCATCAATAAGCATTTAGTGTTTCTCGGCACGGTTAGTGCGCTGATTTGCCATCCTCGGGAAATATTCGCTGTTGCTATAGCCGATGCCGCGTCAGGCATTGTCGTTTGCCACAATCACCCGTCCGGTGACCCGAACCCAAGCAGTGAAGATATAAAGACGACACAGCAACTAGTTGCAGCCGGTATCATTATCGGCATTCCGCTTAAAGATCATGTGATCGTCACTAAGTCAGGTGGTCACTTTAGTTTTGCGGAGAACTGTATGCTGTAGAGATTCGAGCAATCACCGTCGGGGGTATAGCTAGTCGCTTAGCGATACTCAATACGTGAGTCGCCCTGTATCCGAAGCAGGTCTTCAAAATCGTCGTACCCGACCTTAATTGCATACAAAGGCCTAACTTTCTCTTCTCCACTACGCATTTCAGGCATCCGGCCACCGATTGGCAGATCATATTCCCAGCCGACAGGTATAGGCGGAACGACTTTTTCGAACCCTGCTGATTGCAATACCATGACATAGCCGACAGCATGTATGAATTGCTCTTTATATGCCGCTCCGATGTAATATTTCAAGCTATCAGGGTCGCCTTTAGAGACATAGCCCCAATCAGCATCACGGGGCACTAGCGACATGAAAGTTGCTATAAATGGTTTGTCGCTCGCGCAGATGACTGGCCCTTCGCTGTCGTCATATAGCTTTCCAGTTGGATCTTTCCAATATACTGGCCGGGGCTTGAGTAGATTGATTACTTGTGGCGAACCATGAAACAATAAACCAGTCGTATTTTCGGACTGATGAGCAACCCCCCTTAGAAGTTCCATGCCATCAGCTTTTATAGGTACTGCTGCTTCAGAAGTCATATGTGAATCTGATTATACATTTTTACCGGCCAATAACTAGGATGCTCATAGCGTCCGCCCGTCGAAGTCGGCAACAGCCTTTGCAAGCTTTTGTAGAATATCAGGATCTTTAGTGAGATCGACTAATATAAAGCGCTCGATAACATCATGTTTTTCGAGCGCTTTAAGATCTTCTTGCCATAGTTCATTACCGAACCACAGAAAATCTTGCTTGAAGTCGATAGCGTCACTTGCTACACCATCCCATTCTGCTACTTTGATTTTATCGAGCAAAGCTGCCGTTTCGGGTTTGAGCTGCGCTGTAAGCAACTTCCCTGCTTCATCTCTACGAACTTTATCATTAGGCGTCAGCCAATAAGTAGCATCGGGATATTTCATCATGACGGCTTGCAAGAAGGCGTCGGCATGGTTTGCTAGAGTTTCACCATTTACTAGCAATACACTGTCTATTTCGAGGTATATGTTCATGGAGCCAATTATACGCTATATGTTGCGTCCCTTATGTTCGTGAATGGCAGATAACAATTCATGATGTCTGAGCCGGTCGCGTTTTTGTCTTCGTGCACTTCTGCGCAAAAGGCGGTAAGGGATAAAGAAAATCCCAAACAGCACATACATTATGAAGTACCAACAGCAAACAATCGTCCAAGCAGCGCCTATTAAGATCAAGGCAAGGGGTACCAATGCTAGCCACTTCAACGCTGCATTGTCGGTCTTTGTAATCTTCCAAATCCTGGCTGCAGAGCCAACAAAAGATAACGGCGCAGACAAAACAATCTTATCGGATGCTAATTCATGAGTCATATGTCAACTATTCTACACTAAACCACCCTCACTTCCTTGAACCTAACTAAAAATGGCGACACACTGTTTTCCGTAAGCTCTAACACAAAAGGAAAACAAAGATGTCGCCACTCGGTATTGTACGAGATATTCGTACGGTCGTCAGGAAGCAATTATTGCCCGAGGTGCCAAAACGCTGGGCTCAGCAGATAGACTTTGGCATCAAAGCCTACTCACTCCGGTCATTTGCTAGTGCCGGTAGCAATGCTCGTAAAGTAGTTGGGAATGTTCACACTGCCAGTACTAAAGCCGACCGCCTCCTGGCGAATCTGAAGTTGGCGGGTCATTTGGGTACGGTCTTTGACGTTCTAGGTCTGGTGCGTCCCACCAGCTTCGTCAATGTGGATCACTCGGACATGAACGGCCTCATGGCTCTCGTTGGGGCCGTCCAAACTAGAAAGGGTCGAGCTATTCCCTGCCTGGTCGAAACTACTTACTCCGACCGCTTGCCTTCCCATGCCGATGCACCACCGAGAAAGAAAGCGCTCCGCCGTGAGCGGGCAGCTGAACGGGCGCAGTTGGGTTTAACCCAGCACACTATTCACTCCCTGAAGACCCTTGCGGGGCGTCTGGGGTTTTGGCCTAGGTTCGTCTTCGACCGAGGCTTTTGTTCCAAAGAGATTATTAAGTTGCTCTGTCGACACAACGCTACCTTTTACGTGCGCATGAAAGCTGACCGGCTCGTTGAGCTGGCTGGCACCGTTACGGTAACGAAGGCACTTCGTGGCCATGACAACACCATCCAGTTGTATGGCTACAGCCTACGGGTCGCATGCAGCCGACGGCCCAAAGGGGGTGAGCCCTGGTACATCTTGACCAATGACCTGACCAGCACCACCAAGCGTGTCCTCAAAGTTTACCGACACCGCTTTGAGATTGAAGAGACATTCAAAGACATGAAGCACATCTTTGAGCTCAAACGTACCCGGCTCAATAAGCCTTCCAGCCTTAAGGTGATTTTGTGGCTGGTGAGTATTGGGATAGCCCTTCTGTATCTGGTCACCAAAGACAGCATGACCAACGAACGCCAACATAACCCCAAGAAGTGGCGGTCCTGGATACGACTGGGCTATGAGCAATTGGAGCGAGCCTACACGATGATGTTTTGGGGCGCAGCAACAGATGGGGCGTAGGTGTGAGGGTAAAGTGAGGGTGGTTCAGTATTCTACAATTTTTTGATCTAGTCGCAAAATTAGCGACACGGCGCCCCAGGGGAGGTGAACCCACGGAGGAATCGGTCGAAACTTTATGCTCGGTAATCGAGGAACTTGATAGACGATTCACTCTCTGAGGCGAAGCCTGTTATTGACAAAAAGTCTTAAAATAGACTATAGTTCTACTTATGACAGAAAAACACTATCTTCACGAGGCAATTGCTCGGGAGCTCCCAACACTTGAGGCTGTAGCTAATCTCTTTCATCCAGTCGTCGAAGGTGTGATGCACGATCTTGAAAGTGGTAAGATCGTCGCGCTTTATAACAATCTTTCCAATCGCCAGGTTGGTGACCCGAGCGCAATCACTAAGTTCGTTGGTGAGCATACTGATGAATTTCCGGATATCTTTGAACCGTACTACAAAACCAATTGGGACGGGGCAAAATTCAAATGTACCTCGATTACTATCCGTAATGAATCAGGTAAACCAGTTGGTCTTATGTGCATTAACTTCAACACCAGTGTTTTTCGGGGTATGAATATGGAAATCGATAAACTGCTCGCCATTACCAACCAGAACGCACAAAACCCCGTCGAACAGTTTACCGAAGATTGGCAAGATAAAGTTACCCAATGTATTACGAATTATCTGCAAGAAAACAATCTCACTAGTCTCACACTTACAAATGCCCAAAAGCGGAATCTCGTCAGTCGGCTTTACGCTCACGGACTATTCCACTATCGCAACGCCGCGCCACACGTCGCAGGGCAACTCGGCATCTCACGAGCAACAATCTACAAGTACTTAAAAGAAGAAAAGGAGTAATAGCGTGAAAACTATCGGACTAATGGGCGGTATGAGCTGGGAATCATCGCAACTGTATTACCAGATTATCAACGAGACAGCTCGCGAGAAGTTAGGTGGGCTACACTCGGCAAAGAGCCTCATATTCTCATTCGACTTTGCTGAAATCGAAGCATTACAACACGCAGGAAATTGGGGCGAGGCCACCAGACGTATGATTGAAGCTGCCCAGAGTCTTGAAAAAGGCGGTGCCGATTTTGTCCTGATCTGCACCAACACTATGCACAAAATGGCGAAGGAGGTTGCTGCAAACATCTCTGTTCCACTCATTCATATTGCTGAACCGACTGCACAGGCGATCAAAGCTCAAGGAGCCAAGAAAGTCGGACTACTTGGCACGAAGTTCACCATGGAGCAGGACTTTTACAAAGGTTGGCTAGAAAATGTTGGAATTGAAGTTGTCATTCCTAATGAAGCCGACCGTCAGATTGTGCACGATGTTATCTATAACGAGCTGTGCCTCGGCATTATAAAAGAGCCGTCCAAACAAGAATACTTGAGGATCATCGACAGCCTTAAAGACCAAGGCGCTGAAGGCGTCATCCTTGGCTGTACAGAAATTACCCTGCTCGTGAAGCAAGAAGATTCGAGCCTTCCAGTTTTTGATACGACAAGGATTCATGCCGAGACGGCGGTTGAAATCGCGTTAAGATAATAATCTATTATAACTCCCCCCTCGGGAAGTCGAGCTCAATTTGCTTCATACGGCTACTACGGAGCAATGTAGTTTATTCTTTTTGTAAATTTTACAATATTTCGCAGCTAAGCGTCTCGTACTAGCAACTTTGCCGATAGTGAACTTCAGTACGCGGAAAAAGTTAATAATGTAACTACTGTTACGATAGTGCAATTATTAACTTTCCGACTCTTTACACCTATAGACTATTTATTGTCTCGTATATTTTAGCTCGCCGCACCGTATAAAGCTTATGTTAAAACATCTTATTTACCCTATGTAAATACTATGCTATATCTAATTCTAATTACAAATATATTGGGTATGAAGGAGGAAGGCTCTGTGCAAAAGCGCAAAGAACTCAAATTAGTGGCTTTAATTGTAGCAGCGGGTATACCACTGGTTTTAGCACACCCAGCATTTGCCGCCGCGCCAGCAGGCGTTGCAAATGTCGACAACTTCATCCGTAGCGTTATTCAGGTAATCGCGGGCTTAGCCGGTCTAGTAGCGACCGGCTTTTTTGTCGCTGGAGGTTTTACCTACATTACCAGTTCGGGCAATCCGGAGCAGCTTGATAAAGCCAAGCGGACGCTGACATGGTCGGCAATCGGTCTAGCGATCGTCATCGCCGCCTTTGTTATCAGCAATATCGTCACCTCGTTGGCCACCCAAGCATTTGGAGGGTAACGCCTATCATGGCGGATATAAGTACCATCTTCACCCTGTTTGCTGACACTTCTGGAGCGGTTACAGCTATGCGTGAATATGTCACGCCGACCATTCATGTTTTAGCAGCACTCGCCTCTATCGCGTGTGTTTTCTTCATTATGAACGCCGGTTATTTGTATATGACGAGCACTGGCCAGCCCGAGAAAATGGAGCACGCTAAGGACGTGCTCAAAAAAGCAGGTCTCGGATTGGTGATTGTACTGGCTGCGGCAACCCTGACTACCATCCTGACCAACGCCTACGGTTCACAGCAGACAATCAGCAACGCGACATTGCCGAATATGCAAGCGATACCACCTGTCGAAAACGGCTTGGTTGATGTCATTATCAAAGCTGTTACCGGCTTCCTTAATAACATCATTCAAACTATTGCCACGCCGTTCTTGGCCGCGCTCGACTTCTTCACTAAGTCGACGCCACTCATGGCTCAGAACCCTAGCGTATTCAATCTTTGGCTGGCGGTTGTTGGTATTGCAGATGTCCTATTCGTCGTCATTATCGCACTGCTCGGCTTTCATGTTATGAGCGCCGCAACATTTGGATTCGATGAGATAGAAATTAAACACTTACTGCCACGAATTGCTTTAATATTTCTATTCATGAATACGTCGATCTTCCTTATTGATGCCATTATCGGGTTGTCAAACGTGCTTATTACTGCAATCAACACCGTCTCTGGTGCGGCGTCAGTTTGGGACACCCTCACACAAGTAGTTGAGAAGTCCGGCGGCCAAGGCGCGGCGGCGCTGTTGATAATGATGACCTTCCTTATCCTTTCGATCATTCTACTGGTCTACTATGTTGGTCGTTTGATAACTCTGTTCATTGGTGCAGTACTATCGCCACTTGTCGCACTGGTCTGGCTGGTGCCCGGTTTCCGTGATTTTGCAGAAACAGCCGCCAAGACGTACATCACCACCATTTTCGTGCTATTTGTTCATGTCGTCATACTCCAATTGGCCGCCTCACTTCTCACGGGCATGTCGGCCGGTAGTGGCAACAACCTATCCGGTACATTGATGGCAATGGTCGTAGGTCTGGCAACGATTGTTGCGCTACTTAGGACGCAAGGCGTCATGATGCAGTTTAGCTATGTCAGTATGGGCAGTCGCAACATGAGAAGACTAGGCGGTCAGTTTATGACTGGTGTTAGTTACATGACCGGCAAAGGTGGTCGGGCTGCCGTCAATTCAATGGGCAATAAAATTGATAGCGTACAAAAAGTTCGTGCTATCAACCGTATTGAGTCCGAGGCGGCAAGAACCGGCAAGCCGCAAAGCATCTCTTACGAAACAAAAAAGGGTGTTAATGCTACGCATATCGCGGAGCCAAATCCGAAGGGCTCGTCAAAGTCCACAGGCACTACTTATGAAGCACCGAAAGCGGCTAAAAGTAGTCGGTCAAAAAAGAGTAGCGGAGGTAAGACTGCATGAAAACAACCGTCGTACCGGCGCAAGTAACCACCGTTGAAGATCGCATCGTCGGCAATCTTAGTTTTTCGCAGATGATGTTTCTTATCATACCGATTTTTGCCAGTGCAGCGATCTTTGCCATTTTGCCTCCACTTATGGGCGCGGCCGTGTATAAATATGTCGTTATCAGTCTTGTCGTCGTAGCCTGTAGTGTTTTGGCGATTCGTATCAAAGGTCAAATACTTGCGGTCTGGTTCGTTACAATTCTTCGCTATAACGTACGGCCAAAGTACTACCTGTTTAACAAAAACGTAACGACGCTTCGCGAAGACTACCCTATTCGGCCAACTAAAAGCGGGCAACAAGATGCATTAGTAAAGAACAAGCAACCATCAATCCGGCCTAAGCTCGACATACCGGCAACCGCGAAAGTGTTGGCTACGCTCGAAAACCCCGCCGCCAATGTCCGCTTTGAAGCAACCAAGAAAGGAGTACTGTATGTTAGGTTTACAGAAGTCGAAAAGTAAAACCAGCTCACGCAATCAAATTGCTATAAGGGGCGTCCGTGACGGCATTCTAATGTTGCCGCGAAACGAGTACCGCGCTATTTTGCAGGTGTCATCACTCAACTTCGAGCTGCGCAGCGAGGAAGAACAGGACGCTATTATCGACACCTACGAAAGTTTTTTGAACTCGGTTGGCTCAAACCTGCAAATACTGGTGCGTACCCGTGAGATCGATATGGATAAGTACCTCGGGGAGTTGGGAGAACGACTTGAGGGCGAGACAGAAGCAATTTATCGTACCCAGCTACAAAACTACGACGCGTTTATTCGTTCACTCATTACTAACAACAAAATCCTTACTCGCCACTTTTATATCGTTGTGCCCTATAAGCCAGTTGGGAAAATGGACTTTGATGTCATCCGAGAACAGTTACAACTAAAACTTGATATCGTCGGCAAAGGATTAACTCGACTTGGTATGCGTACTGGCCAACTCACTAATCTTGAAGTGCTTGATCTGTTTTACGGCTTCTATAGCCCTGCGCAGGCCAAACTTCAACCATTAACCGATCACGCCTTGCAGATGGTACATACTGCCTTGGTTCAGAGAGGAAACGACAATGCACGATAAACTACTGAGACCCGTGCTTGAGCCTATTAGAAAACGCCAACAAGCACGGCTAGAGCGACAAAAAGAAATGAATGTCGCCTTTGGCGAGCAAGACGCCGCCGACATACTCTCTTATGCTGGTCTGGAAGAAAATATCGATTACCTCTGTATTGATGGCGTGTACATTCGTACGCTATACGTTTCGGGCTACCCTTTTGTGGCAAGTTCCGGCTGGATGGATAGCCTGATTAACTTTAACCACGACACCGACATTAGCTATCACCTCCATGAAGTCAGCGCTTTATCCGCCCTGCCAAAATTACACCGTAAAATAACCGAGCTGGAATCAACCAAGCGAGCTATGATGCGTGCCGGCAAGATTGTTGGCTCGGAGATAACCGATCCGCTTGAGTCGGCAATCGACCTGCGCGACAAAATCCAGCGTGGACAAGAAAAACTCTTTCAGATGGCAATTTACGTTAGTGTCCGCGCCGAAAGCCTAGAGGAACTGAACAAGACGACAAAGCTACTCGAAGCAAACCTATCCGCTCGATTGTTCTACTCAAAGGTCGCCCGTTATCAGCAACTTGAAGCGTTGCAATCAATCTTACCAAGAGGTGAAGACCAGTTAGGTCAAAAACGTAATCTTGATAGTAGTTCGGCCGCTTTGACATTTCCCTTTATGTCTTCGGAGTTGGTACAGGAAACTGGCATTTTGTACGGCGTCAACAAGTCGAATAACTCTCTTGTGATTCTGGATCGGTTCAGTCTGCACAATGCCAATAGTATTGTCTTTGCGCAATCGGGTTCGGGTAAAAGCTATACGACTAAAGTCGAGATTTTGCGCCAGCTTATGCAAGGCACAAAAGTAATCGTTATTGACCCTGAGCGCGAGTATAAAAGACTGACGGAATCTGTGAACGGTACATACATTAAGCTCTCGGCCAAGAGCAAGCAAAAGATTAACCCGTTTGATCTGGCGACGACGTTCCACAATATCACCGATTTATCAGAGCACGCTCAAGACCTGACGGAAGTTATTAGTCTTATGGCTGAGGGATTATCGTCGCGTGAGAAAGCAGCCGTCGATAAAGCGATACTGGCTATCTATAGAAATGCCAAGAAAGAGCAGCCGTTACTTGAAGACTTGTACGCTGAGCTACAGACACTCGGTCAGCTCAAGTTATGTGAACGCTTAGAAAAGTACATATCTGGATCGTTAGCCAATGTGTTCAATGCTCAGACCAATATCGAGCTTGATAATCGTCTGGTGATCTTTGATATTAAAGACCTGCCGGAAAGCCTGCGCCAGATTATGATGCTAATTGTTAGCAACTTTGTGAAGCATCAAGTAATGGCTAAGCCCGAGAAACGGCTGTTGATTATTGATGAGGGCTGGATGCTATTGGAGCACGAAGAATCAGCCCGCTTTGTAGCCGGATTAGTACGGCGAGCACGTAAGTACTATCTTGGAGTCTCCATTATCTCGCAGCAAGCTAACGACTTTTTGCGTAGTGATTACGGTCGGGCTATTGCTTCGCAGAGTGCTTTGCGTATTCTGATGCGCCAGGATACGACAACAATCAAGAATGTCGTAGCCGAGTTTAACCTGAGTGAATATGAACAGCAGTTCTTGCTGACTTGTGAGCGAGGCGACGCTTTGATTATTGCCGATCAGAACCATGTTGCTGTTAAAGTCGTGGCTTCTGATAAGGAGCATCCGCTGATTACTACCAATCCAGCAGAGCTGTACGCATGAATCCAGCCGTGCTGACGCTTGGAGCAGTCGGTATTAGCGCTAAGAAAACTATTACACTGGCGCTAGCGACACTTGCCCTTATAGTGGTGCTGCCATGCTTGGCCGTTTTCGCGATGGGCGCGGAGGTTCTAACCTTCCTGACAGGCACACCTAACGCTATCGCTGCCGAGCGTCAAGGATTTTACATGGGTAGCGCGGTTGCTGGCGATACTTACGAATGGGGCAACTGTACTTATTGGGCGTTTGCTATGCGATTCTGGGCTAACGATCCGATACCGACAACCTGGGGCAATGCAAACACTTGGGATGATCGCGCGCGTAGTGATGGCTACGAGGTTGACCATACACCGGCAGTTAATGCGGTATTCCAATCTGACTCTGGCGACTACGGCCATGTAGCCTACGTGACAAAGGTCGATACTGGAACTGGCGACTGGACAATATCCGAGATGAACGCGCCGACCTTGAATGTCGTGACACAACGTACATTTTCCAAGAACGCTGCCAGTTACTACAACTTTATTCATGGCAAGAAAGGAGCACCGGAATGGAAGCCCTCAATTATCTCGATACCGTCATTGAACACTGGCATTTAATTGCCAGTGTTGTTGTCGCGGTCGCTGTTGTCTATTGGGCGCTGCTAGTTACGCGTGCGCTCATTAACCGACGCCACTTGCTGAGACGGCAAATGGTTTGGCTAGAAATCACCCCACCCGTAAATATTGCTAAAACACCCGAAGCTACCGAGCAACTATTTTCGGTCATACATGGCACTCGAACGGCACGACGATTAAAAGATAGATTACTCGGTCGCTCTTCGGTCGTGAGTTTTGAGATTGTATCAACTCGAAAAGAGGGTATCCGCTACTTGCTTCAAGTTGAAAAATCAGACTCCAAAAATACCCAAAAAGCTATCGCCGCGTACATACCCGAGTCTAAAGTCAAAGAAGTTGAACCCGACAATACAGCGCTTGACGAGGTTATCGATTTTAAGCAGACGGGTCACTATGTCTTACCTCTTACCCTCACCTCGGCATTTGAGCAGCATGACCCTTTGAGCTATATAACTGGCGCGATGACTACCCTAAACGACGATGAGCAAATAAGTTTGCAGCTTATCGCTACGCCCGTGCGTCTTCGCGAAGCCGGTATACTGTCGCATAAGATTTTAGGGAATGAAAATATTCTGCAACAAGTTAGTGGTAGGCAGCTATCAGCGCTTGGACGCGTAGCGGGGATCTTCAATAAAGCTACTACAGGGCTGACTGACCTAACTGGTGAAATCTACATGGGCACGACGTATGGCTACAAGAACTATTACGATTCAAAGTCTCGGTCTGCCCAGCAACAATCTCACGTAACAAAACATGATCGTCCGGCACGCACCCTCAGTGCCTTCGAGCTGGAGCTGATGGAGACGATGCACCGCAAGGTCACACAGCCTTTATTCCAAGTAAACCTACGGCTGCTTATTAAAAGTTCCGATGCCACCGAGCATGCTAGGGCGTTAAAGTCCGCACTCGACGGCTATAGCGTGCCACCCTATCAAGCGCTCAAAGCAAAAGTTCGTCTGCCAGTGCTCGACTCGTTTCGTCGCAAGGCGGCCTTACAGCGCTTGCCATCATTATGGCGACGCTCTGCACTCGTTTTAGCATCATCTGAGTTGGCGAGTTTGTATCACTTCCCATCGAGCGAAGTTAGCAAAACAGATAACCTCATTACATCACTCAGCCGCACATTGCCTGCACCAGTATCACTCAAATCCGGCAAGCGGCTAGCCGTAACCATCGGCGAAAACCACCACCACGGCGTCGTAACGCCTATCGGTTTAACTGAAGCCGAACGCGAGCGTCATATGTACATTATCGGCGGCACGGGTAACGGTAAAACGACCATATTGTTTTATAGCATCTTACAGGATATTCGAGCTGGTAATGGTGTAGCCGTTCTCGATCCGCATGGCGATCTTGCCGAACGGATATTGCGCTACATTCCCAAGGAACGCATCGAGGATGTTATTTACATGAACCCTGACGATCTCGCCTACCCTATTGGCATGAATTTGCTCGAACTATCGCCCGATTTGACTGGCGACGATCTGCTTCGAGAAAAAGATCTGATTACCGAGGCGACCATCTCTGTGCTACGCAAGATATTCTCTGACGATGACTCCGGCGGCCATCGCATCGAGTATATTTTGCGCAATAGCATTCAGACAGCGCTCACACTTGAAGCGCCGACGCTGTTTACTATTTTTGAATTGCTCAATGATGCGAAGTACCGGCGTAAGATCGTCAAAGGGCTTACGGACAAAAACCTCAAAGACTTCTGGAATAATGAACTCGGCAAGGCTGGTGATATGCAAAAGGTTAAGATGGCAGCTGGTATTACAGCTAAGATTGGTCGGTTCCTATTTTCAGCATCGGCGCGGCGTATTCTCGAGCAACCGAAATCAACTGTCAGTTTTGAGGATATTCTTGCCGGTCGCAAAATACTCATCTGTAACTTCTCCAAGGGCTTACTCGGCGAAGATACCTCTTCACTTTTTGGTACGACAGTACTGGCCAAGCTTCAAACGGCAGCACTACGACGTGCCCGAATAAGCGAGATTGAGCGTGCCCCATACTATCTCTACGTGGATGAGTTCCAAAACTTCGCAACCACAAGCTTCGTGCAAATGTTGTCGGAGGCTCGAAAGTACAAATTGTTTCTAACAATGGCCGAGCAATCTACTTCACAACAAGATGAGCAACGGCTGGTCGATATTATCCTTGCTAACGTGGGTACGGTGGTTTGTTTTCGCTCCGGTAGCCCGTCTGACGAACGGCTAGTGTTATCTCTATTTATGCCGTTGATCGAGCAGGGTGAAATAGCTAACCTGCCAGCCTACTCTTATTACGTACGTATTGCCGCGGTGCATGCGCAGGAGCCGATGTCGGGTGTGACGGTTGTTATTGGCGATGCAGGCAGCGAAGCTATCTCAGGGCAAGTCATCGCATCATCACGGCGGCTCTATGCTAGAAAGTTTGAAGAAGAAACGATGAAGCCGGATTCAGCGTCGACCAAAAAATCAGGCGTTACGCGTGGCGCGAAGAAGCACGCGAGCAACAAAGCTAGTGACGATTTAGCGACAGTCAGATCTCTCACATGACGCTTCGACACGATAGTACCGCAGAATATAAACATGATGAGATCAGCAATAAGAGCGCGAATCCACTAACTCTTAGGAGGATTCGAGGCCTATCTGTTTACTAACCGGCCTGCCGGGATAGGCAGTACAATTTGTTGCCCGGTACTCTTCAGTGTGACGACAAGTTTAACTACGTCACGATCTAGGTCGATACTATCGAACATACGCTGACTCTGGCCCGGATCATCAGTGAGTTGCACCCAAATGTCCAATATTTCATCCTGCTCTACGCGAAGTTTTTCATTTGGCCTGTGGTCATCAAAAGCGTACCACTTAGTAGTCCATGGGTCAGCATAGCCATCTTGAGCAACGATCTCGATGTTATCGATATACTCCAGCTTGCCGCCGAAGTTATCGATGCTAAGGTGGTAACGAAATGATGACATCACATTGCCTCTAGTCGACCAGTTCGCCCAACCTCCACCATCATCCAATAGGGCGAGCTTAACATTTCCATGCGGTGCATTTTTGAGCATTCCCTCCAAATCAGGTATTAGGCGCTCTGCAATACTGGACGGTGTATCGCTCAGACTGAAACCTATCAATGACTTACCGCGTATATCAAAAGGCATCTTGCTCTCATCTACGGATTGGTCTGTGCAATAAATATAAAGTCGCGTCCATTTGCCCTTTGCCTTGATTGCATAGCCTACCTCAGTCATGACATTTGGGTTAGGTATCAACTTCTTATCGGTAGAGGCGATAGGCGTAACGTCGGCAACGAAAATAGCACATTGGTCTATTTTTGAAAAAATGGTTTCAATAATGTCCTCGGAGCCGTGCGTATTTTTGGTGTCGCTGTCTATTTCCGATCTATCTGCCTCTTCAAGCTGATCACCGAGACGCTTCGCCGCCAATTCGAGCGCTGCTTTAATCTTATTTCTTGCAGGCTTTACATCTGATTGCCAAGAGTAAAAAATCTTCTTCATGCTGTAATTATAGCCTAGAGTAGACGCCGTAACAGCCACGAGGCATAGAGTGCAGCTTTTTCTGGACAAAAGAGTTAAAATGTAGAGTAATGATTGAAAAAATCCAGAACATCGAGAATGTCGGCCGCATCGTTAAAACGGGCGGCGGGCGGCCGCAATACCAGTTCAACAAGAACACCCATATCTATGCAGGCAACACGCACGGCAAGAGCACGTTTACGGCAATCTTAAGATCGCTCCAGACGAGTAACCCAGATTTTATCAAGGGACGTAAATCCTTTGGCGCAACCCAACAGCAACGAGCGATCTTCGTACTGGACGGTAGTAATTATAGGTTTGACGGTACAGCCTGGGATAAGTCATTTGAAAACATACGAATTTTTGATACGCGCTACATCCACGAGAATTTCTTCTCACCCGATGAAGAAATAACCGAGGATGGGCAGAAGAAAATTGAAACCTTTATTTTAGGCAGCGAAGGTGTACGCCTTGCCAAGGATGTTGTCGATCTAACGGCCAAGCAACGCGAGAACGCTACGACCCTCGGCACAGTCAGCCGTGAATACGGGGCTAGCAAGCCATTCGATCATCCAGGTTTTGAAGGTTTCCTGAAATTTGATGAGGTCGAAGACGTTGATAGCTTGATTGACGCCCAGAATAAACAGCTCAACGCCTACAAAAATCAAGAGAGTATCAGTAGCCAGCTCAACAATATACTCGACACTCTTAAAGCACCTGACTTTAATAAGATCAAGGCCGATCTCATTAACGAGCTGTCTGTAGACGTGTCTAAAATCTCCGATCACATACACGAGAAGATGGCGACAGGTGTGAATGATAGCGAAGCCAAAGAATTCTTGCGCAAGGGCTTAGCGCTTAGTAATAATACCGCTACGTGTCCATATTGCGCACAACCTACTGGTAGCGGCGAGGCTAGCGATCTCATCCGGGCGTACAACGAATACTTCAGCGAAAACTATAATACTATGGCGAGCAATCGCTACACCCACGAGATCTTCTTTTTGCACTGGGACATGGTAAGTAAGCTCCGAAAGGCCGTGATTGAATTGACTAAGCTTGACGTTGATATGAACCTGCGGGGAGCCGATGACAGGATCGAAGTTCATATCAACATGTTCGCTCAACAGATCGAAAAGAAGAAAGACTTTGCATACTCAGTGGACTTTACAGCACTAGAAGCACTAGAGAATGAATGCTCGAGTCTCATCATTGCGTTAGAAGCCACCCGTGAACAATATGAAGGCGACCTAACTGACAGAGTCAAGGCGGCTAAAGATACACTTCGTGAGTATGAAGTCGCCCAGAAGCGATACTCGGAACCTTGGAAGACAAAAACAAGTACTTACACTGAGGTAAAGCGTCAAAATGACGAAGAAGTCACACCCCAACTAACTATTGCCGTTGAGGCGCAGTCTACCTACGCTAATAGCGTTTACACTAACTGCATGACAACCGTCAATGAATGTCTGGCGGCACTTGGTGTTAATTTCCGAGTACAAAACCTCAATTATAAAGGTAGAACGCATAATGATTTATTCACCCTTGTATTTGACGACACCCATGCGGTGGGTATCACTACAGGATCACGAGTCAGTGCACACACCTCAAAACACACATTGAGCGAAAGTGACCGACGTGCACTTTGTTTCGCCTTTTTCATATCCAGTATTATGAGCGACCCTAGATGTAATGACCTAGTGATCGTACTTGATGACCCTGTGTCAAGCTTTGACGCAGACCGTCGTAATAATACAGTTAAATACATCCGACACCTCCGTGAAAGTTCTACGACTCCGTGCCAATTCATTACGCTTACACATGATAAGGACTTCCTACGAACACTTGCGAGTGACATTAGGAGCGATACAGTGAACCTTATTCTTGAATGGAATCCAACAAATGGAACGAGTGACTTTTCGCAGTTAGACGTAAGCTCGCACGCGCTCTTTATGGATGATTACTACCGCAGACTCAATGAGCTGGAGCAAAACCTCGCATTGCCGGACTCGGTGATTAATACCGGCCATCTACAGAATGTCCGGCATGTTATTGAGAACATCATGAAGCGTAAGTATTATAAGTTACTCTTCGAAGATATTAGGCAGAAAAAATCACTCGAGACGTTTATCGAAACGCTTAGCGTTGCAGGAAATCCTTACGAGAATAGCCAGACATTGATTGCAAAAATTCGTAGTTTACTACCGCATGAAGTTCATCACGACCAGACTAACCCGGGCGGATACGATGTGGATGCGGTTGGCCCCGCAGATATTCGACGCATCATTGCTGATACAATCTCAGTCTTGCAAGACCTGTAATCCGTTAGCTCGTTTTATGTATTTTTTTAACCGAGAAGATCAACTTTTGAAGCATCGGTCGCACAGTCAAGGCGATCTGTTTGTTATAGTGGACATATGAACCCAGACACAAAACTCACCGACGAACAGATAAAAGAAATCTGTCAGCGACACGACATTACCTATAGATATCATGAACGCATTACGACAGGCTTCTCGCACGAGGTGCATCGGTTGAATGATGATCTGGTCATCAAGCTATACAATACCGATGATTCGCAACGCTTTACGACAGAATCGGCAATGTTGGCGCTCGACGCTCCGATCAAAAAGCCTCGTCTTATTGCCAAAGGCCGAAGCGACGAATCAATAGACAGGGACTACGTCATCATGTCGTACGTTCCAGGCTTTTCTCTTGGTGGTCGTTGGCATCTTGCTAGTGACTCGCAGCGTGAAGCGCTTATTAGCGACATCTCTCAATCGCTGCAGGCTATCAATAAGGTTGATCAGCAAACTGTGAGCCTTCAGGCGCAGCAATCGTGGGAACAATACATCGCAAAACGTAGTTCGTCACTTGTTGAATCGTTGCTCAAAAAGGAGACCATCGACCCAGCAATAGCCGACAAAGTACAAGCTTTCTTTGACGACAACCTCCATATCTTCGCTGGTGAAAAGCTCTACCCTGTCTACTGGGACATTCATTTTGATAACTTCATTGTCGATGAGAACTTTAAACTTCAAGCCTTGATTGACCTTGAGAACGTCGAGTTAACCGCCCTTGACTACCCGCTCGTCGTCATCCAAAAGCAAATTGATGAGCCAGAGAAGTATTTGAGTGAAGCTGACGAGAGGTACGCCGATAAAGCAGATTACGCCAAGCTGAGAGGGTGGTACGAAAAGTATTATCCTGAGATTTTTACATCTGAGCACTTGGAGACACGACTCAAGGCTTATCTATTGCTCGACACACTACATTTACTAGTTAACTGGTCGCACGTGAAGAGCTTACACGAGAAGCTCAAAACACTCTTATAGTGAAGATTTAAGAGCCTCGGCCAAAGCCAACCTATCATCCTCCGGCATTGGTTCATTATGATAACTACCAGGGGCTTCCGGTAAAATCACTGGCTTACCCCACATATCTGTCTTATTGCGACCAAGGATGTGGATGTGGAATACAGTTCGTCCTCCTGGCAGTAGCCCCCAGTTTCCATTTGCTTGGATATTAAACCATGGCGCAAGCTCTATCTCTTCCATTATCTGACAGACCTGAGAAGCGAGACGAAAAGTTGCCGCCGATAACTCGATATCCGCCCACGCACTTGAGACTTCTCGTTTCGGCGAAACAATTATGTGCGGCCCCTCAGTATATGGTATGTGAGGGTTTTGAGGAGTGCTGATTATATACGAATCATTCTCCCAGAGCGTAAATGTATTCATGACTATATAGTAACAGAGCCCCTAAGATTCTGAGGCTAATTCCGTGCAGTAGCAACTGAGTCTATCGCTGCGGCTCATACCTATTAAACTCATACTCCAGAAAACCCTCACCACTCGTTAAGTTGGGTAATTGCTGCTGCAAATCGTGGATACGAGCTGACGGAATAGAGCCCCTGAGCAAATACGTCTCGTGTCGTGCTTCGGTAGCGTTTGGTGCTGCACGAAGCCGAGCCAAGACTGGCAATATTTTAGCGAGAGCCGCATTCGGTATTTCAAGCGTGAAGTAACATATAGGTTCACATATTACCGTGCCTGACTGCTGTAATGCAGCCCGCAAGATGATCGGGGTTAGTTTACGGTAGTCCGCCGCCGTAGTCTTCGGCGTATCGCTTATTGGCTTTCCTAGACCATCTCCGACGTAGTAATCGCAGTCAGTCATGGTAACAACACAATCCGTCACTTCCAACCCATGCAAGCCGCACAGGAGAGTCTCACGAATGTACTGCTCCATATGTGCGGCAAAGTTACCCGTATTTTTGTATATGTAGAGCGGCAGAAGCCGAGGCGATATATTTCCAAGCTTAAACGATAAACCCGAGCCTGGCTGCCCCGGCTCAATACGCAGGCCCACCGTTGCCGAAGTCGGATTACTTTCCTCCTGCAAAAGTTGCACAGCGTACCCCGAGCTAACAGGTCGCTCGACACAGATTGGTTGTGTTCGCTCAAAAATAGCTTCCACTCCAAAATCGGTGGCAAGTGTCGTGCTGATCACTTCTTTTTGCACTTCACCGTAGAGTGATACATACAGTTTTTGATCGCTTTGACGAAGATTGATGAGCGGATCTTGCTCGGCAAGTTGCTTTAGTGCGATGTGCAGGATGGGCTGTTGGTCGACATTTTTAGCAACCACACCGGCTTCAAGCGTCGGAGGCGCAAAGGCAGAGACAGTATTACTGGCTTCGCCGACCACATCGCCAACTTTTGCCTTTTCTAAGCCCCACACCTTGCCGATTTCACCAGTATGTAGGCTAGTCGTAATTTCCGTTCGCCCTTCCTTAAAGACTTCTAGCGCAGTTACTTTTCCGAAGGTCAGCTTTTCACGAGCTTTGATCGTGCCTGAGAATAGACGCAGGTAAGCGATCTTTTCGCCTCGCAATCCACGCTCAATCTTGAAGATGGCGCCCGAAGCAACCTTCATGGAATCGGCCGTGCTTGGCAATAGGTCGGTCAAGGCGTTCATTAAATCCATAACGCCAGCACCTGTAATCGCCGAGCCGAAGAATACCGGCGTAGCGTCGGCTGCTTTGGTTTGTGCGTCAAGCTTAAAGTTGGCATTTTGGCGACCGAGGTTTTCAACCGTTCCCATCGGCATAACTTCCAAGCTTAATTTAGCAGCGATCTCCGCAAGCAAGTCATGGTCGCGGGCCCCCATACGGTCAATCTTGTTTACAAAGATAACTGTCGGTATATTAAGGCGCTGCAATGCTCGCATCAATATGCGTGTTTGTGGCTGCACACCCTCTACGGCAGAGATGACCAACACCACGCCATCGAGCACACTTAATACACGCTCTACCTCGGCAATAAAGTCGGGGTGTCCGGGCGTGTCAATGAGGTTGACTCGGGTATCGCCAATATCAAACGAGGCGACGGCAGATTTTATGGTAATGCCGCGCTGACGTTCGAGTTGTAATGAATCGGTTTGAGTGTTGCCTGTATCGACGCTACCGATTTGGTCGATGACACCAGCGGTATAGAGTAACCGCTCGGTGAGGCTGGTTTTACCGGCGTCTACGTGCGCCAGTATTCCTAGATTTAGATATTTCATAGTACGAAAAAGTTTCCACTTGGTTAGAGGTAATAGACTGGGGTTGAGCTGTCTGTTGCCGCATGGGGAACCTTTTCATTAGTTTAATTTCTGTTATTATACCTTAATCTGTAGTAATCACAACCTTTTTGCCTGACGCTCGTGTTCGAAGTCTGTCTCCTCAGAACAAAAAGACCCGTTAATCCAACATCTTATAACCCCAAAAAAAGAGACCTTCC
>DATIIB010000008.1:0-79689 GCA_035480055.1 Saccharimonadales bacterium (SeqCode)
TGCTCATCGCTCAACTGCGGATAAATGTGTCCGAAGACAACCACGTTCAACTCTGCAGCGCTGACTCGGTATACGGTCCGTAAATCAACTTGGTCTTCACTGGCGAGGTGCGAACGAGCAGGTACGCCGCGAACCGCAAACCCTTTTACTTCGTATTCTCCTGGACAATCAATCACAAACGCCTCGCCTGTGTCTGCCGGCCTGAAGGACGTGTCCGTGAGTAAGCATACGTCTACCTTGGCCATAGACGGTTGTTTCCCGCCGAGCTGGCCCAGGTTAGGATCAGTCAGTAGTACACCGGCTTTGGTGGTAATTTGCAGGCAGTTTGCCCCTTTAAATTGAAATTCCATAGTATTCTCCTTCTATCTTTCTTCGGTCAATATGTGTTCGGTGTCAACCAGTATGCTCTTCTTGCCATATATAATGCTTGAGACAAAAAGGTCTTTGATGCTCAGACGGTAATAGAAGTCTTCATAGGTCATCACTGTAAAGTTTAGAGACTTGCCTTCCTGTTCTTCAAGCTCTTTTACGAATTTGTTGACCTGAGTTTTGTTGAGGTCACCTGCCAAGAGTAAGTCTACATCATTTTTGGCACCACGCACCATCTTGCCGCTCATAATTGCAACTTTGACTGCACCCAAAGGTTTGAAGCGCTTCAGCCAATCCCCTTCAGCAGAGGTAGTTACTGTACTGGTAGTGAGTTTTTCGTTCGCAAAAATTGCGCGGAGCGGTTTGTAGTACTGATACTCTTGATTGACCTCATAATACAAACGGTTATTGGCGCTATCGCTACTGATAATGCCGATGTTCAACATGTTTGCTAGTTCTCGGCGGACTGAATTGATTTGTTCGTCGATTTTGCGAGTAATTTCTCGAACATAAAAAGAACGTCCTGGATTATTCAGGAAGAGATGCAATAACTTTACGCGAGTCTTTGAGCCAAACAATTGATCAATCATAATATGTGTATTTTAAGCCAATTCTACAAGTATTGTAACAGGTTTGGGACCGATATTCATCAGCGTGGACGGCTTCTCGCCACCTGATGCGCTTTTTGTTCTTCTGTATCGTCCAAAGGGCCAAGGTCCGCTGCCCCAAACTTACGTTGCAACGCACGGGTTAACAGCTCGTCAGCGAAGCGAGGGTTCTTTGGGAGAAGCGGTCCATGTATATAAGTACCGAAGGTGTTAAAGACTATTGCCCCTTCTTCTCCACTTTCGCCATTATTGCCTGCACCTTGGATAATCTTCGCCAGCCCTGGTTGCTCTGGCGCCAAGCGTGTTTTTCCGCTGTGGTTTTCAAATCCGACCAGCTCACCCCACTCAGAATCTACAATCACATTCCCGATCAGCCGTTCGCTAGAACCATGTGTCTCCAAATCGAAAATTCCGATTCCCTGGATCGTCCCCTGATCGGAAGTAACGAAACGGTGGCCGAATAACTGATATGTCCCGCATATAGTCAGAACCACAACACCATCATGGACCATCGATCTGAGCTCAGCTTTCTTCTTCTGGAGGTCCTTCTCTACGACGAGCTGCCCAGAGTCCTGCCCGCCACCTGCAACGATAATATCAACATCTTTTGGTAAACCCTCACCCACCTCGCAGGGGATAACCACAGGAGTAATGCCTCTTTGACGAAGGCGGTACTCGAGCGTCAACACATTACCGGTATCCCCATAAATATTCATATTTTGATGGTACAAGTGGCAGATTGTAAGTCGTCGCTCTACCATATGCGCTTGCCTCCTTCTTGAATTTTCAGCCACTTACGGATCGCCAGCATTGCCGTGTAGGTAGGAATGATGAGAAGATGGCTGCTCCATTCATGCGACGCAAGAGCTTCCCCCATCATTGCCTCTGCTTTATCTGTATCGATTAATCTATGGGCGATGCCTTGGTATTTCAGACGCAAGGCCATATCGTAACGACGTTTTCCACTGACAAAAATAGTCCCCTTAAACTCTTCCAGCTTTGCCATTTGTACATCCCAAAGCCATGAGACATCTCTTCCATCGGCGTACTCGTCATTAATAACTATCAAGACAGCGTCAATATGTGGAGCGACAAACGTTGAGAGATTTTGCGTAAAGCCGCTGGGGTTCTTAATCAGGGCAATAGTAATTTCTTTATCGCGGACTTTCAGTGTTTCGCCTCGGCCAAAGGCGGGTTTAAAGTGACTCAATGTGTCCGCAGCAACTCTGAGGTCAAGGTCTGGCAAAAGTACTTTTGATGTAATAATAGCAACTATTGCATTGAGGGCATTGTGCACGCCAAGAAGTGGTAGATGAATTGTAATTGAAGAATTCAATATCTTCGCAGAGAAGTTAATAGCGCTATCAGTTGTCTTTATATCTACGATTTTTGCATCCAACTTTTGTTCTGCGCCCTGCTTGGCAGTGGCTTTATAGAGATTGGCTTCGGTGCTAAGAAGCGAAGCAATCGACTGGGCAAGCCCAAAAGTATATCGATGAGGATGGGCTTTCGTCTTCTCAAAAAGTAATTGATCGTCGCCGTTCACGATGAGAGTCTCGGCATACTGCGCGGCCTTGGCAATGAGCGAGGCCGTTGCATCGGTCTCTCCGTATCTATCAAGTTGGTCTCGCATGACATTGAGCGCTACCACCGCCCTTGGGTGTGCCTTTTCCGAGAAAAGCGGAGCATACGCCTCATCAAGTTCAAATACAGCGATATCGTATGGAAGCCTCCCTGAGAGTGAGCTATGTTCGATAATTGTGCTCACTAGCCCTCGAGTAAGATTACTGCCGGAGGGATTGGTAAGCACCTTTAGGCCACTCTGGCGCAAAAGCTGGACCAGCATACGAGTAGTCGTGGTTTTTCCATTAGTACCAGTAACCACAACGATCCCATGGGGAAGCGCTGATAGCGTGCGCTGAAAGAACCTTCGGTCAAGACGCTCAATCAAAAGACCTGGCAGGGCTGAGCCATGACCACCGAAAAGACGTACTCCAAAACGCAGAAGCTTGGCAACGGTGATGAGGATTGCACGTATCATTACCCCAGATTATAGCCTATCGACCGAGAAATGCATCTATTAAAGGATACGCCTGCTGGGCCTCTTCTAACCATACGATGTGTGGATTACGCTTGAACCACGTCCTTTGACGCTTCGCCAGAGCTAGTGTGTCTTGGACAATCTGCCGCTTGATTGCGCTCATAGAAACTTCGTGACCCTCATACAGGCTTCTAAACTCTCGATAGCCTATGCCGGTTAGCGCCTCACTGTCCCAACCATACTTTTGCTGTAGTTCTTCCACCTCTCGGCGCAGGCCTCTCCGGAACATCTGTTCAACCCGGCTCTCAATACGCTGACGAAGTTGTAACCGGGATGGTTTGAGGCCAATCACTAAAGTACGCGGCCGGAGCACTTCGCGATCGTTGGCAGTGCCAGCTCCCCTCTCGAGAGTACGAATCAAATAGCGCTTGTTCTTCTCATTCTCCGGCACCGAGAGCCCTCTCTCCTTAATAAGAGCGCTCAGCTGGGCAATATCCAGAGCATCCAATCTCGTCCTTTCAGTCGAATTGGCAACCCTCGCAAACTGATAGTCAAAAATAATTGAATCTACATAAAGCCCGGTACCGCCGACCAAAATTGGAAGCTTCCCCCTTGCTGTGATATCTTTAATGGCTTCCTCGGCAAGGCGCTTAAAGTCGGCTGCAGTAAACTGGACTCCTGGCTCAGCCACATCGAGCAAATGGTGAGCTACTTGCGCTTGCTCTTCCGGGCGAGGCTTCGCAGTCCCAACATCCATACCTTTATAGATAGTTCGCGAATCAGCACAGATGATCTCTCCGTCATATCGCTTAGCTATCTCAAGGGCAAGCGAGCTTTTGCCGCTTGCTGTTTCTCCTACAACAGCGATCATAGGAGGCTGGTCTGGTTCGGCTGCCATAAGATTTGGTTAAGGTTACTAATTTTGCCTTCGACAGAAAAGTCTACGCCCTCGGCCTCTAGCAATTGTTGTTGCAACGCTGGACCGCCAGGCCACCCGCTTGCCATACCACCCTGTTTATTAACCACACGCTGCCAGGGTAACTCCGAAGGGCCACTGTGCGCAATCTGGCCAACCTCCCAGGCTGCAGATGCATAGCCACAGAGAGTAGCAACTTGCCCATAGGTCATCACCTTACCCGAAGGAATAGTGGCCACCAGGTCGTAGACTCGCTGGACAAACCCTTCATCAACTCTTCCCATACCGCCGCCTACAACGATGTTTTAGTAACGCGACTTTTAGCTTCGTTCGCAAGAGTGCCCAAGAATTCTTCGACTGTATAGCTTTGTGCTTCTTCTCGAGTAGATAAGTCTTTTCGAATACGAGGAGTCAACTTGCCGCTTTCGACCTCTTTCTCGCCAAGTACCACCACATACGGCACTTTCATAAGCTCAGTAGTACGAATCTTTTTGCCAACCGATTCGTTGTCGTTGTCTACCAGCACTCGAATATCAAGCTCTTTCGCCTTGGTTTTAAGCTGGGCAGCCATTCCGGCAATCTCTTCAGTCTGGTTGACTGTGATAATACGCAACTGCTCAGGGGCAAGCCACAGAGGAAACTTACCCGCAAAATGCTCAATCAAGAGCATGATGAATCGTTCAAAAGAGCCGAGGATCGCCCGGTGGATCATGACAGGAGGCTGAGATTCGCCACTCTCATCAGTGTAAGTAAGCCCAAACCGCTTTGGCATCGCAAAGTCGAGTTGAACAGTTGCCAGTTGCGTCTCGCGCCCCAGAGCGTCTTGGAACATAAAATCAAGCTTGGGACCGTATATAGCCGCCTCCCCTTCCATTCGTTTGGCGTTCAAATGGTAGCGTTCGCTCACTTCAGCAAGCATGGCCTCAGCTCTCTCCCAATCGCTTGGATCGCCAATGTAGGCTGCTGGATTCTTCGGGTCGCGCACAGAGAAAGATACCCAATGCTTTCCCCATAGTCCAAGATTCTCGTAGAATTGTTGAATCACCTCAACAAGCATTGAGGCTTCTTGATCGATCTGATCTACACGACAGAAGGTATGCCCATCATCAACTGTAAAACCACGAGTCCTCTGAAGACCACCGATCTGGCCTGGCTTTTCATCGCGATACTGCATGGTCTGCTCGATATACCGAAGTGGCAGATCGCGGTAGCTACGTGGACGCGAGGCGTAGATCTGAGTATGATGCGGGCAATTCACAGGCTTAAGCACAAACTCCTGATCGTAATGGCTCTTTACGGTAAAGAGCTCCTCGGAAAACTTATCGGCATGTCCTGAAGTTTTATAGAGGTCGATTTTCGCAAGATGCGGAATTGAGACTAACTGCATATCAAACTCTTTGCTAATTTGGCGCAAAGCATTTTTGATTTCTTCTATAATGACCGTGCCTCTTGGGGTGTACATCGGCAATCCCGGTCCCACCAAATCAGAGAAGGTAAAGAGATCCAGCTCTTGCCCCAGTTTACGATGATCGCGTTTCTTGGCTTCCTCTAGCATCGCTAGGTGCTGGCGCAGTTCTTTTTCGGTAGCAAATGCAGCTCCGTAAAGACGTTGCATCTGCGGGTTACCTTCTTTGCCGCGCCAATACGCACCAGCCACCTTCATTAATTTAAAAGCACCAACTTTGCCAGTGCTCTCGACATGTGGCCCGCGACAAAGATCAGTAAAGTCGCCGTTTCGATAAAAAGAGACATTCTCCACCTTGCTTTCATCTGATGGAATGCCCAATTCCTCAGCGTCGAGATCTTTTGCACTGGTTGTGCCGGCGCGTTTGAGGTCATTAAGAAGTTCAAGCTTATAGGGCTGCTTCGCTTCGGTTGCCCAGACAATCGCTTCGTCGATGGGTTTTTCAAAACGTTCAAAGGGTTGGTCTTCAGTAATAATGGTCCGCATTTCTGCTTCGATCTTGGCAAAGTCTTCCGGAGAGAGGCTCTGACCTAGGTCGATATCGTAATAAAAACCATCGTCAATAACCGGGCCGACACCAAACTTGGCTTCTGGCCAGAGACGCTTTACCGCACTTGCCATAATATGTGCCAATGAGTGGCGCATGGCATGGAGATATTTTTCATTTTCCATAGGGGTGACACCTTTCATAGAGTCTGATTTAATTCACAAATTATAAACAAAAAAATACTAGGCCCCGCAGGGCGTCGTTGTTGCTTGCAAGTGAATCATCTGACAAATCATTGCCCTTTATTATAAGTTTACTTCTCTCTCTTGTCGAGTCCGACTCTCTCGAGTATAATAATGGAGCATTCGGGCTCTTAGCTCAGTTGGCTAGAGCGCATCCTTGACGTGGATGAGGTCAGAGGTTCGAGTCCTCTAGAGCCCACCAATAAAAATAGCTGATCGCATGGTCGGCTATTTTTATATCATAGAGCGACTCAAGGCTTTATTAGTAGTAACAATATTTCACAATATACTGAGAGTATTCGATAGCATAAGCGGCATCTTGACAAAATATAGTATTATTGCTACAATACTAATGCTATGAATAGCAAACAAACACAGGGACAGTCGGCACTAGCAAAGTTTAAACTTTACTACGAAGAGCTTCCCGGCAGCGACTCAGCTCGCTCGCACCAACACAAAGCATCGTAAGCCTTAGAACCTAAGGTCTCAAGTACCACTTTCACTTCGGTGAGAGTGGTACTTTGCTTTTTACCCACAACTTCCAAAGAGTTTTCCACTAGCATTTTAAATAGCTGTATGACAATATGTAGTCATGGTTTGTCCAAAATGTCACAGCTCATCGACCAAAGTATACAACTCACGCCAAACCAAGGGCACGAATCAAACATGGCGACGCCGCCGGTGCCTCTCGTGCAACTTCGTCTTTTCCACTCGAGAATATATCGAAGCTGAGGGGTATCTTAAGGTTTTAAAGGGAACACAGACCGAGCCATTCTCTCGAGCTCGCCTACTTCTCTCTTTGGCTCGTGCCTGTGAGCATTGCTCGCAGTCTGGCGATACTGCGTTTCATCTTCTCAGTACAGTTGAGAATGTACTTTTGCACTCTAGCCAAGAAGGAATCATAAGCGTCCAAGAAATATTGGCGACCTGCCTGGAAGTTCTGCAGCGTTTTGACACCAAAGCTTACTTGCAATACCTCGCCACCTATCCTGCTATTCTCGACGACCGCGATCTCAAGAAACTACTAAAGAATTAATCTTTCTTTACAGCCTTTTCGGTCACGTCGAACTTATCCATGTACTTTCCAAGCATTAGCCGCGTCTGAGAGTAAAAAGCTGCAAATGAACCGTAGGCAATACTGGTCACCGGCATGTAGATCCACTGCGCCAGCATAAAAATATTACGATGTCGCTTATAGCGCTCGGGACGCGGAGGCAAAAGCCGCCACGCCAGAAATACAGTGATGACTAGGCCAATGGTCGCAATACGCTGTGTCCAACTAGCGATAATCGGCAATTGGTGTGCAATAATGCTCTTGTCCGAATGACGACCAAAATACAGAGGTGCCCAGGCCCCAAGCGCAGTAATAAGAGCAACCGTCGCCCAGCTGACATGACTATCCAATAGACGCGCAAACTTCCCAATAAAATCAAAGAAAGGCACGCTGCGATCTTTCCGGAATCCGCGCGTTGCCACATAGGCGATATCCGAGGCGCCGTATGCCCAGCGTCGAACCTGCACAAATTGAGCTTTGAGCGTCCGACCAAAGCCTTCGGATAGCACTGCGTCTTGATAAATCGGCAAGCTGATAGGCACTACTTCGTATTGGCCATCAAAGCAGAAATAACTTCGCCAAAACTGGTGGCCGTCCTCTACAATACTTCGCACACTCCAAAAGTTCATCTCAATAAGCGGCGCCAGTCCTTGAGAATGCGCGGCAAAATTGCGCAGCATGTGCGGACGCTGGGAGTTAATAATGTTCCAGAAGGAGTTACCTGTAGCAATCACCCGCATGGGCGCAGGAACATCCCAGATATTGTTGGTAAAGACCGCGATAGGCTGGAAGGCTTTGTGGTACGGATCTGGAGTGGTCAGGTAGCTGTACGTAAGTCCGGCAAAGTAATTACGGTGTGGACGATTATCTGAATCAAGTGTGGTCACAATCACTCTCTCCGGATTAATTCCCTTCTTGTGAGCCCAGCTCTTCAGATAATGGCCTGCATAGGTGATATTGCCACCTTTGCCAATGATCTCGCCTTTCATACCGTTAGGATGTTCTACGGCAACGGCATAAAAGAATGAGTCTTTATAGTCCTCGATCAGCTGCAGCGCACGCTTTTTGACCTCTGGTCCGCCCCGCTCTTCGTAGGCCAGAATAAATATAAGGTTGTGTTTGGCATCGTAATTGCTCTCAATCAAGCTCTTCACGGTTGGCTCCAGCACATCGCGTGATTCATTCCACGTGGCCACAATCACTGCATTGTATATTTTGCTTGGTGCGAGCGCATGGCTCGCTATATAGGTCTTGAGCTTGCGGTAGTGCTCGGCGTCTTTACCGATTCGCTTCTTGTCTTCCAGGCGCGCAATTGCTGTTTGAGGATCTTCGAGGTCGTTGAGTAGACTTCGCCAATCCGCATTTTTGGAGCGTTGCATCGCGCCGTACCCCTGAAGTGTACGAAACGAAATACCGATCGCCTTCACAAACCAGGTGATGATAAAGAGCACCACAAACAACGCGCCCCACAACGGATCGATTAAGCTCAAGCCAATGGGAGCGAACAAAATGAGATAGCTGAGAACCCCTGGCAAAATCTCAAAAAACCGATATAACGGCTTGCGTTTGCCAAGAGGAATTTCGATGTCTGTCATGCGGCTAACAAACCTAGCAAAGCATTAGTGACCAAAAAGGCAACGATGAGTACAAACAGGGTAAGAGCCAAAATGCCCAGCGCATACGTCCTTCGCAAGCCGCGCACTTTGACCGCCAAGATTCCGTTTAGTCCAAAGATGAGCGCCGAAAAAAGCGCTAACTCGTATAATACCGTCCAATGTCCGCGGTCCAGCGTAAACCCATACTCTGAGTAACGGACCGGTACTTGAAGATCGCTTACGCGGACCTTTAAGATCACATTAAAAATATTGATCAGTGCTAAAAGAGCGCACCCCAGTAATAGAAAAACCGCTGCGCGGTCGCGAAAGAAGTGTCTGAATTCTTTTTTGGTAACTATTGCCATAATAGGTAGTGGCTCGCTCAAGCAAGTCGTGTATCCTCTACCCTAGTATACTAAATATCAACTACTAACGAAATGGTGCGAGATGCGAGAATCGAACTCGCGCCTCTTGCTTGGGAAGCAAGCGTACTGCCATTATACTAATCTCGCACACAGCCACCTCTTTGGGCTGGAGCCGATAGGCGGATTCGAACCGCCGACCTTTGCTTTACGAAAGCACTGCTCTACCAACTGAGCTATATCGGCAGGTCCTAGCAGGGGTCATTATAGCAAATCCCCAGCCAGCTGACCACTAGAATACCACTTGTCATCTTCGGTGAAAATTGGTAGTATAACAGGGTTAGGTTTCTAGAACGAGGGCTCGTAGTGAAGTTGGCCTATCACGCCTCCCTGTCACGGAGGAGATCGCCGGTTCGAATCCGGTCGGGCCCGCCAGTAAATGAACACCATCCTCTAAAGGGATGGTTTTTTTATTGGAGATAGATTCGCGCCAGAAGTTGGAGAGCTCATTTGTTATACTGAATACATGAAGATAGTTAAGCTCAACCAAACTCAAAAGTTCCAAAACAGCGCCACATGCACCGCCTTTGAGTACCCCTCAGACGACAAAGACATCAACGGTGCAGTCATTACACTCAACGGACGATATCCCGAAAAAGGCTACGCCATGAATGAGGTCTGCAAAGAGTTGGTCTACGTCGTTGAAGGCACTGGCCAGTTGACTGTTGGCGATGAAACTCAGACGCTTCAGCAAGGCGACTTAGCACTCTTGCTGCCAGGCGAAAAGTATTTTTTTGAAGGAGAATTAACGATGTTCATGCCCTGCAGCCCGGCGTGGTATCCGGAACAGCACAAGAGCTTGATTCATAGATCTCATCCGGCCTTGGATAGCGCCGCCAACTTCTCTCGATACGCCTTCTGATTAAAATGCCCTGGGTAATCCACCAGCTCAGTATTGAGCACAGTGAAGCCAGCCTGCCTTAGCGGCTCGGCTGCAACATCGAAGACATTGGATTTAATTAAAATAATCTTGGTGTCTTTGCTTGCCAGCTCCCCTACCCGCTCTAATAAGCGCGGAAGGCTCTCGGCAATTCGCGCTTGGCGCTGGCCCTTGGTAATCTCGTGTATTTGAGATTCCTCGAGCGCCTCGATCATATACCAACCATCGGCCTGAAACCGACGTAGCCACTGCTCCTTGTCTGCCTCTAGCTCTGGCTCGGACATATCGGCTGCTTCGGGATACAGCGCCTTAATAGTGTTGGTAAACAAGCGATCATCTTTACGAATACGGTCACTGCGGTAAAACTGCCGACTACTCTGCACCTCTGCCGCTGGTGGTGGCGACTCGGCAATCAGTAGCATTTTGATATGCGCAGGGCGATATTTTTCTCTGATGTCGTTGTACGAACTCACTCGTGGTTCCCCTACTGCAGCGTGAGTTGCACTGGCACCGTGATGTACGATTTTACCTTGTTGTCTTTTTGCAACTGCTGCAACTGGTCCGAAAAGGCCTGATATTTGAAGAAGATAGCGGCGGCTCGGACTTTGCTGCCATCGACCTCGATCGCCCGCATAATAAAGAGGCCTTGCTTGCTAGAAATAACGTCAGAATGCTGACCAGCCTTCAGGCTAAACAGTGCATCTTGCAATTCCGGGGGAAGATCAGCTTTACCTTTTTCCAAAATGCCGATCTCTCCACCAGCTTCGCGCCGAGCGGTATCATCTGACATTGCTTTGGCCGTGGCAGCAAAGTCCGCACCATTATTGAGGTCAGCGAGCGCTTTATCAGCCCGAGCTCGCGCACTTGTATCGATTGCCGCGTATACCTTGTTACGAAGGAGTTGTAGCCGCAAGGTCTCACGCCATTGGCTATAGCTTTGATCGTATTCTTTTTTGATAACGTCTTTATAGAGCTTCAGCGACCCTGCGTAAGCCTGCTGGTTAATAATCCGCTGGACCTGGGTCTCTACCTCTTGGTCACTTACAGTTATCTTGCGCTGCTTGGCGATTTTTTTAATCAGCGCGTATTGCAGCTCTTGGCTTAAGGCTCGTTGCTTAAGATCTTGTAGTTGGCGCTTTCCATCTTCTGTCTTAAAGCTCACGCCTTCCTGGGTAGCCAAATAATGCATGCTGCTACGAAGGGTGTTGAGATAATCACCATAACGCACCGCCGCACCGTCAATCTTGGCAACTGGGACAGGAACGATCGCTGCCACGCGGTACATAAACGTGCCTGTACTCTGTTGTTTGTAGAGCTGCCACCAACAAAGTGTGCTAAAGAGCAGCAATGCTGCCATCACAATACCTGCCGACATTACAATAATGCGCTGCTTGGAGTGCTGCAAAGGATATTTAAAACGACGTCCGGCGCTGAGGATCTGTTCGCGATGTTGCGCGACGGTGTCATTGGTAATGCGTCCTGGAGGTGGCGTTGCCTCACTCTGCCCAGGAAGTTTGTGGCGCATTTTGCCGCCAGCGCTTTTGAGTTTAGTCTTGAGTTGTTTCATCTAAATCCTGCCCACCGTTTTCTTTGATGATCTTATGCAGCTCGCTATAAATGCGGTCGGGGTGTGGCACTTTATCAAGTACTAAATCACCAACGTACGTTTGCACGATTATGGTCCCGAACCCAAACATTGAAGCAGTGAATCCATTTATATTATAGCTTATGTTCTGGATTTTATTGAGCCCGACATCCACAACACTTCTCCCAAAGAAGCCACGCTGAATGGTTTGCCGAAAACGTAAGTTGGTAATGACAAAGACGCTAAAGTACCATCCAATCCAATGGTAGAAGAGCCCAATGCACCCCAGAACGAACGCGCCCACAAACACCCCGTACGACTGCATGTTCAGTGGCGCAAAAAGCACAGGTAACGCGCCGAGCGCGGTCAAAATAAGTAACAGATACAGCCCTTTGCGCATCGCAACTGGGTGCCGCCGAAAGACCAAAAGTACCTCTTCGTCGTCGTACTGACCTTCAAACTGATGAGGATTCTTCTCTTCTTCGGTCGCATCTTCAGCCATGCTGCTATTGTACCGCAGCGCCGCGTCAAGCGCGAGCAGCTAAAACCACGGATTATCCCCAAGACTCCACACCGAAAGATGCTGCACACCGCTCGCTTTGGCTTGCTGCAAGCGAATGCGCATCGTCTGTTGATCCGCATAGTCATAAAAAGTATTTCCCTCTTTGACTGTCAGCTCGCCGTCCTTGGTGCGCGTCGGCTGCACGGCGCCAATCTGACGCTTGATAGTTGCACTGGGGACAACAGCGATCTTGCCAGAACCACTATCGCCTTTATATCCATAGGCCGCAATTCCAGCAATTCCCTTTTCGCCCGCGGTCCGCTTCAGCCACTGCATGCACAGGAGTGACCAATTTTCTGGAGCAATTGGCGTGCCCACGCCAGCATCATATTGGTTGTCATAGATCATCATCACCACGCCATCGGTCAGGGCGGCGAGTTCTTCATACTTCCACTTATACCATTTCTGGCTCGACGCGTCAGGGATTGGTGGGCCATCGATCAGGAGTTTGTGCCCAGAGGCATGCAGCGCCGCTGCCAATTTGGTCACAAAGGTTTTATATGAGCCGTAATACTCTGCATTCCACTGGCCGAACTCTTCCCAATCCAGCTCAACGCCAAAACCGGTTTGATTGGCGAGCTGCACTATTTGAGGGATTGTCTGACTACTTCGCATGGCAAGAGTTGTTCCGGCCATGGTTCCCGAGACGGTAATGTACTGCTCAGCGCTATGCTGCTTTACCAGCGCGACCGTTGCCGCCGAGTACCCGTTGGGCGCTTCTTGGCTTTGGTTGATCTGCGTCACCGCGCCGGTATCTTCAATGTGCAGAAATTCGATTTTGGCAGCAGTAATTTTGCGACCATCCTGCAAAGCCGTCAATGCCCCTGGGGCGTCGGGATAGATCCAGGCATCGATCTTGGCCTGATCTTGGGTGGTGGCACTGTGAGGACTACTGGATGGTGAGCCACGGTGCTGCGCAAAAAACAACTGGTGCACTCCCAGCACCGCAACAGCAACACCCCCGATTACCCCAAAAAGCAGCAGCGCGGGACGCTTCCATAGCATCCGCTTTTTAAATTGTACGAAATTTGATAACCGAATCCGCATTGTCGCATCCATACTCTTAGTGTAATACTGTAGTATACCTGATGCACCTGAATGTAACCCAAGTGGTATAATCCAACCATGCCCCGGTAGCTCAGCTGGACAGAGCAGTCCCGTCCTAAGGGAACGGTCGGGGGTTCGAATCCCTCCCGGGGTACCAAAAGGAATCTGCAGAGTAAGAGTATATGAGTGAGCACACTGGACTTGTTGTTGAAAATATGGAGCTACTCCTGCCGCGCCTGTCGGTCCTTGAGCTCGGCCACCCCGATCCGTCCATGCCTGATTACGCTGAGTACTCACCCAAAGCAATAATCCCCATTGAGTCTCGCCCGTTTGATGAAACAACCGACTTTCCTTGGCTAGAACAATATTTTTTAGCACGAGAGACCACTCCGCTCCTTGGCCGTATGGCGATTATCAAATCACCTTTTTCTCCAGAGGAATTTGAGGCTTTACAACAATTTGCTCAAGGTGGCGTCCCAACCAGCCGTGAGGCGCAGCCAGACATTATCCGGGCTCCGATTATCGACATTCCCGATGACCTTCCAGCGCCAGGAGGTACTCTCCCGCCCAATTCCGCGACGCGTCGTAACAAGGGCGGCGATACTGTGCCGAACTATATAATGCGCAACCCACCAGGTATGCGCACCAGTACAATTATCAATGGCGACCCACCGCGCAGAGCCATTCATTTTGACAGTTGGTTTTATGGCGAAACTGGCGAGCAGCGACTGGCGTCACCCAACCGCTTGGGGCTCAACTTGGGGCCAACCCTGGACCGTTCTGTGATAATTACCGAGGATGATATTTTTGATATTGAAGCGGCATCAGAAACCGGACTTGGACCGGGCGTGGTGGACAGGCATTTTTCGCGACAGATCGGTAATGGCGAAAAGCCTCGTGCACTTGCTCTCAAGATTGGTGTGCGCGAAGGCTATATTCTCCCAACAGAGGCTATTGGTCACGACGGGATAGTAAGCGGCGAATATAAAGGGCCTGGCGAATCATGGGTCGCCTTCTGGGTTGGCCAATTTGCGGTGGATAATTTTGAAAGAGTAGCCTAATGTCTCTGGAATCCCCTTCTGAACGAATAATCTATCGCCCAAGTCCCAAAACTGTACGGTACCTCAGGACAATGGCTGAACATGCGGCGCACGGCGAGCTGGATGCGTGTACTGTGGCGCGACTTGCGGTGTGTACAGGACTGAAGCTCATTGGGACCACGGTCCCGAAGATACGGCACTATCCAGTCGTCCCTTCAGAGCATGGGTTTATCAACATTTGCCATGGCCTCCCCGAGGACCCAGAGGTGCAGCGCATTCCAGAAGCTGATCCAGCTCAAAAAACGCTTCAGGTAGGTACGAACGCTGAAGTCGCAGCCTTGACTGGGCTTTTTGGGAATATTAATAGTCGTCGTCAAAGACAGGAACGTTGCAAACCAATCACTGATCAGGAACACAATTTTGGCTGGGTGCCCGATATACAGAAGACAAGAAACCAAGGGACTGTCCCAAATGAAGATACTTTGGTGCGGATTCATGCCCGGCCGGAACTCATTAATAGGGCTCGTGACCCAGCGAACCCCTTAACTGGCTACATTGAATGCGTTAATGACCATCCAAATTTTAAACCGATCGCCCACGATCCCGGGCAGTATATCGGGCCAGTACCGCCTCGACGGACCATCGTTCGTATTCCGCTTCTGAGTCATTACGACCTACCCATAGACATTATCCCCAGCAACTACGAGACCGACACTGCCTACATGAACCAAAAATAGCAAAGATTTACTGAAGCACTACCCCAGAAGCTGTGGTGGTATAGTAGCTATCGATATGACTCAGAATCTTCTTTCCCAGCGCACCCTCTGTCAGCCGACCGTACATGTGCGCAAACGAGCCCGCAAGATCTTTACAGAAGACTGACTGATGGCCAAAACCATCTTGAGCAGCGCGGTGCGGTAAGTAACCACCGCCACATTGAGCGCCTATGGGGCACTTCTGGCAAACTACCGCTAATGCCCCACCACCAATGCTTCGTAGCTTTTCTTCCATGTACAGCGCGGCTTCCTGGAGGCTATGTTCGTATACATTCAGTCCGGTTTTGGCAACCCGACCGGGCGACGATTTTAGAGTGTCAACAAGCTCATACGAACCATCGGTCTCTACCACCACTAAATGCGTTTCCGCGCCCGTTCCTATGCTTTCGACACTGCTTTTTCCGCCCGCCAGCAAAGAGAGCCTCGAATCAAAAGTACGGATTCGTAGCCATTTGGCATCGTCAGGGTACCACTTATCAAATATTGCGCCCAACCACGCTGCATACGGCGCTTCGTCTCGAGCCTCTTGGGTCTCAAGTCCTGGCGGCGGAGTGATCCAGTTTCCATGGGGTAGCAAAAAATCGATCGCCGGCGGATCAAGCTCACGGAGACTCTTGTATGTCTCAATCGGGTCGCTTTCAAGATTAATAACCGCCAGAATGCCCGAAAATAGCTTACGGTAGCGACTGGATTCTTGCATCGCGAGAATCCCTTTGACCGTCGCTTCGTACGTTGGTTCACCTCGACGATTCACGCGGTGCACATTGGCGTCTGGACCTCCGTCGAGACTCACCCCTACTCGAATGGAGTTCTCTCTAAAGACCTCCAGGTATTCCTGCCCAATTCCCTCTTCACCCAAGCGATTGGCGTTAGTCTGCACCCCACACTGCACTACTGTCTTGTTGCCGACCTTACTACGAACCTTTGCCACGGTGTTTGCAAAAAACTCCGGCGGAGCAAGTGTTGGCTCCCCTCCATGAAAAGTGAGTTCAATAACAAGTTGAGGATCATCTACATCCAGATAAGCTGCCAAGCGATCCCCGAGGGCATCAACAGTTTCGCCCGTCATCAGCTTGGGTTGATCGCGCCAGCTTTGGTCACCAAGCTTATAGACATAGCAATAATCGCAATCAAGATCGCAGCGGCTATGCGCCTTGAGTACTATCTGCCCGATGCGACGTCCTGGAGTTTCCCCCAAAAGATCTCCTTGGTTTTCCAAAACTTCTGACATATCATAAATATAACATCAATGTGGGAAGACTTAACGAAAGGATCAGTATGTCAGAAGTAATGACGCTCGAGCCAACTGCAGATATGGAAGCAGGCACTGTAATCGAGGAGGCTTCACCAGAAGAAGTTGATCATACCTTTGAGGGTATTCTCAATGCGTCAGGTCTAAAGCTTGTTAACCCAGACGAGGTTGCAGAAGAAGCCGCTCAGACCACCGGTAATACCACTGAGAATACCGGTGCTCAAGAGGACTCTGAAGATTCTAAATCGCCAGTTGCGAAATTTAACAGTTTCATTTAGCTTTACCAGCCAAGCTACAACAAAATGGGGACCGGACGGGGTCCCCATTTGTATACAGTGATGTTACTGCTGCAGTCTAGTAATGCTTTGCATACATAATGTCTTCACCCGTGCGGGCATAGCTGTGCAACGCGTCCTCACCGAACCACAATTTGACCTCGTTGGCTGCTTCTTCAGGATTCTCACTCGCGTGGAAAAGATTATGGATCGAACGCTTTTCGGCATTGGCAATTGCTGGGCTATCTACCGAAAAGTCCCCGCGAATCGTCCCGACATCTGCCTTAAACGGTAAAGTATGACCAGCCAGTTTGCGAACCATGTCGATTGCTTGAATACCTTCAACGACCATACAGAGCACAGGGCCAGAAGTCATGTACGCCACCAGGCTATCAGTCACCTCTTTGCCAAGCTGTGCTTTGTCATCAGAGCCAAGAATTTCTTTGGCAGTCACTTCCAGGTTATCAAAACCACTCAAGCTTTTCTCGCCCAAACGCTGCACCCATGCCTCGTCGCTCATTGGGTAGTGGCGGCGAACTAAGTCTTCATCGGCGCGAACCATCTTCATGGCGACAATCTTTAGACCAGCTTTTTCGATACGTTGAATAATATCACCAATCAGCCCACGCATGACGCCGTCAGGCTTGATCATGCAAAAGGTTCGTTGGAACTTAATGGTTTGGAGGGCGGGATGTAAATCACTCATAAATAGGTTGTTCGTCCTTTTAATTCACCCCATTGTACCAGGGTGCGCCCAGAGAACAAAACGAGTATACTAAGCTTATGGATATATCTGAGCTTTTAATCGATTTTTTGGAATACCTAGAGATCGAAAAAAACCGCGCCCAAAAGACCAGCGAGAACTATCATCTCTATCTAATGCGCTTCCTGGAGTTTGCGGGTGACGTTCAAGCAGACCAGATTAACGATGAACTCATCCGCCGCTTTCGTCTCTGGCTCGCTCGTTACGAAAACGAACAACACGATCAGCTTTCTAAGATTACGCAGAGCTACCATCTGATCGCCCTGCGACACTTTCTGCGGTATCTTGCCAAGCGCAACATTGCTTCTCTCTCACCTGATAAGATTGAGCTACCATCGGTCAAGCGCAAACAAGTAACTTTTCTTGGCGATGATGAACTGGCGCGCTTATTTGCTCAGCCAAACCCTGAAACCGAAGCTGGCAAACGCGATTTGGCCATTCTGCACCTCTTGTACTCTGGTGGACTGCGCGTTTCTGAGTTAGTTAATCTCAACCGCGATCATATTAACCTCAAGCGACGCGAATTTATGGTCCGCGGAAAAGGTCAGAAAGACCGGCCGATCTTTATTAGCCCCGAAGCTGCCCAGCATTTAGAAGCCTACTTGGCTGCGCGAACCGATACTCTCCAACCGCTCTTTTTGCGTATGGCTGGCAGCGAGCGGATCGATCGATCAGGTGATTTTAAGCGGCTCACCGTCCGCAGCGTGCAGCGGCTCGTCGCGCACTACGCCAAGCTGGCCGGGATTACCAAAAAAGTAAGCCCACACACCTTACGGCATTCTTTTGCGACTGGGCTAGTTTCGCGCGGAGCTGACCTGCGCAGCGTGCAAGCCATGCTTGGCCACAGCAATATTGCCACCACGCAGGTCTACACTCACGTCACCGATCCGCACCTTCGCAAGGTACATGAGACCTTCCACAAAGAGATCGGCGACTAGCGGACTACGCAGCCGTTCAGAGTTTCGTCAACGTCGGTTACTTCGAAACGCTTACAGATATTATCGCCTGATTCAACTGCAAATTCTGGCAGCAATGAGGTGTCGGTTGGCAAGCTGACTCGTGACTGCACCCGGCGGAAGACATCACCTGCCCGCCCTGTCACGTCTACAGCTACCTGAGCGTCTTGAGTGTTTACCACAGTTGCACCATTGAGGAGTTCAACTTTTACCTTGGTGCCATTTTGGTCGTATAGAGCCTTAAGCCGCAGATAGAGATAGTTGGTCCCAGGGTCGATGCCCGGATTTATGACAATCGTGGCCTGGCAGGCATAGCCACCAAAGACGCTCGTGTCTGTGGTACATTTGGTGTCCTGAGGTGCAGTATTGGCATCGAGATTATTAATAGGAAAATCGCCTGAGGATGAACTATTTGTTGGATCCAAGAAGCCGACTCGATTATTGGCATCAATCTGCGTCCGACCAAAAGTTCCAGACTTTGGGTATCCAAACATTTGCAGTCGAAGCATGGCCGGATAAGGGGTGCCTGTACCGTCTTTCCAACTCGCGTAGGTTGGATTCGGGCTGGAAGTTGACCGAATCGCTACTGGCGTGCCGTCTACTTGATCGGAAAGGTTGTGCCAACTGATCCGAATTTTGTTAAAGCTGGCGTCGCCCTGGCTACGAATCGGCCATTGCATCGAGGTGCCATCTCCAGGGAGCGTTGCTTCGATGTCTTGTGGGTTGAGATCCATTAACATGCACGAATAGCCCACACTCAGGTTGCTTGAAATAGTCTTGGAATAACCCACTGGGGCGTCGCAAGTGTCAGCATTAAGCTTGGTGTGATCGGCTTGGTTGGGATAGTACTGCTGCAGCGCGCGTTTGGCGTCTTCCACGCCGGATTCAGCGGCGTAGTACGCTCTGGTGGTCAGGTCTTCGTCGGTAGACTGCCGTCGTTCGTTAATCATAATCCGTACAAACCCGACGGTGAGCACCGTTACCAATACCGTAAAGAAGATTACCGTAAAAAGTGAGACCACGCCACTCTGTTGCTGCTTTTTATACCGCTTCATACATTCCCCTATCTATTCCTTAGCCCAATGGTTTCTTGCAACGTGACATTCGAACAATATGCCGAGGTAATATTGCTCGCGATACAGGCATGCGTGACAGAATCAAGCAGGTTGGTTTGGTTGGTGTTAGCGGTGATCGAGACATTAAAGAGTCCCGAGATGCCTCCAACTTGTGGGGTGACTGTAAACGACTGAATGCCTATTCTCTCGGTGAACATACTGGTAGCCTGCCCGGTAAAGCTATATTGAGTAGGTCCAGCTGGGGGCTTTTGGCATGCCAGTCGCCCGGTGTCGTTGTCAATGCGGACCATATTGATTTGCTGCCCGTTGACCGAAATAAGGTTGGCGGTTTGGCCAATCGTATTCCACACATAACTGTAGCTGCCAACGCAAAGGCGCCCATTGCTCACCATGCTGTAGTCGATAAGACTCGGATCAGCCACAATGCGCATCTTGCTAGCGATATCGTCAATCAATAGACGCGTGCTCTGGTTGACATCTTTACGGGTGATTCCCCTGTTGTAGGTTCTAAAAAGCTGCAAAAACGCAGTTGTGACAAAGACCAGTACAAAACTAAAGACGGCCAATGCGAGCAGCAGTTCAACAATGGTGAAGCCTTTTTGTTTCGTAGCTTGAGAGGGTATGTGTGCCATTTAATTTGTCCCCAGTCGGACCACGAGTCCAATATTTTGAATCGCTGGCTCGCCGAGTGCCTGCCAACAACCCATGACATAAAAATCAATGTAGCCGCTCGAAGCGCTTGGCTGATATGCTTCTACCCAGTATTTGAGGTAGTTACTGGTAGTTGTGCCCGTAGTAACCGTCACCGGGTTGGTGCTGCCATTCAACCAGAAGGGATTGCTGCCGGAAGTTGGCGTACCGCCGCCCGAAGCACACACATTGGCGGCTGGCAAAGTGGTGGTAGCTTTCGCGGCGGCTGCGGTCCAGGCCGTTGCCATGGTCGCGCTGGTCCCTTTAAGATCTCGGAGACTCCTCAGAGCTTCTGCTTGCGCACTAGTTAATTCTGCCGCTTGGGTGCGTTCAATTGAATTTTGGCCAATGCGCAAACCGCTATTCGTAGCCTGGTACGCCCCAGTGATAACCACCGAGATAATAACAATCGCCAGCAATACTTCAATAATGGTGTCTCCTGCTTGATATGCGCGTCGCCAGGTACTCATCACTTCGTCCTCACACAGTCTGTTGCTGGGTTAAAGTTATTGCTCTCTAGCGCAAGATCCAGCGCATCGGTCCGTTGGTCATAGCCAAGTTTGATAATTCCCTTGTGCGAACCATCGTCCTTAAAGCAATAACCTGCATTCTTGGCAATGTTACTACTGGTGATCGCACTACGAAACGTACCATCATTACCGGGAACAGTGCCGTCACTTATATCATTCATGGAAAAAGTAAGGCTGATGATTTTGCCAGTGCTAGGGCTTCTTAAGAAGGCAAAGGCCTGGCTCTGGCCCGCTGCTGGAACCGCTGCCGGCTGATAAAAGTTAATTCCCCAGCTAATAGGATAGGTTTCACTCGCCTGAGCGCTTAAAGTCGCGCCGCTATTCGCGAGGTCGGTCATGTCATCTCCGGTCAGCTGACTCGTTGCCAAACGACGCCCCACTACATAGTATGAGTTGACCGTATTTGGACTGCCAGTATTAAACTTTACTAACCGCCCTAACAGCACGCAGCCGCTTTGATCGCCTGCAGTTGTTCCAGTGCCCGTGCCGAACGTTGGAGGCGTCCCCAGCGCGCCACTGCTGGTGCAGGTGGTGGTTATATCGCGGGGATTCGACCCAGTCGAAACCAATCCATACTGCTTTTGCAAATAACTATCCAGGCCGCGCATAGAGTCGCTAAAACGCACGCTCCGAACCTGAGCCCCAGTGCCAAAAATGCCGATCAGAAAGAGGAGGCCGGTAATAGCCAAGAACAACATCACCTCGATCAGAGTAAAACCTGCTTGCCTGCGCATTTGCGCTCATTATAGCATAAGCGGATTGCCAGCGGGACAATTTTAGAGTCGTGTCGTCACGAAGTGGACAATGTGCTGACCAAAGAAAAAGCTCAAAACAAAACTCATTAATAAGAAAGGTCCGAAGGCGACCTTGCTGCGTCTATGCACCTTTCCGGCCACCATCAAGGGCACAATAATCAGAGCCGCAATGTAATATGACCCGAGCAAGGCAATCAACGATAACTGAGAGCCCAGCACAATTCCCATAAAGACACCGAGCTTTACGTCGCCTAGTCCCAGCCAGCGCCCTTTCGAAACCAAATATAAGAACCCAAAGAATCCCGAAAAAACCGCGATTCCACCCCCTGCATCGGCAATAGCGGCTATCCCCTCTTTGCCCAGCCAGACCTGACAGATCAAGGTATACGCAACTGCCAGCCAGATGAGCGTAAATACAATCTTGTCCGGCAACAGTTGCCAATGCAGATCGTACAAAAAAAGCATCACGATACCGACCACAAAGATCAGCCAGAAACCAAAGCTTAGCCACTGCACTCCGGTCAGCAGCGCAACCGGCCACCATAGATATGAAGCTGCAAAAAGGAGGCCGGACAGTAGCTCTACCAAGAAATGCTGCACCGACAGTTTGGTATGACAGTAGCGACACCGTCCGCGGAGCCATAGCCAACTGAAAATCGGCACCAGATCTGTTGCGCCAAGGACATGATGGCAATGCTCACATTCGGACCGTTCGGTCACAAAGTCGCGATGCGCGTGCAGCCGCCACACCACTGCATTGGCGAAGCTGCCCATGGCTGCTCCAAGGATAAATAAGAAGAGAAGTATCATTGCGCTCTCATTTTACCATAAGCAAATCGCGCATCCGGATGAATGCGCGATAAGCAGGTTAAGCGTTACCGATCGAACTATTGGTTACTGCGACAATACAGACCGTTCTCAAGTTTCATGACAATCGCGATGTTGCGAGACGTCGCACCGGTAGTTGTAGTGGCGGAGCCGTTACAAATGGTACCAGTTGCGTAGTAGACGTCACCCTGCGCAGTTGGAGGGTTAGGCACTGTGTTCGAGAAGTTATAAGCCGCACCAGTTGATGGGTCGGTCATTGTACCCGCGTAGGTAGTGAGCGCTGTTCCTGCTGAAGCACCGTCAGCTGGATAGCTACCGTTGTTACTTGAAGCGTAGCTTTCAAAACCAGCGAGCATACGACCAGCATCGTTACGACGTTGTGTGTCGCGACGGCTCTTCTGAAGTTGAGGCAGAGCCAGGAAGACGATCAAGAAGATCAACCCTGCAATAGCAAGCACCAGCACAACTTCGATGATGGTGAAGCCTTTTTGTTTCCTTAGAGCGTTTGTTGTCATATCCACCCTTTCTTTATATCTTTGGTAAACGCTTATGCTTGGAATATATCATTTCCCAACTACCTTTGGCAAGTACTTTTGCTGCTAGATTGCCAGGTTCTGGCCCACGAGTCCGTAAACCGGCAGCAAGACTGCGCCCACCAACAGACCAGCGACCAAAGCCAACACAACCATCAGCGCCGGCTCAATAATGGTCGAGATCGATTTAATGGTGTTGTCCAGTTCGTTCTCGTAAAAAGTGGCCGCCTTGCCCATCATGGCGTCAATCTTACCAGACTGTTCACCAATGTTGATCATCTGTGGAACCAGAGGCAAAAAGTTAGGATCACCGCTAATTGTGTCCGAAAGCGCTTTACCGCCCTTCACCTTCTCTGCAGCTCGCGTAATTGAAGCATTTACTTGCACATTGTCGACCGCCCGGCCCGTAATGCGCAGCATTTCAAGCATTGGCACGCCACTTGCCATCAAACTCTGTCCAGTACGGCAAAAACGCGCCATATAGAGCTTCATAAACAGTGGCCCAAAGAGTGGCAGACTAATCTTGAGCTTATCAAAGGTCGCACGACCACCTTCTGTCTTGCGATATCGACTGAGGAAGTAAATACCCGCGATGGTCAGAATGATGATCAGCCACCAGAAGTGGATAAGAAACTTCGAAAAGCTCAGCATTATGGCAGTGATGAATGGCAGAGAGCGATGCAAATCCTTGTAAAGCTGCTCCACTTGTGGCAGCACCGAGGTGAGCATAAAGATGATAACGCCGCCGATCACCACCAGCACAATAGCCGGATAGACCATTGCGCCACGAACCTTGCTGATCATTTCGGCGTCTTTTTCTTGCTGAGTCGCAATCCGCTCCAAAGCTTCGTCCAGCGTTCCAGAGACTTCACCAGCAGCCACCAGCGCGATATAAACATCATTGAAGATCTTGGGATGCTTGGCCAGCGCAGCTGACAGGCTACTCCCCCCTTCCACAGTACTAATAATGTTGTTGATTATCAGGGCAAGCGGCTTACTTTCCGTCTGTGAAGCAACCGTCCGAAGACTCTGTGTCAGCGGTAGGCCAGCATTAATCAGGGTCGATAGCTGTCGCGTAAAGATGATTCGATCTTTGGCCTTAATGCGATTCTTGAAGGAGCCTAGAATGCTCCCCCCTTCTTCGTTCTTGACCGTGATCTTGATGGGCACAATGCCTTGGGCTAACAATAGCTTGGCAGCGGCACTCTCGGATTCGGCTTGAATCGTTGATTTTACCTGTTTATTTGTGGCGCTGTCGCGAGCGGTGTATTCAAAAGTGAGCATCTTATCCTCTCATCATCCTCTCGAACTCATCCAGATCTACCGCAAAGTTGCGAGCCTCGTCGTAGGTGATAGTTCCAGCTTGCACGAGTCCAACCAAGGTCTTGTCCATGGATTGCATGCCAATGTCACCACCGGTCTGGATCACCGCATCAAGTTGGTGCGCTTTGCCTTCACGGATAATGTTACGAACCGCTGGCGTTGCCATCAGGATTTCGGCAGCGGCGATACGCCCTCCGCCGATTGCGGGCACCAGGCGCTGCGAGCAGATCGCCATCAGAATATTAGCCAGCTGTGCGCGAATCTGAGGCTGCTGGTGCGGTGGGAAGACATCGATCATACGGTCAATCGACTGTGCGGCGCTGTTGGTGTGTAGGGTGGCAAAAACCAGGTGGCCTGTTTCCGCAATCGTAATCGCGGCAGCAATCGTTTCAAGGTCACGCATTTCACCAATCAATACCACGTCAGGGTCTTGGCGCAAACTCGAACGCAGTGCGGCCGAGAATGAGTACGTGTCATAGTGCACTTCACGCTGCACCACCACAGAATGCTTGGATTTGTGCGTAAACTCAATCGGGTCTTCGATGGTGATAATATGATTGGCTTTCTCGGTGTTGATCTTGTCGATCAAGGCCGCCAAAGTGGTCGACTTGCCTGAACCTGTTGGGCCAGTTACCAAGACGAGTCCGCGAGGATAAGCAGTAAACCCATTAACCACTGCGGGCATGCCCAATTCCTCGACAGTTTTAATCTCGTTGGGGATCAGTCGTAATGCTGCAGCCAGGTTGCCGCGCTCGTGGAATGCGTTCACTCGGAAGCGAGCCAGGTCGCCAAAGGCAAATGAGAAGTCGAATTCTTTATCTTTAAGGAGAATCTGGCGTTGGTCGTCGTCCAGAATCGAGAAGATCAGTTGCTCAACCAACTCCTCGTTCAGGACGTCGTAATCGCCAAGTGGCAACAACTTTCCATCAACACGCAGCATTGGCGGCAAGCCAATTTGCAAGTGAAGGTCTGACGCCTTGCGGCGAATAACCTCTTCGAGTAACAGTTCTATGCGGAGTTCTTGTTTCATTATTTCCCTACCCTTATGCACTATTGGCGGCAACTCGGTTTACTTCCTCGAGGGTTGTAAGCCCTTGCAGCGCCTTAAGATATCCATCCTGACGCATGGGAATCATCCCTTGCTCGATCGCTTTGTTTTGGATTTCGGTGCTGGTGGCATGCTTGATGATCATTTGCTGGATCTCTTCAGAGATTTCCATAACCTCGTACAAACCAACGCGCCCCTTATACCCTCCAGGTGCTTGGACAGAATCTTTGCCCTTAACCAAAGTATAAGCGGTTTGGGTACCGAGCGGCAAGTCTTTAAAGCCTAAATCTTGCGCATATCTGGCTACATCGGCTTTGGTCTTGGGGAGCAGGTTGCCAATTGTGTCATGAATTGATTGCGCTTCGATGGGCGTGGAGCTATATGTTTCCTTTTCCTCACTCACCCGCCGCACCAAACGTTGCCCAATCACGGTTACTACTGTGGAAGCAATCAAGAATGGCTCAATGCCCATGTCGAGCAGTCGAGGTAGCACGCCAGCTGCCGAGTTCGTGTGCAGGGTTGAGAGTACCAAGTGCCCGGTTAAAGCCGCTTGAACCGCTAGGTCAGCTGTTTCTTTGTCACGAATCTCTCCTACCAACACCACGTCGGGGTCTTGGCGCAAGATCGAACGCAGCCCAGTTGCAAATGTAAGCCCCACATCAGGGTTCACCTGGATCTGGTTGACGCCGTCCATCTTATACTCAACTGGGTCTTCGAGCGTCACAATATTTATCGCGTCGCTCTTGATCTCCTGAATCAACGCGTAGAGCGAAGTCGACTTACCAGAGCCGGTTGGACCACTCGTCAGGATCATACCGTTCGGTTTTTTGATACCGCGACGTATTGTCCGCAAGGCGCGCCCCGCATAGCCCATATCTTCAAGCTTAAAGCTCACTCCGGTCTTGTCGAGCAAACGAATAATCACCTGCTCGCCCCACACCACTGGTGAAACTGCGATACGTAGGTCAACGTCCTTGTTGGCAACATGAATCGCAAACTGGCCGTCTTGCGGCACACGGTGTTCGTCAATTTTGAGGTTAGATAAAATCTTGACTCGCGAGACCAAGGCTGGCTCGATCGATTTTGGCAGCCGCATAATTTCGCGTAACACACCATCGATCCGGCACCGAATCTTGAGCGCATTCTCGAGTGGTTCAATGTGCACGTCTGAGGCTCGGGCCCGCACGGCATATTCCAACACCGTGCTGAGCGCCCGGCTGATTGGCGAGTCCTGCACAATCGTTTTAATGTCGCCAGAGGGATGCTTAATACCTAGCTCGGCTTTTTGTTCAGCAGCCACGGCCGTAACCGCCTCGCTGACGCCTTGCTCAAGGTCGGTGTGGTATTGGTCAAGAACGTGGCGAATACCTTCTTCGGAAGCCATGTAGACCTTGAGCGGTCGGCCGATCTTGTTAGCCAAATAGTCGACCGCCTGCACATTGCTGGCATCGAGCATCGCAACTGCCAAGCGATTTTGCATTTCGCCAAGCGGGACAGCCATAAAGTGCTCGGCAATGTCACGCGGCAGGAGCTCAAGCACATTTTGGCTTACCGTTGCCTCGCTCAAGTTCACGTACGGCACGCCGGTCACCTTGCCCAGGCACTGCGTCAGCCGTTCATTGGTAATGAGCTTATGTTCAACAAGATAGCTAATAAAGGGCTTGCCAGCCTTAGTGGCCGCAGCTTTATGCTTTTTAAGATCCTCACCGGTAAAAAGTTTGTCGTCTAAGAGGACCTGTTCAAACTTTTTCTGATGGGCTTCGTCGAAGACAACACTCAAGATTTACCTCACAAGCCTCTTAGTTGCTAAAAGGCTGCTCTTTATTAGAGTTACCAATATTGATTGCCTCGGTTGGGTTGACGGCAGAATCGTTAAAGATTGCCGGGCTCGGAGGGGTAAAGGAAGCGCTAATCGGTTGCACAACCTCCACTTTGGTTGGCTTGCTGGTTGGTGTCCCAATCAATGCTTTGCCAATAAAGAATGACACAACGAGAGTGATGGAGACTATCAAAACGATCAATGCGATATCGTTCTTTTTCATCTTACTTCACCTCCTTAGTAGTGATGCCTATTTCGCGAGTGGGTTGGAAGTAGGTCACTACACTGATTTCTGCTTTCATGTCTTGATCTGAACCATTAAGGGTCAGTGCGGTTACTTTCATGGGGCGGATGGTGTGTTCAAGGTCGCTGATAAAGTTCCGCACTTTGCCATAGTCCCCTTCTACGGTGACCGTAAAGGGCATCTCTACCGGTTTAGGATCAACTGCTTTCTCGGCCACTTGACCCTCTTGATCTACAGAGGTAAGTGATTCAATGGATAAACTATTACGTTTAACCAGTGACTCAATGGAGGTGCGCAGCGCTGGGTTGTCGTAGTCGCCAGGAAGTGCATCAAGGATGGTCTGAGAATTGGCTAAACTCTTTGGATCCTCAATATCTTTGAACTTATCCTCAAGTCCTTTGGCGTTGATAACATTCTGCTTGAGCGTATCGCGAGCGATCTTCTTCTCTTTGTAGACATGGTCGTTATAAGACTTCTGCTTGAGCAGGAAGTTCCCCATGACAAGTGCGAACGACATCACTATGGAGGCGATAACCACCACAACCAGAATGGTCGAATTGGCTTGTTGAATTTTTTCTCGCTTACCGAGGTTAAGATTCAGGACTTTTGCGACTGGGCGTTTCATTTGGCGCTCCCCTGTGGTTGAGTGCTGCTTTCAGCGCTGCCATTAAACAGATTGTTGGTTTTTATAAATCCTTGACCCGTAGTGACTGCTGGCACCTGCATGACTGGATTTTCTGATTTTGCGTCAAAGATGAGTGGATCGAACTTCACGGTCACGATAAATTCAATGCCCGGCTTTTGTGGATCACTCGACTTGCCTGCTGAGTTGATGGTGACATCTTTGAAAGGACTTATCGTGGTGCGATGGTCGGCAGATCCATACGCCAGCTGTGCGTTCTTAAAGGTGTCTACAAAGACGTTGAGCGACTTGTAATCGGTACTAAAGCCATTGATTTTAATGGTGTTACCAGCGGTGTGCGCCAGGTCTACCTTGGTGAGCGAAACATCGTTTGGCACCAGAACCTTCAGATAGTCAAAGAGGTGTGAATTAATATACTTTTGCTGGTGCAAAGATGGCAAGGTCGCTAATGCATCTTGTACAGTGAGAATCTTGTTAATGTCGCTTAGACCAGACAACTCAGTGCTGCTCTTGTTGATGTCGTTCTGGAGCTGGTTGCGCGCCAAGCGCTGCGCACCGTGCACATACAGGGCGAGCAAGAGGACCAATGCACCAGCCACAATTGAAGCCAAGATGGATAACGTAATAATATTGCGCTTCATGCGCTGGGATTTGAGGTACTCTTTTTTGACGTCAGGAAGTAAGTTTAACTGAATCATGCTGCGCGCTCCGCTAAGCCGACAACTACCCCAAAGGTGTTGGCAACCTTCATCAATTCATCTTGCATGCCGCTCGGGTAGCTGACGTTTTGCCAGGCGTTACCAATAACTACAGGGAAATCAGATTTTTTGGTAATGTATTCGCCAAAGCCAGGCAGTTGCGAAGCCGCACCGGACAGAATGACATTCTTGATCTGCTTATCGGCATAGCGAGTCTGGAAGAACTTGATAGACTTTTCGAACTCGGTGTAAAGCTGTTCGACAGTTGACTCTACCGCGCGGTAGATCTGTCCCTCAAGCTTGTCTGGGTAGAGTCCAAACTTAAAGATAAACTGCTGCGCTTGGCTCTCATCGATGTTGAGGTTTTGCATTGCCGCTTTAATGAACGACCTTCCGCCAACCGGAATCGAACGAACCAGCCGTGGCTTGCCGTCAAGAACTGCCACAATGTCGGTGGCATAATCACCAAGATCGAGAATAACCATAGCATCGGCATTGTTAACCGGGACCAGGGAACGAACCAGCGCTAAAGCGTCGGGCTCGATAGCCACCACGTTGAAGCCGAGATTTTCGAGCAGCTCAAGGCGTTGCTCACTAAACTTATTGGTCACACCCGCCAGCAGCACTTCATCCTTTTGAGGATCGCGTGGTGAATTACCAAGTACAGCCCAGTCCACTTTGGCTTCGTCGCTCGCCATTGGAATGTACTGATCTGCTTGGTATTTAATGGTGTTGGCTAACTCTTGTGGCGATAACTTTGGAAGATCCACCACAGTTGCAAACATTTTGGTTGAGGGAATACCGAGCACCACATTGCGAGTGTTCATTCCGACATGAGTGACTAGCGCCATAATAGCGTCACCCAAACGGCGACGGTCTTCGGTGGAGTCGCTCATCGCCACTTTTACATCGATCGGCGCAGCGCCATATCGAACGAGTGACCAGTTATGGCCACTTTTATGGAGCTGTACCACCCGGAGAGCAGTCGCGCCAATATCAAGCGCAAAGAAATCGCCAACAGCGTCAAATAGTTTCATCCTGACTAAATTGTAGCATAAGCTTTTTATTTGTGAATGCGCTTTTTCGTCGCGCCTCAAGGAAAGTCTTAATAAATTGGTGGTAACTCTTTGGTATCTTGGATTGTGGCAGCACCAGTTGCGCTTCCAGCTAAAGGAGTCGTCAGATACAGGCCCATATCAAACTGCACCGATTCCGCATACGGCTGCCCTGGCGCGGCCGAACCATGGGTTCGCTGCCAATAGATCTTATCGGCCAGGAACGCGCCGTAGACGTCTAAGGAGCTGTCACAGACCCCAGCATGCAATGGGTTATACGTGGTATCAGTGCCGGTACGGACACAGGTCTGTATTTTTCCAGGTGTCGCCGCTGTTCCTTCAGCAACATAGAGTCCGTTAATGCTGGTCACATTTTCTTGAATGTTAACATCCCCTTGAGCAACAACCCATAACGAGGAGATATCGCTCGCTACACCATACGTATTGGCGTAATCAATCTTGCCGGTAATACGAACAGTTCCATTAACCAGCAGTACCACCTGCGTCCCCTTTGGTATGGTGCCCGCCCCAATTGTGAGCGGTCCGTTGGCAAAGTACTTGAGTTTGCCAGCATTGGCGGGAATACCACCTATTCCTGGCCACGGCAATACTGCCTGGCCGTTCGCATTGATGGCGCTGTAATAATTGGCAATGCAATGCGTTGGCGCACCGAGCGCTCCAAGTGTGGGACTATTTGCAAAGGTTAAGCCCGACCCAGACGGATTTCTGCCCGACCCGAAGTCGACAATCGGCCCAAGCGCCATCACGCCATACTCGCCCACTGCGCCAGTACTCCCTGATACCCAAGAGCTAATTCCAGACAAACGCGCGGCGCCACCAGCGCAGCGATTACTGGCGTAATCAAATCGGCTCCCTGCCCAGACATCGTTGTTGAGCACCGTAAGGTATGGTCGTTTGACAATAACCGTACACGCCTCCGAAGGATTACCGGTCACCACAGCGGCCGGGTCAGACGGATTAAAGAGCGTCAGCCGTTCGCAGATATGAGCTCCGGCATCGGTGTCTGCAGAGGTAAACTTGTTAGTCTGAATACCTCCAATAGTGATTGGAAATTGCCCGTCGCCGGTGTAGTTGGTGTTACCGATTTGTGGTAATCCTGTAGGAACGCCATTACGGTACCGCTGAATAAGATAGTCGACCGTGTAACTTCCCCCGCTAAAACTCGAGGCATTGACGTAATGCGTAAAGGTTGCCGTATCTGGATAGCCCATCTTGGGTTTATCAACGGTCGAAGATGGCGACAGCTTTCCGGGCGCCTTAATCGTAAAGGTAAATGGATAGCTGGTAGTGCGGTGCTCACAGAGGTCATAGCGACCATAAGGAACATTCGCTCCATCACCGTTGGATTTAAGCGTACAGCGGCTTGTACCACTCGAGCCGTAGTCGTGATAGGTCTGGATGGTAGAATATTCGAATTCAATAGTAACCCGGTAGGTGCCAGGCGCCAAGCCAGAAGGCACTTTATACGTAAAATTAACCGGCGGCGCGCTCCAATAACGACTATTCTGATCGCGGTCATAGCCTAAGATTTTGCCAACCGGCTCGTTGGTGACCGTCCCTGGCCCTCTAGTAACTGCCACATTATAAATTTTGGAATTTGATTCATAGCGCGATGCCTGGTTAATACCTGAAGCATTATCTGGCACAGGGTCACGATCGTTGGGATAATTATTGTTAGTAACTTTATGGTCGTTATGAATAGCAAAGCCTGTGGGGTTCATGGTAACAATAGCGCACAAGAACACCAGGTCGTTGATCTGCATAGCGACCGACTGGCCGGGTGTCACTGGAGGATTGTTGATGTTCTGGGCATCACCCCGACGCGACAACCAGACATCCTGGTAGTAGGCCGACGCGTTAACCACTTGCCGCTTCTCAAAGTCATTACCATGCGGCATCGATCTGACATTGGAATTAAAGGTGTCTGTACAATCATTTTCCCAACTCACCACTTGCGGTTTGGCTGAGCCATCGCTTTTGTTTTGCCACTCCACATGATCATTTACCCATGCGGCGTTGTGCTGAGCCTGAGTGCGCAAACTTGGCACAAACGAAACCAGCATCGCCGTCACGACAACCAAAGCGACACCGTACGCAGAGCGTAACCGCCAAGTAGCTTTGTGGTTGTACAAAATATTTTTCATATCGTTGGGTCTATACTTCCGTGCGCGTTATTTTCTACCCCTTGCATGAAGTCAAACTGCTTTTGCAGATTGCTAATGCTGGCTTTGCCGTCATCCAAACTCTTGCTAAAAACAAACTTGGGGTACTTTGACCGAAGAGTAGCAATGGTCGTCTTGGCGGTCGTTAGGTCACTTGAGATAATCTGATACTGCGCAACGATGTATAAGCAATTGGGATCGTGGATGTAGTCCTGGTTGCCTTTAATCTGGTCCACCAGCTCCCCAAAGGTCGTTAGATTACTGGATTTATTCTGCTCATTCCCCTGCTTGGTCACTGAATCACTGCAGACGACAGTTACCGGCGCTGGCCGATGCGCACGGTACACCAAATAGCCGGCGATTGCTCCGCCAACCAGGAGCACCACGACGCCCACCAGTCCAATACATTTCCGCCACAAAGAACCAGAGCGCGCCCTGTGCTTTGCGCTCCCCCCTATCATCTTTTCGGAAATTCCATCTTCCGCTTGCGGGGTAGCAGCGCTTTTTGGTTTATTCTCACCCATTATTTTCATCGCTTTTAAGCATTAGCTTGATCTGATGATAGCATGGACGGCATGGTGCCACAACCATCGAAGGCTGATCATCGCATCAATAAATTGGTGGTAATTCTTTAGTATCTTGGATCTGCGGTGTACTGAGGGCAGGACTATACGGCGAGGTCAGATACAGGCCAGGATCAAACTGCACCGACTCGGCATATGTCTGGCCAGATACTGCCGTTCCACGCGTTCGCTGCCAGTAGATCTTGTCAGCCAGGAACGCGCCGTAGACGTCGAGGCCATTGGTATTACACACGTTAGCTGTGAGTGGATTGTATGTGACCGGCGGTGTGGTGCCTGTTTTGGTGCAGGTTTGGATAATCCCGGGATTAGCCGAGGTACCTTCTGCGACATACAGCCCGCTGAGGTTCTTTACCGTTTCTTGAATGTAAATATTCCCCTTGGCGATAATCCATAACGACGACATATCACTCAACGATGCATAACTTCCCGAGTAAGCGATGTCGCCCTGAATATACACATCTCCATTCACCACCAACGCAACCTGCGTCCCCTTGGGCACCGTATTGGTTCCGGCGCTGATAGTCACTGGGCCGGTGGCAAAATACTTCTTTTGACCGGCACTGGTGGGCAAACTGGCAAAGCCTGGCCAGGCCGCACCCGAAGTGCCAACGGTCGTGTAATAATCCGGGATGCAGTGCGTGGCTGCACCCAGACTGCCATTGGACGGCGAATTAGCAAACGTGAGTCCATTTCCCCCAGGTTGATTCGCCGAGCCAACTTCGGTAATCGCCCCAAGTGCCAACACGCCATACTCCCCCACTGCACCCGCACCATTTGTCACCCAAGAGGAAATGCCTGAAGCCCGAGCCGCCAGTCCGCTACAGCTGTTGTCGCTATAGTCAAAACTGCTTCCCGCCCACACATCATTGCCGCCAACGACAAAGTAAGGATGCCCGACTATCTTTACGCAGTACGTCGCAGTTTGATCTGCAGCACTGGCAAAGTAGGTTGGGGCAGACGGCGAAGTGATGGTAATTGTTTCGCAGACCTTCGAGCCCGGACTGGTTGCGGTTGGCGCACTATAATTATTAGTATCGAGTGTCACGGTGCCATTGGCCGATATCGGAATGTTCGTATTGCCATTTTTGGTACAAGCCGGGTTGCTGGTGCTGCTTTGGGAGCCATCGGGGTTATAGACGTTTTGTACAATCGTGCAAGTGGCGCTAAAAGTACCCTGATACTGCGAGGTGGTAATTGAGGGCGTAAAGGTGGTCGTTCCGCCTGGACTAATCGTGGCCGGCGAGGCGCTCATGCCGGCTTTCATTTGGGAGGTTTTTTGGCAAGCCTGGTAATAGTAGATGCCGTCATAAGGCAACGCGGTTTGCAAAGTGTTGTCATAATACACTTCGTAAAGGTTAAACTTATAGACATCGTCTCGGTTAAAGGTGTAGTACAAGCGAATGCGTTTTTTGCTAGCTGTGGTGTACACATATTCATAGCGTTTACCGCCGGAGCTGACCATCTGCCATCCACCGCTGGAGTTAGTTGTTGGAGAGGTATGGTTCGCACTGTTCCATGTTACAGAATCAGGATAGACATAGCGGAGGAAGTTACCGCTCCGATCATACTCCAGCAGCTTCACCCAAAACGGTTGCGGTTGGACATCCAAGTTGGTGCCATCATTGTCATCGTCATACAGTTCAACATAGTTGCTCACGGTAGAGGTGGTCACCGAGCAATCTGGTCCAAATGGCAAGCCCCAAATGGAGTAATCCTTATACGGATCTGCTGGGTTAGTGGACAAAGGGTTATTTCCAGCAGGAATTGGGAATGACTGCTGCATCCCGAATGATGCCGCATCAACTGCTGCGTTAGTAGAGATATAACCGCCCGTGGGAGCTTTAACTCGAAAAGTATCGATAAAGCTGCCGTTCGCCAAAGCGCTAACCGTAAGTGTATACGGATACATACCTGTATTCGCATCTTTGGTGGACCCAGACACATTAAATGTAAGCGTGTTGTCCCAACAACCGGTGTTGCCGTTCCATGTTCCGGTCTTGTTAATTGCCCCGCCGCCCGAAGAGTTGGTCAGCTGAAAAGTAACTGCCGCAGTCGAGCTCGAACCAAGAGTGAACTTCTGATCGTACGTATTGGTTGCGGTTCCTTTTTGGGTATCGTTGTAGCAAATATCGTAGTCATCAATTGTAATTGCACCTGTAGCACTGGGAAGATATATGCGGATGTTAGTCTGCGTAATGTCAGTTGAGGGATCTTGCGATACCACGAATTTTACATCGCGGCCCGCTCCTGTGTAGGAGTTACCATACAAATTTCCCTCGGTAAAAAAATCCGGGTCAGGACCCCAGTTGGGAGAAGCGCTCGCACTGCGCGAAAACAACAGCGGCAGCACTACGACTCCTAAAAGCAAGCCTGCACCCAGCCACACCCGTCGCTTCATCCTCATAGTTTCTGTACCTGCGCCTGTAAATCGTTAATGACATCCTGGTTATTGCCTGGATTATCGGGGTGTTGCTGAATATACTTTGTTAGCCGGTCGATCTCTTTGTTGTAGTATTCCTTGGCCTTGGCTTTGTTGCCCTGCGCCAGATAGGTATCGCCAATGGCCCGCGTAAAATCAAAGCTATCTTGCAACTTATTGCGCTCCACCGATGATTGCGCTAAGAAAAAATTCTGCAATGCTTGGTCATACTGTTTTAACGAAGAATAGTTTTGGGCAAGCTGACTATAATAGACGACCTGGCTCATGGGATCGCTCGGCACAGATTGGCTCTTGAGTTTTTGCACGCGCCGATAATCACCGTTCTCCTCGTCTACTTGGACTTTCGGCTTGTGGTGATACCCATAGTAATACCACACCCCACCGATTACACCTGCGGCCAGCAATAAATTGCCTACCACAATCATAATAAGGGTTCGGCGCGAATACCCTTCAACCACGCCACGGATGCCCAAAAATACCTGACGGGTACGCGTGGGGCTCTTGTCAGTAGTAGGCTGAGGAACTTTTTTGGTCATGATAGCAAACAATAAAAACGCTTACGGTTTGCCTTTACTATAGTCGAATCAGATTAAATTGGGAAGATGCGGTTAGACTTCGCTGAGCAAGCCATCACTCTGATGTTGCCAGAGTCGATAGTAATGCCCTTTTTGCTCAAGCAGTTCTTTATGCGTGCCTTGCTCAACAATGCGCCCCTCGTCCATAACCACAATACGGTCCATATGGCGAAGCGTTGAAAGACGATGGGCGATTGCGATAACTGTTTTGTCGTGCCACAAATTTTCCAGCGCCTTTTGCACCAGCACTTCTGACTCACTATCAAGCGCACTCGTGGCCTCATCAAGAATAAGCACCGGCTTGTTGTCCAGAAACGCCCGAGCAATAGCGATTCGTTGACGCTGACCCATCGAGAGCTTAATCCCTCGCTCCCCTACTAATGTATCGTAGCCTTCGGAAGTTAGGGTAATAAACTCATGTGCGTGAGCTTGCTTGGCTGCCTTTTCGATCTCTACTACATCCACTGCCTGGTGCGCACCGTACGCGATATTGTTACCAATAGAGCGGTGGAACAAAGTGGTATCTTGGGGAACATACGAAATTATTGAGGTAAGGTGACGATTATCGATTAGTTGGCCATCGAGCATTACACTCTCAGACGAAACTGGATAATACCCAAGCAACAGTTTGATGAGCGTCGTCTTGCCGCTGCCACTTCTCCCCACTACGCCGACTTTTTCGTTCTTCTTGATAACGAGGTTGATCCCTCGTAGCACCGCAGTGTCTTTCTTGTCCGGATAGGCGAAGACGAGATTTTGCAGCGCAAGGCTTTTCGCAAAAGTTACCTTTTCTACTGCTTTTGCAGATTGCTGATGCTTCATAAAAGCGGTCACAACATTCCGCGTACCGAACAGATAGCGGTAAGCTTCTTCAATCCGCGCTAACTTCAAGGTAAAGGTTGAAGCGGTCCAGATCGTTCCCCAAATGTAATCAGAGAAAATAACGACAGCTGAAGTAAATGTGGTGATCTCCGCCAAGCTCATTCTGCTGTGCAAAAAGAGCCAGGTGTTCAGAAGGATTGTTGCTGGCCAGATAATATATCGGACAAAAAGGCTTAAGGCACCCCAAAAGACTACAGCCCAAATCATGGCATGTCCTGCCGCAGCAATCACCTCTTGACGGCGTTGCTCGACCGCCACCTGTTCGTCTGCCTCCTTTTTGAACGCTTTAACGCTCACGAAATTGGAGATTACATCGATCACATACCCATCCATAGTTGCGCTCACATCTGTCGACTTTTGCTCGGCTTGCGCCATGTAACGAATAGTCAACCGACCAACGAGCAGCATCAATAGCAACGAGCTAACAAATACCAAACCTGTATAGGCATTGACCGTAAACATAATGGCTGCGATGGTAGGTAATTTTACAAACTGATCTACATAGTTATAGAAAACGGATTCGACAAACATTCTATACTCGCGGCCCAAGGTAGCAACATAGCTACTAAGCTTGCCGGTAAATTTACCCACAAAGTATGGGTATGGTTTGGTGATGACGCTCTGAAAGATAATATTTTCAAAGATGAAACTTCGCGGCAGCAAGAATTTAAGGTACAGCACTTCTGAGGTTCGCCACACCATATCATGACCCACGCTACAAAAGATCAAAAGACCAACCCACCGATAGACATCGCGACTATTCACTGGTGAATGCGCAAGCGCGGCCACAAAATGTCCAATAAAAATCGGAATCACCGCTAACAGTCCATCGGCCACCAAGAAAAATCCCAGCACAAATAAAAACCGCCACTTGTACGTTGCGATATAGCTAAAATAGGCGCGAATCGAGTAATACTTTCTCTTACCTGTCATGGCCGCCCATTATAGCGCTTACGACAACAGGGAGCAACCTCTGTTATGGATGTTCCCTGTCTCTTACGATTGATGGCTCTATTGCGGAACCATAATCGGCTCAGGTGGCGCGGCCGGCAGCTCTCTGATCGATTCTGGGTTACACAGACTTTCATCTATACAGATGTGGCTGTTGCCGATGTCCAAGTACCCGCGGTGCGAATTTACATAATCGCGCGCCGGACCATGGAAGCCGATCGCAAAACTAGCAACGCCAGCCAGCGCAATTCCCCACACCACAGCCAGTGCGCCTTCGCTGATTGCGCTCCGTCTGGATTGACGGCGATTGCTGGCAATGCGGTGACAAATTCGAGAACAAATAAGGAGCGGCAGGCTGATCGCAAAGTAGATTGCAGTAATAAGCGCGCCTTCTTCCCAGGTAGAAATGGTCGCCAGTTGCTCGTACAAGTGCAGATTGCCGAACAGAAGCGTCCACATGGCAATAATCCAGGCGGCGGTAACAATCCCAAACAGTACCGCGGCCACAATGTGCAATATTTCAAACACCACACGACCCACCTTCAGCGCCGCAGCTGCAACTCGGCTGATAGCTTCTGGATTTGGCGCATGCAGTGCCGCACGGTCAATAATCTCTTGAGCGGTCACCGGTTTGCCATAGGCCTCGGCGAGATCTTCTTTGGTCTTGGCATACGGCAACACCAAGGCGAGGACAATGTAGACCACAATCCACGCGCCACCGGTTAGGCCGGCGAGGGCAATGAAGATAATTCGCACAATCATAGGATCTGCGCCAAAGTACGCGGCAACGCCGTTACAAACGCCCACCAGCACTGCCCCCTTGGGAATGACAAACAGGCGTTTTGGTTGTTGCGCGCTTGGGCGAGCAGCTTCCTCTTTAGGTTCTGCCTCGTCAGATTCTACAGGGCCCATTTGCTTCAGGATTTTCGCAACTTCTTCGGTGATGATGACATTCTTCGCTTCAGTCAAAACCCGCTCGCATTTTTCTGCGATGGCCTGCTCGAGGTCACTCACAATCTCTTTCTTATCAGGATTGTCGCTGAGTGTTGCTTCAGCGTGCTTAAGGTAGTCGTGCAGTTCGCGGTAGGCCTGATCTTCCAGCTGGTATGCGCGGCCGTTTAGGTTGACTTGAGTAATCTTGTTCATGACTTCTTCTCCCCTATGGTTTGGAGCGTGGTGGTTAAATCGTTCCAGTACTTTTGCAGTTCGCGTAGACGATCGGCGCCGGTTTTGGTCAAGCTATAGTACTTGCGCGGCGGGCCTACTTCGCTCTCTACCCAGCTGTAGTGCAGCAAGCCGTCGCGTTTTAAGCGGCTAAGCAAGGGGTACAGCGTTCCTTCACCAGTGGTAAAATCGGTCTGATTGAGAGTGGCCAAAATGTCAGCCGCATATACTTGCCTAGCTTGCACAATTTTGAGCACCACAAATTCGAGTAAACCTTTGCGAAGTGGGCCAAATTTATCGTCTAAACTCATTTTTTATAGTACCTTTCTATAACAAGGTACTATAAAACAAAATCAGTGTCAAGTTATGGCCACTCAGCGAGCGCATTGCATAAAGCATCTACCTCTGTTAGTATGAGCGTTATGAGTTCTTTGCAAATCGGTATCGTTGGCCTCCCCAATGTGGGCAAGTCTACCCTCTTCAACGCCCTTACCAATAACAATATCTTGGCCGCCAACTACCCGTTCGCGACCATTGAACCAAACACCGGCATCGTCCCTATCCCCGATGAACGGCTAACCAAACTGGCCGAAATGTACCAGAGCAAAAAAGTTATACCCGCAACGGTCACCTTTGTGGATATTGCTGGCTTGGTGCGTGGCGCCAGCAAAGGCGAAGGTCTGGGCAATCAATTCCTGGCGCACATTCGGGAATGCGACGCGATCGTCCAGGTGGTTCGCGCCTTTGAAGACAACGACATTGTGCACGTCCACGAGCGCGTTAATCCTGAGGAAGACATTGCCATCATCAACACCGAGCTGATGCTGGCCGATATTCAAACCGTTGAAAAACGTCTCCCCGCCCTGCAAAAGCAAGCCAAAGCCGATCCTAAAGTTCGGCCGCTGATCGAAGAATACACGCAAGCACTCACCCACCTTAACGAGGGTCGTTTGCTGAGCACCACCACCCTCGACCTTACCAAATTGCGCGATCTGCACCTACTGAGCGCCAAGCCATTTATTTATGTGTTCAACCTGCGCGAAGATGAGCTTGAAGATACCACTAAGCAACAAAAGCTTGCGCAGCTGGTCGCCCCTGCCAAGGCGTTATTCGTCAGCGCCAAGCTGGAGCATGAGCTGCAATCGTTGGAGCCAGCCGATGCCGCAGAGCTGCTGCAAACCTATGGACAGACTGAATCTGGCCTGTTGCAGTTGATTCACGCCGCCTACGACACGCTTGGATTACAGAGCTACCTAACCGCTGGCGAAAAGGAGGTCCGTGCCTGGACAATCCGCAAAGGTGCCACTGCGCCGCAAGCAGCCGGCGTGATTCATGGCGATTTTGAGCGCGGCTTTATCGCAGCCCAAATCGTTGACTATCACGACCTGATCACCGCCGGTTCAGAAGCAGCTGCCAGAGCCGCTGGCAAGGTGCGGACCGAAGGCAAAGAATATGTGATGCAGCCGGATGATGTGGTGGAGTTTCGATTTAATATCTAGCTGGCGTTGCGGCCTCAATGTAGCCAGCTAAGCCATTCATCTCTTCAGTTGTAATCGATTGATAATTGAAGCCATGCGCTACCTCAGCCTCGTCGGCCTCGGCTCTATCTACATACGATTTTGACCAATTCGCTTCTCCTACGGACAGGTAGCCGTGATCATCCTCGCGACGAACAGTCGGGTTTTTCTCAGTATAGTGAATAGTATATCGAGTCATCCCCTTGTTATCAGGGTCATCCCAATCCCAAAAAATAATAATGGTTCGACCCATTACCGTCCCATCCTTGGCGTAATGAGTATCAATGTTCACCGTTCGGCCATCCGCCGCAATCATGTAAACATCTTCTGCATATTCATCGTCGTCAAAATGATCTTCGCTCCGGTCAATATGCACCCCCTCATCACGCGCACGATCAAATACGCGATCAACCGTTGTAGCGAAAGCGCTATTAACATAGCCACGCTCTTCTTCGCTCAATTCAACAGTGCCGTTGAATTCTTCTTGCGAGAAGGGTAACTCTGGCCTTTGCAATACTCTTGCCGGAGGGGCTGGTGGTTGAAACTCAGGTGAATCCTTAGACATTTCTAAAATCCCTTCAATTACCAATATCTTATCATGCCGCCGATCGCAGCAAATAAAATCGCTCCCGATTCCCCTTTTCCCCAGCAATATCGCTATCAGCTTTATCAACCATCACAAATTGCTGGCGAGCCCAGGTTTCAAAATCTTTAAGGATGGTGCGGCGCATGGTGTCGTTTTTGATCACCCCTTTGTGCTTGGCATCTCCGCCGATTTCGAACTGAGGTTTGACCATCGCGACAATTTGCGTCCGAGGCGTCACCAAGCTGGCAATATGCGGCAGCACTTCTCGAAGACTGATAAAACTGACATCGATAACTACCACATCCACCTCTGTGGATAACTTGTGGATATCTCGAATATCGGTCTGCTCGTGCAGCTCAATACGTGGGTCGGTCCGGAGTGTCGGATGCAACTGATTTGTGCCCACATCAACTGCGATCGATTTTGCTGCTCCGCTATGCAGCGCAAAATCCGTAAAACCGCCGGTGGACGAACCGACATCCAAGATGACCTTACCTTTGAACGAAAGGTGCAATTTTTCGGCAACCGAAGCCAATTTGAGCGCCGCACGCGACACATACTGCGCGCCAGCGACCGCGAGCTTGGCAGAGGGAGCGACAAAATGCCCCGGCTTGGTGACCACTCGCCCATCAACGCTCACGCGTCCAAGCCGAATATAACTCTCGGCTTGCGAACGAGAAATCACCAAACCCTGCTCGACCAGCAAATGGTCAAGTCGTTTTTTAGGCGTGCGGTTTTCCAAGATCAATCTCACCCTCTACTTCTTTGGTTGAACCGCCGGGATGGATAGCGCCCAGGTGTACAATCTGCAAGTCGTTACAGGCAACAATGTCGCCCTCGCGAAGCGGCTCATAGCCGTGCAGGGTAACGTGAGCTCGGAAATTCGGACCGATATGCTCAGGGGCAATAATCTTAATATCAGGGTGGGCATCAAACGCACGAAGCACCCGTTGGTGAATTTCTTCAAATTGATTTGGCGCAAGCACGACACGCACCGGCACTTCGCTTTGATAGCCAAAGTGTGCAGTTTCGCCCATGGTAGCGGTAAAGGGCTCAATTCCTTGCAAGGTGTCAGCCAACAGTTGCTGTAAGTCATGCGTAGTCAGATCTGTCCGAAACCAAGGAAATACCGTGACATGAAGCGGCCAATGGCGGAATGCTTCGCCAGGAGCCAGGGGCTGCAACAAACTGGATAGTACGCGGTCACCCGGTTGTGGCGCGGCAGACATCTAACCTAGGCCTTTACACGTTCCCGATAAGCACCAGTGGCGGTATCAACGCTCACCAGGTCACCGTCGTTAATAAAGATCGGTACTTTCACTTGCAGGCCGGTCTCCAAAGTGGCATCTTTTTGAATGTTGGTCGTGGTATCACCTTTGACCGCTGGTTCGGTGTACGTCACCTTCAGGTTTACGTTCTTGGGCAGTTCAACATTGATGACATTGCCGCTAAACATCTGCAAATTAACATCCGCACCTTCTAGCAAGTAGTTTTTGCCATCTTCAACAACATCGGCCGGCACTTCAAACTGCTCAAAGCTGGTCTGATCCATAAAGAAGAAGGTCGCGCCATCGTTGTAGAGGTACTGCACGGTGCGATTTTCAACATCAGCAGCATCAACTTTGTCGGCGCCTTTAAAAGTGCGGTCCAGGACGCGACCGTCCAATAAACTCTTGAGTTTGACGTTCACAATTGAGCCGCCACGACCCATTTGTTTTTGGGCGTAGTCGGTAATTTTGTAAGGAATGCCTTCGACCGTAATCAAAGTCCCTTTTTTAAGGTCAGTTACTCCTAAAGCCACTGCGCGCCTCCTTAATTAACCACAAATGGTAACAATGCGAGGTGCCGTGCGCGTTTGATCGCAACGGAAAGCTGGCGCTGCTGCTTGGCAGTCAGTCCAGTTTTGCCAGCCGGTTCAATTTGGCCGTAGGCATTTACAAAACGCTGCAACGTCTTGTAATCTTTGTAATCAAAGTACAAATTCTTGTCTTGCTTGCGTGGTTTTGGCATGAGGTGTTCTCCTTAGTATCAAAATCCGGATTCTGGTTAGAATGGGATCTCACTTAAATCAATCTTTTCGTCAACGTCTTCGATAGCGACATCGTCGTTTTTCTTGGCGTTGCTTTGAGAAGAGTTGGAAGAGGAGCTTGAGCTGCGAGCATTACCGCCACCATCGCCACCTTGCCCACCAGCGCTATCCAGGAAAGTGACATCATTAGCCACGACCTCGACTTTGTTGCGCTTCTGGCCATCTTGTTCCCAAGCGCGGTAGCTCAGACGGCCTTGGATAAGACAGCGGCGACCTTTGCTTAGGTATTGGTTGACCAGTTCGCCTAGTTTGCCCCAGGCGGTGATGTCAAAGTAATCAACCGCATCCTGCTGAGAGCCATCGCTCCCCTGCCAGCTGCGATTCACCGCAATCCCGAAACTACAGACACTCTGGCCACTTGGCGTGGTGCGCAGTTCTGGATCGCGCGTGAGGTTACCCATTAAGATTACTTGGTTAATGCTCTTGCTCATGCTACCCCCTACTCCCTCTCTCTTATCTTATTCTTTTTCTTCTGCGGTTGTGCTGCCTTCAGCACCTTCAGCGTTCTCAGCTGCATGTGCCGCGCGTTCAGCGGCTGCGGCAGCGGCTTTGGCTTCACGAGGATCGACGTTGGCGATCAAGAAGCGCAATACTTCATCGGTAATGTTCAAGGTGTCGTTGATCTTTTTTACCCCTGCTGCTGGAACTTCCAGGTCGTAGTAGACGTAGATCGCAAACTCTTGCTTTTTAATTGGGTAAGCTAATTTGCGCTTGCCCCAGTTGTCTTGTTTGGTGATTTTACCACCGTTTTCGGTGATAATGTGCTCAATTTTCTTGAGCGGCTTGTCCAGATCAATCTCCAGATCTGGGTGCACGAGTACGGTTAACTCGTATTCCTTCATAAGTCTCCTTCCATCGGAAACCCGCTTTGATGCGGATTATGTCACCGTTCGTGACATTGAAGTTAGTTTGTAACAGAGATAATTGTACTATATTTTGGTCGGTAGGTCAAAGGCGGAACGAGAGAATCTTACTCACCTCGATTAAAGACATCGTCCACGCTGGCCACAAGTACATCGCGAGGCCGAGCACCGTCGGCTGGGCCGATAACGCCTTGTTCTTCCATGGTCTCGATCAACCGGGCCGCACGAGCATATCCCACACGTAGGCGGCGTTGCAGCAGGCTGGCGCTGGCTTTGCCGCTTTCCACCACACAGCGAACTGCGTCTCGGTACATATCGTCGTCGCCGCCACCATCGTAGTCCATCACCATGCCGCCTTTGCTGCCGATTTGAACCGGCTGAGCAATAATTTCTTCGTCATAGTCTGGTGGGCGCTGCATGCGGATGTGATCCGCGATCTTGACTACTTCTTCATCGCTCACAAACGCACCTTGGATACGTTTTGGCTTGCTCATCGCTGGAGTCAACATTAGCATGTCACCCTGACCAAGCAATTTCTCGGCACCCATTTGGTCCAGAATGGTCCGCGAATCCACTTGGCTGGCCACCGTAAAGGCAATCCGTGCCGGAATGTTAGCTTTGATGAGCCCGGTAATGACATCGACGCTTGGACGCTGGGTAGCAAGCACCAAGTGAATACCCACGGCACGTGCCTTCTGAGCCAACCGGACAATCAATGCTTCAACATCGCGCGCAGCCAGCATCATCAGGTCAGCCAACTCGTCGATCACGATCACCACATACGGCATGTTCTCTTCTTTTTTGCTGGCATTGTAGCCGGCAATGTTACGCTGCCCTACTTCGGCCAACAAACTGTAGCGGCGCTCCATCTCGTTGACCGCCCATTTAAGCGCGCTGATACATTTTTCAGGCTCAGTAATAACAGGGGTGAGCAAATGAGGAATATTGTTGTACGGAGTGAGCTCCACTTGCTTTGGGTCAACCAGAATGAGTTTCATGGTGGCAGGGCTGTTACGATACAGCAGACTCGACAGCAAAGTGTTGATCATCACCGACTTACCAGAGCCAGTTTGTCCAGCGATCAACAGGTGTGGCATTTTGTCGAGTTCGCCCACAATTGGGTCGCCAGCAATGTCTTTGCCAATTGCAAAACTGAGTGGCGAGTTACTGCTCTTCCAATTGTGACTTTCCAGCACGCCATACAATCGCACATCGGCGGCGCGTTTGTTTGGCACCTCAATGCCCACCGCGCGTTGGCCAGGAATAGGAGCTTCGATACGAATCGCTTGGGCAGCCAGGTTCAAGGCGATATTTGTCTCAAGCGCGGTAATCCTCGTCAGCTTGACGCCAGCCGGCGGCTTCAGCGTGTACTGCGTGACTTTTGGCCCAATGTTGGCGCCTTCCATTTCGACATCGATGTTAAATTCGGCCAGCGTATCTTTGATGGTCTGCGCGTTACCCTTCACGTCGCCCGCATCAGCCGGCTGCTGTTTTTTCTCAAGCAGTTCCAGGCTGGGCGCTTTCCAATCCGGGTCGCTGGCAGTGGTGAGCGGCGCGGCATTTTCTTCGGCCTTGTTCGCATCCATGCTATTGCGCAGACTACGCGACCCGCGGCCATGTTCTTCTACTGGCACACCTTGGTTCAGCTTCAATTCGGCTACGTCGCTGGTCGCGCGGCGCTCCGGCTTGAGCTCTTTCATCTTTTCCATCACTGCTTGGTTGGCGTGATCGAATCCATCGCGTGTAAACAAATTGCCAATCGCGCTAAAGATCGTCTTAAAGGTGATTTTGAGCACATATAAACAAGCGATGGTCGCAATCACCCCTAGTACAATGGCGCTGGCAGTTGTGTCGAGCATCGCAAGCAACAGCTTATCAATGCCAAATCCAATCATGCCACCACCATTTCCGGCAGAGGCAAAATCAGGAGCCGTTGGCTGCTGGCTGAACAAATGAATAAACGCCGCCACGCTGGCCACAAACACAAATCCGGCAATCTTCATCGAGCGCGGCAGTTGGTTCAGCTCAGCTCGAAAAAGCTCGATCGTATAGTACACCAAGATGACCGGCAGCAGGAATGCAATCATTCCCACCAGCCATTTTGCAGAGGTCAGAAAGCCATGCGGCAACGGACCACCGATGCCAAACATGGCCAGCACCAAAAGGATAGCTGCAACAGCCGCCAATACCCCAAACGCCTGGCGCCAAAAGCCTTCTGGCAAGGTATGCTGGGGACCGGTCGGTTTTTTGCTTTTTCGTTTTCTTCGCTTGGCCATACTAGAGTCACGTTTACTACGCTTATGCTACCACTGTACTACAAGAGAAAAAAGTTTACAATTCTTGACCACAAAATTGGCTATTCGCCAAGCGGCGCTTTCAACTAGAACTGACGATTTGAAGGCGTATAGCGACTGTTTTGTTCGGACAACTCAGGCGAGTCCCCGGTTGGCACAGGAGGTTGCACCTGCGGGCGTGGCTGTGATTGGGGCTGCTGAGGACGTTGTGGTTGCGGTCGACGTTGTCCACCACCACCGCCACCGTTATTGTTGCTCTGCTGGCCTTCGCCGCTAATCTCGTTGATCACGGGAATGACAATCGGTGTGCGGTGCGTCTGATCATACAGAATGTGCGAGACATCGTCTTTGATCTCGCGCTTCACCTCGTCGAGTTCTACCCGGCGGCCGCCAAAACTGCGGGCAACTTTTTGCTTCAGATACGCACGAATCGTGTTCATCAGCTCCTCGGAGTCGCGCAGATAGATAAAGCCGCGACTAATGATGTCTGGGCTGGTCAGTAACCGACCCGTTTTTTTGCTCACGGTCAGCAACACGATAAACATTCCTTCGCTGGCAATGTGCAGACGGTCCTTCAAAACCACTTCACTCACCTCTTCGCCTGAGTTGTCGTACATTACGCCGCCAACTGGGACGCGCCCGGTTTTGGCCGCACCAATACGATTCAGCTCAACCACATCGCCGGAGTCACACACAAAGATATTATCTTTGGGAATATTGCAGGACTTCTCAGCCAGCTCGGCGTTGTGCACCAGCATGTGGAACTCGCCGTGGATCGGCATGTAATATTTTGGCTTCAAGGTGCTAATAAGTTTTACGTGATCGTCGTAATAGGCGTGACCACTCATGTGGAGTGGGCCGCAATCGTGCAGATGTTTGGTGCGATTTTGAAGCACTTCGGCACCTTCGCGCATCAAGCCGTCAACGGTGTGAACCACGTTGACTTCGTTGCCAGGGATTGGGTTGGAACTAAAGACAATGATGTCGCTCGATTTAACCTTAATGTGCTTGTGCGCACCGGTTGCCATGCGGTTAAGTACTGCGGTCAGCTCGCCTTGTGAACCGGTACAGACAATCGTCACCTTGTTGTCTGGCAACTTTACAATGTCGTCCATGCGCATAATGACATCTTTGGGAACCTTGATAGCATTGCTGCGCAGGGCAACTTCCATGTTCTGGATCATGCTGTACCCCGCAAAGGCTACTTTACGACCGTTTTTGGAAGCCTTTTCCAAAATCATCTGGATACGGTGGATCTGGCTCGAGAAAGTCGAAATAATAATTCGGGCGCTCTGGTTTTGCTGCATGATGTCGTCAAAGCTCTGGGCGATATCGTATTCGCCGTGCATGTGGGTGCCTTCGAACTCACAGTTGGTGCTTTCGTTCATCAGCATCAAAATGCCCTCTTCGTTGGCGATTTGCTCCAGGCGCGCCAGGTCAAACTTCTTGCCGTCAACTGGCTGCTCTTCAAAGCGCCAGTCACCTGTGTCAATGAGCACACCGGCTGGCGTACGGATCACCACCGCCGTTGCGTCAGGAATGGAGTGATTCACGCGGACCAGTTCGACGCTAAAATGTTCACCCAGCTGTACTCGCTCATGCGTGTCAGGATTAAGCGTGTTGTACTGCGGGGTGTAGCCGCTGGTTGCCTCGTCCATGGTTTTTTGCAGCATGCCGACTGTAAAGTGGCTGGCGTACACTGGGGCCGGAATTTTGTGAATCAAATGTTTAAATGCCCCAATGTGGTCAAGGTGGGCGTGAGTAAAGACAACGCCACGAATCTTGTGCTTGCGTTCCTCGAGGTAGCTAATGTCTGGCACAATGTAATTAATGCCGGGGTAGCCATCGCCAGGAAAGAGCAGACCCATGTCGATCACAATAATATCGTTGCCATACTCGATGGCCATCATGTTTTTACCAATACCCATTTCGCCAAGTCCGCCGATCGGCATAACCTTCACGGTTGGTTCGTCAGAAAGCGGCAGGCGGTTGGCCTTGCGGGCGCCATTGAGCGTATATTGTGCGCCGTGGTAACCGTTAAAGGCAGTTTTGTTGACCGGAATATTAATAATGTGTTGCGAAGCCATGGTGTTGACGGTTTCGCTTTTGCGGCGCGTGGCTGCAAAAACCTCACCGCGGCGAGTTTGGGTGCGCGCAAGCACGCTATTTTGGTTCTGAGGCTTACCAGGCTGACCGTTGCGCCCCTGTTGATGTTGCCCATTGCGGCCACCATTTTGATTTTGGCTGCGAGGAGGACGCCCGTTACCATTACCGCCGCCATTATTCTGACGTGGCTGGAATGAGCGCTGCCCCTGCTGTTGATTAGTATTTGGTTCGTCCACTACTCTTTTCCTTTCGTGATAAGTTCTAGTGTTTTTGGTATCTTGCGAAAATCATCCATCAAAGTCTGGCGCATACCGCCGTTATACAGTGCAGCTGCCGGATGAAACAGCGGCATCACTACATGACCTTTCACCCGTTTGGGCTGGCCATGTACTTGGCTAATCTTGAGCCCAGGCAAGAATGTTTCCATTCCATGCTTCCCCAGGGTCACGATCAATTTTGGGTCAATCACCGCTAATTGCTGCATGAGGTAGGGCAAAAACGCTGCTTTTTCTTCGGGCAATGGGTCGCGATTGTTTGGCGGACGATATTTTACGGTGTTGGTGATGTATACATCCTCGCGCTTAAGGCCGATATCCGCCAACATCTCGTTCAAAAACTTTCCGGCCGCACCAACGAACGGTAAGCCTTGCTCGTCTTCGTTTTTGCCTGGTGCTTCGCCCACAAAAACCACATCGGCATCAGGGTTCCCATCACCCATCACCAGGTGCGTGGCAGTCTTGGCCAAATCTGGACAGACATTATTTTTGACAATATCTGCCGCAATTTGGTCGAGTTGGTGTTGTTTGGTTTGACTTATGTCAGTCATTGCTTTGCTCGTGATCGTCGGCGGGTCCTAACGCCCCGCCGAGTGTCACCCGCCGCGACGATCACTATCCTTTTCGCTATTTGCTATTTAGCTTGCTTCATTGAAAGTACCAGACGGCCTCGGTCATCAACGGCAACGAGTTTGACAGTGACATGATCGCCTTCTTTTACCATATCGCTGGGATGCTCTACTCGCTTATCAGCCATTTCCGAGACGTGCACCAATCCTTCGTGGCCAGGCATGATTTCGACAAAGATGCCAAAATCCATCAGCTTTACCACGCGTGCATTTTGATATATTGTACCAACTTCTGGTTCTGCAGTCAAATCCTGAATCCACTTAATGGCTGCATCAATCGCCTTTTTATCAGGGGCGGCAACCATTACCAGGCCGCTGTCGCGAATATCGATTTCGGCACCAGTTTCGGCAATGATCTTGTTGATCATCTCGCCACCCTTACCAATGACTTCGCGGATCTTCTCGGGGTTGATCTGAATCTTTTCGATTCGCGGTGCGTATGGACTCATCTCTTTGCGTGGCTCTGGCAGAGTCTCTAGCATACTCTGTAAGATAAATGCTCGACCCACTTTGCCCTGCTCTAGAGCCTGAGCCAGCACTTCGGTGCCCAAACCGTGGACCTTCATATCCATCTGCAAGGCGGTAATTCCTTGGGCGGTTCCGGCAACCTTAAAGTCCATGTCGCCGGCAAAGTCTTCGGCATCTGCAATATCGCTGAGGATAATCGGGCGGTCGCCGTCGAGCATGAGGCCCATTGCAATTCCGCTCACTGGAGCAGTAATCGGCACGCCGGCATCCATCAGGGCCAGACAGCTTGAGCAAGTTGCGGCCATGCTGGTGCTACCGTGTTGGCTCATAATTTCGGTTACGCTGCGAATCGCATACGGGAATTCTTCTTCAGGAGGCAGTACTGCGTCAAGGGCGCGCTCGGCCAAGTAGCCATGGCCAATTTCGCGGCGGCCAGGGCTGCCCATGCGGCGTGATTCGCCCACGGTGTATCCAGGTGCGTTGTAGTGGTGCATGTAACGGCGTTCACCTTCGCGCTCCATTGTGTCCACAATTTGGGAGTAGCTAAGTGGTGCCAAGGTGACAATATTGAGTCCTTGCGTCATGCCGCGGGTAAAGAGGCTTGAGCCATGAGTGCGTGGCAACAGACCAACTTCGCTACTCAGCGGACGGATTTCAGTAAACTGACGGCCATCTGGGCGCAAGCTGTCTTCAATAATGCCACGGCGCACATCTTTGTTGGCTGCTGCGGCAAAGGCTTCAGCGTATTGCGCTTTAAAGTCGGGGAACAGTTCTTCGCCCAGCTTTTCTTCAAAGTGGCCAAGCAGTTCTTCGCGCAGCTCGTGCATTTTTTCGTGACGATCAGCATATGGGGCGCGCAGTTTGGCGCCCATTTTGCCTTCCAACCAAGCGTCGACCTCTTTTTGAATGTCTTCGCTAGGCAGACTCAGCTCGTAAGCTTGAGGGGTGACGCCAATTTTTTGCATTAACTCTTGCTGTAGTTTGATGGCTGGCTGAATAGCGGCGTGCGCAAAATCGAGTGCTTCGACAATTTGCGTCTCGGTCACTTCGCGGGCACCAGCTTCGACCATCATGATCGCTTTTTCGGTGCCAGCAACCACAAGGTCAAGCGGACCAGTAGTTAATTCTTCCAAAGGAGCGAATGCGGTGTACGCGCCATCTTTTATGCCCACGCGGATGCCAGCCACTGGGCCGTCAAACGGTGCGCCGGTCAGCATCAAAGCCGTACTGGTGGCGATCATGGCAATTGCGTCAGGACGAAATTCAGGGTCTAAGCTGAGCACGCTGGCCACCACTTGGACTTCGTGACGGTAGCCCTTGGGCCACAGAGGACGAATGGGACGATCGATCAAACGACCAATCAGCACGGCATCGTCACTGGGGCGGCCTTCGCGCTTAATAAAGCGACTGCCACTGATCTTGCCGGCGGCATACATTTTTTCTTCATACTCAATGCTGAGCGGAAAATAATCCATCGGTACTGGATTTTGCCCAACCACCGCGGTTGCGAGCACAACTGTGTCGCCATAGCGAGCCAAAACCGCGCCAGTAGCCCGAAAGCCAACGCGGTTTACCTCTAGGCTAAGCGTTTTGCCGCAAAATTCGGCCTCAACTTTAATAATATCTTTACCGAAGGGGTTTATTGTCTGTCCCATTCTTCGTTCCTTTCCTCTACCCTCACCTTCGGTAAGTAACGGGGTTCAAGATATCTCTTATCTTCAACTCCACCACTTACGCTGATGAAGGCACATTATTTGTTCAAAAGTAAAAGAGACTCCGGCAAACTACTTGCGGAGTCCCAGTTTTTGGATGAGCGCCTGATAGGCATCGAAGTTCTTCTCGCTCAGGTAACGGAGTAACCGTTTGCGGCGGCCGACCATAGTCAGCAGTCCGCGGCGAGCAGCAAAGTCGTGTTTGTTCACCTTCAGGTGTTCGGTCAGTTCTTTGATGCGCTCGGTCAAGATAGTTACCTGCACCTCTGGAGAACCAACATCACTTTTGGTGCGTTGGGTCGATGCGATAGCCTGCGCTTTCTTCTCTTTGGTAATCATACAGAGGTCATTGTACCAGATTTAAGAAGTCCTCGCAAGAACCAGCTTGCCTTTGGTATTAGGTGGGTTGTAATCGCGCTACTATTTCCTCGGCAGAAGGGTTTTCGGCCGCCATCTGCAGCGCATCGGTCACCTTCCACGCGGCAATATGTGTGCGACGCAGCGCGGTCGTATACGCCCCGACTCCCAACGCGTTGCCAATGTCCTCGACCAAGCTTCGAATATAGGTTCCGCTTGAAACTGCGCAGCGGAGTGTAAGCTCTGGATATGCGTAGGATACTTTCGTCAACTGATAGACCGTTACCTGGCGAGGCTGGATCTTTACTTCTTTCCCTTTTCGGGCGAGCTGATATGCCCGGACTCCACCCACTTTGATAGCTGAATAGATTGGCGGCGTTTGGGTAACCTCACCTCTGAATTGCTGTAAGGCGGTCTGGATTTCAGCATCGCTCGGTTCCCAAGAAGATACCTCACTTATCTCCCCTTCTGGATCGCCAGTGGTGCTTTGCTGTCCCAAAATCGCCGTCGCTTCGTAGGTTTTGTCCAGCTTCAAAAAGCGATCGGCTTCTTTGCAAGCCTTACCGACTAAAATAATCAATAGACCTGTAGCAAACGGATCCAGCGTTCCAGCGTGACCAACTTTTATTTTATGACCAGCCTGTTCGCTCAGGATTCGGCGCACCACCGCGACCACCTTAAATGACGACCAACCGGCCGGTTTATCCACCAGGAGCATTCCATCAAATGTCTGCATACTCCTCAGGCTACACTATTGGCCAGGAATACGAAACTGGTTTGGGTCATTAGGATCGGTAGCGAATTGCCCAGGTGCAGGAGGCGCTGGGGCTTGTTGCGTCGGAGGCAACGGCGTGCCACTCGTTCCTACGCCAGGATTGGCTAGTTGAGCGGTGATATCAGTTCCGGGAGGAAGCGTTGGGCTCTGCATTGGATTAGTGGGTGCAGCACCTGGGAGCGGAGGCAACGGAGGCAAGGTGCTGAAGTCGGGCAACGGTGGCAAAGTGCCGCCAGCTGGAGCAACGGAAGGCGCTGGGGCTGGGCTACTTTGCAACGGTGGCAACGGCTGTTCTGCAGGTAATGCCGGAGCCGGAGCGGGCGGAGCCTGTCCGGGCGTACTGGGCATAAAAGGTTCATCAGAAAGTGCATCGCTGACTGCGCGGCGCGCGGCCTCTAAATCTACATCTTGCTGAGCAGCTGGATCAACTGCTGGCGCGGCCGCCGGCGCAGGTTGAGCAGGCATTGGAGGCATTGCTGCTAACTGAGCTGGTGCAGGAGGAGCTGTGGCAGCACCTGGCATCGGTGGAAGCGGAGCTTGTGGAAATGATGGCGCCGCAGATTGCGGTGTGGCAGAAGGAATCGAGAACTCCGTTGGCAGACCTGCCTCGTTTGGCTTCTCACTTGGCAAAAAGTCGCCGTGAGTCAGCGTGACATTATTATGACGCTGCTCTTCTTCGGCCTCGCGGCGGCGTTCTTCTTCAGCCTCGGCGCTGGTGGCATTCAGTGTACCCCCAAGAGTCGGTGGTTCTAATTGCTGCCAATTGGGGCGTGCACCAGATTCGTCTAGGCGTTTGCCAAGTGGAATAATTTTGGGCTCGTCAGCGGGACGCGCTGCAGGCGCTGGTGCTGGGGGAAGCATAGGCTGAGACGCCGGTGCAGGAAGTGCTGGCGGTGGTGAGGTAAAAGGCTTGTCCGCTGCAGTGGTAATTGCGTCACGCAGATCGCTTAATTCATCAGAGACCGTAGGCACACTCGCTGCCGCAGTGTCTTGCGCTGGAGGTGAGGCAGGTGCAGGAGGTACAGGAGGCGCTGGCGCTTCGGCCGGCTTTTGCTCTTCCTCTGGTGCTTCGTCATGGCGAACCTTCATCTCACCTTTGCTGCCATCAGCTGGTGGCGGTGTTGGTGGTGGCGCAACTGGCTTTTCAGGTGCCGCCTTCTCTACTTTTTGAGATGATTCGGAAAGTGGTCCTTCATCCTTTGGCGCTTCTTCTGGTGCGCGCTCAATTCTGCCTTCGCCTTCTTCAGATTTAGGTTCGGCTTTGACCGCAGCTTGGCTGAGGCTATTAGCGATCAGCTGCTGATTAGCTCCGGCAGCCATTAATTCGGCTGCCAAGGTCATAATGTGTGGCGTGGTTCCCTTGTTGCTAAAACGATCGGTTGCGGCAACGATACCGGTAAGTAATGCGGTACTAATTTGGGCATCGAGCACTTTTGGTTCAAGCGCTTCGCCAAGCCCCACCAGCATTTCACAAATCGAGCTTGCCTTACCGTCTTGCCAATCGATCACCCCAAGGCTGCTGCGTTCGTCGCGAGCATTAATGGTAATCACTGTCGCGTCATGCAAAATGCGGCCATGGGCGGCAATGGCGCGGTCGAGCGATTCACGCTTTTCTACCCCAAGAGCCACGACCACTTCCACGTTAAAGTCGCCTTCGCTAAACTCCAGATCCTTAGAGGTAATAGTCGAGCGGTACGGCGTGATAAAAATCTTCACCATGTCGTCTTCGACCTTGTACCGTAAGCGATCCGCTTTTTCTTTGTCCAAAGCGATGATGAAGTCGCGCAGACTATCAACCGTGTGTTCAAAAGTTTTATCAGGCTGCAAGAAGGTAATCGCCGGTGGCACTGCCCCACTAAAGACTGCCGTGGCATGTTTGTCGAGCTTGTTGAGGATTAGCGTTAAGGCCAATGCGGCCGCAAGTTCGTCGACCGAAGGATTATTCTCAACCGTCACGAGAATGTTGGTTGCTTGCTTGATGCGGTCAACGATGAGTTGCTTGGGGTTGTTGTTGTCCATTTTTTGAAGCTTTTTTGTTCTTTAAAGTTCTTTTGCTTACACGATACCATGTTTTTTAGATAAGCGTCAACAATTTTACCTCAGGGATCTTTACATTTCGCCTCTGGTAGGTTATAGTTTTATACCGAATCTATAAAAATCTTTTAAGTATCGGAGATTCTATGCCCATTATCAAATCCGCGATGAAACGCATGCGCCAAACGGCTACTGCCCACACTCGCAACCAACGCACCAAGCGCAACCTGCGCACTGCTTTGAAGTCATTCGTGACCAAGCCAAGCCAAGACGCAGTCAGCAAAGCTCAGAGTGAAATCGACAAGGCTGTCAAAAAAGGCCTCATGAAAAAGAACACCGCGTCGCGCAAAAAAGCGCAGATCGCGCGTGATGCCAAAGCTGCTGGTGTAAAGGTAACCGCCAAAGCGAAGAAAACAGCGCCAACAAAAGTTGCCGCCAAGCCTGCTGCCACCGCTAAAAAAGCTGCAGCACCAAAAGCAGCTGCAACCAAAACTGCAGTTGCCAAAAAGCCAGCCGCAAAGAAACCTGCAGCCAAGAAGACCGAGAAATAGACCGCTCCTCTTTGATTAAAACAGCCGACTTGTTCGGCTGTTTTTGTTCCCATCATCTTTTTGCTTCTTCTTAGTCCATCATCCTCACTTTTGCATACTCCACGGGTCCTGCCACCTGATCCGCCCCTAAATTTTTTATGAATACATAAAACAATTTTGGGGCAGCCCCGTCAGGTGTCACCCGTTTCTTCGCTGCTTCGTGGCTTACGCTCTACCGAGCGGAGGACAGCCATCACCCTTCCGAGGGCTCCCAAAAGCAATGTCGGCTTACGAAGTAAACGGTTACGTTGCTTTTGGGAAACGGAAGGGTGAGGAGCGTATGGGAGGAGGTGCGGAAAGTATACGACTCAAGAGCCCTACACTCGCGCAACTTTCCCCAAAGCCTGCTCAACCAATAGCCACGGCTCCACCCCTGTCGATTTCAACTGCATGTCCAACTGAGCAATCTGCTCCACCACCGCCTTTATCTTGGCTTGGCCAAGTCTGCGCACCAGCTGCTGAGATTTTTGCAGCACAAAGGGTTTGAGCCCAGTTTGCTGGCTCAATTCTGTGCTGCTCAGTCCTCCAGGTGCAAAAGCCACCAGCGCCAAAGCATGCACCTGCCAGACGAGCAGACCAAAAAATTCATAGGGGTCACTGCGCATCTTCATTTGAGTCAGTAGCCGCGCAGCATCTGCGTGCTTACCAGCCATTACAGCATCCAGCAATGCAAAGGCACTCACCTCGAGGTTGGGCGTGGTCAGCAGCTCCACATTGTCGGCCGAAACAGTCTTATCCAACGCGACCAACTTGTCAATCTCGCTGGTCAATTGCCACTGGTCATTACCAACGCGGTCAATCAATTGGGCGGTCGCTTGCGGCGTAATCGTACCACTTCGCTCCTGAACGGCAGCTGCAACCCACTGCTGTAGCTCGCGGTCGCTGAGCGGCGCATAATCCCGAAAGTCGGTCTTGGCCTTTAATGTCTTGTACGTTTTGGTACGTTTATCCAGCACGCCGTCCACAATCACCAGCGTCGTGCCCTCACCCACTTCAGCTGCAAGGTCGCCAAGCTCGGTAAAGAGCTCTTTTTGCGCGCTGGGATTTTTGAGAATAATCAATCGTTGCGGCGCAAACAAACTCAGCGCGCTCACTTGTTCGCGCAGCTGCGCGAGCGTGGTGTCGGCGCCTTCCAGCCGCTCGATCGCGTTCGCCCCATGCTTGGCCACAAAAGCGGCACGCAAAGTCGCCAGCGCTTGCAATGCCGCGTAAGTATTTTCTCCACAGAGTGTAATCGTCACGTTCTTGATTGTACCAGGAAACTAGTTGCCATTCACTTGCGCAACTACTTGACTAGCCTCTTCCTTGGACATCTCGCGAAAGTTAAGCGCAACAATATTTTTTGTAACTATTGTAAATGGATCGAGTCGCAAAGGAGCATCTGGCAATGTATCCAGCCCAGCCACCCAAGTCTCTTTGCGCTGCGGCAAAACTTTAATGCGCGAAGTAGACACCTTCCGCTCGGCGCAATCTGGCTTGGCAGGATCACCCTTGAGGTCGAGCCAGATATCCGTCATTTGCACTGTAGTATCTGCTCGCTTGGCGTTTAACTCCACGATAGTGGGCAAAAAACCAGCCGGCGTAGCCTCGGCGTCCAGCACCATTGCCCGATTTCCAACCATCCGAATCGTTGGTCGAAAGACCACTAGTCGGTCGTTACCACGCGCTCCCTCGTAGATATTATTGCAGATGGTAAATGTCCCCGAGGTATCGGGTGAAGGATTGGGTGACGCTGTTGCTGCATGAGTTTCGCGCCCCGCCTGCGATCCAGGAGCTGCTTGCTTATCACCTGCCCCGCAGGCGCTCAACGCGAGTGCGCCTGTCAAAGCAATCGCACTCGCTCGCACCCCCCTATGCTCTCCAAAATGTCTCAAACCTTCAGCCATATTTTAACCTCCGTTACGTCTGTCAGGTTTCTTACTATAAACTATTTAGTAACGCGCGGCAGCACCTGGCAGTGCGGGCAAATATGCGTGCCTCGCCCCGCCACCACAATTCGCTCAATCGGCGTGCCGCATCGGGGGCATGGCAGCCCTTTACGCTTATATACCTTTGCAAACGTCAGGTAACTACCCTTTTTACCTTCAGCATTGACATAATTGCGGTCGCTGGAGCCGCCTTTTTGAATGCTCAGCTGCAAGACGGCCAGGAGTTCACGGTAGAGTGCTTGTAGCTTGGCTTCAGTAATGTTTTTGACCGGTGTTGCGGGATGAATCTTGGCAGCAAAAAGCGATTCGTCGCTGTAGATATTGCCAATGCCGGCAATGATCGTTTGGTCCAGCAGCACCGCCTTCACCGCGCTTTTGGGTCGAGTATACAATCGGTTTTTAAACACATCGTAGGTAAACTTGGGGTCCAATGGCTCAGGGCCAAGCTTGCGCATAAACGGAATGTCCGGAACTTCTGGCGTAGGTACCAACCTCATCCACCCAAACTTGCGTTGATCGTTAAAAAATAATGTGCCGTGATCCAATGTAAGAATCACTCGCGTTGACTTGTCGGGAAGCTGCCCTACCAAGCTCTCGCTGGGGTGACCTGCGCCAAATTTTTGGCCATTGTCACCGCGGAAGACCAGCTGCCCAGTCATCTTAAGGTGAACGACGAGACTATAATTTGTGTTCAAGTTGATAAGCAGCGCTTTGGCGCGGCGGTTAATGGACACAATCTGTGCTCCCACCAAAAACTGCGCCACACTGGCCGGCTCGTTAGGGAATGATTGGTCCCAATCAAAAGTCACCTCGCGAATGACTTGGCCAGGCAACAGTTTGTGCAAACCTTGGCGGACGGTTTCGACTTCGGGGAGTTCGGGCATACTCGTAGTATACCAATTGAGCGAGTTTTACAGGAGTACGGCGTTTACTTGGGCAATCAGGTAATCGAGCAGGGGCTTATCAATAGCATCATCTCGGGAATCTCGTTGTCCAGTGTGGATAAAATGAAGCACACCACTCAGCACTACTTGCGCCTCTCGGGAGGCTTGGTTTAGATCTTGGGTTTCGTGCACGCGCCGTAGATACGCAGTATCTAAAAAGTGTAATAGGTCAAAACCTGTGGCTTGACGAACGTGCTCGGCAAATCCAGGTACATCTTGAGCCTCATAATACTTTGAAAGCTCTGCCGTACCCATCTGTGCATACTGCATAATCTGCTTGAGCGAGCTCCGCAGTGGAATATGCGAGCCTGCCTGCAGCGTATCTTCACCGTGCATAATTATCTGCGTCAGCATTTCATCAACCGCCTCGGTGGTGGCGCTTTCCGGACTGTCATCGTGCATCAGATGGCCAAGTGAATGTGTCAGCTCGTGGGCAAAGATTCCTTCTGGGTCGATAGTTGCGTTACTGACAGCAAAGGCATTTACATTGCGAAAATTATAGCCATCACGTGTCTGCAGCAACGGATCAAGCGGGCCAGAAATAACCAGGTCCAGAGTCTTGTATGATTGCAGCGCCTGCAGCATCGCTGGATCAAGTTTGCCAGCTTTGATTGCTTTTTGTAATCCTTCGGCATAATCGGCGTACGCGGTGCGGAATGGCGCTTCCATGCGTTCAGCGGGCTTAGTTCTGGTCAGGTCGTAGTGCCAGTTTAAGAGGTCGCCAAGTTCGCTGTCGTTGGTGCTCACAATCCAGTCCGCCCAGGTCTTCGCGGGTGTTTTCGCAAAATTTGCGCGAAGTGTCTCTGGAACCGTTTCCGCCTCCATCCGGATATCTACTCTTTCTTTCGCACCCTTCGGAAGGCGCTCAAAAATTTCCCGAAATGCCGTCATATGCTTGTTGATATCACGCTCGTGAGCCGCAATACTGTCAGGATCCGTCAGCCGCGACTTTTCGTCCATCATTCCTACAATATAATCAGCCAGAAAATCTTCCCCAACTCCTTTGGTGGATCGTCTGATTTCTAACCTTGGGAAGCCCGGTGGGTCGCGCTCTAAGACAACTAGTCCTTCGTCTTCATCCCTGGCGTCCCGCAAAGCGCGCCAGTAGGCTGCCTCACCCGCAACTTGGCCAGCGTGCTTGGTACGATGCAGTTTTAAAAGGTGCAGGGTTTTTTTGCCCAGGGGCGTGCTGTTCCCCTCCGTTCGCCGATGTTTCCCAGCCTCAGCGTGTTGCTCAGGTTGTAGCTCCTGGGGATGGGGCGAAATTTGTGTCATATTCTACAACACAAACTACCATAAGCATACTAAAAAGTCAATATGCTACAAGGGGTATAGTCGCCTTATCTACGTCGCCAATATACGCTGAATCTCTGCCTCGCACTGTGCAAAAGTATGGTAACAAACCGCAGCCCAACCAGCGGCCTGGGCTGCTTCGCAGTTTTCCGGAAGGTCATCAACCATCACCGCTTCATGCGGCTGGACCTCTAATCGATCGCATGCCAGCTCAAAAATGTGCGGGTCGGGTTTAACCATTCCCACTTCGGCCGAGACTATCACATCATCAAAGAGCTTGGTTAGCTGGGCATGAGCCAGAGTCGTGTGTAAATCGCTGGCAGCATTGCTGAGCAGACCAATCTTATAGGTATTGTGCAGGTCGTTAATAACCGCAATGAGCGGCTGGTTGAGCACACGCTCGTCGCGCATATGCACAGCTACTTCTTCAAGCGACTGGCCGGTGACGCGACTGACTTCGGCCATATATTCATCTGGGGTCACCATACCAAGATCGCGTTGGCGGCGCAATTCGTAAATGTTCGCCAAGCTCTGGCGGTCAGGAATCGCGCTTTCGAGAAATGCTTGGTGGCGACGAATCGAAACCACGCCGTAAAAATCAAAAACCACCGCCTTGATCATCGGCGGCGTCCTTCTTGCGGCAAGAAGCCAGCGGTTTTGGCCGCTTTGGCAAGTGTTTGTCCTAACTCAGTAAGCTTGTACATCGTTGCTGATTGCTCTTGGTCGTAGGTGCCGAGCGGCGGCTTGTCGGTCTCGAGCAATCCCCGACCGATGAACAGATAGGTGTAGCGTTCAGTCAACTTTTGCTGTGGCAAAAAGATGCTGAGCCGCGCCAATTGCGCAAACTTAGCAATATCGCTTACCGAAAGCTGGTCAATCGTCTCGATCAGATCATAAAACACGCTGCGCTGCAAAGTTGCCTGCAAATACTGTGCGCATAGCAGCCCAATAAGACGACACTTGCTAAGATCTTCCTGCGTGGATAACAAACCGAGGAGTTTTTCCACAAAATCCCGTGGCCGTCGCTGAAATTTCTCAAAAATTTCGTGTCGTTCTTTAGCGGTCAAATGCTCCCAGCCTTCGTAAAAAGCACAGACTTTTTTGGCCAAGAGATAGTCTCCCCACGCGTGTCCTGTTTTCCAGGCGGCCACAGCCAGTGAGATCAAAGGAACTTTCTCGAGCACAGGCATGTGCGAACGCGCCAAGCTCTCGTTAAGCACCAGATTACTCAGTTCCTTTGCCGGATCCTGCCAGATTGCCACTAATTTCTGATCCACGTGCTGCTCTCCGTTTTACCCAGTGTAGCAAGGGGGCGTAGATTACCAAAGTGGTTGCGGTTTTATTGCGCTTACTTTCCGGTGTGGCCAAAGGCGCCTTCGCCACGCACAGTCGCATCGAGAGTGTCCACTTCTTGCCATTGGATTGGCTCATAGGCGGCAATGAGCATTTGGGCAATACGCTCGCCATCGTTGATGGTGTACTCATCTTGGCTTAGATTAACTAGAATGACCATGAGCTCGCCACGATAATCAGCATCGATCGTCCCTGGTGTATTGAGCACAGAGATGCCATGTTTGGCCGCCAGTCCACTGCGCGGGCGGATTTGCGCCTCATATCCTTCTGGCAGAGCGATATATATGCCGGTCGGGACCATTGCTCGCTCAAGAGATTTCAGCGTAATGGGCTCGCGTAAGTTGGCGGTCAGATCCACACAAGCGGCTTGGTCGCTGTGATATTGCGGCAAAGGATGCGACGAATTGTTGACGATGTGAACCTTCACTGCAACCTACCGCGCAACTTCCACGTGATACGCAACGTTCTGCCACTCAAGGCCATGCTCGTCGCGATACGATGGGCCGTCATTGATAAAGCCTGCCTTCAAGGGCAATGCGGCCGCAGCTTCGTTCCAAACCAGGTGTCGTGAATAAATCTTGGGATTCTTTTGCGGATCGCTGCTTAACCAGCGCACCACCGCAGCAAAGGCGGCAGTTCCCGCACCCTGAGAGCGAGCCGAAGGATCACCAATCATCAAGTGAATAGCTGGTGCACCGAGGTGTTCGGTGGGTACCAGGTCGGTCCAAATAGCGCCGACTACTTTTTTGCGCAGTTCAATCATCCAAAAACACTGATCCTTGCGGCTGAGAAAATCTCGTACTCGCTCTTGTTCTTTAAGTAAGGTTGAAGGCTTGTTCTCGCTATCCGGAACGCCCATAAGATGCAGCGTTTGTCTCCCCTGCTCGCTTTCCAGCCACGCAGCACTCGCCGGTGCATCGCGTTCAACATCTGGCTTGATCAAGCGCACATCGGGGTTCTCGGTGGTCAGTTCGTGAACAAACATACTCAGCTTAGTATAGCAGTAATGGGTATCTCGTAGCGATTATCCCGGACGATTTTTCCATCGGGATCACGTTCCGCAAGATTAACCCAAGCTGTTAGTGGTTCAGCGCAGTAGAGACGCTGCGTGGCATTATGCGTAAAATCTTCCACCACCACGCTTTCACGAAGGATACGCTCGCGCGCTTTGTTAAATGCGGCAACCCCTTCGGCCAGGGCCTTATCGCTAACCACATGTGCGGCAACTTTAAGGTACAAACCACCACCTTTCTGGAGCGAATCGAACAAAACAATAAATCCTTGCCCTGTCCGCGCAATATTCTTAGAATGCTGCGACTCGGGGTTCGAAGCCCAATACATGCGAAGCTGCTCATCAAAGCCAGCAAAAACTGGCGAGTTATGCGGCGAGCCATCTTCGTTCACCGTAGCGAGAGCCGCATGGCGCACCGTTCGCAGCAGCTCTTTTGCCCGTTCAATTCGAGGCAGCAGTTCAGGATTAGGCATGCTTCTTTGTATCCTTATCGTGTTGCGCCCCAATGGCATGAGCCACCGCAATGCTCACGCCGCCAAGTCCCCAAATTGTGCCTAACAGTCCAACCCAAAAGCCTACAAATGGAATGTGCAACAGAATTGCCAGCAGCAGAATGCCCAGCACCAAGGCCGCAAGATCGCGACCTTTCTCGAGCCAATGAAGACGGGCAACAACACTGTCGCCAACTGCATACGCGGCGAAGGTCAAACTGGACAGTACCGCAAACAACCACAAGACAAAGAGCGCCACGCCAAAGGGAATGCCCACAATGGTGACTGCAATCAGCACCGCCACAATCGGAGTGGCAATCAGCGCCAGCACTCCAAAGCCAATGCTTGAAAGCGGCTTGTCCTGCATTGAGGTAATAGTGCCCTTGAACCAGCGCGGTGTCACCCACAGAGCAAGCAGTCCCATCACCACCATCACGGCAACCCAATAAAGTGAGCCTGGCAGCTGGCGTGACCAACTTGAGCGATGCGATTCTTTGTGTACAGGAATTTTATGTTCGGTGTGACCATGAATGGTTGCACCTGGGACAATCTGGGCTTCGTTATCGCTAGTGTATGCCAAGTCGCCCCCAACTTTGGCAGTGTCGGTGAGAGTCGCCGTACTGCCAAACAAGTCCACATTACGAGCTACATCGGCACTCATCGTGGTCGCGTTGGCTGTGCTCACCACGTCTCGTCCCACCACGCCACCGAGTCGTACCGTCTGGCCACCTGCAGTCAGGTCTTTGCCAACGTGGGCAGTGTCCTCGAAGGAGACCGTTTGGCCTACCACACTTGCACTGCCATCTACGGTGCCCGTAATGGTAACGGTTTGGCCAGCCAGCCGAATGTTACCATGCACCTTTCCGCTCACCCGCACTTGTTGACCGGCACAAATGACGTCGCCGTCCACGGTGCCCGTGATGTCGACATTTTGGCCCGCACAAAAGACATCGCCCTTTACCGTGCCCGACACAGTAACCGTCTTTCCAGCTGCGTAGAGAGTGGAGTCTATCACCTGATCTTTGGCAACCGTCACCGAGCTACCGCCGTGAGCATTCAACGCGTGAGCACCCGTGGCCCCAAATAAGGTAATTGCTATCCCCATGCCCAGAATGGTCAGTAATCTCCGTCTCATGCGCTTCTCCTCCGTGTTATGCCTCTATTATAGCGCGAACCGCAGGGAAAAGCCGCTGCGCATATTCGGGCGGACGATACAGCAGAGTGGGATTGTTAGGATCTTGCGATCTTGCCAGCTTCTCAACCTCGTCAAGGTCAAGTTGGTACACTCGCGCGACCTCCTCTGGCTGAAGCGTAAGATCATCAATGGTCGCGTTGGTTTGTAATACATGGGCAGTTGCAAAGGAACGGTGCGGTGCTTGCTGAGGTACCACTCGCTTGACTACTTCCATCCCTATCTGCAGTATTGGTTGCAATTGGCCGGGTGATACCAGCAGTCCATACTCTTCCTTTACACCGCGGACCGCCGCATCCAGAGCTGTTTCGCCAGCTTGAACATGTTCAGCAACCACCAGATCATGAAGATTTTTGCCATCCGCCACACTCGCAGCGCGCACCTGCATCATGACTTTCTTTAAACTGTCGATCACCAAGACGTGTGAAGTGGCATGCCACAAACCTCGCTCGTGCGCCTCTGCCCTACTCGCGGTTCGCCCAGTAGCGCGGCCATGCTCATCCAGTACATCGACTTGCTCAGCCATGGCCTAAAGGGTTACAGCTCGCCCCAATTAGTCCCAGTCGTCACCTCCACCGCCAGCTTGACCGGCAGTTTGTGAATATTTTCCATCGTTTCTTTGAGCAGTGTAGCTACCTTTTCGGCATTAGCTTTGGGGGTTTCCACCAAAATGCTGTCATGGATCTGGAGGATTTGCTCACCCAGACCGTCCAGCGCTTCTTCTACTCTCAGCATCGCCATTTTCATCAGGTCAGCCTCTGTGCCTTGGATTGGCATATTGATCGCCGCGCGCTTGGCCGCTTCGCGAACAATAAAGTTGCTGCTCTTGAGGTCGGGCGTGGGACGACGGCGACCAAAAATGGTCTGCACATAGCCATCTTTTAACGCCTGCTCGATCGTCTGATCCATGTAACGACGAATCTGCGGCCGCAATGCAAAGTACGCGTCGATAAAAGCCTGCGCTTCGTCGCGGTTCATGCCCGTGGCGATCTGCAACCCGTGAGCGCTCATGCCATAGAGGATGCCGAAATTCACCACCTTGGCGTTGCGGCGCTGATCTTTGGTGACTGCTTCTAACGGCACGCCGTACACTTCGGCAGCGGTCACTGCGTGGACATCTTCACCTTTGTTAAAGGTTTCAACTAACTCTTTGTCATCCGCGATCGCCGCGGCCAGGCGAAGTTCAAACTGACTGTAGTCGGCGCTGACAAACACATTCCCTTCGGCTGGTACAAATGCCTCGCGAATCGCCTGCCCAACTTCGCTGCGCGTGGGAATGTTTTGCAAGTTTGGATTGATAGAGCTCAGCCGACCGGTGGCCGCAACGTCGAGAGTAAAAGTGGTGTGCAGCTTGCCTTCGGCATCGACTTGTTTGGGCAACGTGTCTACGTAGGTATTTTTGAGCTTGGTGTATTCGCGGTACACGGTGATCAGGTTGATGATCGGGCTCAAGCCGCGCAGCTTATCAAGTTCGTTCACGCCTGTGGAGTAGCCGGTCTTACCTCTCTTAATGCCCTTCGTTGGCAGTCCCATTTTTTCAAACAGGATCGTCCCTAATTGCGATGGCGAACTGATATTAAACTCCTGGCCTGCCAGTTCGTAAATTTTTTGTTCAAATTCTGTAATGCGCTCCGCCAGTTGCTCGCTCATTGCCTGCAAATACGCTGAGTCGAGATGAATCCCGCGATGTTCAATAATGGCCAAGAGCTGGATGTTAGGGAATTCCACCTCGCGCGCCAGCTTGTACAGCTCCGGCAACTCTTTGAACTGTGCAAGCTGGTCTTGATACACCTGCCAGATTGCCGCAATGGTCTGGCCCGCGTTTTCCATATCAACTGGTTGCTCCAGCAAATCACTCAGATCAAGCGCACGCTGCAAACTATTAAGCAAAAAAGCGCCAATGCGCGTATCATGGCCGATCGTTCCAGGCCACCCAACGGCGTTCGCCAGCAGCACCCGCAACAGTGGCTTCAGGCTGTGCCCAACCATTGGGCCATTGGCCAGAAGTTCTATCGGCAGGCTTTTGGCAACTTCGTCGGCGGAGCGGCCTTCTACAACCAGCGGCAAGGCCGCGACATGCGTCCCATCGCTACTCACCCACAACTCCGTTGCATCAGGATTCATGGCGATAATACGCGGCTGGCCAGCAGACAGCATGGCCGGGTCAAAATCAACCATGTGTGCGGCTGGCAGGGCTGGCTGCGCAGGCGTTTCTTCGGGATGCTCAGCTTGTTCACGAAAGAGTTGCGCCTCAGCCTGCCGCAGCAAGGTACGGAATTCATATTTGCGCAAAAAAGCCACAAACTCAGGCGTCACGCCGTCCTTTAATTTGGCTTTGTCCATATCGAGCGTAATCGGCGCGTCCACCAATAACGTAACCAACTGCTTGCTCAAGTAGGCCATGTCTTTATGTTCTTGCAGTTTGGTTTTGAGCGCAGGCTTGAGATAATCCAGGTGCGCGTACACACCATCCAGGGTTTCGTATTTTTTGATCAAATCCAGCGCAGTCTTTTCGCCCACGCCAGCCACGCCGGGGATATTATCACTCGCATCGCCCTTGAGCGCTTTGACATCAACCCACTGATGCGCACCCACGCCGTACTTTTCTTTAAAATACTCCTCATGGAACAACTCAATGTTGGTGAGACCCTTTTTGAGCGTATATATATGAGTATGCGAATTAATCAATTGCAACACATCGAGGTCACTCGTGACCAAATAACTCTCCACCCCTACTGCGCCGGCCTGTTTGGCAAAGGCGCCCATAATATCATCGGCCTCGTAATCGTCTAGTTCGTAAAAGGGCCATTCCAGGGCATCTAGCAGCTCATGCAGAATCGGCACCTGCGCTTTAAAATCAGGCGGCGTTGGCTTACGCCCAGCTTTGTACTGAGGATACAACTTGAGTCGGGCCCGAATATTGGTACCGCTTTTATCCCACGCCACGCAGACATAATCAGGTTTGAGTTTTTTGACAATCTCGAGTGCCATGGTCGCAAAACCATACACTCCTCCGGTGGGCGTGCCATCTTTGGTGGTCAAATTGGGCATGGCGTAATAGCCACGATAAAAAACGGACTTACCGTCGATGATTACAAGGCGTTTGGTCATAGCTTATAGTATACGCGTTTCGCTTCCTTTCGTGCGATTTCACGACGATATACCACTGCGACCAACTTGGCAACCAGGTATAATGCAAACAATGAATACACACGAACAACTCAACTACTATCGACTGAGTGCCGAGGAAGTACTCCGTCAGCTCCATACTTCCAAAGACGGTCTGGATGCCAACGAGGCCGCCACCCGCCTGAGCACCGAAGGACGAAATGAACTCCAACGCACCAAACGCACCTGGGCAGGACTCATCTTTTTGCGGCAGTTTAAAAACTTGCTGGTGATTATTTTGATGCTGAGCGCTGCGTTCTCGCTGTATTTACAAGATATCAAAACCGCGGTTATTCTGTTTTTTATCGCCTCAATCAACACCTTGGTTGGCTACTTTCAGGAGCACAAAGCCGAAACGCTGATGGCCAGTCTGGAGCGACTAGTAGTGCCGCAAGCCAAAGTATTGCGCTCCGGCAAGTTGGAGGAAATTGACTCAACCGAGCTGGTGAGCGGTGACATTGTCTACGTGGAAGGCGGTGATTCCGTCCCCGCCGACCTGCGCGTGCTGGATGAACAAGAATTGAGTACGAACGATTTCGCCCTGACCGGTGAGAGCAACCCAACGCGCAAATTCGTGCACCCTATCTCGAGTGACGTCAACCTCAACGCCCGCCATAACCTGCTCTTTATGGGAACCACCGTAGCCAATGGCCATGGGCACGGCATCGTGGTAGGTACCGGTATGCGCAGCGAGCTGGGGCGCATCGCCAACCTTAGCCAAAGCACCCATCAAGACACCTCTCCGCTGCAGCGCGAAATGAATAACCTGGCCGCACGCCTAACTCAAGGAGCGCTGATTCTGGCTTTGCTCCTTACCTTTATTGCGCTGCATGCGCATCTTGGTATTAAAGAGGCGCTGTTGTTTGCGATCAGTATTAGCGCTGCCATGGTACCAAATGGTCTGGCAGCCGAAGTGAGCATCACGCTCGCCCAGACCGCTGGCCGCATGGCCAAGGCTCGCGCTTTAGTGAAAAAACTATCTGCTGTGGAAACTCTGGGTTCAACGAGTGTTATCTGCACCGACAAAACCGGCACGCTCACCAAAAACGAAATGACGGTTGAACGCGTCTTGGTCGGCCATACCTCTTACCTAATCACCGGCACCGGCTACGAAGATAAGGGCGAAGTCTGCGACGACCAAAACCGTCCCCTGAGCCGCGAGCATCTCACCTCCCTTGAACTCTTTTTTGCCACCGGCGCCATGGCCAGCAACGCCCGAGTCGACCCACCAGACGATGAACACCGCACCTGGTACTGCGTGGGTGATCCAACTGAGGGCGCACTCATCACCCTGGCCCGTAAAGCTGGGGTTAATCCAGACGAACTCGACCGCAAATATCGCGAACTCAAAGAATTTCAATTTGACTCTGCACGCAAACGCATGAGTTCGGTACGCCACTTTGGCGACAAAACAATGGTCTTTACCAAAGGTGCGCCCGAAAGCGTCCTGGAGCGCTGTACGCACGTGTGGGAAGCTGGCAAAGTTCGTTCACTCACCCAGGCGGACCGCAAGTTCTTTCTCCAGTACAACGAAGCCCGAGCCGATGATGCCATGCGCAACCTAGGTTTTGCCTATGCCGAGCTCCCCAAGGGTTCACGACCCACGCATATGACCTTCGACGAGGTGGAACAAGGGCTCACCTTTATGGGCATTGTCTCAATGGTCGACCCTCTTCGCGAACAGGTGCCAGCGGCCATGGAAGCTGCCCGAGGCGCGCACATCAAAGTCTCAATCATCACCGGTGACTACCCCACTACGGCCAAAGCGATTGCTCGCCAAGCCAAACTGACCGCTGACGATCAAGAAATAACGATTGTACTCGGCGATGAACTCCCCAAGCTGGCTGACACCCAAATTATGCAAATGGTCGAACGCGGCGGTACCGTCTTCTCGCGTGTGGCGCCAGAAGATAAGCTGCGTATTGTGGAGCTGGTCAAACAAAATGGCCGGGTGGTGGCAGTAACTGGCGATGGCATTAACGATGCGCCAGCGCTCAAACGCGCCGATATTGGAGTGGCCATGGGCAAAACCGGCACCGACGTAGCCAAACAAGCTGCGGAAATAATTTTGCTCGATGACAGCTTTAGCACTCTCGTGGGCGCGATCGAACAAGGCCGGTTAACCTTTAAAAACATCAAAAAAGCCGCGCGCTGTGCACTGACCGATAATGCTGGCGAACTGATCACCGTGCTTATGAGCCTCATCGGCCAAGCCGTGTTTCATGTCCCGATCGCAATCGTGGCTGTGCAGATTTTAGCCATCGATGTGATTGCTCAGATCTTTCCAGTCACCGCACTTGGGTGGGACCCGGCCCAGAGTAACCTCATGAAAGATACTCCACGCAACGTGCGCGAACACATCATCAATGGCCAAGCGGCCGCTGAGTTCCTGACCTATGGACTGCTCGCTGCTTCCCTGGCATACACAAACTTTTTGTTCTTTTTTGTGCGACACAACGTCAACCCGGTTCATGTGGATACTCATCTTACTCTGTACACTCAGGCAACAGTGCTTACCTACCTGACGATCGTGCTTTGCCAGTTCATGAACCTTTTGCTCGTGCGGACCGACGAGCATGAACCGTTCTTTACAAGCTACTTATGGAGCAACAAAAAGCTCTTGGCCGCCTTTGGACTGTCAATCTTTTGCATTCTTAACATCGTCTATAACCCTCTCGTCCAGCCATACTTCCACGGCGCGTCACTTGATAGTACCGATTGGATCCTTGCTGCAGGGGCAGCACTGTTTTACCTTGGCGTGCGACTTGCGCAGCGCAACTTACGCCGACTTACTCTGCGGCATGCTCGGGCGAGAGCGGCGGCATAGGCTTTTGGATAGACAAGCCATCTTCGTTTAGGCGGCGAGTTGTTTTTACTCTGATGTCCGGCTCGTACACCCAACCTTTTTCAGTCTTAACGAGGCCACCAGGTAGGGCCTCACTTGCTGTTATATTTTGCGTTGGCAATCCATTAAACATATTTGCCTCAACATCTGCAGCAAAAGCAATACGCGTACCTACTGCCCATGAGGCATATGGCGTCACCGTAAACGAAAGGCTGTCTGGGGAATAGGCGTCCTTATGCGGATCTTTAGTCGGCACAATCAACGAAAGATCGCCTCCACCACCCAGAATATACGCAATAGGGCCTGACTCCTGCACTACGACTGGACCATTTGGTTGCTCGTAGCTCTTGGCCAAGGCATCAGCCGCCGGGTTTCTTTCAATATGAAGCACTACATTTACCTCATTGCGCAATGGCGGGCCCAACTTGCCATGATGGTCTGGTACTAATGGAGGGGCATTTTTGTCCAGAAAAGTCTTACCCGTGTCGTGCACTTTTGCGATTTCGCCCTTAAACAGCCCTGCGGCAATCTTTTCCCGAACACTCACGAGTGGATCAGTAATTACAATTTCACGAGACTGCACGGGTGGTTGCGGCTGAGGCTCATGTGTTACTGTTTGGCTTACAGCGATTACCGCAGCTCCTGAGAGCAAAGCGCGCTTGGCAGTTTCTTTAATGGTTGGTCGTTCACTCATTATTATTGCTCCTGCTCTGGCCTTGTTTCTGAGGCAGGCGGAAGCTCAAGCCCTTGTGGTGTTGGTTTGGAGACCCACTGAATCTTTCCGTCTTTTTTGACGCTTGCCACTACGCCAACGAACAAAGCACTGCGAGTGCGTTTACCATTTGCGGTTGCACCGCTGGTAATAAAGAGCGCGTCTTCTTCCCCAGCTTCCGGTTGTGGATTCAGAACAAATTCGCGAGGGTTTATTGTACGAAGGCCGCGCCCTTCGACAGGGATACCGCCATACATGCTGGTAAATATTTTAGGCACTGGCATTTGGCCGGTTTGAGGATCTTTGCTAAGCGCAAGTTGGCCTTTAAAGATCGGCACAGTTATGGCGTTTGGTGACTGAGCACCTCCCCAAAAGACTGGATCGTCGTTTAGCGCGTGCAGCTTTTCAAGTCGTTTGGCTTCGGGGTTATCCGTAAGGGCAACCTTTACCGTGACATTCTGGCTGCCATCTTCATTAGTGCGGCCGTTATCGTTTAAAGTGACCTTTTGAATAGCGCCATCAAGAAACAGCTTTCCGCCAATCACTTCACGAGCATGATCGTTTTCAGCTGACTGCGACATTTTTTCTGGTGCTGAAGTTTCATTGCCACTGACCGTGTGGCTGAGTGCCGCTGCCGCAAGAGCTACTAGTCCAGTGCGGACGAGCGCTTCCTTATGGGAGATTCCTTCTCTACGAAGCAAGTGAGGAAGATTTGTGTTTTGGTTGTTTGTGTGTTCTGACATTGACTTACTTATAGCATAAGAGGCATCAAAAGTCAACTGAGGCCTTTGCTCGCTTTTGCGCTCCCCCTCTGTTATAATGGGTCTTTGAATGAAATATAGTCCTAAGGTTATCGCTTTTGTTGGAATGCTCGGCTCGGGCAAGGGTACGTGCACCACTTATTTAGCCGAAACCAAGCACTGGCCCGTCATCCACTTTGGTAACATGATGTACGAAGAAGTGGAACGCCGTGGCCTTGATATCGTCAAAGACGAAAAAATGGTACGTGAAGACATGCGCCGCCAAGATGGGCCCGCAGTGCTCGCCAAGCGCGTGGCCGAGCATGTCCGCGACTACATTGCCAAGGGCGAGAAGGTTATCGTACTCGATGGACTCTATAGCTGGTCCGAATATAAATATCTCGAGGAGCAATTCGGCGAGCAGCTCACCGTTATCGCCATCACTGCACCCAAGAAACTCCGCCGTCAGCGTGCGCTGGAGCGCAAAGACAAGCGCCGGACATACACTTACGACCAGTTAGTGACTCGCGAGGTTGCTGAGATTGAAAACCTGGAAAAGGGCGGTCCAATTGCTTACGCTGACTACACGCTCACCAATACCGAGACTCAGGACACGCTCTTTGCTGATCTCGAAGTGGTACTCCGTGACATTGGCTTATAATTCGGCGGCAATAAGGCAACGCCGATCTGCCAGATACTGATCCAGAAATTTTTGAACCACTACATTAGCACTCAGAACGCGCTGCGCCTTCTTAATCTTGTCACCCATTTTGCATAGTGCACGGGTATCACTGAGCTCGCTCATGCCCATGACCCCTTTCATGCCCAGAAGGACATCACGCCGGTGAGAAATCACGTCAGTGGACCGAGAACGTTCTCGCCGAGCATACCCTTCTACAACCAATAGCAGCTCAAGATCAAGCGGATCAACGATCTCACTCGCCACTTCCCAGAGCTCAGAGAAAGCTACCTCGTGATCTGGCCCTTCGACTGTTATCTGGATAAAGTCTTTCAGCGATTCTCCGTCGCTTCCGATAGGCAGATCAAATGAAATAGCGTCGTGCATAAACCCTATGATCTCATTGACCTCTTCAGGGTCTTTGCCCATTTCTTTGGCAAGTTCTTCGATGGTTGGCTCATGATGATTTATTTGCGCAAGACTCTGTTGCGCCTTGCGGAGCATCCTCACGTCTGCTTCTCGCTCTACTGGCAAACGAATCGTGCGTTCTTGCGCGTCTAAGGCGCTCCTAATATCCTTGGTAATCAAGGCTTCTGCCATGGTCAAGAACCTATTGCCTCTGCGGTAATCGAACTTTTCGGTTGCACGCATAAGCCCCTTATTCCCTTCCTGAATCAGCTCTAACGGCGTGAGATTCTGGGCAAATCCTGCAAAGCGAAATGCTACTTGAACTACAAACCGCAAGTTTCCTTCGGCCAATTTTTGTTTGGCACGCGCACCCTGCTCCGCAAGCAGCGTGAGTTCTTCATCTGTTGGTGGCGGTGAGTCAAATTGCCAATCAGGCTGCGCACTATCAGACACTTCGCCATCCAAAAGTGACGCGGCATACACACCTGCCTCAATCTGCTTTGCCAATTCAATCTCTTGCTCGGCAGTAAGCAACGGATAATTAGCCAGGCTATCCTGGTAGTCCGTGAGGGCGCCTATAAGCTCCCTCTGTACACTCTCGCTCATTTTTTATTTGAGATAGTCGTATAGCTTTTTGACATCTTTGTGCTTGCGCAGCTTGCTCAAGGCCTTCGCCTCAATTTGGCGAATACGCTCGCGAGTCACGTTGAACTCTTGGCCCACTTCTTCAAGTGTATGGCTCTTGCCGTCGTCCAACCCAAAGCGCATCTTGAGAATTTTCTGCTCGCGTTCGGTGAGCGTTCCCAAAATTTTCTTAACTTGTTCTTTAAGAAGCTGGCTAGTAGCGGCTTCTTCGGGGTTCTCGGCTTCTTCGTCCACCACAAAGTCACCAAGCACAGAATCATCATCGTCATCGCGCACCGAGGCGTCGAGCGAAGTAATGTCCTGCTTAATCTTCATGACATACTCAACCTTTTCTGGCTCCATCTCCATCTCTTTGGCAAGTTCTTCGATGGTTGGCTCGCGGTTGAGCTCTTGAGTCATGCGGCGCTGCGTACGCAACAGCTTATTGATGGTCTCGACCATGTGAACCGGGATGCGAATGGTTCGGGCTTGGTCGGCAATCGCGCGGGTAATTGCCTGACGAATCCACCATGTCGCGTAAGTGCTGAACTTAAAGCCTTTATCGGGATCAAACTTTTCGACAGCACGTAATAGCCCGGTATTTCCTTCTTGGATCAAGTCCAAAAAGTCGAGTCCGCGGCCACTATAACGCTTCGCAATCGAAACCACAAGCCTCATATTGGCTTCAGCCATTTGATCTTTGGCTTCTTTTTCGCCGGCTTTGACACGCTGGGCCAAAGCGAGCTCTTGATCAGGGGTCAGCAGAGGAATTTTGCCGATTTCGCGCAGGTACAATCGTACTGAGTCATCAGAAACTTCGTCAAAATTATGCACTGCTGCCGCAGCTTCATCCGCCAGCTCGTCGTCTTCGGCAAGCGGGTCAAACTCGTCATCGTCGTAATCTTCGCTATTGGTGCCAGGGCTGCCTTTCACGGGCATAAATTTTTGCTTCGCTGGCTTCTCCGCAGGAAGCTCATCGCTAGCCTTCTTCTTTTTGCTTGGCTTCGCGGCGACTACTTCATCTTGAGGTTGCTTCTTAGGTTTGGGCATGGCGCTGCTCCTTGATTAAATTAGCGAGTTGTTGCTTCAATTCAGTCGCACGAGCGGTATCACCGGTTGACTCGGCAATCCCCAGCTCGTGGCTTAATCGTTGAATATCACTTTTGGATTTTTCTTTTTTAATTCGTTTGGCTAGCCCAAATGCATCTTCGACACATTCCATTTCGGTTCGTTGGGCATACCGCTCTTCGGCGGTCAGTAATACTATTTTGACATAAGTATCCAGTGGTTGTAAAGAGCTGGGTATCTGGCGAGTCAGTTCAGCATTGGGTTGCGCCTGCAAAAACCGCGCCAGCGCCTGACGCTGCTCACCCAGTAGGTCGCTCGGCTGAATATACCGAAATGCATCGCGAGCCGCTGGAAACCGCGCCAGAATAGCCAAAAAATCATCCTGATACGCGAACTTATCTGGCTCATAGGTCGGTGCTTGGTGTGGCCGAAACTGCTTTTGTGGCAGCTTTTGATCCATGCCATGCAATTTCTCAGCCAAGGCTTCGCGGCTACCGTGCACCATCTCAGCCAGTTTGCCCAGGTAATGCTCTTGCTCCACAGGATCTTGCAGCTTCCCCACCACCTCGAGAGTTTTGGTACTGAACTGACGCTTGCCCTCAGCGCTGGTCAAGTCGCAGCTTTCGGCATAGCGAGCAATCACCCAATCAACCGCATAAATCGAATTGGTAATCGCTGCTTGCCACAGCCGCACATCCTGCTGGATTAACTCATCGGGATCTTTGACACCCGAAGGCATGTCGACAATCGAAAGCTCAATGCCGATCTCCTGAGCAATTGCAATCGCCCGCTCTGTCGCCTTAAGTCCTGCTGCGTCACGATCAAACGCCAGCTTAATATGCGGCGTCAAGCGCGCTAATTGGCTCAGATGATCCTTGGTCATAGCGGTGCCTGCCGTGGCCACTACCGCCCGCTCGCCGGCCTGATGACTGGCGATCACGTCCAGGTTACCTTCCACAATCACCACATAATCTTGGTTACGAATCGCCTCTTTGGCTAGATGAAACCCATAGACCTGTCGACCTTTGTCGTACAGCAAGGTTTGCGGCGTGTTAATATATTTGGGCGCATTTTTTTGATCACCAATCAGCCGAGCGGTGAATCCCACAATCCGCCCCTGACCGTCGGCCAGCGGCACCATGACTCGTTCGCGGAACATATCACCAGGGCCATTTCGTCGTTGAGTGAGCAACCCTGCGCTCCGCAGCTCATCAACCGTAAAGCCGCGACCAAGCAAGAATTTACTCAAACTGCCGCCATCTTTTGGCGCATACCCTAACCGGAAGTGCGCAGCCACTTCTTTGGTAAACTTGCGCTTGGCAAACCAATACTCTTGTCCCACCTTGCTTTTGCTCAGCGCGAATTCGTAAAACTTCGCCGCCAGTTCCACCGCATCGTACAGTCGCTGTTTTTTCTTATACGTTTCTTTGGCCTTGTCGTTGCGATACAGGCTAAGGTCAACGCCTGCTTTGCGAGCCAAGATTTCCAGCGCACCCTTAAAGTCCACGCCTTCGACTTCCATCACAAAACTAAAGATATCGCCACCGCGATTCGAGCTAAAGTCATGCCAAATCTGTTTTTCTGGACTAACCATAAAGCTAGCCGTCTTTTCTTGGCTAAAGGGCGAAAGCGCCTTAAAGTTACGCCCTGCGCGTCGCAGTTCAACATATTCGCTGATAACATCTTCGATGTTCAGCCGATTCCGAATCTCTTCCTTCACATCCATTTCACATCTAATTGTACACTAGTCGAAAGAAGTCAGGCCTTCTCTAACCTAACCTATTTATGCTTTAATGTGGACATGGAACCAACTATGGGTTTTGGGCCGCTTCCGGGTGGCTATCAAACGAACGTCTCGGGCGTTGATCCCCGGCGAAAGCGGCTCGCTATCATTTTTGTGGCCGTGGCGGTCTTTCTTTCGCTGATTGTCGTTTTTTCAATTCTGAGTAGCCGCAAAGACCCTGCACAGCAAAGTCTGATCAGTCTTGCGGTGGCCGAAAATGAAATGCTGCGCATGTCCAAGAAGAATGAGACCCAGATTAGCAGCTCGGTGCTCAAAAACCACAATGCCGACCTCAAAGAAGGACTGACCACTAACTCGCAGCTGGTACTTGCCGAGCTCAAACGAGTGTATAAGGTAAAAGCCGTTCCGGCAGCAAAGCAAAAAGCAGCAATAGACACCAAAACCGACACTTCACTTGCCAATTCGGCCAAGTTAAACCGTTTCGATCAAGATTACGCCCAAAAGGTCAGCGACAATCTGGCCAAACAGATCCAATATGCTCAACAAGCTCAGAATCAAACCAAGAATTCCAAGACAAAGACAGTTCTCACCACAGTCGCCAATACCACTACCGAACTTCGGAATCGTTTTATCAGTGACGTTAACGCCGCGAGTTCGCAAACCCCGCAGCCATAGCTAGGCTGTCACCAGCTGGTACGAAAGATCAATCAGCGCAAGAATATCTGGCTCCTCCAATTGACCGGTCAGCACAATCGTATTCCAGTGTTTTTTGTTCAGGTGGTACCCTGGCATCACGCTTTCATATTTTTCGCGCAGTACTTCGGCGAGTTGTGGTTCGCATTTTAAGCTGATACGCACTGGATCACTCCCCTCTGCGATCAGGGCAAAAATCTTGGCATCGGGTGTTGTCCCCACTTTGTACACTGCGACATCTTTGCCAAACGGATAGCTCAGCGCAGCTTTGGGTTTCCCAAGAATATACGTTTCGACTTCTTTATGCGTCATCGTCATAATGGAAGATATTATACCATGTTTATTGCAGCACGCGAATCGTCACCAGAGCTTACTGCAGAGAGTCGTCTGGAACATGTACCCATTTTAGGTAGTCCTGTAGTTCTGCCATTGATTCGCGAATGTCATCCAACGCACGATGCGATTCTTTCTTTGCAAACTCTTGGCCATATTTGGCTTGCATAACCACCTTCCACGCGCTGACGTCGAGCATACGGTAGTGCAAACGCTTTTCGAGCTCTGGCCACCACTGGCGAATAAAACCGCGGTCCATATGGATGGAGTTGCCAGCCAGCAGCATAATTTCATCCGGCGGTACCAGGCTATTCACAAATTCCATTAGTTTGGCGAGGACTTCCGCTTCTGGCGGACTGCCTGCCGAAAGTTCCAGCATCTGCTTTTGCAAAGCCGGCTGCGTTTTCAGCCACTCGAACTCTTCGATCAAGCGAGGGTCCTGCTTGATGCCACTCTCAAAGGTTCCGAGTTCGTTAAAATCCCAGTTAGTCATAATTGCGCCAACTTCTATAATTCGATCTTTGGTGGCATCGAGGCCGGTCATTTCAAGATCAAGCCACAGAATTTTGGTTGGTGTAGTATGTTTGATATCAGTCATGGTTCCAGTGTAACAGACGCTTACTCTGAATGCTTGAGCGCCCGCGAAGTACGAAAGAGTCGTGGATTAAGCTCCACAAAACTATTAATCAAACGAGCGATTGGACTCTTTGGTGCGTTCTTTAGATAATAGTAGCCAACCACCGCAAAAACCAGTGCGCCGATGGCGTCGGTCAGCAGATCATGCATGGTGTCGCCATTGCCATGCTGCATGTGCGTGTGTAGGAGTACGTCGGAACTAAATTCATAAATCTCCCACAACGCCCCTGCGGCGAGCCCCATACAAAACGAGAAAAAGGCCATCAGCTTGAACGGCATCTGGAGTTGCTGGCGCGCATATGGCACATACAGAATCAAAAAGCCGGCAAAGCTGAGCACGACACCCGAACTGGCATGCAGCACCATGTCCCACCACCAAAACTTCTTATATGCGTTCCCGACCTCGCCCAAAAAAAGCGTGCTATACAAGAACAGTAGGATAACCAAATGAAACTCAATTGGCAGCGCCACCTTGTAGCGCTTCTCGGCCAAGGCTGGCACAAAGGTTGTCACTAACGCAATGCACGAAATACCTAAGTTCTCCACATCGCCCACCACTAAACTCCAGATAATTGCCACCACCACAGAAAACCGCAAGATCCACATTAAGCCATACAGCGCTTTATCCACCGGAGTCATCAGTTGCGGCTTTTCTAAAAGCCGACGCAGAAAACCCATTACTTTGCGTCCTTCTTGGGCGTAAAGTGCAGGGCGATTGAGTTAATGCAATACCGTTGGCCAGTGGGCTGGTCAGGTGCGTCATCAAAGATGTGTCCCAAATGGCTTCCACAATTGCTGCAGGTTACTTCGGTGCGTTGCATGCCCAGCGTGTCGTCTTTATGAAACGTCACGGCGTCTTTTTTGGCATCATAAAAACTCGGCCAGCCACAGTTGGCTTCAAATTTAGTATCGGCGTCAAAAAGCTCAGCTCCACAGGCAGCGCAGCTAAACGTCCCCTTGCGTGCTTCGTATAAGAGTGTGCCGGTATATGGCGCTTCTGTATGTTTTTCGCGCAGCACCTTGTACTCTTCTGGGGTTAACTTTTTCTGCCAATACTCTTTGGGTTTCTGTTGCATGGGGTTATTCTCTTGCTCGCGCCATTCGGCGAGTAGTCTGGTTACTCGGGCTCATCATCGGTCCACCCTCCAAGGTTATCTGCATACAATTATGCTACAGATGGCTGCTGCGAGGCAAGCTGACCGAGGCGCACCGCTACATCTTGGCAGGCACTTCAATCCCGAGGAGATCAAGGGCGTGGGCATGAACACGCTGCACATGACCTAAGAGCCAGAGGCGCTTGTGCTGGAGATTAGCTTCGGATCGAGCAATGGAAGTCTCTTCGTAATAACGGTTTAAAATCCGCGCCAAGTCATAGGCAAACTGCGCGACTTTGTGCGGCTCATACTGGGCGGCTGCTTCGTGAACAACCTGCGGATAGGTATGAAGGTGGAGCAGGAGTTCCTTCTCGGCTGCCCAATCATACGTGCCGTCAAAAGGGATATCTTTTACGCGGCCAAATTTTTTGAGAATGGCATTAATACGCACCCCGGCATATTGCACATACGGTCCAGAAAAGCCCTGCAGACTGAAGATGTGTTGCCAATCAAAGACAATGCCGGTTCGGCGATCGGCAGCAAAATCGGTAAATTTGATAGCCCCAAGCGCGATCTTTTGGATGTCCTCGTCGGTCACGGCATGTTCGGGGTCTTCGCTGACCATACTGCGCGCTTTGGCTTCGGCCTTGTCGAGTAATTCCTCGAGCAACACCGTCCCTTTACGCGAACTCATTTTGGCCCGGGTGCCATCTTCGTTCACTTGGTCGATCATCCCCCACCAGATGTGTTGGAATTCTGGCTGGCCATAGCCCAACTTGTCGGCCAGGGCAAAAATTTGTTGAAAATGAAACTGCTGCTCAGCGCCCACCAGATGCAGAATTTTAGCAGGATGCCAACGCTCCCATCGATATTTGACCATCGCCATATCGGTGGTCGCATACAGAGCCGCCCCATTGCTTTTTTGGATCAACACTGGCGTCTCAATGCCATACTCATCCAACGGCACAATCACCGCACCCTCTGGCGTCTGCTGAGCAATGCCCTTTTGGAGAAGTTCTTGGACCATCTTTTTGCCTTCGGGAACATAAAACGATTCGCCCAGTTCTTCATCGGTCGAAATATGTAAGCGCTGCTTAATGGCATGAATATGGGCCATAGAAAGTCGATTAAAACGATCACGTAACTCGACAGCTTCGGGATCACCAGCTTCAAGCTTAAGGAGCCACTCTTGGACCTTGTCGGCCAGCTCGTGTTTACCATGTTCGGCTTCGAACTTCAACTCGGCAGTCATTTTGATATAGACGCGAGCCAACTCGTTGATGCCGTCTTTTTCGAGCCGTGCATCAGAGCTAAATTGTGTAAAACCTTCAGCCCATTTGCCAAATGGCGAACCCCAATCGCCCAGATGATCATCGGTCACCACCGTGTAATGCATCGCTCGCATCAGCTGTGCCACTGCCCAGCCTTGATTAGCCGCTCGGAGATGGCCCACGCCTGTGGGCTTGGCCACGTTTAAGCTCGGGAATTCCACAATTGCTGTCTTGCCCTTACCTTCGGCGAACTCGCCATACGTCAGCTGCTCGTCCTGTACATGTAACAAATCATCAACAAACAGCTGTACCAGTGCGACAGACTTGAACCACAGATTTACAAAACCACCGATGGCCTCGGCCCGATCGATAGCTTGATGCGAAAACGCTTCAGCCACTTGCGACGCAATCGCTTGGGGATTCTGGCCTTTTTCTTTAGAGAACGCAAAACACGGGATAGCTACGTCTGAACCAACTTTGGGATTACGAAACTGCACCACCGGTTTGGTGGAAGTTTCTAGAATTTGCTGCACCTGCGTCGCAGCCTCGTCGGCAAAGTGGTCCAAAAAATACTGCATATTAGGGGTATTGTAGCACATAAAAAGGAGGTTCTACAGAGAGAGATATCCTTATTCCCCCTTTCTTCCCTACGCCCCTCCCTCCCTCCATCTCCACGGGTCCCACCACCTGATCCGCCCTCCATATCCTCCTCAGCACGCTCCTCCCGCTTCCGTTTCCCAAAAGCAACGTAACCGTTTGGCTTTCAGCCAAGCCGACATTACTTTTGGGAGCCCTCGGAAGTCGGGATGG
>DATIIB010000009.1:0-341345 GCA_035480055.1 Saccharimonadales bacterium (SeqCode)
TCCAAACAACAGACATATCGCTATTACCAACAACGAGGACAGTCCGCAGCATCCCCAACAGCCAAGAGACTGTGTGACGCCGAAAGGCGGATCTCTGTCTTTGGGCTGTTGGGGTGCGAGGAGCGTAGGGGGAGGAGGGGGGAACAGATGACAGGACTTGTGGAGCCTAACAAATTCACTTAAGCACCTTAAGATCACTCACTTCTTCTGGCAAAAATCCTTCCTTGGGCTGAAAGTTCGCTTCCCATTGGTAGTCTTTTTGATACCCAAGATCTTTCATAAGCGTGGTGGGTGCATTGCGCAAATGCAGTGGCACTTCGGCATCTGGAAATTCGCGTGCTGCCTGCTGGGCTGTATGCATGGCGCCGGCGACTACGCGCGATTTGTCGCTCTTGGCGAGCGCAAGTGCGCAATGAAACAGATTGTACTGACATTCGGGCAGACCAATCCGCTCCACAGCTTGAAAGGTGGCGACCGCCAAACTCATCGCGCCATTACCCGCCAAGCCGATATCTTCGGATGCAAAGATGATCATTCGTCTGGCGATAAACTTCGGATCCTCGCCAGCCTGCAGCATTCGAGCTAGGTAATATAATGTGGCATTGACGTCGCTGCCACGCATGCTTTTGATAAACGCGCTAATGATGTTGTAATGCGCCTCGCCATTTTTGTCATAGCCTGGCAGTTTGCGCTGCGCAGCCGTTTTGACTACCTCTGGTGTCACTTGCGTATCGGTAAATCGCAATGCCAGCTCCAGATTGCCGAGTGCCACGCGAGCATCGCCGCCAGCCAGTTCGGCAAGGAGGTCGATTGCTTCGGCCGTAACTCTGGTTTTTTCGTGAAGTGCTACCAGGGCACGTTGGATGATCGCGGCAATGTCAGCTTTGGTGTGCGGTTCCAACACCAATACGCGGCTGCGGGAGAGCAGAGGTCGAATCACTTCAAAGCTGGGATTTTCGGTGGTTGCTCCAATGAGTGTGATCAAACCACTTTCGACGTGCGGCAAAAAAGCATCTTGCTGCGCCTTGTTAAAGCGGTGGATTTCGTCCACAAACAGCACAGTCTGTGTGCCGAGTTGCTGGTTGACTTTGGCGCGTTCGATCACCTTGCGGACATCGGCCATGCCCGCGGTGACCGCGCTAATCTCCACAAAATCGGCTGCGACTTCCTTGGCAATGATCCGCGCGAGGGTTGTTTTGCCACTGCCCGGTGGCCCCCACAAGATCAAACTCACCGGTTGCTTGGTGCGAACGATCTGGCGCAAAATCTCCCCATCGCTTAAAAGATGGGTCTGGCCGATAACTTCGTTGAGGGTCTGCGGACGCATTCGTTCGGCAAGAGGTTGCATACATTCAGTATACCCTGTAGCATCAAAGGAGATAAACAGGGAGCGATGGTTGAGTACCAAGTACGTCACACAACACGATGATGGCAGTTTAGAGCGCACTGCGGAAGGCGAGGAATACCTTGCGGGAGTGGTCACCAACACGACCGGCAATGTCTACAGTTTTTACGATTCATTGGACCCCACAGTGGTTGCGGCTGCGATGGCCCGCCTTAGCCGGTTTGGCGGTGGTATGCGCGAGTTGCTGCTGAAAGAATTCGCCGGCCAGACCGGGCAAGAAGCTGCTTTGCTGCGACGAGTGCTCACGCAATTTGGTGATGATTCCGTGGCGCAGTTAGGGTACGTGCCGGTAGTGGTGGAGAACGCTTCTAACTTACTCACCAAACAGATCGAATGGGGACGTTTGGCGGCGTACCTCGAGCAATCCACCCGCTACATCTACTACGATCAAAAACGAGATGGGCAGTATCCATACTTTACGCCTCCGCAGCTTTCTGCTGAGCTGCAGCGCACCTATCGCACCGCCATGGACGCGATCTTTGATAATTACTCCTTGGTGGTGCGCAAAATGAGCGAATGGTATCAAGCGCAAGATGCGACGCCAGAAGCCGAGCGAGATGTGGCTTGGCGCATTGCCATGCGTGGGAAAGCGTGCGATGCAGCTCGTGGATTATTGCCTGCCGCAACAACTTCCACGGTTGGGATTGTGGGTTCAGCGCAGGCGATTGATAACTTGATTCTGCACCTATTAGCCCAAGATTTGCCCGAGGCGGTTGCAGTTGGGCGCGAAATTCTTGCCGAAGTACGCAAGCAACATGCGATCTTTTTTGAACGCACCGACCTGCCTGATCGTGGCGCCGCAATTGTGGCGTACCAACAGCAAACAACTCGGCGCGTGGCCGCATTGGCGCGGCAGCTTGATGCAAAAGAGGTTGCGCCCGTGGCCGCTGGCGTGACGCTTTTGGATTATTCGCCAAAGGATGAGTTGGAACTGCTGACCCATATGCTCTACTCTCATAGCAACCTAGGCTTTGCTGAGTTACAGCAGCAAATTGCCACGTGGTCCTCCGCGCAGCAGATTGCGGCCTTTGAACTGTATATGGGCGAGCGCAGCAATCGTCGGCACAAACCGGGCCGAGCACTGGAAGTGGCGCGCTACACCTTTGAAGTGGTCAGCGATTATGGCGCCTTTCGCGATCTGCAGCGCCATCGCATGGTGGACGCTATTGAGTGGCAGCAGCTTGGCGAAGGGCTCGGGTATGATATTCCTGAAGAGATACACGCCGCTGGCCTGGAAGAAACCTATCGCCACACGCATGAGCTCAGCAAGAATTTACACGCAGCTCTTCTGAAAGATGGCTTGGTGGCCGAAGCTCAATACGCCACTCTCTTTGACGAACGCTTGCGCTGGAAGCTTACTCTTAATGCGCGTGCCGCTTTTCACTTTATTGAATTGCGTACTCAACCCGCGGGGCACAGCAACTACCGGCGCATCGCCAATGCCATGTATGACGAGATCGCCAAGGTTCATCCGCATCTTGCCAAAGCTATGGTCTTTGTTAACCGCGATGCCGATGATCCAAGCACCAGCCGGCTGGAGCAAGCTCGCCGGGCAGCAGCCAAATTGAAAGCGCTGGGTCTTGAGGGTTTGATTGAGGAATAGGTGCGAGTGAGTGTTCAGTATAATCTCAGGCGTTCTGCAGTATACTTGGCGACATGAGAATATTAGTTGTTGAAGACGAACGAAAAATTGCCAATGCGATCAAGAAAGGCTTGGAGCAAGAGTCCTTTGCCGTGGATGTTGCATACGATGGCGAAGAGGGCGAAGCCTCAGCGACCGTCGATGAGTATGATTTGGTGATCATGGATCGCATGTTACCTGGTGGCAAAGATGGCGTGGAGATTGTCCGTGAAATTCGTAAGGCCAAAAAACGGATGCCTATTCTGCTGCTGACCGCCAAAGACAAAGTGCGCGATCGCGTGGAAGGCTTGGATGCTGGCGCCGACGATTATTTGGTTAAGCCATTTGCTTTTGAGGAGCTGCTGGCCAGAGTACGGGCCTTGCTGCGCCGCCCTGACGACGCGTTGGGTACGGTGCTTACTTTTGAGGACCTTACTTTAGATCCTGCCAAATTCGAAGTGACCCGAGGCGGCCGGCCAGTGCAACTGACGCACAAAGAATTTGCGTTGTTGGAATATTTGTTGCGTAATCCAAATCGGATTCTCAGCAAAGACGCCATTACGCAGCATGTCTGGGATTACGATGCCGATATCTTGCCCAACACTGTCGAGGTATATATAGGTTACTTACGAAATAAAATCGACAAACCGTTTAAAGGTAAAGCGTTAATCCACACAATCCGCGGATTTGGGTATAAACTAGCAGCATGACAACCAACCGCTTTATTACGGCAACCTTTCGTTTGACCGCGTGGTATTTATCGATCTTGATGTTTATCTCGATCGCTTTTAGCGCGGCTATTTACGAACGGTCCAGTAATGAATTAGCGGCCAATGCAAGGCGCCAGCAAGTGCGCATGCAGCATTTACCAAACGGCTTCTTCCTGTTGCCCGACGACGATTCGGTGGATAAAGAGGTGGCGAATAGCGAATCGCATCTCCGAGCGAGCTTGATCGTGTATAACCTGATTATTTTGGCAGCTGGTGGAGCAGCGAGTTACTGGTTTGCTCGGCGGACTTTGCGACCGATTCAGAATGCGCTCGAGGCCCAGAGCCGGTTCACCGCTGATGCCTCCCACGAACTGCGCACACCGCTGACCGCCATGAAAAGCGAGATCGAGGTAGCGCTTCGCGATAAAAATCTGAGCGTGGCCGAAGCTCGCGAACTTCTTAATAGTAATTTGGAAGAGATCGATAAGCTCGAAGTTCTCTCAACGAGTCTGCTCACCCTGGCTCATTACGAAGAAGGTGGCGAAGGAGTGGCCATGGACAAGGTGGAACTGAACCCGCTCGTGGAGAAAACTTTGGCCAAATTTACCAGCATCATCAAGCCGCGACACATCACTCTCAAGACCGAGCTAAAGGCGCTCAAGCTTGATGCCGATCCAACTGGCTTAGAAGAGCTGGTTACTATCCTGGTTGATAATGCGATCAAGTATAGCCCTGATGGCGCTGAGGTGTTGGTTCGGACCTTTACCCAAAGCCACTCGGCGATTATTGAAGTGAAAGATCGCGGCCTGGGCATTAAGGCTTCAGAGATTCCCCATCTTTTTGAACGCTTTTATCGGGCTGATACTTCGCGGTCCAAGACGCGGGTTAAAGGCTACGGCTTGGGATTGTCGATTGCCAAAAGTATCGTGACTGCGCACCAGGGAGTCATTGAGGTAAGCAGCGCACCAGGCAAAGGTAGCACTTTTACCGTCAAGTTACCGCTGAGCAACAAGGCCAATGAGCTGCCGGTTTAGGCGATTCTTAGGAATTTCAGCCGCAGCTCAGTTACGCTCATTAGGATGAGCGCATACTAACAGAAAGGGCTCGTATGAATCCACTTACCCGAGGGGTGCGGAATGCGTTTCGAAATAGCATTCGCACATTCTCCATTGTCGTTATATTAGGAGCGAGTATCGCGCTGGCACTTATTATGCTGCTGGCCAGACAGGCGGTCGAAGGCAAGATCGACTCGGTAAAGAGCTCTGTGGGCAATACTATTAGCGTCGCGCCTGCTGGTGCTCGTGGATTCGACGGTGGCGGCAATCCATTAACCACCGATCAGATGAAGCAGGTTAGCGACTTGGCACATGTTACCAGTATTACCGAATCGTTGAACGATCGGCTGAATGCCACCGATACCACTTTGCAGTCTGCAATTGATGCGGGCAGTATTGGGCAGCGAAGTCAGAGCACGCAGCAGAATGATATGCCTGTTCGCAGTGGGGCCGCAAATGGGAATCGAACGTTTACGCCGCCAATTATCGTGGTCGGTACCAATAACGCAACCGATCTGCAGTCCTATGCCAGTGACGTCAAGATCACCAGCGGTCAGTCCTTTGATCCAAGCAAAGATGCGAATGTGGCAATGATCGGCAAAGCACTGGCTGATAAAAATGGCCTCAAGGTCGGTTCTTCCTTTACCGCCTATGGAACAAGCGTGACGGTGGTGGGCATTTTTGACACCGGCACGGCCAACAGATTTGCCACCAACTTGGTGGTGATGCCATTGCCAACGGTGCAGCGTCTCTCTAGCCAAAGCGGGGCAGTCTCGAGTGCGATTGTGCACATCGACTCGATCGAAAACTTGGCCAGCGCAACGTCGGCTATCAGCAGCAAGTTGGGTTCGGCTGCTGACGTCACTTCATCTGAGGACAGCACCAAGCAGGTAATCGACCCGCTGGAGAGCATTAAAAGTACGACGATGATTAGTTTAATCGGTGCCCTTGCGGCCGGTTCAGCCGTGATTTTGCTCACGATGCTGATGATTGTTCGTGAACGACGCCGCGAAGTGGGCGTGCTAAAAGCGATTGGCGCGACCAGCACCAAAATTATGGCCCAATTTATGGCAGAGGCGGTGACGCTGACGTTGCTCGCTTCGGTGATTGGCCTTGGTCTGGGCATTGCGGGCGCGAATCCTATTACCAAAACTTTGGTGAATAGCAGCACTTCAAATTCCCAGACCGCCACTAACGGGGCAGGCATGATGCGAGCCGGTGGCTTCAGGCGCGGCGTGTTCGCAGCTCCTGGACAGGTAAAACGTATCGGGACACTGAATGTCGCAATTGGCTGGCCAGTGGTGGTGTACGGCGTGGCTGTGGCGCTGGTGATTGCGATACTCGGCAGCGTGATTCCCGCCTGGCTTATTGCCAAAATCCGACCAGCAGAAGTAATGAGGGCAGAATAATGTTAGAAGTAACAAATCTCACCAAACAGTTTTCATCCGGTGACACCAAAGTGGTGGCCGTAGATAGTATCACCTTTACCGTCAAAGATGGCGAGTTTGCCTCGATCATCGGCAAAAGCGGCAGCGGCAAAAGCACACTCCTCTCGTTGCTCGGAGCGCTTGAACGCCCGACGAGCGGCAGCATAGAAGTCGGAGGCACTGACATCACCAAGCTGCATGATCGTGGGCAAACCGCCTACCGTGGTAAAAGCATTGGATTTGTGTTCCAAAGCTACAACTTGATTCCCAACTTAAGCGCGCTCGAAAACGTGATGATCGCCATGGAATTTTCTAAAGTTGGCAAAGCCGAACGCCGCACCCGCGCGGCAGTCCTCCTGACCCAAGTGGGTTTGGATGAGCAAAAGCAACGCCGCAAGCCTGGCCGCTTGAGCGGGGGTGAACAGCAGCGCGTGGCTATCGCAAGAGCATTGGCCAATAAGCCCAAGCTCATTTTGGCCGATGAGCCAACTGGGAACCTTGACTCGCAAACAGGTAAGATGATCTTTGACCTCCTTCATAACTTGTCGCGCAGCGAGAATACCACGATTGTGGCCGTGACGCATGATCTTTCGATTGCAGGCAAAACCGACCGGACATTTCGGTTAAAGGATGGTAAGCTCGAACAGTAACCGGAGCAGTGATGCCAAGTTGTCAAATGGTTGTATACTAATGGAGATATATAAACGAGGGTGGGCATATGGCAACGCAACCAACTGGGGGACAGGGCAAAGGGTACGGTAAGCGGCCGATATGGCAATGGATTGTGATATATCTGATTATTGCGGTTATTGTCTACGGCGCAGTGTACTGGTTCTTCTTTAGGCACAGTGGTAGCTCTGGCGGCGGATATACGTATTAGAAGAGAGGAGAACGTATTTTGGAACATGCAACACTTGGCGGCGGCTGCTTTTGGTGTCTTGACGCCGTGTATCGACAGGTAAGAGGAGTGGAGAACTCTGTCTGCGGCTACGCAGGTGGTACAGCTGCCAATCCTTCGTACGAAGACGTGCATACGGGTGATACCGGGCATGCGGAAGTTGTACAGCTGACGTTTGATCCTAAGGTGATCACTTACGAAACGCTTCTGGATATTTTTTGGACCATTCACGACCCGACGTCGCTTAATCGTCAAGGTCACGATGTGGGGCCAGAGTATCGCTCGATAATTTTATACGATGGTACTTCGCAACATCGAGTGGCTGAGGACTCTATGGCTGCGGCTGCCAAACTGTGGAAGGAACCTATTGTCACCGAGCTCGTGCCCCTGAAAGTTTTTTATCCTGCCGAAGAAGCGCACCAAAACTTCTTTGAAAAACATCCAGAGTTTGCCTACTGCCAGGTGATAATCAATCCCAAGCTGCATAAACTACAACAGAAGTTTGCGCGATTGCTTAAATGATTGTGATAAGCTGATAGTTAATGACAACAAGAGCGCGTAAGTACATATTTGTTGTCGGAGGAGTGATCTCCGGCGTCGGCAAAGGGGTAGCCACTTCTGCGATCGCCGCGCTTCTCCAGGCCAAAGGCCTTCGGGTCACCGCCGTCAAAATCGACCCCTACATCAACATCGATGCAGGCACCATGAACCCCACCGAACACGGTGAGGTTTTTGTTTTAGAGGACGGCGATGAAACCGATCAGGACATGGGCAACTACGAACGCTTCCTGGGCGTCAACCTCTCACGCATTAATTACATGACGACTGGCCGCGTCTATCAAGAGGTCATTCGCCGAGAACGCAACTTGGAGTATCGCGGCAAAAACGTTGAGGTGGTGCCGGACATTCCGCTTGAAGTCATTCGACGGATTGAAGCATCGGCTAAAAAAGCAGACGCAGACGTCACGCTGATCGAAGTTGGCGGCACGGTTGGCGAATACCAAAACGTGCTCTTTTTGGAAGCTGCCCGCATGATGCGCATTAAGCACCCAGGCGACATTGCGATTGTGATGGTTAGCTACTTGCCGATTCCTTCCAAGGTCGGAGAGATGAAAACTAAGCCAACGCAACACGCCGCTCGAGCCTTGAATAGCGTAGGGCTGCAAGCCGATGTGATCATTGCTCGCGCCGAACAACCGCTGGACCAAAAACGCAAAGAAAAAATCTCGCTGCTTTGCAGCGTGCCAGCTAACCGGGTGATTTCGGCGCCGGATATCGAAAGTATTTACGACGCACCAATTAATTATGCCAAAGATAAACTCGGCGAGGCGCTCACCGAACTACTGTATGGACAGCCGCTCAAACATGATCGCAGCCGACTGGCGGCCTGGGAAGATTTTGCCAAACGCCGCAAACATGCTGCCAAAAAAGTCCACATTGCCATTGTTGGCAAATACTTTAGCTCTGGCGAATTTGTCATGAGCGATGTCTATATTTCGGTGATTGAGGCGCTCAAATTTTCGGCTATTGCGGCTGATGCACAGGTGCAGATTAGCTATATCGGGTCACCGCAGTTTGAGGAAGGCAAAAATCTGGAGCAACTTGCCAAGTACGATGGCATTTTGGTGCCAGGTGGCTTTGGCAAGAATGGCGTTGAAGGCAAAATCAATGTCATTCGCTACGCCCGCGAGCACGGCATTCCATTCTTTGGCATCTGTTATGGCATGCAACTGGCGGTGGTGGAATATGCTCGGCACATGCTGGGATGGCAGAATGCGCATACCGCTGAGATCGCTCCAGAAACAACTCATCCAGTAATTGATATCATGCCTGACCAAAAGGCGCTGATGCAGGACAAAAACTATGGTGGCACCATGCGTCTCGGTACTTATCCCGCGACGCTTCGCAAAGGCACCTTGGTGCATGCCGCCTATGGCCGGACGCAGATCAAAGAACGGCACCGGCACCGATTTGAAGTAAACCCGCGATTCGTGGCTAAGCTCTCCGAAGGCGGACTTGTCTTTTCGGGCACATCACCAGATGCCAGGCTTATGGAAACTGTCGAATTGCCGCAAGCGGTCCATCCGTATTTTGTGGCCTGTCAGTTCCATCCAGAGTTTTTGGCGCGGCCATTTGCACCGCATCCGTTGTTCAGCGCGTTTATTGCCGCTGCGTTAGACCACCGGGCTGCGCGTTCGGAGTCGCCCGATGCTACTGCTTCGAAGCTGTCGTGGCAGGTGACGAAGTAGCTGGCCGCATTCGTGCAATGCGCTTAAAGCGTCGTTCGGCAGCAGCATCAGCATAGCGGACCATTGGTCCATGGACGATGCATTTGTCGTTGCTCTGATCATATTCCTCTAAGGCTTTGCGCGCAAAATCTTCCAGCAACCATTCGCGGCCTGGCGCAACCTGACCGATGGCGGTAATTTGCCAGAGCTTGGCGTTTAATTTATCGTTAGTTACCATTTCGAGTGGCGCAACAAGCATGGTCGGTCCCACTGGGAGCGTTTGCGAAATATGCTTAATGAGCGCCTGGCCACCTTTAAGACTATTTACAAAAAGATCGATGGCCATCGTCCGTCCGCCACGGCCGGTAACTCTGACCCCTTGAATATGCTGGTTGTGAATCCAGATAACTTCGCCGCTAAGGCTCCGCAGTTTGGTTGAGCGGAGGTTCATCCGTTCCACTACGCCAGATATTGTGCTAAGGGGTTCCACGGTAATAAAATCGCCCACGTTGTACCATTGTTCAGCGATCATGATGCTCCCGGTGGTGAGGTCGCGGAGCATGGGTACCACGGTGGCGCCGGCCAGAACCACAAACACCGTACTAGCGCCGACGATTGCCACTGGTGCGGTACTTGGATGGGTATATTGCCAGGCCGCAACAACGGCAATGGCAAAAATGGTAAAGCGGATAACGGCGAGCGAGACACTTAGGTACGTTTCTAGTCGTCGCAATCTGAGCGCGCGCTCTGGGGATTTGGCTGTGTCACCAATGCGCCCGATGGTACGCGCTGCTTTGATGACTCCAAGCGCAACGACCTGACTCAGCAAGTAACCAAGGCCAAGTGCCACCACAAAAATCGCGAGTGTGTGGAAGTTAAATACCCCATGCACTACCGAGTCGAGTGCGCGGCGGCTCTTATCAAAAAAATCATCCGTTGTCATTTATATAACCTCTAGCTTTATTGTACCTGGTTGTGCGGGGGAGCTCCAGTGGTAATATGCTTGAGAGAAGTAGCCCCTCTCGGCTATACTGAGCCAATATGCATACCTCATCGGCAACTCATCCACCGCTACGCATCTTTACTGTTGCTGCAGCCGTTTCTCTCGTGGCTCTGACTGCAGTGGGGGTGCTGTCTGGGTTGGAAGCATTGTTCTCAGTGCTGGTGCTTGCGGTGATCGAAGTGACCTTTAGTTTTGATAATGCCATTGTGAACGCAAAGGTTTTGGAACGAATGCCGCGAGTGTGGCAGACGATCTTTTTAACTGTGGGCATTGCGATAGCGGTATTTGGGATGCGGCTACTTTTGCCAATTGTGTTGGTTGCGGGCACCGCAGATCTTGGCTTTGGCACTGTGGTTGATCTGGCGCTACACCATCCCGATCGGTATGCCCAGGAGTTAGCGGATGCACATGCCGTCATCGCTGCCTTTGGTGGGACCTTTCTGATGATGATCTTTCTGCGTTTTTTGTTTGAAGAAAGAAAACTGTATTGGGTGCGTCGTCTCGAGAAGCCATTGGCGCAGTCGCCCACCACGTGGCTTGGGCCAATTTGCCTGACCTTAGTGGCGCTGAGCGCGGCGGTACTGAGTTTTGCGAGCAATGCCGAGATGCACCGGGTGACGCTGGCCGGACTTGCTGGACTCACCATCTATTGCACGGTCACTTGGCTGAGCGAACGCTTCCAAAAAGGCGGCGCCCAGCAAGTGCAGCATCTGACCAAACGTGCTCGGTCTGCCCATGCGCTGCGCACTGGATTGTTTAGCTTTATATATCTTGAATTGCTCGACGCTTCTTTTAGCTTTGACGGAGTGGTCGCGGCCTTTGCAATCACCAAAAACGTTCTGCTGATTGCGGTCGGCTTGGGAATCGGCGCGCTGTTTGTGCGGTCCCTCACGGTGTATGTGTTGCGCCGCGGAGTGATGCAGCACTACATATATCTGGAGCACGGCGCCTATTACGCGATCGGTACTTTAGCCGTGGTTCTTTTGCTCAGCATTGGGTACGAAATTCCCAGCTTCGTGACTGGGATCGCCGGAGTAAGTATTATCGGCCTGTCGATCGTCAGTTCAAATCATGCGAAAGTCCGCCCGGCATGATTACCCCAGAGCTTCTCAAAAAGTATCCGTTACTGTCTGACCAAATCACGCACTCCGAACTGAATGTGGTGCTTCGCGAGTGCGAAAAGATTCTGATTGCCAAAGAGGCAGGGGCTATTGTGGAGTTCGGTTGTTTTAGCGGTACCACCTCAGTATTTATCCGCCGTCTTCTGGATGCGTATAAGGATGCACGAGCTTTCCATGTCTATGACTCGTTTGCCGGTTTGCCGCCCAAAGCACCGCAGGACCATAGCGCTGTGGGTGTGGATTTTACGGGCGGCAAGTTGACGGTGAGCAAGCGGCAATTTATCAAAAACTTCGAACGGGCGCAGCTTCGCCCGCCGATCATCCATAAAGCTTGGTTTAACGAGCTGCAAGACGCAGATCTTCCTCGGCCAATCGCCTTTGCCTTTTTGGACGGTGATTTTTATGAATCCATTCTGACCAGTCTGCAATTGGTGTGGCCGCGTCGGTCACCGCACGGTGTGATTCTGTTGCATGATTACAACCGTGAGACGCTGCCGGGTGTTGCGCGCGCGGTGCAGGATTTCTTTGCCACGCATGGACCAGCGCCGCGGATTGTGGTGGAATCGCAGGTGGCTATCTTGCGGTACTAACCGCACTTGGCTTGGCATGGTACACTAAAATCATAAGCGAGGTGGTCGAACTATAGTGCAACTGATTGCAGCATCGCATCGTCATGCAAAGAAAGTGGAGCACTTTGGTGGCAAACTGAGAACACACATGCAAGGGCAATGGCATGTGTGGCTATTTGCGATTGCCTGCGTGGCTTTGGCCGGAGCGCTTGCGAGCGTGCTCTATGCAGCGAAGGCGCAGCGCTCAGCACCGCAGGATAATCCGCCCTACTGGACCAAGCATCTGACCCTTCAAGCAGCTACTGCACCAAAAATCCCCTCAACCATCGAACTTGCATCCACGCAGCCACTGTATCCAAAACCGGTCAGCAATCCGCTCAGCCTAACCATGATTGTGAACAAAAAGTTCCAGCTTGATGCTGCTTTTGTGCCACCAGATCTCAGCAGAGTGAACGTTCCCAAGACCGCAGATGATCCTTTGCGCAGCGAGGCTGCCAGGGCGCTTGAGCAGCTGTTTGCGTCCGCCACTCAAGCTGGCGTGAGCCTGACGATGAACAGCGGGTATCGATCTTACAGTGCGCAACAAGCACTATACAATCAAGAGATCGCCTCACGTGGGAAAGCCGGGGCCGATGAGTTTAGCGCTCGGCCTGGATTTAGCGAGCATCAGTCAGGCTTGGCGGCAGATGTTGCCCAAGGGAGCGGCCCCAGCAGTATGAGCGCAAGCACCTGGGTCGCTGCTCATGCTCATGAGTTTGGGTTTATTGTGCGGTATCAAACTGGCAAAGAGGCCATTACCGGCTATCACGCCGAGCCCTGGCACATCCGCTATGTGGGAACTGCGCTGGCGGCAAAACTTTTTGCCAGTGGCCAAACCATGGAAGAGCACTTTGCGATTCCCGGCGGCGATTACGCGAACTAAAAATGCTGGCGGATGTGTGCCATGCTAAAATCCCAGTCAGCATTGGCTTTTTTGTGCGGATTAAAAATGCCGTCAGGATCAAAGATGTCTTTGGTCTCGCGGAAAATCTGCAGCATTTCGGGTCCATACATTTGCTTGAGCCAGGGTCCGCGGATCATACCATCATTGTGCTCACCAGATAGCGAACCTTTGTAACGCAGCACCAGTTCGTTTACTTCTTTCATGGCTGGGCGCAATTTGGCGCGCTCGCTGCGTTCCTCAATCTTCATAAGTGGAATGATATGGAAGTTGCCATCGCCCATGTGTCCGGCAATGGTGGCGAGTAGTCCGTATTTTTTGATAATGCGGCGCAGCTGGGGTAAGAATTCGGGGAGATATTGCGGCGGTACCACCAAATCGTCGATAAATGGTGCAGTATGCTTGTCTTTGACTTTTTTGCGGAGCAGGTTAAAGCTTTCGCGGCGCATAATCCAAAATTTACGCGAGCTATCTTCGTCGGGGTCGCGTTCCATGGCCATGTGATATGGCTCCAGAATGGTTCGCATGGCGTTGATTTTCTCTTCGACCTCTTCTTTGGTTTCGCCGTTAAACTCGATCATCAAGATAAGTTTGGGAATGCCGCGCAGCAACATAAAACCATCTGGAATCAGGCTGATCATGAGTTTAATAAGCCCAGCGACCCCAAGCGTTTTGACAAAGTAAGGCATGAACTTGATAGACAGCCAGAGGGTGTGGTCGTCGAATGATTCAAAGGACGCCGGTTTTTGCGTCAAGACCACATTGATGATCTCGCCCAGCTGATCCATATCTTTTAGGAACGTTACTAGGAGACCAGAATGTTTACGAGCAGGCACGAGTCGGAATTTAATGTCGGTCACGATGCCGAGTGTACCCTGCGAGCCCACGATTAATTTAGTGACATCAAAGACGCCTTTTTCACGGTCCCACACATCCCACAAGTTGTAGCCAGTCGAATTTTTGCTGACATGCGGTTTGGCAGCTTTGATGCGGTCGTATTTGGTGTCGACCAGTTTAAAAAGTTTACGATAGACGCTTCCTTCAAAGTCTTTCTGGGCGAGCTTTTTGTCGAGGTCTTTGCGGGTCAGGGGTTTAAATGTATATTCGTTGCCGTCGGCCAAGACAACCTTTAATTCTTTCACAAAGTTTTCGGTTTTGCCAAATTCTAAGGACTTTTCGCCGCCAGAATTATTAGCGACCATGCCACCGATGGTGCACAGTTCGCGGGAAGCGGGATAGCAGGGGAGCAAAGCGCCGTGCTGTAAGGTAGCCTTTTCGAAATCACGGTAAAAAACTCCCGGTTGAGCGTGGGCCGAGGTGGTGCTGGTGGTTTCAATCCGATTGAAATGCTTATTAATGTCTAAAATGATCGATTCATTGATCGCGCCGCCAGACATGTCGGTACCGGCGCTGCGGGCAGTGATGGAGAGCTCGGGGTTTTCGTCTTTGTGCGCGGCCACGTACTTTACCACGGCCTGCACATCATGGCTGTCTTTGGGGAACGCAACCAGCGCTGGCTCTAGCTCAAATAGGCTGGCATCGTGGCTATACAATTCTCGAGTTTTGGACGTATCGTCGACTTCGCCCTTGATGCAGTTTTTAATATCTGTTTTTAATCCCATGCTCTACTAAGAGTAGTCTTTTTTGGAAGTAGCCACAACCTGTTCGACCAGGATTTTGTAGTATTATTTACTGCTTACGGTACTATTGAGCCAATAGATAGCATCGCCGAAAATAAAAGTAGCACCACTAGTGATCGCAGAAACATTTTACGCCCCCACATGTGTTCCTCGAGTACCTTAAATTGGCGAATGCCAACCCACAACCAGCCTAACCCAGTCGCGGCCACCACCACCAAGAATATGACGCCAGTATAGCCGAAGACGGTCAGCAGACTCGTCGCAATCACAAATGCAACAATGTACGCGAGTATTTGGATTCTCGCCATGCGCATTCCCTGCGCGATCGGGAGCACCGGAATGCCTGCCGCCGCATAATCCTTCAGGCGGTACATGGCGATTGCGTAAAAGTGTGGCATCTGCCACAAGACCATACTCAAGTAGAGAAGCATCGCACCGCCATCAATCCGGTTCGTGACAGCCACGTAGCCTGCAGCGATCGGCGCAGCTCCCGAGATGCTGCCTACCAGTGTGCCATACACTGAGTGTCGTTTAGAAAAGCCATACAACGCAAGGTAATCCACAAAGCCAATCAGACCGATTACAGCCACGCGCATATTCACCAAAAAGACTAAAAATGCAAAGCCGATAACTCCGAGCAACGAGGCGTAGGCCAGCGCTGCGGGGCCTGAGATTAATCCTTGAACCAATGCTCGCTGTTTGGTGCGCGACATTTTACGATCAATCTTGCGGTCGATAAAGTTATTGTACACGCAGGCCGAAGCAATCACTAACGACGTGCCGGCAAGTGTTGCGAGCAATAGCCCAACATCAATGTGTCCCTTTGCAGCCAGTAAAAACCCAGCCGCAGCAGTCATAACGTTGGCGTAAATGATGCCTGGCTTGGTAAGCTGATAATATAGTTTGAGCCGGTTCATAAACCGTCTTGGTTACGCATGTACGTATTAATTTGGTCGGTGGACATGTGGTGGTCAAGGTTGCTCATAATCCACAGTGACCCGACGACCAAAATGCCAACGACCACGATCATCGTGACCAGGACGACTAACTTCCAACGCGCCTTCTGCTCGGTGCCCACATGCAAAAAGAAGACAAGCTGGGCCACGAATTGCGCAAAAGCCAGCGAGGCAAGAGCTCCAATCACGAAAGTGTGGTTGAGGGTTTGGTGGTGCGTGGCCATCGTATAGGCGATCACTGTCAGCGCAATGGACAGCACAAATCCTACGATGTATGAACTCAGCAAATGCTTGCGACCGGATGATTGTACATGTGTTGTAGCCATTATTGCACCACTCCCAAAAGGTAGACGATTGTAAAAATAAAGATCCAGATCACATCCAAAAAGTGCCAGAACATGCTGAGCATGGTGAGCCGCCGAACAACATTACGCGTAAGCCCGCGGCTGACCACCTGGCTGAGCGTGACCGCCATCCACATCAACCCAATCGCAATATGCAATCCATGCGTGCCAACCAGCGTAAAGAAGGCAGACAGGAAACCGCTTCGCTGCCAGTTGTTACCCTCAATTGCGAGGTGGCGGAATTCGGTAATCTCCAGCGTGAGGAATGTGGCGCCCAACAGGAATGTCAGCCCAAACCAGACGAGTACCTGCGTACTCTTTTGGCTTCGGGCTGCGACGAGTGCCAACCCGCACGTAAAGCTACTAGTCAGCAAGATGAGCGTTTCGGCCAGCACATATGGCATATTGAAGAGGCTGCTACCAGATGGTCCGCCAAAGGTATTGTTGCGAAGGACGGCATAGGTTGCAAACAAACTGGCAAACAGTACGCAGTCGGTCATCAGGTACGTCCAGAAGCCAAACAGGGTTTTGCTTTCGGTCTCGATCGCTACTTCGTTCATTGGTATCTCCTTGCCAAGGTCTCTTCGGTTTTCTTGATCGTTGCCGCGGACAGGATTTGCTCGGTATCGTCATCGTTAATCCGCACAATCACCGCGATAATAACGCCACACACGCCAATCGCTGCCAACCATGGAATATGCCAAATGGCTGCAAAACCGCAGGCAAACGCACTTGCCGCAATGTATATGCCGATCGGTGTATTTTTGGGAAGGGAGATCGGTGCGTAGTGAGGAGCTGCTGGTGACTTGCCGGATTGTTTGTCCACCCAAAACTGATCGCGCTCGCTGACCGTGGGAATGATTGCGAAGTTGTATTCCGGTGGTGGCGACATAGTGGACCACTCTAAAGTTCGTGCATCCCATGGATCGCCAGTGGTATCAAGATGTTGTTTGCGCTGCAGAAAACTCACGGCAAATTGCAGCAATTGGAATCCAACCCCCAAGCAGATAAGGCCGACCCCTACAGCGGCAACGATAAAGAGTTGTTGCCAGCCAAGCGACGCGTCGTAGTGGTTGAGCCGCCGCGTTGCGCCCATAAGTCCCAAAATGTAGAGCGGCACAAAAGCGAGCAAAAAACCAACCAACCAGGACCAGAAAGCATAGCGCCCCAGTCGTTCGTTGAGGGTAAAGCCGAATACCTTGGGGAACCAATAGGTGACGCCGGCAAAAAAGCCAAACACCACTCCGCCAATAATCATGGTGTGAAAGTGCGCGACCAAAAAGAGACTATTGTGCAGCTGGAAGTCGGCCGGGGGCACAGCCAGTACCACGCCGGCAACGCCGCCCACGGTGAAGGTGACGATAAAGCCGATAAACCAGAGCATCGGAGTGCTGAATCTGATCTGGCCACGGAACATTGTAAAGAGCCAGTTGAAGACTTTGACGCCTGTGGGGACGGCGATGATCATGGTCATGATACCAAAGAAGGCATTCACATCCGCGCCTGCGCCCATGGTAAAGAAGTGGTGTAGCCAGACCAGGAACGACAGCAACACGATGGCCCAAATAGCCCAGACCATTGAGGTGTAGCCAAAGAGTGGTTTGCGCGAAAAGGTCGGGACAACTTCGGAAAACACCCCAAACGCCGGCAGTATCAAAATATACACCTCTGGATGTCCCCAGGCCCAAATCAGGTTTACATACATCATGGCGTTGCCACCTCCGCCAGCGGTAAAGAAATGCATGCCCAGCGTGCGATCGAGCGCCAGCATCGCCAGCGTGGCGGTGAGTATCGGAAACGCAAAGATTACCAAGGTCATGCTTCCGAGAGCGCTCCAGCAAAACATTGGCATCTTCATCAGATTCATACCAGGTGCACGCATTTTAAGGATGGTCACAATAAAGTTAATGCCCGAAAGCAAACTCCCCACGCCGGCAATTTGCAGGCTCCATATCCAATAATCAACGCCCACGCCCGGGTTGTATTGGAGCTCCGAAAGCGGCGGGTAGGCCAACCAGCCTGCACCCGAGAATTCACCAATACCCAAAGAGACATTCATCAGCACTGCGCCAGCCGTAAATAACCAAAAGCTGGTGGAGTTCAGAAACGGAAAGGCTACATCGCGCGAGCCAATTTGCAAAGGTATCACCAAGTTCAGCAGTCCAAACAGCAATCCCATGGCCACAAAAAAGATCATGATCGAACCATGTGCCGAGAACACTTGCTGGAACATATCTACCGGAATGACGCCCTGCGAACTGCCAACCGATGTTGCCTGCTGCGCGCGTAGCATTAACGCATCGGAAAGACCACGAAGCAACATCAAGAGCGCCACGATTATATACATCACCCCAATCTTTTTGGGATCAAGCGAGGTCAGCCATTCATTCCAGAGCCACTTCCAGCGTCTAAAGTAGGTGAGCGCTGCGGCCACGACAAAGCCGCCGCCGACAACCGATACCACCGCGCCCATGGTAATGATGTTATGGTGAAAAGCGTCCGGGGTGAGCTTGCCAAGCAGGCTGCCGAAAAGAGTTGTGAGGTTCATGGCGTGGGTGCTCCTGTTGCCTTGGAGGGCATCATAAATTTCATCAGTATGGTTTCGTACAAACTTTGATCAGTGGTGGCGTACATCGTGGGCGGGACATTCTCGCTTGGTTGGGCCAGCGTGGCATAGGTGCCTTGGTCTAAATGATGAGTTGATTGCTGGGTCGCCGCAACCCAGGCGGCAAAATCGGCGGCCGAAGTGGACTGCGCACTAAAGGTCATGCCAGCAAAGCCTTTGCCACTAATGTTGGCAGACGAGCCGCGATAGTTTCCGGTCGCGTCGGCCATCAGATGCAGCTGGCTGGTCATGCCTGGCATGGCATACACTTGGCCGCCGAGCTGCGGAATCCATAGCGAGTTCATTGGCGCATCGGCGGTAATTTCAAAGTTGACCGGCGTTTTTTCTGGGAACTGCACATAATTAACAGTAGCGATGTGTTGCTCTGGGTAAATAAAAAGCCACTTCCACTGCAGGGCAACCACTTGAATAGTGAGCGGCTTAGCGTTGGAGGCGAGCGGTTTGTATGGATCGAGTTGGTGTGAACTTCGCCAGGTAATAACTGAGAGAATCAAAATGAGGATGCCAGGAACGGCCCACCAAATAGTTTCGGCCAAGCGGTTGTGACTCAGATCGGGGCTGTACTTGGCGCGCTGATTTCCTGCTCGATACCTAAAGGTGATAAACCCAAGCATGGTAAAAACAGGAATGATTACAATAATGCTCAGGAGCAACGCTGTAATGATGAGTTGCCGTTCTTGGCGCCCGACCGTGCCGCGAGGTTCAAAAATCGCCACTGTATGACCATGCAGATACACGACCACTGCCGTCACTGCGGCAATCAGGAGCCCAAGACCAACAACGATTCCAACAACGCTATATTTTTTACGCATCTTACGTTTACTATAGCATTTCACGCATGTACATGTGCATTTTTGGCGTTGTATAGTGTGTACGTATGAAATCATTTGATATCGCTACCATACTCAGCCTTCCGGAGCTGCCACAGTATCTTGAACAGGTGGAAGCTCAGCTGCAAAAAGTGCTCACGCCAGATGATCCCATGATGCGAACCGCACTCCAGCGCATGCTGCGGAGTGGCGGTAAACGCCTGCGAGCAGCGCTGGTGATGGCGGCCGGAGGACAACGCAAGAGTGGTTCGCAGCTGGTTGCCGCAGGGGCCGCAGTGGAACTGTTGCATCTCGGCAGTTTGATTCACGACGATATCATTGACGACGCGTTGGTTCGTCGTGGGGCGCCGGCGGTGAACGCCAAAGAAGGGACGGCGTGCGCAATTTTGTCCGGTGACTACGCGCTGGCGCTGGCTTGCAAAGAAGCTACGGAAGTGAGCGCCGCGGCAGGAAGCTTAATGGCTGCCACAATTATGACGCTGTGCGAAGGTGAGGCCAAAGAGCTGGCCGATGTGCATCGACCTGATCGATCGCTAGCTTCGCTCGACGTGGCCATGCATGGCAAAACTGCAGCGCTCATGGCTACTGCCTGTCAGCTGGGTGGAATGGTGGGCGGCTACGACAAGCCAATCATTGTCGCGCTGGGAACGTTTGGTCAGCATTTTGGCATGGCGTTTCAACATGCCGACGATCTTCTGGATTTTATCTCGACCGCAGCGCTACTGGGCAAGCCAGTTGGGAATGATGTGCAGGAGGGCGTGTATACATTGCCGGTGATTGTTGCGCTCCAAGGAAAGTATGGGAATGAAGTACGTCAGCTGTTGGCGCGAAAATCCCTGGCTGACTCATTACCTGAACTTCGCGCACTTCTCCAGCGGGCAGGAGCATTTGAGCAGTCGCTGCAAGTCATCCGGTCGCATGTTGCCGAGGCTCACAATGCGCTCTCTGCGCTGACGGATGCCAGGCACCTGGCGCTCGCCGATCTTCCTAATGCCTATATCGAATGGGCTATGAATAATTTGGTCGCACCTGAGTATCGGGCTACTCTGCAACTGTAAACTCACCGGTCACTTCATCGTGAAGATGATCATGAAAAGTGTAGTCGCCGGTTTGATTCAGCGTGATGGTAAAACGTTGGCCGTATTGGAGTGGTTGTTCGCTGACGTTGTTGTATGCTTCGTGGTGTTCGTGCGCACCAAAGGCAATTTCGCGTAATACATCATCGGTATTGGTAATGGTGAGCGTGTCGCAACGCTTGGCAAGGACACGCGCTGGTTGCATGACATTATGTGTGATCGTTACTTGGTGCGCCGTGCCAGTTTTTGCACAGGTCAGGCTTGCAGCCTGCGCATCGCTCTTGGTTTGAAGGTAATGAGTGGCATACTTGGCCACGATCCCCACAACCCCCAGCGCCAGTAAAGCTCCGCAGATAAGTAAAGGAATAAACTTCTTTTTCATAAGCTGTATTGTAGCACTCGTAGCCATAGGCAATTTGGACTATCTTCAGTATCATAAAGATATGCAACATATTGTTATTGTCGGCGGGGGGTTCGGTGGCATCAAAGCCGCGCGGGAACTTGCCAAACATCCAGAACTGTTTAAAGTAACCTTAATTTCTGACGAGGACTGCTTTAGATATTATCCTGCACTGTATCGGACGGCCAGCGGTCATAGTAAGCGCGAGTCCTGCATTGCGATCGAGCTTTTAATTCACGACCTTAAGAACGTGACCTTTCTTCAGGGCAAAGCAAGCAAAATTGATCGGGCTACCAAGCGCATCACGCTTGAAGATGGCAGCACCGTCCAGTACGACAAAGCTATTTTTGCCCTGGGCGTGATCACCAGCTATTTTGGCATTCCTGGGATGAAAGAATATTCACACGGCTTAAAAACCATGGAAGAACTCGATCAGCTGCACAAAGATCTGCACGAAGAGTTTGTGGACGATCGCATGCCGGATAAAAACTATGTCATTGTTGGTGCCGGCCCCACGGGTGTGGAGCTAGCTGCGTCACTACGCAGCTATTTGCGACAGATTGCCAAATGGCATCACGCTCGCAGCAACAAAATTACGCTTGAACTTATCGAGGCCGCACCGCGGATTCTGCCTCGTTCGCATCAAAAAGGTTCCGAGCTGGCAGCCAAACGGCTTCACAAATTGGGAATCAAAATGATGCCTGGCAAAAAAGTTGAAGCCGAAACCGCAGACAGCCTGATGGTCAGTGGCCGCTCGATTCCCACCCGGACGGTAATTTGGACCGCTGGCGTGACGAACAATCCTTTTTACGAGAGTAACAAAACCCAGTTTTCGTTAAACGAACGTGGACGAGTCACAGTGAACAGGTTTATGCAAGTTGATGATTCTTTGTTTGTGATTGGCGATAATGCCGACACCCCGCATGCCGGCTTGGCGCTCACCGCGGTCCGCGATGCTCGCTATGTGGTACAGCAAATTGTGCGCACCACCAAAGGCAAGTCTCTGCAAGCCTATCATCAAAAGACGCCAATCACCGTTATTCCGATCGGCCATAAATGGGCGCTGGTTGAATACGGCCCACTCGTATTTGGCGGCTGGCCTGGTGGTTTGTTGCGCTGGCTGGCCGATTTGGTGGCCTATAAAGATATCATGCCACTCGGTCAGGCATTTAGCCTGTGGCGAAACGACAAAGCATACGAAGACGATGGATGTGAGATCTGTGCGCAGGCGCAGTTTAAGCACTAATTTACGGGCGAATAAGGCGCGAGTCATTTTGTCAACGAAAACGCGGGTACATATAAATAACAGAGGTAGAACTCGCTTATCCACACTCGCTCGTGTACTTTAGACAACGAACAAAAATGCGAACTACTTGTGCGAGTAGAGTTGTAGTAATTTTGGCGCCACGGTCTCGACGTCGTATTGGATGATTTCTTTTGCTTGCCACGCATGGAGCTGCAAGCGCAGTTTTTTATTGCTAAGCAGCAATTGTATTTTGTCAGCAAAAATTTGCGTATGACGTGGTTGGAAGAGCAGATGGTTGGCCTGCGGTCCAAGGACCGTGCGGTAGCCTTCGTTGTCACCGCCCATCACGACGCCAGCGCCTGCAGCCATGGCTTCCAGCAAAACAATACCAAAACTTTCACCGCCGGTTGATGGAAAGATGGCCAGTTCGGCGCTCGCCAGGTAATTGGGTTTATCCTCTTCGCTGACAAAACCCACAAAGCTGATAATGTCTTGCAGCTGATAATGACGCACTCGCTGCTTAAGAGAATGTTCCAACGGGCCTTTGCCGCAGATCAAGACGCGCAGATTGTCTGCTGCCCCACGGTCGCGGAGACGCCTGACGGCTTCGATTAAATACTGACAGCCTTTGCGTTCAACCAGTCGCCCCAAAAAGACGATGTTCACTTTGCCATCCATCAAATGCGGAATGGGTTTGGCTGCAGCAAAACGCTGTCGTTCCACCACATTGGGCAGCACCAGGCAATCTTTTGCGGCAAAATGTTTGATCGCAAACTCTTGGGCTGCAGGAGACACTCCCACCAAATGATCAAAACGCTGCATCATGCGGCGTTGCCACAGGCCGAGTAATCTTGCGGCATTGTTAACCATCCAGTGATGGCCAACGATATGAAACGTGCCGACGACCACAGTGCCTTCAGCGGCTTGGTTGACGATTCGTCCGCCCATCATTGGACTGCAAGGAAGCTGCACGTGTAACACATCAAATTCTTCACGGTCCAAGACTGCGCTGATCGCCTCGCGATGAACCGGCAGCGGGACCGAGAGACGATTTTTGTTAAACCGTATATGCACATTGCGAGCGAGCGAGTAAATATCATTCCGTGTGGCGGCCAACTTGGTTTCGCCAACCAGGTAGCGAACGGTGTGACCGTGTGCGGTAAACCAGTCGCCAAGGGTGGTGATGTATTGTTGGACGCCGTCAGGGTTGTCCAAGCTGTCGTCGAAGACAATCCCAATTTTAAGGCGAGGCGATTTAGCGTTCTTGGGCAACGACTTGTTCATAAATCTCCTCGTAGCGGTCCACGATGACCGATGAGTCAAACTGTTTGACATATTCTTTTGCCCATTTACGCCAGAGGTTGCGAATTTGGTCGTCAAACAGCAGCAGCTCCAACCGTTCGGCAAACTCTTCAGTGGCTTTAGGGTTAATTAACGAGATGCGGCCGCGTTCTTTCATGACTCCCTCGTAGCCCTCGTTGTTGCCACACACCGTCACGGCACCCATGGCCATGGCTTCGATCAGAACAATGCCAAAACTTTCACCGTATAACGCTGGCGAGCAAAAGATGTCGGTGGTTTTTAAGTACTGTAATTTTTCTTCTTCACTAATAAAGCCCAAAAACTCAACGTTCGGGAGGTGGTGCATATCGACATAATCCTCAAGCATGGTGCGCTTGGGGCCATCGCCGGCGATGAGCAGCCGCACGTTTGGATGAGTTTGGATCAGTTCCTCGTAGGCTTTCAGAAGCCAGATAACTCCTTTGCGACCTTCCAGCCGGCCCACGCAAAAGATTGTTTTGATGTCATCTTGATGATACTGCGGCAGGTAGGCTACTTTGGCAGGATTGTAGTAGCTGAGGTTGACGCTGTTGGGAATAATTTCGATCGGTGTGCCGTTGGTGAGCGACCGTACATAGCTGGCTGCAGAATCAGAGACCGCGGTTAGGTAATCGAGATTTTTGAATACCTGTTTGGTGTAGGGCGTAATGACTTTTTCAAAGCCTTTGTTCAAGCGGCCGTCTGGCAGTTTGCCATGGAAGGTGGCGATATTAGCACAGTGCGACCGAGCCAAGATTTGCATTGGCAGACGTGGAATCCATGGTTCATGAAAGTGCAGGACATCGAAGTTTTCTCGAGCCAGAGTTTGGTCAATCTCATCGCTATCAACATCGTAAGAAATATCAGAAGTGGTTCGAAATGGCGTAGTGAGTGCGCGCGAACGGGCCAGAAGAAGGATATCAGGATCGTACTCATCGGGGATTTCTTTGGGTGCAGGGGTGATAATCCGCACCTCGTGTCCACGCTTTTTAAGCTCGGCGTGGATGGTGTTCACATAGGAGAGCACGCCTCCGGGCCGACTGAATACATTATACGGACAAACAAGACCGATCTTCATAACAACTCGTTCCCAGTATACCAAGCTTTCACGACTTATTGGCAAAAATGTGCCATAGCGAGTTGGGAATCATCTGACGAGCATCGGCAACATCTTCGACCACGGTAGGGGCATGGTTAGGCATGTTGGCGTAATGGATATGCACGCTGGTAAACATCTGCTTAAGGTGCTCTACCACCTTGTGGTTATCAAAATATTGATCTGTAGAAACGGCAACGTGCTCAACCGGTAGTGGCAAGGGCTGCGCGGTTAGATCAATGTTGAGCATTTCGGCCATGGTCGTAAAGTAGGTGCGCACTTCGTTTGTCTTCCAAAGGATCACTTCAAAGTCGATAAGGTTTTGGCGTTCAGTCCAGGTGTAACCTTTCATCTTGGGGTGCGAACGAGCTCGCAGGTTATAGGTGGTGGCGATAAACGGCTTGCGCAGTATCAAGTTGTCAAAGGCTTTGGCCGTGGGCCGTCTGGCCATTGTGCGAGCCACACGCACAAAGAAACGTCGTTTGCGCGGCGCAATGTTGAAGTCGTTGTAATGCACAAAACCAACCAGGCTAAACAAATGAGCAACTTGTGGCAATAACTCTGGGTGACGCTGCAGCATGCGTACCACCACCACAAAACCGAGCGACATGCCGCCCACGACAAATCTTTGTCCGTCTGGAAAACGCTGCCGCACAAAAGCCGCCAGATAATCGGCAAGACCATCAGTATTGGGTTTTTTGCCAATGGTGGTAAGGCTGGGCATGCCACCAAAGCCGGGCATATCAGGCAAGACGACTGGCGCATGTTCGTTGACCGCTTGAGCCAGGCTATACATGCGCTCTAAGCTGGAGTGATGCCCATAAATAAGCAACGCTGGCAGCCGATCAGCATGCGCTGCAGAGGCTGGCAGCTCGAGGACGCGGCCAGACAAACCTTGAATATGCGTGCGTGCAAGGAACTGGGCGGGAATTTTGGGAGTGGTGACCATAACTGCCCCTCATTGTACCGGAAAATAGCGTTCAGGATAGACTGCGGATGCAAAATTGGCTAGAATGCAGATAGTGAAAACAATCCTGATTAGGTTCTTTGCCGATTACGTCTTTGCCATTCTGGTGGTCATCGCTGGTGTTATTTTACTGAGGTACAAAGCCAAGCGCGGCGAGAATATTGTCCGCGGCGTATTGGCCGGCATATCGGGCGTCATCCTGGATAAAGCCAGCGGGTTGGTATATTACCATGAGCGCCCGTTTGTAGTGCTGGGTCGTGATCCGTTAGCGGTTAATCCAGCGAACAACTCGTTTCCCTCGGATCACTCGCTGCTGGTATTTGTGGCGGCTTTTGTGGTCTGGGCGTCAACCAAAAACTGGAAACTTGGTATTGGCCTCATGCTCGGTGGCGTGGCAGTTGGTTGGGCACGAGTGCTGGCCTTGGTACACTGGCCAATCGATATTGTTGGCTCATTCGTGATGGCGGTTGTGGTGGTGGCGATCTGGTTTGGGATTCCTTTACCCAAGCGATTGCAACGATTAAGCACCTGGACCGAAGCGTTCATACAGCGACGATTGCCAAAATGGTTGATCGGTCGCTAGAATAAAAGACGGAGATTCTTGCTATGGCAACCACCATTACTTCCAACGATCAGCTGATTGACGAACTTGACCCGATCCCATACATCTATCGTTTTTCTTACATTGAGTTGCTGCGTGTCGCGCTGACTGGCGCAATCTTGGGCCTACTGGTCCCGCTGGTAGCTAGTCCAATTAGTCGCTTTATTATCGAGCCATTCTTTTGTCGCAGTGAAAATTCGTTTAGTTTTTGCGCCCAAGGTGGCGCGCTGGCTTTTGGGATTTCGCTGATCATACTCTCTGTCGGAAGTCTGTTGGTGCTGGCGAGTTTGCGGACCTATCAGCCGCTCATTAATGTCCTGGCGCCGCTCGCCACTTTGTGGGGCTTGGATCAATATGTTGAGACGATTTCTGGGTCGCACAAGCCGCAGTTCTGGCTCATTTCAGCGCTGCTTTTTGGCCTGGCTTATGCCTTGTTTTATCTATTGCTGCGCATACGGTACTTCATTGCGAGCTTGGTGCTGATTGTGCTGGTAGTAGTGGTGGTGCGGTTGCAGTTTTAAAGGTGCTATACTTGGGGTAGGTATGAACGTGCTTATTCTTCTACTCTTAGTGGTAAATGCGGTGGGGATTGCTTTCCTGCTGCTTCGTTCTGGCACGCAAAAAGGTGGCGACGACGGCCGCTTAGAGCGCGTGTTCAAAGAAGAGATGCAACTGAATCGCCGCGAACTGGCGGTAAATGTCAAAGACAGTAGCGATTCTATGGACAAACGACTCGCCGGAATTGCAGCGCATCAGGCGCAGGCGATTGCCAAGCTGGTAGAGACGGTGGAGAAAAAACTGCAGCTCATGCAGCATGATAATGCGCAGCAGTTGGAAAAAATGCGCGTCACTGTGGACGAAAAGTTGCAAAGCACCTTAGAAAAACGGCTCGGTGAATCATTTAAACAAGTTGGTGACCGCTTGGAGCAAGTGCATAAAGGGTTGGGCGAGATGCAACAACTTGCCAACGGCGTGGGCGATCTCAAACGAGTGTTGACCAATGTCAAAACACGCGGCACCTGGGGTGAGATTCAATTAGAGAGTTTGCTTGAACAAATTCTGGTTCGCGAACAATATGATAAAAACGTAGAAGTAGTGAAAGGCAGCGGCGCTCGGGTAGAGTTCGCGATTAAAATTCCTGCCAAGGACGAAAAGAACTCGATTGTTTGGCTGCCGATTGATGCCAAATTCCCAATGGAAGATTATCAGCGCCTTATTGCGGCGCAGGATGCGGCCAATCCAATTGAAGTGGCGGTTCACTTGAAGGCGCTCGAGAATCGCATCAAACTTGAAGCCAAAAAGATTCACGAAAAGTACATTCATCCGCCAGAAAGTACCGACTTTGCGTTGCTGTATCTGCCCACCGAAGGATTGTATGCCGAAGTCATCCAACATCCTGACCTTGCGCAGTCTATCCAGCAGACGCACCGTGTGATCGTGGCTGGCCCGCACACAATTGCCGCACTGCTCAACAGCCTGCAGATGGGCTTCCGCACTTTGGCAATCGAAAAGCGCACCAGCGAGGTCTGGGAAGCTTTGGCTTCGGTCCGCACAGAGTTTGGTAAGTTTGGCGACATCTTAGAAAAAACCAAACAAAAGTTGGAACAGGCTACGAGCACCATCGATAGCGCGGCCAGCAAAAGCCGCACCATTGAGCGCAAACTACAAAAAGTCCAAACGCTCGAACCCAAGAGCGAAGACCCCAAACTTCTCGAGATTTAGTCATGGCAGACAATATTGCAACCGACGAATTCCCTTACCAGATCGTCGCGCTGTTTGAGCCACATTCGGCTGTGGGCGATCGTGTGTACAAAGGCCCGCGTGGCTGGCTCCCGCAGGTAACGCTGAAGCGACGATTCGGGTTGCGAGCAATGACTGAGCAAGCGTTTCTGACTGAAGCTCATGCGTTTATTGAAGCTGCTTCCTCATTTAAGATCGAGTTTGGTGAGATCGATGCAGCCCGGCATAAGCTGCCGGTTGAAGTGGTCGAAGTGGTGAATCAAGCACCCTGGGATTTTTACCATGCCTTTATACAGCACTTTGGCCGGCACATTAATTCGCGTTTTCCTGAGCGCGAAGGCGAGCATTACTATCCGCACATGACCATTGAATGGCATGGCAAGCGAGTGGTTGATCCGAACCTTTTTCGCAATAGCTCGCGGACGGTCTGGCACACTTGGCTGCTCAAGGATGACATTGCGGCCGATGATGCGCGTATTTATGCCAAGTTTCCGTTGCGAGGCGGCAAAGCTCGATAAATGCAAACGCCCGCAGGTGCGGGCGAAAGAAAAAGGCAATCAGTACCTTTAATGTACCATTAGCAGAAAGGTTTTGCAAGCATAAGCAATGTCGAAAAATTACGGTACCAATTCTGGACACAATGCGCTACACTAACAAGTGCATTTAAGGATTACCATTAGCACTATGGGCATGTACGTCAAGCAACAGCAAAACAACACGCGTCTTCATCATCGACTGACGCACGAACTCGATAAACACCTTAACCAACCCAAAACTCCTCTTGTTGCAGCCGAGATCGCAGCTGAAAAACCCATTGTCTCTTTCCGATACGCGTTAGCTATTGTACTGACCTTTGGCGGCTTTGTAGCCTTTCTGCTTGCCATGGTGCAACACCAAAACCCTAGCGCTGTTGATTCACCACTTCACGCACGCTCGCTCGCATTCCTCGGACTCGCGGGCGTTATTTTAGGCCTTTTGACGCTGTTCGTCGGTCGTCATCGTTCGCAGCAGCGATAAAAAATCTTCATTATTTTTTAGCAGTTTTGTGGCGAGCCATAAAGTCGATCACCACTGCGGCTGTCCACGAAAATTCGGTCGCTCCAGCGCCGTGCCCATCTATGGGCGAAAAGTATTCTCTAAAGCCAGACAACCGAACCAATTCCAAGGATTTGCTGACGATTTCATCAGCCTCTTGATCAAAGCCATAAAAACGCAAGCCATCCGCGATCAGCCAGTTAGTGTTGAGCCACGTAGGTCCAGACCAATAATGATGTTCGCCAAAATATTTGGAAGTTTTTGGCACGCTTGGCACAGGATAGGGCAGCCAGTACTCTTTTTTGTTGGTGAGTAGTCGCACCAATTTGGCAGCTCGCTCTTTACTAATCGACCGCGAGTATAGCGGCATGAGAGTGCCAAGAGTTGGCGAGGCCAACGGTTCTTCGGTAATAAAATTACGTGAATAATACTGCTTGCCCTGCTCACTCCACAACCCATCAAGCGCGATGGGCGCCTTGGCAAACTGCACGCGCAGCTGCGTGGGCAAGCGTTGTCTAAGGTGCTTGGCAATATCGGCCAGGATCTGGTTGTTGCGGATAAGGATAGAGTTGAAAAATAAATCTTCAATGCTAAAGATGGACCGGCGCAACACCTGATTGGTCACATATTTTTTGCGGCGTAATCGACGGACAATATCGTATAAACGCAGCGCGTCTAGGGTTGAAATACGTTCGTGCACTCCGCCTAGCTGCGCATCTTGGCGAATGATATCGATGAGCTTATCGAGTTGCAGCTTGTCCACCAAGCTAATCCATAACGGCGTATTGTGGTAGCGAAGTTCCTCGATCCAGGGCGGAGTATCATCCATGCCGGTTTCCCAGGGATGCAGCAGAATCACCAAGCCTTCTTTGTGCGGATTGCGTTCGGTGTACAGCCACAGATGATACGCCAGAAGCTTGGGGTAAAACTCTTTGTATAGTCGCGTGCGTGCGGCATCGCCAAGTTGCTGGCCAATTTGCCACACCGCTTCAGCGAGGAGCGGTGGCTGAGTAATACCACTGGTAGCAACGGTTGGTGGGGAAAGCGGGGACACTTCGCTCCGCCAGACCCTGGCACCATTGCGGTAGCTATGCTCGCCGTGGAAGATTTGGTGCGGCACCATGCCGTTTTGCCACTGACCGGCAAACAATGAACGCAGTTCACGGATGGCGCGTTGCGGTTTGTAGTGGCTCAGTCCAATCGCGACAAAGCAGGAATCCCACAACCACTGGTTGGCGTACATATCAACCGCTGGCTGCGTCCATGTGCCGTGGTCATTCCGCGCTAAGATTGCTTTGGCTTCGGCAAATAATTCCTCATCGCTCATCTTTAACGGTAGTTCGTGAAGTTAAGTGGAAAGTCAAAATCGTGCGTGCGTAGTAACTGCATCACGGCCTGTAGGTCATCTTTGCTGGTACTGCTGACACGGACGGCATCGCCCTGAATCTGGGTTTTTACCTTGGGAAAACGGTCGCGCAGCAATTTGGTGATCGCCTTGGCTTTATCTTGATCGAGGCCTTTAATGAGCGGCACCTGCCAAGTCATCTTCAAGTTGCTGGTAACTGGTTCGCGGCTGGCGTCCAGCGTTTTTTGCGAAATATCCCGCGCAGCAAACCGTTTGCGCAAGATATCAATAATGCTATCCAGATGAAACTGATTGTCGCCGGTAATCGTGACTTGGCCATTGCCAATTTTGGGATCAAACTCCACGCTTGCCGAACTGCCTTTAAAATCATAGCGGTTCGCAATTTCGCGTTTGGTTTGGTCAATTGCATTGTGTACTTCGGAAAGGTCAAACTCCGAAACGACGTCAAAGGTAAAATCTTTTGCCATAGCTTTATTGTATGTCGCCCATAAGCCACAGGGCAAGAGGTGTTATAAGGTTGCTGCCAGCCTATAGAGGTTATATACTAATGATAATTATGAACCCATACCAAGCGCAAATCGACCACACCGTCGAAGGTCTCAAGAAACGCTTTGTTGACCTTGCCGACAAACGGGATATTTTTAAAGATCCCGATTTTAAAATGCTCTACGGCATGATCAAACGGGCTGACCCCGAGCATCGGCCGCTCATCGGCAAACTGATCAATGAAGTGAAGCTGACATTTGAGCAAATGATTGCTGACGCCGAGAATGCTGAGGTTGCCTCCAAGCCGCTTGATCCCACAGCGCCATTCGACGTCAATGTCGCGGCCACCAGACACCCGGCATTACTCCCATTGCCACAGGGTTCGCAGCATCCTTTGGTGGCTGAGCTGGAGAATGCCTTGAGCATCTTTCGTCATATGGGTTTTGAGACCGTGCAAGCTCGCGAGCTTGATGACGAATATCACATGTTCGATAGCCTTAACTTTCCGCCAGGACACCCGGCGCGTGATAACTGGGATAGCTTTGTGACCGATGATGGTCTGATGCCGATTGCCCACACCACTGCCATGGACAATCGTTTTCTGCTAAATAAAACACCACCAATCGCGGTGGTGACGGCCGGTCGTTGTTTCCGCAACGAAGATGTTGACGCCACGCATGACCATACCTTTTACCAACTGGATGGCTTGTTTGTGGCCGAAGGCGCCACGCTGGGCGACATGCTGGGTGTGCTGAAGGTCTTTTTTGAGAATTTCTTTGGCCAGTCGTTGAAGATCAAAACGCAACCAGCGCACTTTCCTTTTGTGGAGCCTGGCCTGGAGTTTTTGATTGAAAAACCAAAGCACATTGGTGGCTCAGGCGATTGGCTCGAGGTGTTGGGCTGCGGCATGGTTCACCCGAACGTTCTGCGTGAAGGTGGCATTGATCCAGCGCAATATCAAGGGTTTGCCTGGGGTGGTGGATTCGACCGTTTGGTCATGCTGAAGTATGGTATCGAAGATATCCGCCATTTCCACTCAGGTCGGTTGGAATTTTTGAAGGAGTTTGCAAATGCGCGTTAGTCTTGCCTGGATTCAGGAATTTACCGATGTTGATCGGACGGTTGAAGAGCTGGTGGAGCTTATTGGCTCTCGCCTGGTGGAAGTTGAAGAGACGATCAACTGGGGCGAGCGCTTTAAAGGCGTGCTGATTGCCGAAATTACCGCAGTACAGCCTCATGACAATGCTGACAAACTCAATATCTACCAAATTTCGGTTGGCAAAGACGAGACGCGTCAGGTTGTCTCTGGCGACAAGACTTTGCAAAAAGGCGACAAAGTTGGCTACATCCCACCCGGCGTCATGGTTCCGAGTAGCGCGGATCACAAATCGCCAGTTGTCATCGAAGAGGTGAGTATGCGCGGCGTGATTTCGCAGGGAATGCTTGGGTCAGCTCGAGAGTTGTGTTTGAGCGACGAGCACTCCAAAGTGCAGGTTTTGGATACAGACGCAGCTGTTGGTACTCCTTTTGCCGAGGCGTATAACCTCAACGATATTATTTTGGACATTGAAAACAAATCGTTTACTCACCGACCCGACTGCTTTGGGCTGCTGGGCATTGCCCGCGAAGTTGCAGCTATTCAAGGCAAGCAATTCGAAAGCCCCAGCTGGTTCAAAAGCGACGTGATTGCGGTTGAAAAAGGCAGCGGTAGTCTTCCTCTCGAAGTTACCAATGAGATTGCCGACCTGGTCCCACGGTACATGGCGGTCAGTGTGCGAAATGTCAATCTGGGCCAATCGTCGCTGATGATGCAAAGCATGTTGACCCGCATGGGTATTCGGCCGATCAATAATATTGTCGACATTACTAACTATCTGATGCTGCTGACTGGCCAACCGCTGCATGCGTTTGATTTTGATAAAGTGGCAGTGCTGAGTAATAGCAACCAGGCCAAGATTATCGTCCGCGCAGCCAAAGAAGGCGACAAACTCGCGCTGCTAGACGGCCGCACAATCGATGTCCGTCCTGGGGCGGTGGTGATTGCCACGCCTGAAAAACCAATTGCCCTCGGTGGGATTATGGGCGGCAGCGAAACCGAGATCGACGAACACACCACCAACATCATTATCGAATCAGCCAACTTCGACATGTACAACCTGCGCACGACCGGCATGACGCATGGCCTGTTTACCGACGCATTGACCCGCTTTGCCAAAGGTCAGTCACCAACTATCTGTGCGCCAGTGCTCGGCCACGCTTTGGGGATGTTGATCGAAACATCCGCTCATGCCGAAATTGGCAGTGAGGTGATTGATATTTATCCTAAGCCAAAACAGTCGCATGTCATTACCTGCAACAGTGGTTGGGCTAATAACTTTTTGGGAACCACACTTGAAACATCAGAGATGCACCAGATTTTGCAAAACATCGAGTGCGACGTGCAGGCCGACAAAGGTTGGCTGAAGGTGACGCCGCCTTTGTGGCGTTCGGACCTTTGGATTAGCGAAGATATTGCTGACGAGATTGGCCGCTTGCATGGCTTTGACACGATCGAACCCACCATGCCTATGCGCGATTTTCATCCTGCCTTGCCTCATCCTCTGGAGCGACTTAAGCAAGAAGCCAGGGCTTTTTTGGCAGATGCTGGAGCGAACGAGGTGGTGACCTATAGCTTTGTGTCCGACGCGTTGATGCGCCAAACTAATCAAGAGAATGAGTCGGCTTTTCATCTGGCGAATTCGCTTTCACCAGAGCTTGCGTATCTGCGCACTAATTTGCTGGGTTCCTTGCTGACCAAAGTACATCCTAACCACAAAGCTGGGTTTGATACCTTTGCGTTGTTTGAACAAAACCAAACGCAGCACAAGGGCGAGCTAGATGATGAAGGCTTGCCCCGCGAGCATCACGCCCTGGCACTTATCTGGAGCGCCACGCCCAAAGCCTACGCTGTTGCCACGCAAGGTGCGCCGTATTATCAGGCCAAGTATTACTTTGAGGAACTTTTGCAGCGGCTTGGCGTGCCTGATCTGCATTATCGCTTGGTACGTCCGCACACGCTTGATTCGGTGCCGCTGTGGCTGCAAATGCGCATTGAGCTTTTTGACCTTGGTCGTTCGGCCATCGTAATGAAAGAAGATGTCATGCTTGGTGTAGTAGGTGAACCGAGCCAAGCAGTTCGCAAAGCCCAAAAGCTGCCCGAAGCGGTTGCGATGTTTGAAGGTGACCTAGAGGAAATACTCAAAGTTCGCGCCGAAAAGCCAGCTTACGTGCCATTGTCGCGTTTTCCAGGTACCACCCAAGACCTCTGTTTTAGAGTCTCATCCGATCTGCTGTACAATGATTTGGTCTTGGCCATTACCGACTTTTTACAGCATCAGCATGATATTGTTTTTTCAGTTTCCCCACTCGATATTTTCCAGCATGAAGATCAACCAAACTACAAGCAGATCACCGTTCGGCTTACCTTACACCACCGTAGCCGCACATTAACTACGGCCGAAATTAACGAACTGCTCGACCACCTCAGCGTCCAGATCGGCAGCGCGTTGCGTGCCGAGCGCGTATAGGTATTCAAAGTTGTCAGCCTAGGGTAGAGTAGAAAGAGATGAAGTCGATCATACGAATTTTGGTGTTTGCCGGCAGCCTGTGGCGCTATTATGCGGCCATTGCGGTGCTGACTCTTTTTGTGGCGGCGCTTACCCAGCTTCCTCCAATTCTGATTAAAGTGGCGACCGACGAGATTAGTAAAATTATTGCGCACCAACCAGCTCGCGAGCAGGTAGTGCTGTGGGCGGTGATTGGCATCTTTGCATCCGGCGTGGTGGTGACTTTTCTGAGTAACTACTCTGGCTATTTGGGCGATATCATGGCTGCCAAGCTGCGTAAGATTCTGAGCGAACGCTACTTCCAGCATCTTTTGCAATTACCGCAGGCCTATTTTGACAATGAGCTGACCGGCACCATTATTAATCGCCTTAACCGTTCGATTACCGATGTAACCCAGTTTATGAATGTCTTTAGTAACAACTTTTTCTCCTGGTTGCTGCAAGTTGTTTTTGCAATCGCGATTGTGGGCTACTACAGTTGGCAACTGGCCTTTTTGATTTTTATCATTCACCCGATCTTCCTCTTCCTAACCATTCGTACAAGCAAAAAGTGGATTGTGCATCAGGGCAGAAAAAACGAATTTACCGATGTCGCCAGCGGTCGTTTTGCTGAGGCTGTGGGCCAGATCCGCGTGGTCAAGTCGTACAACCGCGAGGCCGGGGAGCGGCATTTCTTTGAGGATTACTTTAAAAAGTTTGTGCAGGAGACCTATCCACAATCGCGCGGTTGGCACTGGCAGGATATTTTGCGGCGGATGGTGCTGGAAGTAATCTTCTTTGGCATGTTGCTCTATATCTTTGTGCAAACTTACCACGGCAACTTCACCGTGGGCACCATGTTTATGATGATCCAATATATTTTGGCCGTCCGGTTGCCGATTATGAGCATGTCGTTCATCGTGGACAACACCCAACGCGCTGTGGCTGGTAGCCAGGATTTCTTTAAGGTGATGGAACTGGAACCGCAAGTTGCGGACGCGCCCGATGCCCACGCCGCGATTATCAAAAACGGCCGGATTGAGTTTTCGCATGTCGATTTTGGCTATGATAATGAAAAACGTGTGTTGCACGACATTAGTTTTGTGGTTGAGCCTGATACCAAAGTGGCGTTGGTTGGCGAAAGTGGCGAAGGTAAGACTACTCTGACCAGCTTGCTCCTGCGCTTGTATGATGTCGACGGTGGCGAAATCCTTATCGACAACCAAAACATTGCCGAAGTTACCCAGCATTCGCTGCGTCACAATATTGGCGTGGTGTTTCAGGATCCGAACCTTTTCTCTGGCACTATTCGCGAGAACATTGCGTACGGTAACCCGCGAGCCAGCCTCAAAAAAATTCAAGCTGCAGCCAAAGCGGCTAACGCGCATGACTTTATCGTCAAGTTTACCGAAGGCTACGATACAACCATTGGTGAGCGAGGCGTAAAGCTGAGTGGCGGCCAAAAGCAACGTATCGCCATCGCCCGGGCTATTTTGAAAGACGCGCCGATCTTGATCTTAGATGAAGCAACCAGCTCGCTGGACAGTCGTTCGGAGCACTTGGTGCAAGAAGCGCTGGAGCGGTTGATGGAAGGCCGCACTACGCTGATCATCGCGCACCGCTTGAGTACAATTGCCGACGTCGACCAGATTGTGACCTTGCGCAAAGGGCGGATTGATGAAGTTGGTTCACCTCGCCAGCTGGCTAAAAGCAAAGGCATTTATGGACAATTGCTGGAACTGCAGGGCGCCAGCTTGGACCGCCAGAAGCGCGAGCTGAAGCGGTTTGATATTAAAGCTGAGTAACATGGAGGAGCATATGAACGTTGATGTTGAGAAAGTAATTCGAGAATATCTCCCGCGGATTGTGCATATGTCGCTGGGCACCAGTAAGGACAATAGGCCATGGGTTTGTGAAGTACATTTTGTGTACGATGAGCATCTTAATCTCTATTTCCGCTCACTCACTTCCCGCCGACACAGCCAAGAAATTGCCACCAACCCGCATGTCGCTGGCAACATTGTGCGCCAGCATGCTGTGGGCGAATATCCTCCCCTCGGTGTTTATTTTGAAGGCACCGCAGCCATGTTGACCGACGAAGCCGATCGTAAAGCCATTGAGCCTGTTTTTAAAGAGCGCCTGCAAAATCCTGCCGATATTTTGGCTGATGCCCAAAACCCTGATGGCCATCAATTCTACAAAATCACTGTCGATAATTGGTATGTTTTTGGCAAGTTGGACGGCGACAAAGTCCAGAAGCATGTGTTGGTGTGGAAGGGTGGGGCGAAATAATTTTCTGGAGAGGAAACAGCTATGACCTTAAAAAACAAAACAGTTCTTGTTACTGGTGGCTCTAAAGGTATTGGCCGTGCTTGCGTTCTAGCTTTTGCCGAGCAAGGCGCCAATGTCATTATCAACTACGCTCATGATGAGAAAACTGCTCGAACAACTGCCGAAGCGGCTATGAAGCACGACGTCAAAATTCTTATTGTGCAAGCCGATATTGCCAATCAAACTGAAGTCGACTCAATGTTCGCTACAATTAAAGCAGAGTTTCCAACAATTGATGTACTGGTAAATAATGCAGGTATCTTCGCGGAAGGTGATAGCCCGGATAATCTTGAGGCTATCCAAAAAGTATTCGATACAGATTTATTCGGCGAGATTCGCGTGACCAACGCAGCGCGCAAGCTTATGCCAAAAGGCAAGATTATTTTTATTTCATCTATTCATGGCAAGCTCGGCAATGGTCGACCAAGCGCTATTGGTTACTCGGCGTCCAAGGCTGCATTGGACTCTTACATGAAAAATTTGGCAAAGGCTCTTGCGCCCGATGTCCTAGTAAACTCTATCGCACCTGGCCGAACGCTAACGCCCATGTGGGGCAATATGACTGAAGAATACAAACGTTCTCAAGCAGAAGGTCATTTGATTGACCGCTGGATTGAGCCAAGCGAAATCGCTGATGGCGTAGTATTCCTCGCCAAGAACGATGCAGTGTGTGGCGAGGTGTTAGTAATTGATGGCGGTATGAGCCTGAAAGTTCTCGGTTGATGTCAGTCGGTCCCATCCGCAATAACCTTGTGCTTGAACTTCACGTACCGAGCTTTGCGCCAGTCCGAGAGTTCTATGCGCAGTTTGGTTTTGAAGAATTATCGTATGACCCAACCTCTGGCGGCGGCAGTGACCTCGGGTACCTCGTCCTTATCCGCCGCGACAGTATCGGCGATACTCTGCTCAACTTTTATGGCGATAAAGCCAAGGTGACCAAGCACGCCTATTTTGCAGACTTCCCGGCAGATACGCCACGCGGCTATGCAGTAGAAATTACCGTGCCTGTAAGTAATGTTGACTCTTTGTGGCAGAAAGTGGAGCCACATCTTGAGCCAAAAACAATTTCCCAGCCGCTCATTACTAAGCGTTGGGGCAAAAGGGACTTTCGAGTGATCGACCTGTTTGGCTTTTACATTCGCTTCACTGAGCTCGTGGATTGGGGCCAGGGAATGTCAAAGCTGGAGACGCTATGATCCCTTCGCCTGAAGCTCAAGCCATCCTCAACAAAATCAACTACGCCACGCTGGCGACTACTGATGTTGACGGTAACCCTTGGAATAGTCCAGTCTACTGCGCCTACGATAAAGGTTACAATGTCTATTGGGGGTCGCATGCCGAAAGCCAACATTCAAAGAATATCCGGGCTAGCGGTAAGGTGTTTATTGTAGTTTACGACTCTACTGCTGAGCCGGGCCAAGGCGAAGGCGTTTATATTCAAGCCCAGGTGGTCGAGCTCACTCATCCGGAGGAAATTGTAGCAGCCCATGCCTTATGGCGTAAAACTACTGGGCGAAATGTATGCGGTGGAGGGAGATGTTCCTGCTGCCTGCTTGCATGATTTGCAGCAACATCTACCCGGACTTACAAGCGGCGAAGGTTTTCTGGAATACGAGTTTGTGCGCTACGATCCAATTAAAAAGGTTTCGTGAGACAAGCTCCCGTACTCTATACTAATGAGATGACGCACGATCAGCACCGTTGCCCCTGGGCCAATTCCACCGAACTAATGGCTGCGTATCACGACACTGAATGGGGCGTGCCGGTCCACGATGATCGCCATCTTTTTGAAATGCTTTGTCTGGAAGGCGCGCAGGCGGGTTTGAGCTGGCAGACGATTTTGGCGCGGCGCGAGAATTATCGGCGAGCGTTTGATAACTTTGCTGCTGAAAAAATCGCACAGTACACCGAAGCCAAACGTGCGGCGCTTTTACAAGACGCGGGGATTATTCGTAACCGCTTGAAGGTTAATGCTTTCATTGAGAACGCCAAAGCCACGCTGGCAGTGCAACAGAAGCACGGAAGTTTGGATGCATATCTGTGGAGCTTTGTAGGCGACCGCACACTCACTGATCATGACCAAGCTGCCAACATCAGCAAGCAGCTCAAAAAAGATGGCTTTCGGTTTGTTGGCCCCACCACTTGCTACGCCTTTATGCAGGCCGTGGGGATGATGAACGATCATGCGCCGGAGTGTTTTCGATATCGGGTTACCACAGAGCAGATAGGTGATAGGCAAAATATAACAGAGGACGTTTCTCTATCCGCCAAACTTGCCACTGCCAAAAAGCAAGTGCCCGTCGGCGCCCGTTATATGCATTACAAACAGCGTAGCTATAAAGTTATCGCAGTCGCCCTGCGCGAAGAAGACACTGAACCCTGCGTTGTGTATCAGGCTGAATACGAAGACGAGCTCGTGTGGATACGTCCAGTCGCCAACTGGAACGAAGACGTGACGGTGGACGGCAAGACAGTGCAGCGCTTTACCAAACTTTCATAAAAATGTACAAAAGACATCGCCCACTACACCTAGTGTTTGCTATAATAAGGGCAACACTGAAAAGTGGAGGGGTAATTTATTCGCGCACGCGGGAAAGATAAAGGCGGTTATGAAGCGTCCAAAAATTGACGGCGAAAAAATACGGAACAACGCGATGAGGGGTGTTATTTTGGCCGCCGTGGGCGCTTTTTTAGTCGGGTCGGTCGGAATTTATTTACTGACCGTCTTCTCGAGTAAAAACTCAGACGATACTACTACCAACCCAACAGCACAAACAAAGGAGAAGCCTGTGGACCAGTCACTTATTGTTAAAGAACCGATTACGGAACTGCAAAAAATTGATGAAGTTGTGGGCAATGGCGATGAAGTCAAAGCCGGCGCAACGGTTAAAGTAAACTACAAAGGCGCACTGGCGACCACTGGCCAAATCTTTGACCAAAGCACCTCGCCGATTGAACTCGGACTCGACCAAGTAATTCAAGGCTGGAAAGACGGCATTCCTGGTATGAAGGTTGGCGGTAAGCGCAAGCTCCTGATTCCTGCTGCCCAGGGTTACGGTGCTTCGGGCACGCCTGATGGTTCGATTCCACCAAACAGCGACTTGGTTTTTGAAGTCGAAGTGGTGAGCATTAGCAAATAAACACAAAAAAAGGGAGAGGGTCATGGCAAAACAAATTAAAATTTATACCACTAACACCTGCGCATACTGCAACGCGGTCAAGCAGCTTTTGGATAGCAAAGGGCACAAGTACGAGGTAATTAACCTGGACGATCAGCCCGAAAAGCGTGAAGAAATGATGCAGCTGACCGCACTGATGACCGTTCCTGTGGTTGCGGTGACGGACGACGCAGACGCAAGCGTTATGCCCAAGATTGTCCAAGGTTGGAATCCAGGCCGCTTGATTGAGGCAGTTTCGTAATGGCTGACGACACAATTCACGATCTGGTTATTGTCGGCGCTGGCCCGTCAGCTTTGGCCGCCGCTATTTATACCACCCGCGAAGATATTGAGACGACACTGCTAGAAAAGGGTGTGGTTGGCGGTTTGGCGGCAATTACCGATTGGGTGGACAATTATCCTGGCTTTGCTAAAGGTGTGTCGGGTTTGGAATTTGCAGACCAACTTCGGGCCCAAGCCGAACGCTTTGGCGCCAAGATTGTCCTGGGCGAAGTGAGCCAGGTCATTGACGAAGGCGACTACAAACGACTGACCACTACCGACGGCGACTACAAAGCCAAAGCAGTCTTGATTGCCACCGGCACCGATTATAAGAAGTTAGGCATTCCCGGTGAACAAGAATTTTACGGCCGCGGTGTGCATTATTGTGCTACCTGCGATGGCGCATTCTACCGTGACAAGCGTTTGGTGGTTGTTGGCGGAGGTAACTCGGCTGTTCAGGAAGCGTTATTCTTAACTCGATATGCGACTCACATTGATATGCTCGTCCGCTCGGAGCTCAAGGCTTCCGATGTGCTACTGCACGAACTGGCCAAAAATGACAAAATCACCGTTCATGAAGGCACCACTACCGACCAGATTGAAGGCGCGGACAATAAAGTTACCAAAGTGCTTGGCATGCACGAAGGCAAGCAAGTAACCTTTCAAACCGACGGTGTATTTGTATTTATCGGCCTGATTCCTAACACTCAATTCTTGCGCGGTTCTGCTATAGAGATCGACGAGCGCGGTTTTATCGTTACCAACGCCAAGCTCGAAACCGCAATGAAAGGCGTGTTTGCTAGCGGTGACGTGCGTGCCGGCGCAACCATGCAGATTGCCAGCGCATCTGGTGAGGGAGCAACTGCGGCTTTGATGATTCGCCAATACCTTGAAGGTGGCGACGGCAGGCTTTACTAGCACTTATTTTTGGACAAACAAATCCGGGCGATCGGTGCAGAGACCGTCGATGCCCCATTTTTGGAGTCGGGCAACTCGGGCTGGTGCATTAACTGTGTAGCAATAAGTGAACAGGCCACGGGCTTGTGCTATTTTGATAAACCACGGTAGCAACAGCCGATGCTGAGTCCCCACCCCGTACAGGACACCTCGTTTCACGAGCAGAAAGCGCAGCGGAAAGCGTCGTTGCAGTAAGGCAATTCGTAGAGATGAATGCAGTTGGCGCACTTTCAGAATTTCGCCAAGGTGGAATGAAGAAATAATGATATCGTCTAGCGTGTATTTCTTTTGTCGCAAAAAGGGCTCAAGCGCTGTCACTAGCGGCTGGGCAATCCCGCGGGTTTTAATTTCGATATTAAGTTTTATCTTGCCATGCAGGTGCTGCAAGATTTCCTCGAGTGTGGGAATGGGAATGCCATCACGCGTGGCAAGTGCTTTTACCTCAGCAAGCGTTAGCTCACGGATATGATGCTTAATAAACGCAATCCGTTTGGTAGAACGGTCATGGATGACCACCAGCTGTTTATCTTTGGTGAGCCGAATGTCAAACTCAACAAATGCCGCATGGCTGGCAACCGCCTTGTCAAAACTGGCCAAGGTGTTTTCGGGCGCCAACCCGCGCGCGCCTCGGTGACCGATGATAATCATGTCCGTAGTATACCATTAGTGGAGATGAGATATAATCTGTAGCATGACAGAGAGCATGCTCACGTTAGCGACGCCAGATGGCAAAGCGCTTCCTCTTTTTGACAAAACCATTCGTTCACCGATATTAGATGCTCTAGACCTTAGGGCTAATGAGGAATCACTCGAGCGAGCAACTGGCGTCATGCAACAGCTCGCAAGCTTTGCGGTGACTCATGGATTACGCTCCATTTTACGGCAGCGCTTACAGTGTGCAGACAACTATACTTGGTTGGAGCTTCAACAAGAGATCGGCATCAAGCCTACGCATGTCAAATACCTTCTGGCCGCAGCCCAGAGCCATGCGAGTCCTGAATGGCTTCGCCATGACGGTCCTATTCCACCTGAGAAAGTCGGCTATAGGCTTTTCGCTAATTTTTACTTAGGCAGACGGAGCATACAGAGCCTTTTTGGCCGGTTTGGCGCAGTTGGCCCTTCGGTAAACCCAAATTATGTGCAAACGCTTCACACTCATAGCCAACACCTTATCGGCGCAGTTGATGGAAAGTACCAGACGACCGAATATCGATATAAGGGCGAGATTGACTCTAAAAGCTATGACGATCAAACTATAGAATTTTGGCAACGGTTTGCTGCCACTACGAATTTTGCGCGCCGGCAACGGGTGTACGGCAAGGACGGCCATCCAATGATTGCTCGCGCTAATGATGTACACGCCATTTCTTGCGTGCTTCCAGGTACGGTAAGCTTTGCGCTCGAATTACCACCAAGCCGAAGTTTCAGTACTACTTTTGAAGAAACTGGAAAAGTGCGTAAAAAGCTCAAAGCCAAAGAGGTGATTCCCACTAAGGTGAAGACGGCTAACGACCGCGTGACACAAGGTACTCTCCAAGAATCGGCTGCCCCAGTTATGGAATTGTTGTCGGCGAAAGCGGCGACTACTCATCCCGAGGCGAGTCATGTGGTAGAATTGCTGTATAACGGCCTTGTGGGGTACTAAATTTAAGAAAGGATTTTCCTATGCCCGACTTTAACCAAGTCTTACCAACTGGCGCAATCGATGATGGCGTCGTCAACACTGTAATTGAAATTTCCCAAGGCTCATTCCTCAAGATTGAATGGGATCGCCAGCGCGCCGCCTTTATGCTGGATCGCGTGGAACCGAGCGTGTTTGCCAAGCCCTGCAATTACGGCTTCATTCCTCAAACATTGGACGAAGACGGTGACGAGCTCGACACCCTAGTTGTGTGCGGTGAACCATTGCCAACCGGCATTTGGCTTGAAGCCCGCATTATTGGCATTATGAACTTCGAAGACGACGGCGAAATGGATCACAAAGTGGTGGTGGTGCCAGCTGATGACCGTAATACTGGCGACAGCATTACCACGCTCGACGATCTTGGCGAACGTTGGAAGCAGCAGGTTGAATTCCACTTTAACCACTACAAAGACCTCAAGAAACCTGGCACAACCAAGGTCCTTGGCTGGGGCGACATCGAGGATGCCAAAAAAATCATCAAAGAATGTGCTGAACGGTATAAAGCATAGAGCTAATTATGCGTTCAATCGTGGCCAAGGCCATATTACTTGATAAAGCAAATAACATATTGATACTTCGTCGCAGCGGTACTCATCCGTACTGGGCCTTCCAGCTTGATCTGCCTGGCGGTTCGGTTGAAGTAGACGAAGAACCCCTGTTCGCGACGGTCCGTGAAATATATGAGGAGTCAGGTTTGCGTGTGGCGCCTACCGAGTTGCAGCTGGCGCTCGCCGAGGATGATGAAGACGACACGCACCACCATATGCTGTATTGGGCTCGTCTTAGTCATACAACGCCGAGGGTGCAGCTTAGCTGGGAGCATGACCTGGCGGAGTGGTTGCCGTTTAGTGAACTGGCAACGCGGACGATTGCGCCAAATGCAGATTCGTATTTTCTGCGGACCATGCGGTATCTGCACGAGAACCACGATCAGCTTGTCTTGCGCTAACCGTAGCGACTCCATACAATGAGGACATGTTGAAAACTCTCCCTGCGAATGCCACATTGATCCCCAAAAATGCCAAGCAAGTCTTTGAAGGTATTATTTTTGATGTCTACCAATGGCAGCAAGAAATGTTTGATGGCAGCCACAAAACTTTTGAGATGTTGCAGCGTCCGGACACGGTGCAGGTTATTGCCGTACATGACCACAAAGTTTTGGGTCTTGAGGAGCAACAGCCTGGTCGGCCGATGTACTTTCGGATGCCAGCTGGTCGCGTTGACGAAGGCGAAGATTGGCTAACAGCGGCAAAACGCGAATTGCTCGAGGAAACCGGTTTAAATTTTGCTAGCTGGCGTTTGATTTTGGTGCGTCAACCGATTGTAAAGATTGAATGGTTTGTGGCGACCTTTATCGCAATGGATCAGATAAGCAAGCAGGCGCAGTCTCTCGATGCAGGCGAACAAAGTAACGTTTTGTGGTTCAGCCTTGATAAGCTAAAACAACGCATCGATCACGAACAATCGCCATTAATTGAGTACCTTCGCCCCCTGATTGACCCGTGTCGGACTATTGATGAGCTGACGGCGATAGCTGAATTCCACGGCCAAGAAGTTGACCGCTAGCGAGCAAGTTTGTACAATAAGCATAACCATATCTTGAGTGCTTAAGGTGGAGGGAAATCTATGAAGACACGGATAGGAATAAATGGGTTTGGGCGAATTGGGCGAAATGCTTTTAAGATTGCCTTTGACCGCGATGACATCGAGATCGTGGCGATCAATGATCTGACTGATCCAGCTACATTGGCGCATTTATTAAAGCACGATAGCAACTACGGCGAATATCAGCACGAAGTAACTGCTGACGAAACCGGCATTATCGTCAACGGCCAGCATATCAAAGTCATGGCCGAAAAAGATCCCGCCAATCTGGCTTGGGGAGCGCATGGCGTGGATGTAGTGATTGAAAGCACCGGTTTCTTTACCGATCCAGCCAAAGCCAAAGCGCATATTGATCCAGCAGGTGCCAAAAAAGTGGTGCTTTCTGCTCCGGCCAAAGGCGACGGGGCTGATACGATTGTGCTTGGCGTTAACGAAGACAAGCTCAAAGATTCTACAGAAGTCATTAGCAACGCTAGCTGTACGACCAACTGTATTACGCCGGTTGCGGGAGTGATTGAATCAGCTTTTGGCATCGAAAAAGCGATGATGACCACTGTGCATAGCTATACTGCCAGCCAAAAACTCCAAGATGCACCAGCTAAAGATTTACGCGAAGCCCGTAACGCTGCCGAGAACATTGTGCCTACCACTACTGGTGCGAGCATTGCCGCAGCCAAGGCATTGCCAGCGCTGGAGGGCATCTTTGGGGGGATGAGCGTTCGTGTCCCAACTCCGGTTGTGTCGCTCGCTGACTTTGTGATCATCGTCAAGCGCGAGGTGACCGTTGATGAAGTAAACGAAGCCTTTAAGAAGGCAGCCAAAGAGCCATTCTACCAAGGCATCTTGGACGTTACCGAAGAAGAACTGGTTTCGCGAGACTTTATCGGTAACAGCCATTCAGCCATCGTTGACCTCAAACTAACTGCGGTCGTAGGCGGTAACATGGTTAAAGTTGTTGCTTGGTATGACAATGAATGGGGCTACAGCAACCGTTTGGTGGAAGTGGTCGCCGACGCGGGTAAACTGCTGCACGAATAAATGAACCAGGACCCTAGCCAACAACCCGACAGCGAACCAAGCGAAGACGCTCTTGAGCGTGAAAAACTTCAGGTCAACACCGACACTTTGCAGAGCATACGCACCGAACTCCGGAACAATCCCCGCACCTACCATATGGTAACCAAACATTTTGGTCCTTCTGACCATCTGTATTTTGGAGATGGTTTTGGTGCGGCTAAAGGTAAGCGTCCGGATTTTTCTATCAGTACCCAGAGTGACGACACTGGAGTGATCGGCACGGTTTCTACTGTTGAGGAGATTGATGAGGAGGGCATTGTGACAGAGCAGAACTATCACTTTGTGTTGGAAGGCGACACTGTGCGAATTCGCAAGGTTGTGACGACTATCGACACTAATTATCCTCCCAAGAGGCGGCTTGAGAGCTTGTGGCAAGTTGAGAGCATCGAACCTGATCTGTCACTTGAAGGGTGCCGTGAACTTAACCTGACAGTCAATCGATGGCTGCATTCCGATGCCGAAGCGTGGGAATCGTAGTACACTAAAAATATGAAAATCTACATTGGCTCAGACCACGCCGGGTTCGACGCAAAAGAAAAGTTATTTGCGCACCTCAGTAAACTCAAATACGACATTGAAGATGTGGGCGATAAGGTTCTGGACCCTAACGACGACTATCCCCAATTTGCCTATGCGGCCACGGCGAAATTGCTGGGCGATGCAGATCCTGAGAGCAAAGCGATTTTGCTGTGTGGCAGTGGCCAGGGGATGTGCATTGCTGCCAACCGGGTACATGGTATTCGAGCCTCACTGTGTTGGGATGAACAAAGCGCCACAGAAACGCGCGAAGACAATGATAGTAATGTGCTGTGTCTGCCCGCGCGTGTATTGACCCAGGCTGAGCTTGAACGAGTGACAGAAGCATGGCTCAAAACGCCTTTTTCTGGAGCACCCCGCCACGCCCGGCGGATTAAAGAGATTGAAGAATTGTACGGCTGATGGCTACGATCTGTCCTACCGTGACTGCCGAAACGCCACAAGAATATGCCGCCAATCTTGCTGAGGTAGCCGCGTTCGCTGCGCGTATTCATATTGATGTCGCTGACAGTGCCTTTACGCCGCGGCAGCTGATTATGCCCGCGCAGGTCTATCTGCCACAAGATGTGATGAGCGACATTCATGTGATGCTGGAGGAGCCTGCTAAGGAACTCATGACCCTTATTAGCCTGCGACCGCATTTGGTAATTTTTCACGCCGAATCCAAAGGTGATCTGGCGGGATGTTTGGGTGCGCTGCAAAAAGCAGGCATTGCAGCAGGTATTGCGCTGTTGCCGGATACTCAGGTTGCGGACGCTGCACCTTTAATAACTCTGGCCGACCATGTGCTTATTTTTGCCGGACACCTCGGCTTCCAAGGCGGAACAGCCGATATGAACCAGGTGCAAAAGATTGCTCAGATCAAAGCGCTCAATGCCAAGGCCGAGATCGCTTGGGACGGTGGCATCAATGACCACAATGCGGCTGAGCTCGCCGCAGCTGGTGTTGATGTGCTGAATGTGGGCGGATTTATTCACGATGCTGCTGACCCAACGGCTGCATATCAGCGGCTTAGTGCAGCGGTGGAGCGTCCGCGCGTTCAGTCAGCCAACTAGAAGTCACCTCGACCGCACTCGTTACCGACAATGTGCCCACTTCCAATCGCCGTGGTATGGTCGTCTGCCGTCGACAGCTTTGTTCGTAAGTAATAGCGTCTGGGGGAAGCTTCTTATGAGGTGCAAGCGTCTTAAAGATCCGCCCGTCTGGTGAATTCCCAAACATCAGCTGCACTTCGGCTCGTACTCCTCTGTCGCCCAAGAGGAGGCATGAGAGATGAGCAATTTTGCTTACATCCGGCTTGGCGAGCAACTCTTGCAACTCTTTGAGATCAGCGATCTCTTGTTTTGCAACAGTAAGACGAGGTCTTTGAGTTGTATCCGGGTTGCAGCGGAACTCTGTGGTGCCAATATTAAACGCATAAGTCGGGTCATCGAGCGCAGTTGGTGGGCTATCTCTAATATCATCGATCTTGTACTTTGCTGCAATGTAAGAATCAGACAGTGCATCACGGAACGCTCTGCTAGATTCGTCGGTAGCGGTTCGTACGGTCATTCGAAGAACTTCGGCACGAAAGCCTAACAAAGGTTCGGCATCCGGGCTTTTAAGGTACTCAATTGTATAGCCAAGCGCCTTGGAGAGGTCGTAGCCACCAGAAAGATCGATACTTTTAGACATAAGGCTATGCTGACATATTTATCCAAGCAACGCAATGCCTTCTGTGTAAACTTCAGCGGTGCTATAATCATAAGTAATATGGTACAACTGACGACACATCAATTAGAGGTAAAGGCCAACATAATCCGCGAGGATCTTATTAAAATGCTCGAACATGCGGGTTCTGGCCATTCGGCTGGACCGTTGGGACTTGCCGACATTTTTACCGCGCTATATTTTAATATTCTCAAGCAAGACCCCAAAAATCCCAACTGGGATGAACGCGACATTTTGGTCTTAAGCAACGGCCACTGCGTGCCAATTCGCTATGTGGCCATGGCGCACGCAGGCTACTTCCCTAAGGAAGAATTGATGACGCTGCGCCAGTTTGGGTCAAGGTTGCAAGGTCACCCAGAGCGACTGCGCTTACCAGGTCTCGAAACCACATCTGGACCACTTGGATCTGGGTTGAGTCAGGCTGCGGGCATGGCAAAGGCGCTCAAGATGAACAAGGCCGAGCATCGTTGGGTCTACTGCGTGACCAGTGATGGTGAGCATGACGAAGGCAATTTTTGGGAAGGGGTGATGTTTGCGGCCAAATACAAACTCCACAATCTGATCGCCATCGTTGATCGCAATAATATTCAGATTGATGGTCACACCGAAGACATCATGCCGCTCGAAGATCTGCATGCCAAATGGGAAGCCTTTGGCTGGCACGTGATCGAAATAAATGGTCACAATATGGAAAGTATCATCGATGCCTGCAGTATGGGTCGGGCAGTATTTGAAAAACCAACGGTTATTATCGCCCACACCATTCCGGGCAAAGGCGTTGATTTTATGGAATACGATCCTGCTTGGCATGGCAAGCCGCCAAAATCCGACGAAGCCAAAAGGGCGCTGAAAGAACTACGAACCCTGGGTGGCAAAATTAGGAGCGAACATGAGTAATCCCCTTGATATGCAATTAATCTCCAATATTGATGACGACGGAGCAACCGAAGAGCCAATCCGGGCCGGTTTTGGCCGCGGACTGCTGGCGGCTGCTAAGCAGAATGATCAGATTGTCGGACTGTGCGCAGACCTGACCGAGTCAACCCGCATGATTGAGTTTGCCGAAGCCTTTCCTGAGCGCTTTGTTGAGATCGGCGTGGCCGAGCAAAACCTGGTCACCGTGGCTGCGGGCATGGCGGCCATGGGCAAACGGCCGTTTGTGAGTAGCTATGCGGCATTTTGCCCTGGCCGCTGTTGGGAGCAGATCCGGACGACCATTGCGCTTAACGATCAACCGGTGACGATTGCTGGTTCGCACGCTGGGGTGAGCGTTGGTCCAGACGGAGCAACACATCAAATGCTCGAAGACATTGCCCTGATGCGAGCCTTGCCGAATATGATTGTGGTTGCGCCAGGCGATTCCATAGAGGCCGAAAAAGCAACGCTTGCCCTCGCGGCAGTGAGCAAGCCTTCGTATCTGCGGCTGGCCCGCGAAAAAACGCCGGTCTTTACCACTGAGCACACGCCGTTTGAACTTGGCCGAGCCTATGTATTATGGGGCGGCAATGACATCACCTTGATCGGTACCGGCACCATGACCTACCAATGTCTTCTGGCTGCCAAACTGCTGCAGGCTAAAGGTATCAGCGCCGAAGTAGTGCATGTGCCTACCATCAAACCGCTTGATAAAACCACTATTTTGGCCAGTGTGCAAAAAACTGGCAAAGTTATTACGGCCGAGGAAGCTCAGATCAACGGTGGATTGGGCGGCGCTATTGCCGAACTTCTGGTCGAAGAACACCCAGCGCTGATGTGGCGCATCGGCATGCAAGATCGCTTTGGTGAATCAGGCACGCCGCAGGAGCTTCTTGAAGCGTTTGGACTGACGGGCAAGCATATTGCCGAGTCAGCCCAAACGATGTTGACCAACTAACTATTGGCCTGGACCGCCGCGTACGTCCCTACGCCAAGTTGCTCAAGGTATTCTTTCATACTTACTTTGCCATCAGTGCAAATTGGACTGTGCGGATATTTTTGTACTTGGCTGCTGTCAGCCAATTCGAAATCATCAACCAAGGTAGTGTCATCGCATTTTTCGTGCTGCGAAGTGCCGTCGGCTCTCCAATTAGGATAGGCCTTGACGGTCACCGTGCCGGCGGTAAAGACGCCGATATCCATGCCAGCTTTCTGCGGTTGCAGATCGTATTTATAGCAACTTACCACCACGCTATTGCCCACAATAAAGGCTGCGGGTCCGCGCGTGCCATCTGCGAGCTTGACGTGCTCTGTGGTTGCGCATCTTTTTTTGAACTCTGCCATTGATATTTTTGGCGCACCATTTTCTGTTTTGTGCGGGGTTGCCGATGCGGAAATCGGCGCGGCTACCTGCTGGCCATGAACTGCGCCGCCACCGCAACCTGCAAGCGTGCCCACACCACCAAACAAAAGAGCGCCCGTTGCGAGCGCTCTTTTTCTTCGTAGTCGTGTTGGTGCTGGTGCGGTGACCGGCGAGGTCTGTAATTCGAGTAGTTTTTCCATTGTGCTTAGCCTCCTTTAAGCACTTCTATCGTACTATAGCAACATAACTTTACAAAAAAACAACACATGGCATGTGTAGGTGAAGGATTCTAGGGCGGGTCAACCATAAGTGCTATACTGGCAGGTAGATAAACGGATGGGAATCATGGCTTTGACAATACCTCAGATTCGAGATAATTGCGTACGGGCACGTCACCTTATGCAGCGTTCGCGGCAGCAACATTTTGCCGTTGGTGCATTTAATATTGACAATCAGGAGACGCTAATCGCAGTCTGCAAGGCGGCGCAAAAGCTGCAATCGCCGGTGCTGGTTGAGGTAAGCGATGGCGAAGTGAAAGCCATGGGCTTGGAGAATATTCGCGACCTGGTGGACAACTACAAGCAGGAATATAACCTGGAAATGTACATCAACCTTGACCATTCGCCGTCGGTTGAGGCTTCGAAGCGGGGCATTGATGCCGGCTTTGAATTTATTCATATCGATATTAGCCAGGCCAATCACGATGCCACCGACGAAGAAATTATTGCCAAAACCAAAGAAGTTGTGGCCTATGCGAAGTTTACGGGTGCGCTAGTGGAGGCTGAGCCGCATTATTTTGGCGGTAGTTCAAACTTGCATACCGAAACGATTGATTACGAAGAAATCAAAAAAACCTTTAGCACCCCGGAAGGAACCAAGGCTTTTGTCGATGCGACCGGCATTGACACCTTTGCCGCCGCCATTGGAAATCTGCATGGTAAATATCCAGTGCCAAAGGTGCTCGACCTGGAGCTGTTGGAGCGCATTCGGGAAGCCATCCAATGTAACATCAGTCTACACGGTGGCAGTGACACGCCGCTGCATTATTTTGCCGAAGCTGCCAAAATTGGAGTGAGCAAAGTTAACATCAACTCTGACATGCGTGTTGCCTTCCGAAAGACGCTCGAAAAAGTGCTGGCTGACAATCCTGACGAATACGCAGTGGTTAAGCTAATGCCTACCGTCTACGAGGCGGTGCAAAAGGTGGTGGAGGAAAAAATCAGCGCCTTTAACTCTGCCGGAAAGGCTGTGGTCTAAGATGAGCGTTCGCATGTTGGCGATTGGTACCGCCACGCAGGACGTGTTTTTATCTGGTGAAGCCTTGCAGCCGCACAGGCATGGCAAGGAACTCTTCGAGGAACTTAAGTTAGGTTCCAAATTGACTCTTGATGCGATCGTTTTTGCGACCGGTGGGAATGCCATGAACGCCGCTGTCACCTTTGCACGGCAAGGATTGCACAGTAGTTTTATGGGAGTCATTGGCGACGACCCGGCCGGGCAGGCGGTCACCAGAGTGCTTGACGACGAAGACATCGACACCACGTATCTCCACGTGGCCGACGATCAAACCACCAGTTACTCAACCATCCTGCTCGCGCCAACTGGCGAACGCACCATTCTGAATTATTCTGGCGCCAAGATTGGACATGGTAAACACACCGTCGACATGCACGCTCTGGACGGCGACTGGCTATATATTTCTTCCATGGGTGGCTCGATGCAGCTACTGGCAGATGTAGTGGATGCTGCGGCCAAAAAAGGTATGAAGGTGGCATTTAATCCAGGCAGCCGAGAACTGCAATATCCGGATAAGATTCGTGGCTTGCTGGACGATGTGACGTTGCTGGTGATGAACAAAGAGGAAATGCAGTTGATCGTAGAAGGCGACACCATGGAAGAGCTGGCTCGTCATGCAGCGCACTACGTGGATTACGCCGTGGTGACCGATGGCCCGCAAGGAGTGACGGCAGTGGGTAAAGGCAAGGTGGTCACCGGCGGCATGTATAAAGATGTGAAAGTGGTTGACCGCACAGGTGCGGGCGATGCCTTTGGTTCTGGCTTTGCGGCCATGGTTGCCAAAGGTGAAACGCTGGAGAAAGCGGTGGTGTTTGCTAGCGCTAATTCCACTTCGGTGGTGACCAAAATCGGCGCCACAGCCGGAATCCTCCATGCCCGCGCTCATTTGGAAGATATGCCATTGAAGGTGAAGCGGCTGTAACCTGTGTAAAAACATCTAGCTCTCCCCGGTCAGCATTGTCTGACTCGCGTGCATCGTGCTATGCTAAAGCCAGAAACTACTTACGCTTATGGACACGCACAAAAAGATCCACACCACGCTCCGTGATTTACTTGACGCCGAAGAACCACTCTTTAGCCAGAGTTTGAGGCAGCTCGAGGAAGCCAGCGGTCACAAGGGCACGGACGTCAAGCTGACGGCCGAAATTATTGAGAAAGCTCACCAGATTATGGCCACGCTTGGGCTCGACCCGGCTGACACCAATGGACCGGAATTATTCAGTGCGCTCAATAATAAACTGGGCGAGCAAGATGCGCATTTGGCAAAGACAATTGGTGGCACAGATGCCAGTGATGTCGCGCAGATGCTGCCACTGATCGCGGCTGCAGTGGCCAAAGCCGACATACCACGCGACTGTTGGGTGCTCAAAAAAGCGGTTGCGAAAGAATTTTTGCGCCACATGCCACCCAAGGGAATTATGAAAATCTTGGGCTACACCGACGTGGCAGAAATGCTCAAAAAAGAGCAGATCGGCGAGCTATATGGTGCGCTTCGTTTTGCCGAAACGTCGGACTGGCTACGAGAGTTTAACAAAAAATACGAAACACTGACGCCAAGCGATTTCGAAACTCGGCAGATCGAAGTCATCCAAATGCCCAAGAATCGCTGGGGCGATATTGCGGCGCATTTTATTGAAAAAAAGCGCCATAACATTACGCACCTGAAGGAACTTGGCGTTATCTTAATGTTGCCAATGAAGGAAGCCTTTGACTACGGCATTACCATTAAGGTGATGGCCTTGCTGCTGCACTATCATAACGAGATTCGCCTGTATAGTTCGTACTTCAAACTGCAACAAGTCAAGCCACATTTTGGCAAGATTTTTGTCGACACTCTCAACGCCGATCCCGACCTTGGTCCAATTATGGCCGGTCAGCATATCCATTGGCGAGTGATCCAACGGTACTTTGGCAAACTGAAAGATGAATACCATCCTGAAACCTTTGAGCCCCACGTACAGCCAGAAGATTTACACTGGCGCAAAGCCGAAGAGACCATGTATCAGATTGACCCAGAACTGGCCATGTGGCGCGATCTGGATTACGTGGCGCTGCAGTTTGAAGATGGCCCAGTGACCTTCAACATGATGGACGTGAGCATGAGCTACTCTAATAAAACGCATTATCCGGAACGCAATATTTATCATTTTCGCGAAAGCTTGTGGAATGAAATCTTTATCCGCTACATGGGTCACAAAACGTTGGAGCAGCAAATTCTGGAGCAACTTGATAACGACATGATTAAGCCGGAAGATCTCACGGCTGAGGACGACTAAGCATGAGCCGCTACCAAATCTGCGTCTCGGGGGCTGCTTCGGGCGATACTGTGGAATATGCGCATCAGTTGGCGTACGAGCTTGGCCAAGCGATTGCCAAAAGCGGTCATGTGCTGACCACTGGCGCCACAATCGGCTTACCTGAATGGGCAGCGCGCGGCTGTAACGAACATGGCGGATTGTCGATCGGCTTTTCGCCTGCTAGCACTTACCGCGAACATGTTAAGTCGTATAAACTGCCGACCAAAGAGTTTGATTATATCAACTTTACAGGCATGGATTATGTCGGCCGCGATGTCTATTTAGTTCGTTCAAGCGACGCGGTCATTACCGTTGGCGGCCGCATGGGCAGCTTGCATGAGTTTTCGACCGCCATTGAAGCGCACAAAATTTGCGCTGTGCTTCTGGGCAGCGGCGGGCTGGCTGATTTTATTCCGATCCTTGTTGACCGCATCACCACCCCTGGCAAAGAAGACATTATGTTTGACACCGACCCAGCACGCATCGTGGACCGCATCGTTGCGCTTTTGGACGAAAAATACGCAGACTTCCGTGATGAACTTGACCATTTGCCACCGCCCAAAAAGGTGCACGAACGCCGCGGCTAAGGTTTGCAAATCGATTAGGTAGCCGCTACTCTGGGAAGATGATTGAACTTCTGAGGAAATATGGTTTGGCATCGACACTTGGGATATGAGGCACTCGCGGCTGGCCACGAACAGATTCCGTCGGAGTTTAACCCTACAAACGTGCGCAGTGATTCCGATACGAACGCCGACGAGGATCCGACTGCAGCTCAGGATGAACTTGCGGCATCTATTGCGGAAAAAGGAATATCTCCCGAATGTATTCTTGAAGACCAAACCCCTGATGCTCGGGTGGCGCCGATAGTCGGCCAAGCGGCGGTTGATGCAGTAGTCGAGCCAACAGTCGGCCGCTTTATCGGGACGCGCGAACAGCCAGATGGTAGATATGCCGATTACACTCTGAAAAACAGTACTATAGTGTCTGTGCCGACATCGACAGGATTTTCTATAGATAGGGAAAGCGACAATAGGGCAAACGAAATATTTAATTCAGCTCCCACAGATGTGGCAAAGGAAACAGCTCAGGAAGACGAATTAGAACCAGTCGACACAGAGCCTATCGACGAGCAAGTGATCGAGCAACTCAGATCGCATGACCCTGAAGATCCGTACATTACAGATGCGATTCGATACATGGAAGTGGCCGGCGAAGCAGGCTATAAGGTTGTCGCGGCATACGGCATTGAAGTGGGTGACGGTGCTCTTGCTATGCAATGCTTTGAGAAAGTTGCCGACCCGGTAGAAAAATGGCGGCTCCATGCTTATGCGCATGAGCGTAAAAGTGATGCGCTTGGCAGTGACTATGCGGTTGCGCTTGGCGAAGCCCGAGCAGAGGCAGCGCAGACAGGTGACACCGAGGCGACGCTAAGCATTGAGACTGCTCGCTTGTGCGAAGAGCTGGCGGTAGCCGAGCCAACCCAAACCGATCGCGATACACAAGCCTACCTGCTAAGTGGCGTAGTTACAGCCTTGAGCGCGGTTGATTCGGAAGCATTGAGTCGCACCAGCCGTGAAGATGTGGCTGCGATTATTGGCACTCTGGTACAGAATGGACGAGCAGCAGAGGCGACAGAAAAGGTAGTTCCTGCCTTGCCGGGTGCGATGCAAGCGGAAGCTCAGGAGCTCGTGACATTACACCGTGCCTTGAATGGGCAAATGAGCAAAAAGGAGCTAAGAGATATACAAAGAGTACTGCTCCAAGCCATTTCCTGCTGAACAGCAAGAGGATCCTCGTCCTTACCAGGTCGCCTTAGAATTGATCGCGTCGGAAGAGAGAAAGGAGCGACCAGTGGTTGAATATAACTGGATTATCGCGACGATCAAAAGTCATAAGCTTCCCTTTACGGAAATTACTACTGATTTCATCCGCACCTATATGCCAAGATGCTTCGAGCTGTTAGATAAGCATCTTGACGACACTTGGACTGAATCCCCAGAAGCTTGTGCAGAAAATGTAAACATACTTTTGAACGGTGGCATTGAGCATGCGAGGTGGTACTACCGGCCGGTCCAAGAAAGCTATGAGGGGAGACCGCTGACACGTCGAATAGCTACAGCGAAACTCCGGGCGGCGCTTCATCTGGCTCGGCATAGCGTGTGGGAGAAGGAGTAGATCGTCATTACTGCTGGAATGGTTTAAAATAGAATCAATGTCCCAAAAATTCAGTCTCAATAGCAAATACCGTCCAATGGGTGACCAGCCGCAAGCGATTGCGACGCTGACCAAGGGTTTATTGGCGGGCAAAAAAGAGCAGGTGCTGCTGGGGGTAACCGGTTCGGGCAAAACCTTTACCATGGCGAATCTTATTCAAAATACCCAAAAGCCAACATTGGTGGTCAGTCACAACAAAACCTTAGCCGCGCAGCTGTATAGTGAGTTCAGACAGTTCTTTCCAGATAACGAAGTGCACTACTTTGTCAGCTACTTTGATTACTACCAGCCAGAGGCTTACATTGCCAGCAGCGACACCTATATCGAAAAAGATTCCAAGATCAACGAAGAAATCGACCGGCTACGTCACGCCGCAACCGACTCTCTATTGAGTCGCCGCGATGTGATCATCATTGCCAGTGTCAGCTGCATCTATGGTATTGGGTCGGTGAGCGATTATGACGGACTGGCCCTCAGAGTGAAGGTGGGCGAGCAACGCAAGCTCGACAAGTTTGTGCGCCACCTGACCGACATTCAATATACCCGCAATGACATGGATTTTCATCGCAGTACCTTCCGGGTGCGTGGCGATGTGGTGGATGTCTTTCCGGCCAATGGCGAAACCGCCTACCGAATTGAGTTTTTTGGCGACGAAGTCGATCGCATTACCCACATTGATCCGTTGACCGGTGAGATCTTGGGTGAGCAGCAAGATCTCACCATCTTTCCAAGCTCGCACTATGTCTCGCCGCAAGACCAAGTAAAGGCCGCGCTTGGCAAGATTAAGCAAGAGCTGGAGCAACGCGTGGCGCAATTTAACAGTGAAGGCAAGTTGCTGGAGGCGCAGCGTTTGCAGCAGCGGACCAAATTCGATCTGGAGATGCTGGAGGAAACAGGGTTCGTGAAAGGTATCGAGAATTACTCGCGCTACTTAACGAACCGCGAACCTGGCGAGCAGCCTGCCACATTGCTGGATTATTTCCCAGATGATTTTTTGCTGCTGATTGATGAGTCGCATATGACCTTGCCGCAAATTCGTGGCATGTACAACGGTGACCGCGCGCGCAAAGAGGTGCTGGTGGAACATGGCTTTCGCCTGCCGAGCGCGCTGGACAACCGCCCCTTAACCTTTACAGAGTTTGAGCGACATGTGAATCAGACAGTCTACGTGTCGGCAACACCGGCCGAATACGAGCTGGCCCGTGGCGGTACGCCTGTTGAGCAAGTTATTCGCCCAACAGGTCTGCTTGATCCGCCAATTGAAGTCCGTCCTACAACAGGTCAGATCGATGATTTGATTGCCGAAATCAGAGCCACGGTCGAAAAGCGCCAGCGAGTTTTGGTGACCACGCTCACCAAGCGAATGGCCGAGGATCTGCATGAATATTTAAGCGAACTTGGCATCAAGAGTCAGTACCTTCACTCCGACATCGACACTATGGAGCGCACCGATATTTTGCGTGATTTGCGTCTGGGTGTGTACGATGTGCTGATCGGTATTAACCTGCTACGTGAAGGGTTAGACCTGCCGGAAGTGAGCCTAGTTGCCATCATTGACGCTGACAAAGAAGGTTTTCTGCGAAGCTCTCAAGCGCTTATCCAAACAGTCGGCCGGGCTGCTCGCCATGTCGAAGGCCATGTCATTATGTATGCCGATCGCGTTACCGACAGCATGCGCTACACCATGGACGAGACCACGCGCCGCCGAGCGATCCAAGAGCAATACAATACCGAGCACGGTATAACACCAGAAGGTGTGAACAAATCGATCGAAGAAGGCTTGCGAGCGCTCATCCCTAAGAGCGAAAAAGAAATCCCAGCCTTCGACCTTAAAAAGATTCCCAAAGAAGATTATGCGCATCTTATTCGTGACCTCAGTGGCCAAATGGAGCTTGCCGCTGCAAACTTACAGTTCGAAAAAGCAGCTGAGCTGCGCGATATGATTGACGAGATCAAAGCCAAGCTTTAAGCGCGCTTTACAAGCTTATCCTTTCGCGGTACTATGCGCGTAACCAATGGAGGGTTACGAAATGGTAAAACGATCATGGGTGCCAGACTACAAACTACCTGTCTGGGCAATGCGTAGTAAATATTACCTGATGGAATTTATTGCAGCCCTGGGTGGTTTGCTGGTGACAACAGTGATCCTCGACAGAGTGCTTTTTGGCATTACGCGGTATCTCGCTGATTCCCAAGGGACACGCAGCGTCGGCGATCAGCTCAACCTCTGGGCCGTGGCCTTTCTGATCGTTGCTTTACCTGTCACGCTTTTATTTTACAAGCGTTCTCGTTTTGAAGAGCTGGAGCGTCCAGCGGTTGCAACCACCAAGCTGCGTCGTTTCTTTTTGTACATCTTTATGTTGGCCATGTTGGCTGGATCTGTACTGTTTGCGGTCTATGCACTGTACACGCTACTTTCTGCACTACTCGGGGCGACCGAAATAGGCGATGCACTGTTGCAGCAGACGTTGCCCGCTGCACTGGCGGCAGGTTTGAACGGATTTGTTTTTCGCAGTCTGATGCGAGTTGATAGTCCTACGCACATAAAAGAGTTCGCCGTACTGTACGGAGGTATAGGGGTTGTGCTGTTGGTTGCGTTGCTGGTGATGACCAGTGTGCAGGCGCGCAGTAGTCTGGTTGATGAAAAAACAAGTAACGACCTCCAAACGGTAAGCGCTCAGGTGGAAGAATACTACAGCCAAAAAGGCCAGTTACCCAATAATCTTTCTGACCTCACTCTCGACAAGTCTTTGCTGCGACGAGGCGAAAAGCACGGATACACCTTCTCAAAGCGTAGTGCGCAGAGTTATCGTTTGTGCGCGACGTTTAAAAGTAAGCGGACTGACGCAATAAACGCTGACGTGACACCTGCTCCTTTGAAGCGGAGTACGCTGATACCAACAGAAACCAATTTTACGGTGCATGATGCAGGCAACTACTGCTTTACCATAAACGCGGGAGTCGGTGCAGTGCCGTATACAGATGGCTATCCTCCAACCACTCCTGATGCATCTTCAGACTCAACAAATTCGACCCTGCAAGACCAGAGCACGGGCGCCTATTAATCGCAGTGCTGGTTTACCTACGGCTGTTTATACTATAATGTAAAGATCATGTCACAGATTACATTAGAGGAAGTGTACGCCCTTGCTCGATTGGCGAAAATTTCGTTAACCGAGCCGCAGGCCAAACAAATGCAGCAAGAAATCTCCCAAATTCTTGGCTTTGCCCAGCAATTAAATGCGGTAGATGTTAAAGATCTGGAGCCGACCTATCAAGTTACTGGACTCAAAAACGTCACCCGTGAAGATAAAATAATTGATTATGGCGTGACTCCGGCGGATCTGTTGCAAAATGCGCCGTCTCAGCAAGATGGCAGCCTGAAAGTAAAGCGGGTCTTATAGTTTATGAACGAACGAACATCGCAGATTATTCCTATTGTGCGTGCCGTAAAAGCCGGCACCACCACCGCGCGTCAACAAGTTGAGGCAGCAATAGCTCGGATTGCCGAAAAGGAAAAGTATCATACTGTGCTCGAAGTCGTAGCTGACCGCGCGCTGGCCAGAGCTGACGCAATTGATCGCGCGGTGCAATCGGGAGAATTGGTGGGACAATTAGCAGGCGTCCCTTTTATTGTGAAGGATAACATTCTGACCCTCGGAAGCACCACCACGGCTGGCAGCAATATTCTGAAGAACTTCAAGGCGCCGTATCAAGCGACAGTGATTGAACGACTGGAAGCCGAAGGGGCGATTGTGGTGGCTAAGGCCAACCTTGACTCCTTTGGTCACGGATCAAGCACCGAGAACAGTGACTTTGGCCCATCCAAAAACCCGCATGATGTCACTCGAGTACCAGGTGGTTCGTCCGGTGGTTCAGCAGCAGCGGTAGCGCTTGATATCGTTCCTTTTGCACTCGGCACAGACACCGGTGGTTCGATTCGCCAGCCAGCCAGCTTTAGCGGCGTGCTCGGACTGAAGCCAACATATGGCGCTGTTTCGCGCTTTGGGGTGGTGGCCATGGCCAGCTCAACAGATACCGTTGGCCCACTTGCCAAAAGTGCGTATGACGCACAGCTCGTTATGGACATCATGAGCGGAGTTGACGAACGCGATGCAACCAGCATCGAGACTGCTCGCACCCAGACTCCTCTCGACCTTCACGAACTCAGAGTCGGCGTGATCAAACAGCACATGGGCGAAGGCGTACAGCCAGAGGTCAAAGCCGAAGTCCAAGCTGCTGTCGCCCGGCTTCAGGCCGCAGGCGCCACAGTCAGCGAGATTGATCTTCCGTCGCTTGAACTGGCATTGCCGGCGTATTACATTATTGTGCCAGCCGAAATCAGCTCAAACTTAGCTCGATATGATGGAATAAAATTTGGTCATGTCGCCAAAGATGCCAATGACCTAAGTGAGCAATATGCCCAGACGCGTGCTGAGGGCTTTAATAACGAAAACATCCGCCGCATTATGATCGGCACCTACGTACTTTCCAGCGGCTACTACGACGCCTACTACCGCAAGGCCCAGACCGTTCGGACGTTGATTATCAACGAATTTAATCAGGCGTTCCAAAACGTTGATATCCTAGTCGGCCCAACCGCGCCAACCACCGCCTTCAAACTTGGCGAGCATAGCGCTGATCCACTCGAGATGTATGTTGCCGATGTCATGACCGTTGGAGTGAGCCTGGCAGGCTTGCCAGCAGCGAGCGTGCCCGTGGGCATCTCTGCCGGTCTTCCGGTGGGTATGCAGGTGATCGCTCCGCAACGCCAGGATGCCAAGGTGCTGGCAGTGGCGGACGCGCTGATGAAGGAGGTGAGTGCATGATACTTCTTTTTGAACTGATTATGGGATTGATTATCCTGGGCGCGATTGGTCTCTTTATTTGGACGCTTCGTTCTCGGCATACGCGCACCTTGGACATCGGCTACTACAAAGGGCAGTGGGCCAAAGTACTCAAAACCCTTAGCACCGGTGAGCAGGGCTGGCGGCTGGCGATTATCGATGCCGATAAGCTGCTTGATCAGGCTTTGCGACAGCATGGCGCCAAAGGCGAGACGCTTGGTGATCGGCTCCGCGACCGCGAAAAACTTTTTTCTAAATACAATGATCTCTGGGCAGCACACAAACTGCGCAACAAGCTGGTGCACGAGCCTCAAGTAAATCTTTCTAAGGCTATGGCCGGACGAGCTTTGCAAGAATTTCAGCGTGCCTTGAAAGAATTAGGAGCTTTGGCATGATCGACCGCAGTGTATTTGATCAATATGAACCAACCATTGGGATTGAGTGCCATGTACAACTTTTGACCGACACCAAATTGTTTAGTGGCGCAGACAATGACGCCCGCGATAAAGCGCCGAATAGCCCTGGCGTGGTGTCGCCAATCTGTTTTGGCCTGCCGGGCACTTTGCCAGTGCTCAACCAGCGAGCTATAGACCTGTGCATTCGCGCTGGCGTGGCGTTGAACGCCGAAGTAGCACCGGTGAGTAGCTTTGATCGCAAGCATTATTTTTATCCAGATCTTCCCAAAGGCTACCAGATCACTCAGCTTCACCGGCCAATCATTGGCAAAGGCGTCGTAGAAGTTCCTGTTGGCGACCAAGTGGTGGAGGTACGAATCCACCATGCGCACCTTGAGGAAGATGCTGGCAAATCTATTCACCCAGCTGGCGCCGACTACAGTTTGGTTGATTACAACCGGGCAGGTACGCCGCTGATCGAAATCGTCTCCGAACCTGACATCCACAGCGCTGCTGAAGCTAAAGCATACGTGCAGGAGTTGAACTACTTAATGCGCTATGCAGGGGTGACGCTTGGCAACTTGTATTACGGTAACCAGCGGTTTGACGTTAACATTTCGGTGGCCAAAAAGGGCGCAACCGCACTTGGTACTCGAGCTGAAGTGAAGAACCTTAACTCATTTCGCTCAGTTGAAAAAGCGGTCGAGTATGAGTTTAAGCGCCAGGTTGAACTTATAGAACGTGGCGAAAGTGTGGCTCAGGAAACCCGCGGCTGGCACGATGCCAAGCAGAAAACCTTTAGCCAGCGCAGCAAAGAAGAAGCCGAAGATTATCGTTACTTTCCCGAAGCTGACATTCCCCCGGTGGAAGTCACGCCGGCCCAAATGGAAGCTGCAGCTAAAGAGGTCACGCCACGGTTGCCATGGACGATTCGTCGTAAGTTAGCGCTGAGCAAGGTGAGCCTGGCCACCACCAATACGCTGCTGGAATTCCCTGATATCATCGATGCCTGCCTCGCGATTCAAGCCATGGATAATCCCGAGCTCTTGCAAGCAGCGGTGAATCTGCTGGTTAATACCGAGCTTCGTTTCCGCAAGATTGGCGAAGATGAGCAAGCCGAAATGGCAAGCACCATGCCACCTGCCAACACAATCGCCAGCTTGGTGCAGTTGTACCTGGACAAAAAGCTAAGTTCGAATGGTCTGCTGGAACTGTACGGCCAACTGCGCACCGAAAAAGACATTGCCTCAGTCGATGTCGCCGTTTTTGCCGAAAAGAGCGGACTTTTGCAGGTCTCTGACACTGGCGAGATTGAAGCAATCGTGGCTGCCGTGCTGGCTGACCCAGCTTCTGCCAAAGCCGTCGCCGATGTGAAAGCTGGCGAGCAAAAAGCAATTGGCTTTTTGGTGGGCAAAGTAATGCAACAGAGTAAGGGCAAAGCCAATCCGGCCATGGCCAAAGAGATTATCACTACGCAACTCCAGATTTAATCTTTACGCTGGGCAGAAGCGTGTAGAATAGATCCATGACTAAAGTACGAAAAGCAATCGTGGCAGCGGCGGGCATGGGTACTCGCTTCTTGCCTCAAACAAAAGCAATGCCCAAAGAGATGTTGCCAATTGTCGACAAACCGGTCATCCAAATTATTGTCGAACAACTGGTTGCTGCTGGCGTGACCGACGTTATCATAGTGACCGGGTCGAACAAGCGGGCTGTCGAAGATCACTTTGACCGTTCCGAAGAGCTCGAAAACGAACTCCGCCAAAAAGGCAAAGATGAATTTGCTGAGCAAATAAAAGAAGTGGCCGAGATGGCGAACTTTATTTATTTGCGCCAAAAAGGTGAGCCAAAGGGCAATGCCCGACCATTATTGAATGCCCGGCACTTGATTGGTGACGAGCCGTTTTTTGTTGTCTTTGCGGATGACTTCTTTCGTTGCGATGTCCCGTATCCTCAGCAGCTATTGAATACGTATGAAAAAACTGGCCAGACAGTGATCTCACTTACCGAAGTCCAACCGGCCGACAGCACTCGCCTTGGCATGGTGGTGACCGGTGAGCAAATTGATGAACGCACTTATAGACTGAGCAGCCTGGTTGAGAAACCTGGACCGGACAAGACGCCTTCACTCCTGGCGACCGTGGGTAGTTTTTTGCTTACGCAGGATATCTGGCCGCTGGTTGAAGAATTGCAGCCTGGTGTGGCTGGCGAACTGGTGCTGGCGGATGCCATTAACGAACTGGCTAAAACCAAGCCGGTGTATGGGCATGTGATCGATGGCGTTTGGCATGATGCGGGAAGTAAGATGGGGTATTTGGAGGCAGTGGTTGATCATGCCTTGCTCGATCCAAAATTTGGGACAACTTTTCGCCACTATTTGCAAAAACGGTTGCAGGAAGAATAGCCGCGATATGATACCATATAGGTATGGATGCATTTGAAATACTCGTGCTTATACTAGGGATCATGCTCGCGTTGTTCCTGCTCTTAGGAATTGTGGCCGGAGTCTATATCGTGAAGGTGATGCGCCACGTTGAGGCGATCACTCAAAAGGCTGAAAACGCGGCCAGCTATGCCGAATCGGCTGGCAAAACAATTGCAAGCGCAATGAGCCCGACACTGGTGGCAGCTGCGATTTTCAAGCAAGTTAAAAAGACATTTGGTAAATAAGGAGACAGTTATGGCACAGCACAAAGAAGGTAAAGGTAGCGGTAAATTTGTTCTTGGGGCAGCACTCGGCGCGGCTGTAGGCGCCATCACCGCGCTACTCACCGCCCCAAAAAGTGGTAAAGAAACTCGCGAAGATCTCAAAAACAAAGCTACCGAGATGAGCCATGAGGCCATGCGCCAACTCCGTAAACTGGAAGGTGAATTGAACAAGCGTATCTCTGATGCCAAGCGCTTGGTTGGTAAGCTTGAAGGCAATGCACGGACCGAAGTGGAATCACTGATTACCCGGGCAGAACGCATGCGTGACCGCGCGATGAAGATGGCCGAAGACATCAAGAACGACACCAAAAAGCAGCTCGACGAGAAATTTATGAGTGACGCCAAAGCCGTGTTAGATGACCTGCAGGACATCAAGCAACACGTCAGCGACCGCGCTAAAAAAGAAGCTAAGAAGTAGCCCTTACTCCTGTGGCAAGGCAATCGTTTACCCAAAAAACAAGCGATACCATTGCCAAAGGGGCAATGGCTGGTGTGCTCGACGACCTTTTTCAGAATATGTATTCGCGCCGTTGGCAAATCTACAAAATGAACTTTGTCCGTGGTATGGTCTTTGGCTTTGGTGGTGTGCTGGGCGGGACTATTTTGGTGGTGATTCTTATTTGGACCTTGTCTCTTTTTGACCATCTGCCGGTCATCGGTCACTTTGTGGAAACCGTGCGGCACTCGCTGGAAACAGCTCAGAAAAAGTAGCGGTGGTGTGCAAAAAACCACAGCCCTCGCTTCGCCCTGCGTGCTATAATTGAACAAACGGGGGTAAAAAGGTGAGTAAAGCGGCAACCGATTTGCAGGCTAGTGATTACGTGCATTTGCACAACCACACGCACTATAGCGTGCTGGATGGTTTGCAAAAGGTTCCCGAAACCCTTAGCCGTGCGCAAGATATGGGCATGGAGGCTATGGCAATTACCGACCATGGCACACTCTCTGGCGCCATCGAATTCTACAAGGTCGCTCAAGACAAAGGGATGAAGCCGATTATCGGCATGGAAACCTATGTCGCCCCGCGCACCATTGCCGACAAAGATCCAGCTAAAGACAAAGCCCGCTATCACTTAATTCTCTTGGCCATGAATCAGAAAGGGCTCGAGAATCTCTTCCGGCTCAGCTCGATTGCCTGGCTGGAAGGCTACTATTACAAACAGCGTATCGACCATCTGCTGCTGGAACGCTACAACGAAGGGCTGATCGTGCTCTCTGGCTGTATTGGTGGAGAGGTCGGTGAACATTTGCGACAAGATCAAGACGACAAGGCATACGAATTTGCCAAATGGTACAAGTCGATTTTTGGCGATCGCTATTACATTGAAGTGCAGGATCATGGCCACCCAGATCATCCGCATAAGTGGGATGAGCAGATTAAGGTTAATCAAAAACTGCTGAAGCTCGCCAAAGATTTAGACATTCCACCGGTGGTGACCTGCGACGCTCACTATGCTTCGCCTGAAGACAAGGATGCGCACGAAATTCTGCTGTGCGTACAGACTGGGGCAAATCTTAGCGAAGAAAGCCGTTTTAGCCTCAAAGATTTTGACCTGTTTGTCGAAGATCCACAAGCCGTGATCACCCGTTGGGGTACCGATCACCCCGAGGTTATTGCCAATACTCGGGCGATTGCGGAACGCTGCGAGATCAAGTTTGACCTGGGCGGTATTCACATTCCAAAATTCGACGTGCCCGAAGGTCATACCGAAAAGACCTTTCTCGATGAGCTGGTGTATCAAGGATTAGCTGAACGCTACGAAGGCTTGCCGCATGATGAAGCGCATGCGCTCTCGATCGAGGAAGCCAAGGCCAAACTCAAAGATGACGTGTTGCAACGCACAGAATATGAGCTGGGTGTGATCGACCGCATGGGCTTTAACGGCTACATGCTGATCGTGCAAGATTTTATTAACTGGGGCAAAGACCAGGGGATCATATTTGGACCAGGACGCGGTTCAGCGGCGGGTTCGATTATTGCCTTTGCGCTGCGTATTACCGACATTGATCCGCTTAAGTACGATTTGCTGTTTGAGCGTTTTCTCAACCCAGACCGTATTTCGATGCCAGATATTGATGTCGACATTCAAGACACCAGACGCAATGAGGTCATCGAATACTGCGCCAAAAAGTATGGCAGCTCGCGCGTGAGCAACATTGTGACTTTTGGCACCATGGCTGCTCGGGCCGCGGTACGCGATGTGGCGCGGACGCTCGAGGTGCCCTATGCCGAAGCTGACCGCTTGGCCAAAATGGTGCCGCAGCCGGTTCAGGGCCGTCATATCCCACTGGCTGTGTCGATTCAGGAAGATCCTGATCTCAAAAAGGAGTATCAAAATAATCCCACCAGCAAACGGGTCATTGACCTGGCTTCGCGGCTGGAAGGTACCATCCGTAGCCACGGGGTTCACGCCTGTGGAGTGGTGATTGCGCCCGATGATGTGGTGAAGTTTCTGCCACTCGAAATGGCTCAAAAAGGCGTCGTTGCCACGCAGTTCCCCATGGGTCAGGTGGAGGAGCTTGGGCTGCTGAAGATGGACTTTTTGGGGCTCTCTAACCTCACGATTATCAAAAACGCGATGCGTATTATCAAAAGGGTCAATGGCGTTGATATTGACCTGGAAAAAATGCCGCTTGATGATCCAAAAGCCTACGAACTGCTCGCCAGCGGCGATACGACCGGCGTCTTTCAGTTGGAATCGGCGGGGATGAAGCGCTACTTGAAGGAGCTCAAGCCAACTGTGTTTGATGACATTATCGCCATGGTCGCCCTCTATCGTCCAGGACCGATGCAGTTTATTGATGACTTTATTGCGCGTAAACACGGCCGCAAGCAAATTACCTACATGCACCCGCTGATGAAAAACGCGTTGGAAAACACCTATGGCATTTTGGTCTACCAAGAACAGGTCATGCAGATTTCCAAAGAGTTGAGTGGATTTACCGGCGGCCAAGCTGACACCTTGCGTAAGGCGATCGGTAAAAAGAAGATCGATGTGATGCAAAAGATGAAGGTTGACTTTATTGAAGGCGCGATCAAAAATGGCGCCGAACGGGAGTCGATGGAAAAGTTCTGGAAGCAGCTCGAAGATTTTGCCGCGTACTGTTTTAACAAATCGCACGCTGCCTGTTACGGACTGATTGCGTACTGGACAGCCTATCTTAAAGCCTATTACCCTGCTGCCTTTATGGCCGCACTGATGACCAGTGACCAAGATGACACCGACCGCTTGGCGATCGAGATCACCGAATGCAAACACATGGGCCTTGAAGTCCTTGCGCCAGACGTGAATGAATCGTTTGGCGAATTTGCGGTTGTGCCTGGAACCTCGCAGATCCGGTTTGGCTTGAATGCGGTGAAGAACGTTGGCGCCAATGCGGTGGAAACCATTTTGGCGGCTCGCCAAGCAGGTGGTGAATTTGCGAGCATTGAGGATTATGCCAAGCGTGTTAATTGTCGTATTGTGAACCGCAAGAACTTGGAAAGTCTGATTAAAGCGGGAGCGTTTGACCGTTACGGTAATCGTTCGGACTTGCTGTTTAATCTTGATGGTATCCTCGCGTTTGCTAGCAAACTGCAAAAGGAAGCCGAAAGCGGTCAAGCGAACCTGTTTGGCGATATTGGTGAAGCTCTGCCCGCTGCTCACCTGCAACTAGAGAGCGCGCCTACTCAGGTCACCGAGCAAGAAGTGTTGCAATGGGAGCGTGAATTGTTGGGGTTGTATCTTTCGAGTCATCCTCTGGATTCGTACGAGACCTATCTGATGGAGCGAACACATGATCTGCTGAGTCTCAAACAAGGAATGGATGGCTGTGCGGTGACCGTGGGCGGGGTGATCTCGGCCGTGCGGCAAATCGCTACCAAAAAAGGCGACAAGATGGCTTTTGTAAAGGTTGAAGGCAAGGCGGGCGAGACCGAGCTGATTATTTTCCCCAAGACGTACGAGAAATGCCAAGCGCTGCTGGAACAAGACCGAGTGATTATCGCCAATGGCACGGTGAGCGCAAAAGATCGCAATGGTAACTTGAGCGATGAGATTAAGGTGCTGGCTGACGATATTCGGTTGCTGACTTTGGCTGAAATGCAGGAGTATAAGCCCAATGGCGAACGTTTGCCCGCGCCTAAAAAAGCGATGGTCACGGGTAAGCGCGGAAGCAGTCGCAAGCCCTGGGGGGGTGGTGGTAATGGCGGGGGCTACCAACCCAAAGCTGCACCAGCTGCACCCCAAGTAGTGAAGTCGGTCGGTGCCGCAGCTGCAACGCCAACCTATGATGGCCCGCCACGAACTCTGTACGTTCATGTGCGTGATCCGAATGATCATAATGGGTTGCTCAAGCTCAAACAATCGCTCAACGACTTTCCCGGTAATTCTTCGGCTGTCCTGGTGCTGGGCGATGAACGCAAGTCGGCTATCAAGCTGCCGTTTACCATTAATCCACACGATGCATTACTGAGTTCAATCCGCCAGTTGTTTGGCGAAGAGTGCGTGATCTTAAAATAGTACTCGCTTTTTGTACCATATGTTGCTCGCTTTTCAATGTATACGCATGCAGTGTGTATATGCTATATTCGGCAGTATTGATTAAGGAGCAACCACCGTATGACAATGGCCGCCGAACGTCTCGAACCAACCGCTGGAACTACTGAGGGAGCAGTCATTAGGCAGCGGCAGATAAGATACGTGGCTATGGCGGTCGTACCGGCGGTTTTGCAACCTTCGCAACCCGAGGTGCCTCCAGCTGACTCGCAAGTGGAGGTAGTTTTGGGGCCACAAGCAGCTGAGGCTATAGGCAAAGACCCAGAACTGCGCGAAAATTTTAAGCGTATTATGTCTACGGGAGAGATTGCAGTCCGTTTACTGCCTTTGAATGCCGACGCTGTCCCCAAATGCATTGAAGGCACATACGATGGATACACACTACATACCGATGACTCCGGAGAGCAGATGGCAAGGTTGGAGCCGACTGGCGATCTGGCTACGCCCCAGGAGAGAGCGGCGTTGCTCTATCATTTTCAGGTGATCACCCGTGATCCGGCAATTCCCGAAGCGACCTGGGACCAAGTTATCAATGGCTGATCGAAAGCCCGTAAAGTGCAATTCCTAAGGCAACGCTGACGTTGAAAGACTCTTTGGTACCCTGCATTGGGATTTCAATCGCAGAATCGGCAGCTGCAAGAATTTCTGGCGGAATGCCGTGCACTTCTTCGCCGAGTAAAAGGGCGATCTTGGCATGAGTCGGGGTGTATTCAGGAAGCATGGTGGCTGTCGGCGTTTGCTCCAGGGCCAGGAGTTCGTAGCCGTCTTGTTGTAACTTGGCGACAACCTGCAGCGGATCTTCGGCATAACTAAACGGCAGTGTTTGCTCTGCGCCAAGCGCAGTTTTATGAATCTGCGCGGTTAACTTGGAGGTGATGTGCGGTAGCCGAGCATCACCGAGCACTGCCGGATAGGGTGTATACCCTGTAAGATACAGATGAGCCACGCCAAATCCATCACATGTGCGGAAAAAAGAACCCACATTATGTGTGCTTCGAATATTGTGGGCAATAACTACAATCGTTGTGTTCATAACTTTATCATATCAAGTTGTGGTGCTTATGTTTTATAATGGGAGCAATGGCTATCGACCGACAAGCAGAAAAATTCCGAGAAGGAGAAGAGCAGAGTACTAAGCAACGCGCCACACTCCTGGGCCTTGCATATGCTGACTCTCGCCAGCTCCAGAGCACGCCGCTCCTTCAAGGTGTCTTGACCTTGCCCGAAATGTATCGAGACAAAATGGTCCCGCTCCGCGACGAGGGTGAAAATGGGAGCCTGGTTTTTGCTATCACCGTAGGAACTCCCCAACCTATCCTTCGCAGCTTACGCGAAAAGTACATTGATCGCAATGTACAGTTCGTGATGATCAGCAACCCTGGCTTCAAGGAATTCATGCAGCGCTATGATCCGCCCAAGGAAGTCCATTACCAGGATGTCAAAATTGCCAGCGCTGGTGATAGCGATACTCTCTACGATGTCTCCAAAACGCTTGATGGCGTGCTGGCCGACGACATTCTTGATTACTTGATTACCCAAGCTGACAAGCTTCGCGCTTCGGACATTCACTTTGAATGTGCTCGTAATTATGTACGCATGCGCTTTCGCGTGGACGGCGCGTTGCATGTGGTCGCACAGCTGACGCATCAAAAATATTATGTGGTTACTGGGGCTATTGCCTCGCGGGCCAATATCGCCACGCATGCGGCCACTGCCCAAACCGGTCATATGCTGTATGATTTTCGGAATCCCGATGGTACTGTGCGCCAGCTGAACATGCGTATCGAAACCGTGCCGACGATTTATGGCCAAGATGCCGTGGTCCGTCTCTTTAATGTCGATGCGTCCATGCTGTATCTTGACCAACTGGGCCTGGATGATCGCCAGCGCAAAGAGATCGACGAAGTGATCACCCACCCGCATGGCATGCTCATGGTCGTTGGTCCAACCGGTTCGGGCAAGTCTACCACGCTCTATTCAATTATCAATGCTTTAAATGACCCAGCACGCAAGATTATCACCCTGGAAGATCCGGTGGAGTTTGCGATCGAAGGAGTGAGCCAGATTCCGGTAGCCTCGCGCCAAGGCGGAAGTTTTGCCGAGAATTTGCGGGCGGTCTTGCGACTCGACCCGGACGTTATTATGGTTGGGGAAATTCGGGACATCGACACCGCCAAGACGGCAATTCAAGCGTCGGTCACTGGGCACTTAGTTTTGACCACCTTTCACGCCAGTGACGCTGCAACCGCTTTAACGCGCATGACTGACATGATTGGCCAAAACCCCATCTTCACCAACGCCATCAAGATGGTTATTGGTCAGCGGCTCGTTCGTCGTCTGGACGAAGACACCAAGGTTGGCTACGAACCAGACGAAAAGACGGCAGAACACATTCGTAAAATACTTTCCACCCTGCCCGAGGCTATCGAAAAGCCAAACCTTGATAACATCACGTTGTACAAACCTGGCCAGTCAGACGACAATCCCTTTGGCTACAGCGGCCGGATGATGATCATGGAGCAGATGATCTGCGACGAAAACATCCAAGAATTATTGCGCGGCGACCCCAGTCAGTTAAATCCTGACGTGCTGCAAAAAAGTGCGGTAAGCCACGGCATGGTGACCATGGAGCAAGATGGACTACTCAAAGCGCTCCAGGGTCATACCACATTGGAAGAACTTTACCGCGTGCTTTAGGCTTCTGGCGTAATCACTGCGGCGATTGCCGGCACCAAGCCGTCATCAAAAACCGAAGGAATGATTTTATCAGGGGTGGGAGAGCTGACCAATGCCGCAATGGTCTCTGCTGCTCGCAGTTTATGCGTATCAGTAATTTTGGTAACTGCATTGTCGAGCGCCCCGCGGAAGATGCCCGGAAAGGCGAGCGCGTTATTCACTTGATTAGGAAAATCGCTGCGGCCCGTGGCAACCACCAGTGCGCCGGCTGCCTTCGCAACATCGGGCATCACTTCAGGGGTCGGGTTGGACAGTGCGAAGATGATTGGGTCTTTGGCCATGGTGCGAATCATCTCGGCAGTGAGCAGATTTGGTTTGGAGACACCAATAAAGACGTCGGCATCCTGCAGCGCGTCTTCCAATGAGCCATCAAGGTCGTGGGGGTTGGTATATTCCAGCAGCATTTGTTTGGCATTGGTAAGATCGGTACGATTTTTGCTGACAATGCCTTTACTATCAATCGCGATAATTTGAGGCTGAGCGTACAAATGGAGCAGTTTGATAATTGCCGTTCCCGCAGCGCCGGCACCAATGACCACAATTTTGCAATCACTTAACTTTTTGTCAGTGACCTTCATGGCATTAATGAGTCCGGCCAGCGTGATGACCGCGGTGCCATGTTGGTCGTCGTGCATGACCGGAATATCAAGCGCTTCCTTGAGTCGCGCTTCAATTTCAAAACACTGCGGAGCGGCAATATCTTCCAGATTAATGGCGCCAAAACTCGGGGCCATGGCGGTGACTGCGGCCACAATCTCATCCGGAGTGTGCACGTTCAGTACGATCGGCACGGCATCAATGTTCGCAAAGTGCTTAAAGAGCATGGCCTTGCCCTCCATGACTGGCATGGCGCCGTAAGGACCGATGTCGCCAAGCCCAAGCACGGCAGAACCGTCTGAGATCACCGCCACTAAGTTATTGGTCCACGTGTACTCACGCATCTCCTTGGGATGCTCGGCCACGTATGACGATACTGCAGCCACGCCAGGGGTATAATAGGCGGCCAGGGTTTCGCGCGTAGGCGTGTCGCGGAGGGCGGTGGTAATTTTGCCTTTGAATTTTTTGTGAAGCTCAAGTGCGAAAGTATTTATATCCATACCTATAATTATGCCTGAATCATCTCGTCTTTGATATGATGAAAGGAATTATGAATGCTCTCCAATTAGTTGACGCAAAAGAGTATGGCGAACAGCTCGCAGCTATAATCCCGAGTGCCAAGAAACGGATTCTTATTGCGGCCATGATTGTGGCGTACGATACGTATACTGGGCCACTTCTCGAAGCCATATTGCAGGCTCAGAAGCGGGGCGTGGCCGTGCACATTGTGGTGGATCGCTTTTCACAGCTCCCGTTGGCGTACGAAGGATTTTTCTTTAGTAAAGAGATTCAGCGCCGGCGCCAAGACTTTGAAACATTTGCCGCAGCGCTGCAAAAAAGTGGGGGACGAATCTCATACGTTGGCAAAAAATGGTCACATAACCCATTTGCCGGTCGCTTACACGCCAAGTTTACGGTAGTTGACGACACTGCTTACACTTTTGGAGGCGTGAATTTTAGTGGACGGCACTTTGGCTTTGCAGATGTCATGGTGCAAACGCGGGATGTAAAGGTATGCGATACGCTAGAAGCGTTGGCTACAAAGATTGCAGCACACTCTATTCTTAAGGACTTAGATGAGACAATCAATGACAGTTCCCAGCTCTTGTTTGATGGTGGCACGCCCGGCACCTCTGTTATTTACCAGCGGACCTGTGAACTCGCGGCCAAAGCTTCCAAAATATACTACGTGTCCCAGATGTGCCCGAGTGGCAAGTTGGGCCGTATTCTGCATGACAAAAAGGCGGAATGCTATTTTAATCGACCGTCGCAGGCCGGTCCACCTAACAACCTGGGGATATGGGTTGATCAGCGACGTTTTGGCATTGCCAACCTTTATAAAGGTGCAACCTATATCCACGCCAAATGTATGCTTTTTGAAATGCCAGATGGTTCAAAAGCACTTATAACCGGTTCGAATAATTTTAGTTGGCGCGGCATTGCCTATGGAACCAAAGAGATCGCGATGTACTCAACCAATACGCACCTTTATGATCAGCTATATGATTTTATGCAGCGTAGGATTATCAGCCGTTAATAGGAGTTTTCAATTCTATCTTCTTGTGGTAGAATAGTGTTTGACTTTGAGCATAAAATAAGAGAGTAAGAGACATGTTTCAGTTGATTCAGAAAGTTGAAGCGAAATACCGCAAGCCACGCGTCGTCGACGCTCGTACTGGCGATACAGTTCGCGTACACCAAAAGATTAAAGAAGGTAACAAAGAGCGTATCCAGATTTTTGAAGGGTTGATTATCCGAACCGACCGCAAAAATTCGCTGACCAGCCGCATCACTGTGCGTCGCATTGCTAGTGGCGTTGGCGTTGAGAAGAGCTTTCTGCTCCACTCACCACTCGTGTTGAAGGTAGAAGTGATCAAGCGTTCGAAAGTTCGCCGTAACTACCTTTCATTCATGCGTGATCGTACCGGTAAGTCAGCTCGTCTGACCGCCGTTGACTTTGATAAAGATCGAGTCAACCGCGCGAACCGCGCCGCTGAGGAAGAAGAAGCGCAGATTAAAGAAGCGGCTGTCGAGGCTCACGATAAAGAAGCTGCGAAAGCCAAAAAGCCAAAGAAGTAATTCCTTGCCTACTTACCAAACCGCACCTGATCTGGGTGCGGTTTTGCTATGGATCATCCTTTCTTTTAGCTTTGAGAGCTGCTATAAATACGTAGATTATGAGCGATATTTTAATTTATTACACAGAGTCAACTGAACAAGATCCAGAAGCGCCTACCGTCCATGGGCCTATGGATGGAGAAGCGGAGCTAGAGCCAGAGGCAGTGACGCAAGCAGCAATTATGAAAGATCATCGGGAGAACAACCTACCTCCGCAACTAGTCCTTGATTCCATTGAAGATCGTGGAGCGCCAATTGAGGTGGCTGCGGCGCAAGCTCCGACGGTTGAGACTCAAATAGTTACTGACCGCACTCAGCTGGGAGCGGCCGTGCTTCGTGTCTCTGATGAACCCGCCAAACGTGCCGAAGACGAACCACATAATGTTACAGACCCTGCTGAAGAAGCTACTCCTCCTCTCGCAGCAAGCGGCGGCGAGGGTGGTGACGGTAGATTCCCCCGAGACGGCGCCCCTCTAGGCGGCGAAGGCGATGACGAAGATCCAGAAGGTTCAGAAGAACCCGAAGAGCTATCCGAGGAAGAATTCTGGACCAGAGAATCAGAGGAGCTACGGCAAAAGTCGGCCTCCGAGATTCTTGCTACGGTAGAATCCAGAGCGTTTCAACCCGCTCCTCCGGTTATTGAGAAGCGCAATGATGGCGATGTTGAAGTGACGATAGTGCTTTGCGAGCAACCGCCAAAGGATAATGCGAACCTGCCTAAAGAAGTTGGGGGTTGTGACCTTGTGCTGGTTGAACAATATGGTGGACTTAACAACCAACGGGAACTGCAAGAACAATTTTCACGAACTGAAGGTACAGGGGTGCGTTTTATTGGCACGGATGAGACTCATCCTCAGTCCTATCATCACGAAGCAACAGAATCTGCGAAACAGACTTTGCATTACGCTGTCAATCTTCTTTACCCTGTCCCAGAGGCGGTATCAGCAATGCAGTCTTACATCGCAACTAGGGATATAGCTGTTGAGGCGCAAGACACCTTACAGGCGCAACAGATCAAAGGGGTCATACGGAGCCAAGAAGAACCCGCATCGATCGGCGTCATCATGCGTCCGCATCATCATCAGGCTGTGGCTGAAGTTGGGGAAGAGGCTTCAGCTGAGAGAACAGCCGAGATTGCCGATAAAGCTGCGCAAGCTATGACTCCTGATGACCTCGCCGTTGAAGCCTTCCGAGCTGGGAATACTGAGCAGATGAGAATTACGGCCGAACAGGCAATCATTAGCAAATACATTTACCGCTTTTTGCCCGGCGAAGGATTAACCCACCAAGGCGATGTGCGCCGCGCCAATAGAGTAGCAATGGCGCTTACTGACGACCAACGCGAACGGATCCTTGCGCGCCTTTCATCGGCACTCGCTGATCAGGGAGAATACTTTCATAAGAAAGCATCCAAAGTACGACAGGCACTATACGAAGTAATCAACCAGCCTCAAACCTCCGAAGAATAGACTTTACCTTCTTTGTCAAAAAGTACTATACTGCCGATATGATCATTGGGGTAGATGAAGTCGGAAGGGGATGCTTGGCTGGACCGGTCTGCGTGGCGGCAGTGGCTTTGAGCTCGCCCATTACCGGACTGGACGACTCCAAAAAGATTCCTGCGCCAAAACGCAAAAAACTATCGATCGAAATTAAACAGTTGGCTGAGTATGTTGGCATTGGTTGGGCGCAGCCTAAAGAAGTTGACCGGCATGGCATTGTTGGTGCGCTGCGACTTGCGGCTGAGCGAGCCTTGGCGGGTGTGAACGACCGCGCCACTCGCATACTCCTTGATGGTAATAGCAACTACCTGCATGACACTCGGGTGACTACAATTATTGGCGGCGATGGTCTTGAAGATTGTATCTCGGCTGCTTCGATTGTGGCCAAAGTTGCTCGCGACAGTTATATGCAAGCGGTGGACGCGCTCTTTCCGCAATACGGATTTGCTTCGCACGTTGGGTATGGGACAAAAGCGCATCGGCTGGCGATTACCACGCACGGACCATGCGCGCTGCACCGTATGAGCTTTGCGCCGCTGAAAACTCTCAGCTATGTCCTCAACTGAGACTGGCCGTCAGGCAGAAACCGCTGCCGCAGCGTATCTGCAGCGCCACGGCTTTACGATTATTGAGCGGAACTGGCGAACGCGTTGGTGCGAGATTGATATTGTGGCCCAAAAAGCAAAGACGATTCATTTTGTAGAGGTTAAATATCGCAAAACAGACGCGTGGGGAGGTGGACTCGAATACATCACGCCCCGCAAACTCCAACAAATGCAGTTTGCAGCGCAATTGTGGGTGGCGAATCACGCGTGGAAGGACGAATACAGCTTGGGCGCGATTGAAGTAACTGGCACTCAGTTTGCGGTGTCGGAGTGGCTGCCGGACTTGAGATAATCGGCGATGGTGGCCAGGTCACGTTCGCGCCACTGCACTCGGGCTTCGATATTCTCAGTTGCCTGGCGGACTTCTCGACCGATTCTAATATCATCTGTCGTTGGACCAAAGAATTCTCGAAACGACGCAAGCTCTTCGGCGCTGCCAAACGCATTTCCAGCGTAACGCGGAAAGATGGTAAAATGCGCGTCTGAGCCGAAGTTTGTCGTAACCCATCCCCATTCATTTTGGAGCCACTGCCAGGTTTGCGCTCGAGTCCCTTGTTGGCGAATCAAATTGGCAAACCAGTAAAAAATATCTTGCGGCTTCACCTGCTTGGTAGTCAGCATGTCCAGCAAGCGAGTGATCCGCGCAGGGTCTGTAGCTGCGCTCAGGCCGATTGCTAGATGCTGGCGGACTTCGGGCGTGGCTTGCGGAGTGTGCCAGCTCAGCAATTTTTCAAAGGTTTGCTGGTCACCAAAACGAGCAGCTACTGCAAAAATGACAGGTCGAATATCGCCCAGGATGGCTTCGGGGTTATTAGCTTTGGCGAAAAGTTTTTGAGCAAACGCCACCGCTTCAGGTGCTTCAGCATAGACCATAAGATTGAGGATGAGGGGGCGAAGTAGTTCGTCAAAATACGATTCGCCGACAATGCGTTCCCATCCCAAGCGGTGATACTGCTTGGCCGCTAGCGCGCCAACAAAGTGCTTAAGATCTGTCTGCACTTGCGCATCGTCATTGGTAAGTAATTTAAGTGAGCCAACAATATCCGCAATTACCTCCCAGACCGGCTCGCTGGCTTCGTCTTTGTACGCGGCCAACAGCGTAAGCAACTGTGGCGTGGATTGTAGCCCAGCCTTGGCAAGGTCGTGTGCTTCACTGAGCAACCCCAATCGGTCAATGACAGCCAACTCACCAGCTGAGATGCAAGCCGCAAGCTCAGCCAGGTGCGCAGGACTATAGAGAGTGAGATAAAATCCAGTTCGTCCGGTATTGAGCAAAAGTGGCCGATCCGAAGGAGCGTATGAGATGGTAGCGACAGATGTTTGGAGGATTTCTGGATTAAGCTTGGTATTTGCAAGTAATGGCACAGGCCAGAGGCGCGCTTCGGTATTCGCATGTGCAGGGCTGGCAAAAAAACGTTGCTGCTGGACGGTGATGGCGCTTTTTTCTGTGGCAACTTTGACCACCGGGTGACCCGACTGCGTAATCCACGGCGTCATAAAAGCACCAATGTCTTTGCCCGAGGCCTCACTCCAGGCAGCCCATAAATCAGTGGCGGCGGCATTGCCATACGCATGCTGAGCGATGTACTTTTGAAGGCCACGGCGGAACGCATCGGCACCCATGTAGGCATGGGCCATGTGCACCAAGCTTGCTCCTTTGCCGTACACGATCGCAGCGTCAAATAATGACTGAATTTCATCCGGGTGATCCACCTCTTGCTGGACACTTTGAATACTTTGCAGCGAATCTCGGTCAAGCGCAGCCGAAATCTCCTGGTTATAAAACTGCGTCCACATCTGCCAATCTGGAAAGAGCTTGTCCTGGGCGTAATTCGCCATCCAGGTGGCAAAACTTTCGTTCAACCAGAGGTCATTCCACCAGTGCATGGTTACCAGGTTGCCAAACCATTGGTGCGCGAGCTCATGCGTGACTACTTCGGCCACGCGCTGGCGCGAAGCGGTGGCGGTGCTGCTATCAACAAACAGCGCGCTTTCGCGGTACACAATGAGCCCCCAGTTTTCCATGGCGCCAAAGCTGAAGTCGGGTAAGCCGACCATGTCGCATTTGGGCAGCGGGTAGGGAACGCCAAAATAATCATTGTAGAGTTCCAGGCATTTTACCGCTGTAGCAAGCGCAAACTTCGTTTTTTCGGCATTGCCAGGTGTTGCATAGCCACGCACCACCACGCCTTCTGCCGTGGTTGCTTCCTTATATTCAAGTTTGCCAACCACCCAGGCCAAAAGGTATGTGCTCATGACAGGTGTGGTTTCAAAGCTGGTGACCAGTTGAGCGTCTGTTGTTGTCTGCGAGGTCACTGGCGTATTGCTCAAAACGGTCACCTCTGGCTCGGTTGTCAGAATAAGGCTGAAGGTGGCTTTGGCCGCGGGCTCATCGATGCAAGGAAACACTTCACGAGCATGGTGGCTTTCAAACTGCGTGGCCAGCAACTCCTCGGCTTGGCCGTCGACAGTGAAGTAGCAAGGGTAGAGGCCGTGCATTGGGTCGGTGATCTGCCCAGCAAAGGTGAGCGTGAGAGTATGCTCGCCTACCGGCAATGCCTGCGCGGCCGTCAGGGTTAGCTCATTGTTTTCACCAAACGTCGTAGGTGCTGGCTCGCCGTCAATTGTAGCCGAACTGATGGTGAGCTCTTTGGCATGTAGTTTGATTTCGTTGCTTTGGGCAAGCAGTTCGCCCGTAATCTGCACCGTGCCTTTAAAAGTTCGGGCCGTTCGTTCCAGTCGGAGTTCTAATGTGTAGCGTGCCGGGCGAAAAAGCTCGACTAATTGGCGAAGTTTGGTCATATCTCTATAGTACGGGGTAGGAACAGGCTCGAGCAAGTTTTTCACTGGTGGAGTAGCTTGGATACATTGACTTCTTACGCTTATTATGCTATCATCGGTACTAATATGAACGGTCAAGAAGCACAAGGTCCAAAGCCCGAACGCAAGAGTTTCTTAACGAGCCGAGTAGGTATTGGTTCTCTTGCAGTTGCTGCAGCATTGGCTGGGAGTGGTGTCGCATTGGGGGTGGAGCATCTCATCTCAGGCGGTAATGAAACTAATACCACTGCGCCCATGGCAACCCCTGAGGATATAAGCCACCAAAAAACGCAGCTCATTCCTCTTGATGGCGAAGGCTTTTCGGCTTCGGAAAATCAAACAGCTGCAGATCTTGCTAACTCAATAACTACCCAGCACTACGCAGTTACTATTAAGGCGCCGGGGCGAGGTGAAGCTAAGAAGATATATAAGATAGAACTTCCACCTACTCAAAAAAAAGAACGTCCGACCATTGGTTTTGTGATGCAAGCGACGCAAGCAGATGTCCCCGCCAATCAGCAACCTACTGCGGATGCAGAATTGATCATGGCTCCCGGCTATGCTGACCTCCAGACGAATAAGCCAACCGCTATTTACTTTGAGCCTGCTCGCGGTCAAGGAACCTTGAAACTTGGTGTGGTGACAGGCTTTAAAGGAGATGTTTCGCCAAATGCCGTGTCTGCCCACTTGGTTGGCAAGCCTCTGGGCGTCAGCGAAGTCCCAACGACTGGAGTGCAGCTTTATCAAATTCCAGAGGCTGACGAGTAACCCTTGCCTTCCCCGATCGCACATTGTATAATGCACACAGTTACCCCGGCCGCCAAAGGTCGGGTTTTTACTTAAAAAATAGGAGACGTATTTAATGGATGATCTTAACACTAAACAATTAGTCCAAGCCATTACCCACATTGCTGAAGAAAAAAACCTGCCCGAAGATGAAGTCCACGACATTATCCAACAGGCTATCGCTGCTGCCTGGCGCCGCGATTATGGTACCAAAGAACAAGAAGTACGCGTGCAGCTCAACCCGAGCACTGGCGTTGCTACCGTTTTGGTGAGCAAAACTGTAGTGGATGACGACGATGTTGCTGACGAAGACACCGAAATCGGCGTGACCGAAGCTCAAAAGATTAAGCCCGGCGTGCAAGTCGAAGAAACCGTAGAGATCACTCACACACCTACGCGCTTTGGTCGTGTTGCCGCACAGACCGCCAAGCAAGTTATCTTGCAAAAGCTCCGCGAAGCCGAACGCGAAGTGGTCATGGGCGAATACGAGGACAAAATTGGCACCGTGATCATCGGTACTGTGCAGCGAGTTGAACCACGCTTTGTACGAATCGAACTTGGCAAAGCAACCGGCATCCTACCGCAAAGCGAACAGATTCCTGGCGAGTATTATGCCGTTGGCTCGCGCATTAAAGTCTTTTTGAAAGATGTCGAACGCGGCAATCGCGGCCCACAACTTATCCTGAGCCGCGGCAACTCTGAGTTTATTGAATACCTCTTTCGTCAAGAAGTTCCCGAAATGGAAAACGGCGCAGTCGAGATCAAGGCGATTGCTCGTCAAGCCGGTCAGCGCACCAAGATTGCGGTGCACTCAACCGTTCCAGGTGTTGACCCAGTTGGCACCTTTGTTGGTGGCCACGGTACTCGCGTCCAAGCGGTCATGAACGAGATTGGTGACCAAGAAAAGATCGACATTATTACTTTTAACGACGACAGCAAAACCTTTATCGCCAACGCACTGAGCCCGGCCGAAATTGCTGGTATTGAGCTTGATGAAGCAACCAAAAAAGCGGTGGTTAAAGTTCCCGAGGACCAACTGTCGATAGCCATTGGCCGTGGTGGTCAGAACGTGCGTCTTGCGAGTCAATTGACTGGCTACGAACTGGACATCGAAGCAGCAACTGGCGAAAAGAAAACCGCCACCCCTCCAAGCGCAGCCGCTCCGAAGAAGCGCAAGAATATTGAAGATTCTTTGCTGACCGCTATCGAAGAAACCAGCGAGACAATAGAGGAAAAATAAAACGCAGTTAGCACTCTTGACTTGCGAGTGCTAATGACGGTATCATAAAAGTACCCATTACATTTGCTAAAAGGGGGTACAAAAGCGTATGTATCATAGCGAATTCGCTGAATTTCTTCACCACCTGACCGACAATGCCCGGCTCAGTTTGAAGAATGCTGAATCGATTGCCCGTAACCTCGGTTCTGCCTATATTGGCACCGAGCACCTGCTGCTCGGCGTGCTTTCGCAGGATAGCTCAGTGGCTGCCAAGATGCTGGCCGTTTCGGGAGTGACTATTGATCGTGCGCAACTCGCGCTGAAACTCACGCCAAAATCATTGGCGATTAGTGGCGGCGGTGGCACGAGCGTGCGTGCCCTCAGCGAAACCGCCAAACTGACTCTGCGATTGAGCTGGGATGTCGCGCAGGAATTCAACCAGGACTTTTGCGGCACTGAGCACATTTTGTACAGCATCCTCAGCCAAAAGAATGCCCGGGCAACCGTACTGCTGCGCGATATGAAGGTGGACATCGACGAGTTAATGGGCGATCTGGAGCAGTTTTTGAATCGTCAGCAAGATGATTACGAAGCGACTGAAGTGACTGCTGAGCGCCGGAGTAAAAAACGTTCATTGATTACGCACTTTGGCATCGACTTAACTGCTAAGGCTCGCAAGGGCGAACTCGACCCCGTTATTGGCCGTGACCCTCAGATTAAGCGCATGATCACCATCCTTGGACGCCGTACCAAAAACAATCCCGTGCTCCTGGGAGAGCCAGGCGTGGGCAAGACGGCTATTGTTGAAGGTTTGGCGCAGCGAATCGTGGCCGAAGACGTTCCTGAGCATTTGATTGATAAGCAGATTGTCACTCTTGACCTTGCGGGGATGATCGCTGGCACTAAGTACCGCGGTGAGTTCGAAGAACGGCTGCGCCAGATCATTGACGAGTTGGTGCACGATCGCCAGACGATCGTCTTTATTGATGAAATTCATTTGCTGGTTGGCGCAGGGGCCGCCGAAGGTGCAATCGACGCGGCGAACATGCTTAAGCCAGCTCTGGCTCGCGGCCAACTGCAGTTGGTTGGCGCAACCACCTTGGACGAATACAAGAAACACATCGAAAAAGACGCTGCCTTAGAGCGACGTTTACAGACCATTATTGTGCCCGAACCAAGCCTAGACGAGACAATTGCGATCTTGCACGGCGTGAAGCGCCACTACGAAGCGCACCACCATGTGCAGATTGATGACGAAGTGGTCGCCGAAGCAGCGCACATGGCCAAGCGGTATATCGGTGATCGCTTTATGCCCGACAAAGCCATCGACTTGCTGGATGAGGCTGCTGCTCAAGCGCGCATTGATCGCGGCAAAAATTCTTCGGAGATTCGCCGTTTGACCAAAGAACTGAAGCATATTACGGCTCGCATGGAATCGGCAGTGGACGATGAAAACTACGAACGAGCAGCACGGTACAAGACTCGGATGAGCCAAATTACCGAAGAGCTGAGTGAGTTGCGCCACAAAAAAGGTGTGCGCCAGATTCAGCTTACCTCTGATGATATTGCTCGGACGGTCGCGCAGATGACTGGGGTGCCTGTGCGCCGCGTGCTGCGTTCGGAAGCACGACATCTGCTCCGACTCGAAGAGAAGCTAAGTAAGCAATTGATTGGCCAAAGCGAGGCGGTGACGGCGGTAGCCAAGGCGATTCGTCGCAATCGTTCAGGTATTACAGACAAGAATCGCCCGATTGGCTCCTTTATCTTTCTCGGTCCCACTGGCGTAGGCAAAACTGAGCTGGCTCGTATTCTGGCCCGCGAACTGTACGCCAACGAATCATCCTTGATCAAGATCGACATGAGTGAGTTTGGCGAACGGCATACCGCTTCTCGCTTGGTCGGCGCACCTGCTGGGTACGTAGGCTACGAAGAAGGCGGTCAATTAACCGACAAAGTTCGCCGGCAGCCCTATTCACTCATTCTCTTTGACGAGATCGAAAAAGCGCATCCTGAAGTCTTTAACTTACTGTTGCAGATTCTGGAAGACGGCCAGCTCACGGACGCTAAAGGTCGCAAGGTTGACTTCCGCAATACGTTAATTATTCTTACCAGCAACATTGGTGCCGAGAAACTGCAAAAAGAAGCCGCGCTTGGTTTCCGTGCAGAAAGCACCAGCGAGCACGACCGTTTGGCGCAAGTTCATGACCAAAATAGCGAGCAAGCTCTGGAAGAACTCAAGAAGTTAATGCGCCCTGAGCTGTTGAACCGTTTTGACAAGCGGCTGGTCTTTCGGGCGTTGACTCGTCAGGATGCTCGGAAAATCCTTGATTTGCAGCTCAACAATCTCGCCGAACGACTGGCGACCAAAGGGATTAATATCAAAGTGATGCCGCTTGCCAAGCAGGCACTACTCGAAAAAGGCTACGATAGCACCAATGGTGTTCGGCCGCTGCGCCGGGTTATTGAAGAGGATTTGGAAGATGCGCTGGCAGAAGGAGTTTTGGCCAACCAGTATGCCGAGGGCAGCGTGATTCGCGTGACGCATCGCAATGGACAGTTCCAGTTTGATCTGGCTGAAAGTGGCGTGCTACAAAAGGAACGCAAGTAGTCCCTTGACAAGGTGACAGTGTGCTACGATAAAAGCATGAAGCGCTTTTCTAGATTAGGTGGACTGTTAGTTTCTTTGCTCTTTCTGGCAGCCGCTGGCGGCGCGGTATTTTTCCGTCAGGATATTCTGGATTGGTGGGCCCTGCGAAGTTATACGCCGCCAGCCGAGGTGCAGCAACTAGCCGATCAAGGTACGGTCACTAAGTATGCGCGGCGCATCTTTTATGCTTCGCATCCAGCGGTCGAAGATAGCGCGCCATTTAACCAACATTGCAACCAGCATGCTGAGAAAACAATTGTGCTGGGCTGCTACGATGGCCGCTACATATATGTCTATAATGTGACCGATCAGCGCCTCAACGGCGTCAAGCAAGTGACGGCTATGCACGAAATGCTCCATGCTATCTACCAACGACTTTCGCCCAGTGAGCGGACCAAGGTTGATAGCGAGGTTGAAGCTCAGTTTAAATCCATGAACGATGCCCACATTAATGAACTTGTGGCAGAGTATCAAAAAAGCGAACCCGGCGAAGTTGATAACGAACTGCATTCCATTTTGGGCACCGAGGTTGGCGGGCTGAGTCCTGACCTCGAGACGTATTACACTAAATACTTTACCAATCGTCAGGCGGTGGTCAGTTTTGCCAACCAATATGAATCCGCGTTTACTGACAGCCAAAAGAAGATCGCTACAATCGATGCCCAACTTGCGTCGTTGCAGTCTCAGATTGATCAGAATCAAAAGACACTGGCCGCGCAGCAAACCGTGTTGGATGCGGAATCGGCCCGTATGAGTTCGTTGCGTTCGAGCGGCAGCGTGGATACCTATAATGCTGCAGTGGCGCCGTATAATGCCAAAGTCCAGGCGTATAACGGGTTGATTGCTGACACCAAGCAGCTGGTGGCGCAGTACAACAGTTTGGTTGAAACGCGGAATGCGCTGGCCACGGCGCATAACAATCTGGCGCAGAGTCTTAATAGTAGTTTGCAAGCGCTTCCAGCGCAGTAACAAAGGTGTAAAGATGGCAAAAGCAACCTCTCAATTTGTTTGCCAACAATGTGGCGCTATCCGCTCCAAATGGGTAGGGCGCTGCGATAATTGTGGTGAATGGAACAGTTTTGTCGAGCAAGTTACTGACTCTTCGATGGCTATTGGGGGAAATCTCAAAAGTTCGGGCAAGGCACTGCTACCCACGCCAGTTTCCAAAGTCAGCGACAATGCGACCCGCAACCGCACCAGTACCAAGATCAAAGATGTTGATGATGTGCTTGGCGGCGGCATCGTCCCGGCCAGCGTGATCCTGTTGGCCGGCCAGCCGGGCATTGGGAAGTCGACCATTCTGACTCAGATTGCGCACTCAGTGGCGATGACCGACCCTGTTCTGTATGTGAGCGGTGAAGAGTCCGCTGAGCAGATTAAAGCTCGTGCGTCACGCCTGGGCGCGTTGAGCGATCAATTATTGCTGGCCAGCAGTGTCTCGGCTGACGATATTGCCAGCACGATCAGTACTGGCAAGTACAAACTGGTCATTGTTGACTCGATCCAAACCATTGCCACAGCCGGTATCAGCTCTGGCCCTGGGAGCGTCAGCCAAGTGACGAACTGCCTGAACCTGTTGTCGCAAGTTGCCAAGGCGCATAATACTTCGCTTATTATTGTTGGGCATGTGACCAAAGAAGGCAGCATTGCCGGACCGAAGTTGCTGGAGCATTTGGTTGATGTGGTGCTCAACCTTGAAGGGGACCGGTATGGTGGCTTTAAAGTACTGCGCGCGGTCAAAAATCGCTACGGCTCTACTAACGAAGCAGGTATTTTTGAAATGGGCGAAACCGGCCTAGAGGTCGTAGCCAATCCATCAGCTGCGCTTTTGGCTGAGCGCCAGGCGACCGATGGCTCAGTAGTGCTGGTGACAATGGAAGGGACGCGGCCGCTGTTGGTTGAAGTGCAGGCGCTCGTTAACAAGACGAGCTTTGGTTACCCCAAGCGGACCGCCTCTGGGTTTGACCTTAATCGGCTCAACTTGTTGATCGCCGTGCTTGAGCGACGCACCTCCCTGTCCCTTAGTGAAAGCGACGTGTATATTAACGTGGTTGGCGGTATTCGACTCAACGATCCGGCTGCAGACCTTGCCATCTGCATGGCCATTGCTACCTCAGCGCGGGAACGTCGTCTTGAGCCGCAAGTGGCGGTCCTCGGCGAGGTTGGCCTTAGTGGCGAAATCCGGCGCGTGCCGCACATCGAAAAGCGCTGCAAAGAAGCCGAGAAACTCGGTTTTACGACCGTCATTGGTCCGAATTATCAAAAGAACCCTACAAATTTAGCGAGCGTGCACGATCTTCGTGACGCGCTCAACACCTACCTGCAAAAATAACTGAAAGGAATTTCCTATGCTTGAAATTATAAACTTACTACTTCTCCTCATTGTGATCGGCCAAATTGTGCTGTTGAGCCGTCGCAAGCCGACCACAATTCGCCGACATAAAGACGAAATCATTCTTGATACCTGCGCCTTAATCGACGGACGCATTGTCGAGCTGGTTGACTCTGGCTTTTTGCGCAGCGAATTAACCATCCCTCGCAGTGTCATTGCTGAACTGCAACATCTGGCGGATCATGGCGACCCGTATAAACGCGAGCGTGCCCGGTTCGGTTTGGATGTGGCCAAGCAATTGCAAGAAAGCGCTTCGGTGACTATTAGTACCGAAGATATTGATACCGATGTGCCCGTTGACGAGCGTTTGATTGCACTCGCCAAAGCGCACCACGCATCGCTCTACACTACCGACTTCAATCTTAACAAGGTCGCGCAAATCGAGGGCGTACACGTACTTAACATCAATGAACTGTCCCAGCAACTTCGCCCGCATGTACTGCCGGGTGAAACCAGGGAAATCAAAATTATCGACAAAGGTCAGGACCGCCAACAAGGTGTCGGGTATTTACCTGATGGCACCATGGTGGTGGTAGAGCGCGCCAGCAATAAGATTGGCAAGACGCTCAAAGTCGAATTTACGCGTATGCTCCAGACTCAAGCCGGACGCATGATGTTTGCGCAAATTTGGCAACCAGCGCATGCATCTAACGCTTCCAACAACAATACGAGTACCAAACGTGCCGCCAAGCCTGCGCCCACAGTACGCGAGCCACACGAACCCACCACGTATTAACCTTACCGAAAGAGACCGGCCAGTTGCGCCGCACGCTTTGCTGCTGCGGCGCTTTGTTTTTTGGATGCTGAAGTCTCGCGGTTGGTGGCAGGTGGCAAGAAGGAAATGACATTAAAGGTCTTTTGGTCAGTTGCGTCGTAGAGAACAGAGTCAATGACGGTGACAGAGACGCTTGCCTGGCCTGGGCCGGTAAAGTTGTAGGGGAATTCGTAGGTTCCAGAACCGGTGACAGATTGCGTGCCAACGCTTTGGCCGCCCACGCTCACTTCAATCGACTGCAAGGGGTTTGATCCTTGGGTTGCAGCCACGATGATCTTATCGTTTTGCGTGTCAGCGTTAAGGCTTACGGTGGGCTTTGCATCGCCACAATGGTGGATATCATCATCTTCGTTGAGGTTATAGCCATCGGGTGCGCCAGACTGAACCTTGTTCTTGGTAATTGGATCCTGGATCTCGTAGACAGTGATGTCTTCTTTGGCGCGAGCAGGTGTACAGTCGGTCGCTTTCTTTTTAGAGATCTTGTCCATGGTGACCTTGGTGCCATCGGTCTTGTCGTTCTTGTACCAAGAGGGAGCAAGGTCATTGTGGCCATCTACCGTCACTTTGTGGATACCTGCTGGCTGCGTAAACCAGTCGCCAGTCTTCCACCCATAGTCACTGCCGTATTGTTGGTGAGCATGTTGCATAAAGTAGCTAAACATTGGCCCGGTTTGCAAGTGCGTCACCGCTGGTTGGCCGCCAGGAAGCATAGCCTGGCCGTCGCTGCGACCTTCCCAGACACCAAGGGTGATCTTGGTGCTATAGCCCATCATCCATCCGTCCTTAGAATCGTCTGTGGTACCGGTCTTGACGGCAATTTTGACGCCGGGAGGATTGAAACCTACCTGGCCTGAGGCGCCGCCACCAAAGGTTGGTGCACGAGCGTTAACGTCTGAGAGCACATCGCTCAGCATGTAAGGAATTTGCGGATCAATAACGCGTTTGCCGCCGTTATCTTTCCATTCTTGAAGTACATCACCATTTGGTCCACTTACTTTTAGAACGTACGTGAGATCTTTATAGACACCGCCGCGAGCGAGACTCGCATAGGCGTTGGTATGCTCGTCCAGACGGAGGCTGTACCCACCAATAGCTGCAGAAAGCCCGCAGTACCCGCCAGAATCGACCGTACAGTAGCTCTTGTCGCCCATATCGTGCGATAGGCTGACGACATTGTCCATTCCGGCAATGTAGGCTGCTTTCACTGCCGGAATGTTGCGCGACTCTGCGAGCGCGGAACGAATTGAGATATTGCCGCGACTACGGTGGTCAAAGTCTTGGGGCTTATAGCCGTTAATGTCGATTGGCACATCAGACAATACGCTTCCCGGAGTGTATTGGGTCGGTGCCCGCTCTTTAAAGAGTTCCGAGTAGTCAAACGGTTTAATGCTCGAACCTGGCTGCAACAAAGCCCTAGCAGCGTTGTAGCTTCCATAGCCTGGATAGTTAAAGTCACGGCTGCCTTCGTAAGCCAGGACCTGACCAGTATCGTTTTGAATGGCAACCATGGCCGCGTTGTCACCCTTTTGTTTGGTGACCGCACTAATACCCATCTTCATGGCGTCGTCGGCGACCTTTTGCATGTTGCCATCAAGAGAGGTGATGACTGTTAAGCCGCCCGTTGTCACCAGCTTGGCGCCATATTTTTGCTCCAGCTGTCGTTGTACTTCAAGCACAAAGTGAGGGGCGACGATATTTTTGAACGAGTCGCTTGGCGGTTGGACTTTATCAAGCGTCTTCACCTTTTTGGCCGCTTCAGCATCGCTCTTACTGATGTAGCCTTGATCGGTCATCTTATCGAGCGTGGTATGTTGGCGATTAACCAATCCTTGGACGTCTAAATCAGCTGATTGCGGGTTGAAGTCGGTCGGACGCTGCGGGATAGAGGCAAGCAAGGTGGCCTCGTCGAGAGTAAGGTCGCGTGCCGATTTGCCAAAGTACGCCTGCGATGCAGCTTCGACACCATTGCGGTTACCACCATAGGAAACCTCGTTGAGGTACATGGTCAGAATTTGATCTTTGGTGTACAGCCGCTCTACTTCAATGGCCAAAATGAGCTCTTTAATCTTGCGTGAGAAAGTCCGCTCGTTGGTAAGCAACACGTTTTTAATGAGCTGCTGCGTGATGGTTGAACCGCCTTGATTCACACCGCCGCGAGCATTTGCCCAAGCCGCCCGGACCAATCCATTCGCGCTAAAACCACTGTGCTTATAAAAGTCTTTGTCTTCCAGCGCCACGGTGGCTTGCTTCATTACGGGCGCAATGTCTTCTGACTTCACCACGGTGCGGTTTTCGGCACTGGTGTCTTCCCACAGAAGGGTTTTGCCACTGCGGTCGTAGTATTTGGTCGTAGAGCTATGAACTCGTTTGCTCAGTTCAGCAGGATTAATCTTGTCGAGGTCTTTGCGGTAATAGGCAAAGAGCCCAACCAGAAAGACGAGAAACACCATGACCCCAATGCCAGCCAGTTTGAGCGCCATAATTGCGCCGTGTCGACTGAACCAATACTTAGCCATGCGTTTTGGATGCAGACTATATATAAATCGCTTGAATGGATTTTTGGGTAGCCCAGCGCGATACTCGGCTTTGCGGCGCGCCTTTAGATCGCGACGTGATGATAGATTTGAATAGACGCGCATATTAGAATTACCGCGTCGACCGGGTATGAGCCGGCGTAACTTAGCGACAAACGACAAATGCCGCGGGGCTGGTTTTCTCATAATGTATTTTGGTGCTCCGACTGTTATAAATCTACGCAAGCATTATAGCATTTTGTGAGTGGATGCGACCATGCTGGCATGCAAAAATAATCTTTAGCTGAGAATCGCCGCCAAAACTGAGTTCTGCTATAATCAACAGAGAAAATTAAGGAGCACCACCAATGACCTTGTCTGAAGAGTTGCAGTGGCGCGGGTTTGTTAATCAAACGACGCTTGCCGACATCACCGATCTTGATAAAGAACCGCTGACGTTTTATTGGGGCGTGGATCCAAGTGCAGACTCTATGACTGTGGGTAATTTTGCCTTGGCGATGATGGTGCGCCATTTTATTGACTACGGCCACAAGGCGATCTTGCTGGTCGGTGGCGCTACCGGCATGATTGGCGATCCTGACGGCAAGGCCGAGGAACGCGAGCTGAAGTCGCTAGAAGAAATCCAGATTAATAAAGAGGGTATTGCTGCGCAGTACCAACGGGTGTTTGCTGGTAAATCTTTTACGATCGTTGATAACTATGATTGGTTTAAGGATTTGGGCTATTTAAACTTTCTACGTGATGTTGGCAAGCATTTTTCGATGACCCAACTGTTGGACCGCGAGTTTGTGCAATCACGGATTGGCGAAGGCGGCGCGGGTATTAGCTATGCCGAATTTAGCTACTCACTCATTCAAGGCTACGACTTTTTGCACTTGTATCGAACGCACGGCGTCACTTTACAGATTGCTGGAGCGGACCAATGGGGCAATAGCATTTCGGGCGTGGAACTGATTCGCAAGGTTGAAAGCCGGGAAGCGCATGTCTGGACGGCGCCACTTGTGATGAACTCGCTGACCGGCAAAAAGTTTGGCAAATCAGAAGAGGGCGCGGTCTGGCTGGACGAAAAACGCACCAGTGTCTACCAGTTCTACCAATTTTGGCTTAATGTCGATGACGCTGGCGCGTTGGATTATCTCAAGATTTACACCTTGCTTCCCAAGGAAGAGATCGAACGACTTGCCAGCGCAATTAGCGCACGCCCAGAAGCACGCGAAGCTCAGAAAGTGCTTGCCCGCGAAGTGACCACCCTCGTGCATGGCAAAGAACGCATGGAACGGGTGGCCCGAGCAACCGACGCTCTCTTTGGTGGCACACCGGTGACCGATTTGGGTCCCGAAGAGCTTGAGGTGCTCGCCGGCGAATTGCCGACAGTAACCGCCAACAGTTCTTTGATCGCCAGCTTAACAGAGAGCGGCTTGGCGAGCAGCAACGGCGAAGCAAAGCGCTTACTCGCGAGCAATGCGATCAGCGTGAACGGCGAGAAGGTCAATGAAGACATTACCCTGATTGCGCCAGCCTTGGTAAAAAAAGGCAAGAACAGTTTTATCTTAGTAAAATAAAGTGCTTGACGCCGTGGGTCGCTCTGCGAAACTATAAGGCCCATGAAAAACCAATGTACAAACCCTTAGCTCTGCTATCCTAAAAACGTGGTACTTAGTGATTCCATCACCAAACTCAAAGGCGTGGGGCCCGCGTTATCTGAAAAGCTGGCGTTGCTTGGCGTGACGACAGTACGCGACCTCATTTATTTTTTTCCGCGCCGCTACGATGATTTTTCGCACGTCACCAAGCTTAAAGATGTCCAGCCAGGTCCAGTTACGGTCAAGGTGAAGGTTGAAAAAGTCACCGCCCGCCATGTCCGCCGTGGCCTGCACATTACCGAAGCCATTATTGCGGACGAAACCAGCAAACTGCGCGCGGTCTGGTTTAATCAACCCTACCGACCAGAGAGCCTCAAGAGCGACGCCGTATTTTATATGTCAGGGACGTTTGACTTTCAGCGTGATCGGTTTATTTTGCAAAATCCTTCGGTGGAAAAAGTAGCGGAGTTTGCCAAAAACACTGCCCGCATTGTGCCGATCTACCCGCAAGTTAGGGGGCTTAAGTCGTATCAACTGCGCCAAATGATCTCCCAGCTGCTGCCGCTTATTGCAATATTGCCAGACACCTTGCCGCCAGAAGTGGTGAAGCGCGAAAATCTATTGCCGCTTTCGGCAGCGCTGCTCCAAATGCATTTTCCCGAAAGCCACCAAGCGCTGCAGGAGGCCAAAAAACGCATTGCGTTTGAGGAGTTGTTTGAACTTCTCCTGGCTGCACACCTTAATAAGGTGGAGCATCGGGCGCATCTGGGTTGGGAAATTCCGTACGAACAAGCGGCGGCTGAAGCATTTACCGCGGCACTGAGTTTTACCCTCACCAATGCGCAGCGGCGGGTTGCTTGGGAGATTTTGCAAGATATTCAGCACGACCAGCCAATGAATCGTTTACTGCAAGGCGATGTCGGGTCTGGCAAAACGGTTGTCGCAGCTTTTGCGGCCTTTATGGCTGGACGCCAAGGGATGCAGAGCGCGTTTATGGCGCCGACCGAGGTATTGGCGGCGCAGCACGCCGAGTCGCTGTCGCAGCTGTTGCGACCTTTGGGCATGAGTGTGGGTTTGTTGGTGGGGTCGGTAAAACCCGGCGCCAAAAAAGTGCTGACACAGCAGATCAAAGAAGGCAACGTGGATATTGTGGTTGGCACGCATGCACTTATTCAGCAAAAGATTGAGTTTGCAAAGCTTGGCCTGGTGGTGATCGACGAGCAGCACCGTTTTGGGGTCAACCAACGTAAAGCACTACTGGCCAAGAGCGACCGCTTGCCGCATTTACTAGCCATGACGGCCACGCCGATTCCTCGGAGTCTCACCCTCACGGTGTATGGTGAGCTAGATGTATCTGTGATTGATGAACGCCCGCCTGGCCGCACGCCGATTATTACTGAGATCCATTCGCCGCATTCTGTAAAACCGCTGTATGAGCATATCGACCAGCAGATCAACCAAGGTCGCCAGGTATATATCATCTGCCCGCTGGTCAGTGAATCCGACACACTCGGCTTTAAAAGTGTGGAGCAAGAATACGATCGTTTGCAAAAATCGGTCTTTAAACATCGCCGCATTGGGCTGTTGCACGGCCAACTTTCTTCGGTCGAAAAAGACGAAGTCATGACTCGCTTTAAAAATGGTGAGTTTGATATTTTGGTAGCCACCACAGTTGTCGAGGTGGGGGTGGATGTCCCAAATGCAACCATCATGCTGATTGAGGGCGCGGATCGCTTTGGCTTGGCACAATTGCATCAACTGCGTGGCCGCGTGGGTCGCGGCAAGCATCAGTCGTATTGCTATCTGGTTCCCTCTACGGCTCAAAAGCCAAGTCAACGTCTGCAGGAAGTTGCGCGGAGTGATGACGGCTTTTACCTGGCGCAAGTTGACCTGGAGCTACGCGGTCCCGGCGAGCTGTACGGAACGCGCCAGCACGGTTCGCTCGACCTCCGGGTGGCCAACATTGCAGATACCAAATTGGTGAGTCATGTGCAAAAAGTGGCAGAGGCTTTCGCCACGACTGCGACCGATCTGTTACAATATCCAGAGCTACACAAGCGTGTTGAGCGTTTACGGCGGGTCACCACCTTTAATTAGAATCTTGGGGTATATGTATTCTGGAACCACATTTCGAAACGCGTCGGGTAATGTCATGGGTGCACATCAAAAGATCGACCGAGTTGCCAGACGATTGCTTGGCGAACTGCAACCCGAAACACCTTTCCCGCCCATTAAACTCATCCTGCACTTTGAAGGCAAAAACGGTCCGGACGGCGTCAAGCGAAAATCGCCAGCCCAGGATGAACCGTGGCATTATTATGATCCCAAGAGCTCCGAGCCGCAGCCCTTGCTCGATCTGATCGAAGACCATTACCGTAACCTAGTCAGTCAACTGCGTGCCAAAAACGAAGAACGAGCTGCGTTCGAGGCCGCGTGGTTGGCGCATGCTTTGGTGGATGGTTTAACGCCAGCTCACCATTATCCGTACGAAGAAGAGCTGACCAAACTGCGTGGCGAGGGCCTAGAGACTCGCGATTCACTCAAAGAAAAATTGGTCATTAATGGCGATACCACGCTTGAAAAATTGAGCAACAACTGGAAGATGTGGGGCGCCAAAGGTTTAATGACCACCCATGCCTTGTTTGAGCTGGGGATTGCGGTCATTGTCTCGCCTTTGCGGCTCAACCGCGCCATGCCGACCGAGGCTGAACTGGCGGCAATTAAAACTGATGGGCTGCCAGCAACTTTTATTCGCTACGCCAAAGAGATCGATGCGCTTGAGATGTACGACCGCTACTACCGTTTGGGCTGGACCAAAAAGGCGGCCAAGCAAGTGCGGATTGAACTCGCGCCACGCATTGTCAAAATCGTGACGCTGGCATGGTACTTGGCCGAGCAGGAGGCAGGGAAACAGGTATGAGACTGCGCATTGTGGCTGGCGAATTTGGCGGACGGCAGATTGAAGCGCCGTCCGGCTTTACCACGCATCCTATGAGCGAGCGAGTTCGCAACGCATTGTTTAATAGTCTGGGCGATATCTCAGGCAAAAGCATTCTTGATCCGTTCGCGGGCAGTGGCGCAATCAGCATTGAAGCCGTAAGTCGCGGTGCTGCGCATGCTGTCGCGATCGAAAAAGACCGCAAAGCGCAAACCGTGATTGCCAACAATCTCGCAGACTTAGGGCTGACATCACGCGTCAAATTGATTCGCGCCAACTGCCGGGCGTGGAGCGAAACCAGTCAGGACCAAAAGTTTGATATTATTATTGCCGACCCACCCTATAACGATGTCAATTTATCCACAATTAATTTACTCGCTAGGCATTTAAAAAGCACAGGCAGTATGCTATTATCGCACTCAGGTAGGGAGTCAGCGCCGACCGTTAATGGAGTTGTTGTGGTGGACAAACGTAGTTACGGAGACGCGGCGCTGGCGATCTACCGTAAAGAGGCCTAGAATGAAAGGCCTCTTATTTTATGGTAATTTTTACAAACTGAGTATATAATATGTCTCACTAAAGGGAGAGCTGACATGGCTGAGACTCAAGGACCGATTGAAGACACTATCACTCAGGCGCAAATTGACCAGAGGAACGGTGAAGCGTCACCAAATCGTCGAAAAGTTATAATTCTTGGTGCCGTCGGAGTCGCCGCCATCACCTCGTGTCTCGTGTACGGTGGGTTTCAACTCCAAAAACAACAAGCTGCGGAAGAGCAAGATGGCAGAGATGGTGTTGTGGTTGCGAAGCATGACGGCCTTAAGCTTGATCCTTCGACCATACTGGTCGGCGGTGATACAGGTAGAGCGACGCTTGATCTTGGCGGATGCATGATCGGTGGAGTCGCATTTGATGTTGTTCGTGGTCCAGGTGGCAAAGTATCAGATGTAAAGAACTATGAAATCGATGGCATTGCCTATCCACCGGTAACGACAAATAATCGTCAGCAGGTTGTTGTCGATGGCGCACCTATAACTATTAGATTCCAAAATGCCGGTGACTTTAAGACTGATTTTGGCCCTAACCCCTGCGCTACGCTTGCCCATTCGGCACTCATGTTGGGGTACGACACGCAAACGGGCTCATAAAGCTACTCCCCATCTCGAGAAACTAATGCTATCATAAAAGCGGCCGCGGGCGAGTGGCGGAATTGGTATACGCGACGGACTTAAAATCCGTTGGTTGAAAGACCTTGTGGGTTCAAGTCCCACCTCGCCCACCACGAGTGAACGGTTCTTTTTTGGAAGCGCTCAGTCGTGGTGTGAAGTTATGGCAGCGCAAACTTTGTAGCTGCGGCGTAGCCTAATTTATATAATCGTGTCTGTTGCTCGCGCGAAAGATTAAAGTCGGTGGCTTGAATGTCGCCAGTGTCCACAAAAACGGTGTGTGCTTGGGTTTCGGGGTCGTCGATGTGCAGTTGGTCGTGGCCGCGAATACTGGTTTCAACGAGGGCCAGGATATATTCCACCAGATTATCAGTGGGCATACGCAGGCCCGTGGCCTTTTCTTTGGCCGACAACTTGATGCCGATTGTATTCCACGGCTTGTCTTTGAGCGGGCCAAATATGTCGATTGGGTAGTTCGAAAGCATGCCGCCATCAACAAATTGATCGCCAGCAAAAGTGACTGGCCGAAAATGGAATGGCATGGCCATCGAGGCATGCACAGCATCGGCAACGTTCTGCTCGTCGGGGTCAAGACCGAGTTTGGGGTAATCAAAAGGAAAACGGAACATTTCGGTGCGCGTAATGTCCGAGGTTACTACCACGAGTTTATAGCGCTCACTTTCTGGTATGTCTGCAGCCCAGCCGTCAGTAAGCCGCAAATCGCCAAAAGTTCGGACGCCTTTGGTTTCGAGCTGCTGGGCCAGCCAATCCCGCGCGTAATTACCTTTATAAATTCCCCTATAGAGTGCCAACGAGGCCAGCTTGCCGGGCAGACCAAAGCGAGCCAGAAGCCCTTCGTCTTGAAACTTGCGGTAGTCGAGTTCTTCGACCATGGCTTTCATTTCGTCTGGCGTAAAACCAGCGGCTGTCAGCGCACCGACAATTGCGCCAGCGCTGGTCCCAGCCACGCGGCGGAACTCGCAACCCTTTGCGGCAAGCGCGCCAACGGCACCGACCAACGCAATGCCTTTCACGCCACCACCTTCTAAAACAATATCGCACGTATTCTCTGTGGAAGATGTAATTTCTGACATAACACCATAATATCAGCAAATTGCTTGTGCTCGCTAAAGTGCTCACCTGATGCTACAATAAGCCTCAATGCAACAGTTTGTTTGTAGCCATCATAGTCATAGTTTGCCGGAGGCACGCGGTTAGTTTGCAATGCAAACGCCGGTTACTCCGGCGTTTTTGATAAAATATTGGTACAATAGGAAACGATTATGGCTTTATCAACACAACCTTACAAAGGCGCCAGGGATCTGTATCCCGAAGAAAAGCGCGTTCAAAACTACATCTTTGATATCTGGAAAAAAGTCGCCGAAGGCTACGGCTACGAAAACTACGATGCTCCAATGCTCGAACCGTACGAGCTATACGCCGCTAAGTCCGGCCAAGAAATTGTCAGCGAACAAACCTATACCTTTACCGATCGTGGTGGTCGCACGGTGTGCATTCGGCCAGAAATGACCCCGAGTGTTAGCCGTATGGTAGCTGGTCGCCGCCAGGAACTTGCGTATCCAGCTCGCTGGTATTCCATTCCAAACTTATGGCGCTACGAGCGGCCGCAGCGTGGACGTTTGCGTGAGCACTGGCAGCTTAATGTCGACCTGTTTGGCGTGGACACGATTGATGGCGACCTCGAGCTGATCATGGTGGCCAACGACATCATGAAGGCTTTTGGCGCGACGGACAAAATGTACAAGATTAAGATCAACAGCCGCATGTTGGTGAACGAAATGATGAGCGGCTACTTGGGCTTGGACGTGATTCAGTCGCAACTGATGATCAAACTGTTTGATCGCAAAGATAAGGTTAATCACGAAGAATTTAGCCAGCAAGCGGCTTCAATTTTTGACGATAATCAACGAAGTGATGGGCTGCGCAAAATTGCTCGCTTGCTCGGTGCCAGCACCATGGCAGAGCTACCAGATGAGCTGCGCGAGACTCACGCGATGCAGGAAGTCCAAGCGCTCTTTAGCTTGTTGCACGAGCATGGTGTTGCCAACGCGACATTTGATATTACTCTGATGCGTGGGTTTGATTATTACACCGACATTGTGTTTGAGGTCTTTGACACCAATCCCGAAAACAGTCGTTCGCTATTTGGCGGCGGTCGTTATGACGGACTGGTCGGCTTATTCGGCGTTGAGCCGGTACCGACCGTAGGGTTTGGCATGGGTGATGTCACGATTCGCGACTTTCTGGATGTGCACGGCCTTTTGCCGCAATTAGACCCAGCGGCTGAGATCTACTTAATTGTCCTGGGCGATGTCATGAAGCAAGCTCAAAAAGTGGCACGCGACCTCCGTGAAGAAGGTGTGAAGGTGGCGGTGGATATTACGCAGCGCAAGCTGGATAAACAACTTAAAACTGCCATTAAGCAGGGCATTCCGCACATTTTGTTCATTGGCAAAGAAGAACTGAGCGAAGAAATGTTCACCCTTAAAGACACCCGGACCGAAAAAGAAGAAAAACTCTCGCTAGAGCGCATAATAACCACCGTAAAGGACGTTCGAGAGGTCTGATCTGTTAATAGTTTTCAAAAGAAGGTATACTACCAAGTTATGAAACATATTCTTACCAAACCGTCTGCAACTCACGCAGAGCTCACTATCACTTTGGATGCAAAAGATTTAGCGCCTATTAAAAAAGCTGCTTTGGCAAAACTGGCCAAGCACGTGAAGGTTGCGGGCTTTCGTCCGGGCAAAATCCCGGCGAATGTGGCTGAAAAGCACATCGATCCCAACACTTTGCAACAGGAAATCCTGGAGATTGCAGTTAATCAGTACTACATCGAAGCCATGCTGGAAGCAAAGCTGCAGCCGCTTGATCGTCCAGAGATTGCAGTTACCAAATTAGTCCCTGACGAGACTGCAGAATTTACCGCCAAAGTCGAAGTTGTGCCAGAAATTAAATTGGCCGACTACACCAAGATCAAAAAGACGCCAGCCAAGGTAAGTATCAAAGCTACTGAAGTCACCGAAGTACTTGACCGCTTGCAGCGCCAAATGGCTGAGAAAAAAGAGGTTGATCGTGCCGCCAAAGATGGCGACGAAGTCCTGATTGATTTTGCCGGCAAAGATGCTGATGGCAAAGAAGTCCCTGGCGCAACTGGTACAAACTATCCGCTGAGCTTGGGTTCCAAGACCTTCATTGATGGTTTTGAAGAAAATCTGATCGGCTTAAAGCCTAGTGACAAAAAGGAATTTACGCTGACGTTCCCCAAAGACTACGCGCATAAGCCACTGGCTAACAAAAAGGTGACCTTTGCGGTTACCCTCAAGAAAGTCAACGAGCTTGTCCTGCCTACACTTGACGATGACTTTGCCAAAAAGGCTGGCCCATTCGAAACTTTGGATGATCTAAAGAAGGACGTTAAAGCCGAACTGATTCGCCAGCAGGAATCCACTGCACGCAACGAACTCAAGAATGATGTTATCGAAGAGATCATTGCAAAGAGCACTGTGCCAATGCCAGAGTCGTTGGTAAAAGACCAAACGCAAATGGTTCGCCAAGATGTGTTGCAAAACCTTGCGTACCGCGGCATGACGCTTGATGAGTATCTTAAGGCTGAAGCGACGACCGAAGAAGAATGGCTCAAAAAAGAGGTCACGCCTGCAGCTGAAAAGCGAGTGGCCACTGGTTTGATTCTGTCTGAGATTGCCAAAAAAGAGGGCATTGAGGTAGACACTGCCGAAGTGCATGCCCGACTGGATGAACTGAAGCGTCAATACCAAGAGCCAAAGATGCGTGCCCAGCTCGATACGACTGAAGCGCGTCGTGACATCGAAAGCCGCTTGGCAACCGAGAAAACCATCGACCGCATTCTTGAAATCGCCTCTTCGAAATAACCCATTTAGCACTCTTGACGGTTGAGTGCTAATGGCGCTACTATAGAGCTATGCAAAGCTCAATTCTTGTTCCAACAGTCATCGAAAAAACGCACATGGGCGAACGCGCGTACGACATTTACTCGCGCTTGCTCAAGGAGCGCATTATCTTTCTGGGTTCAGAGGTGGAATCTACTTCTGCCAACTTAATTGTGGCTCAACTTTTATTCTTGCAAAGCGAAGACGCCAAGAAAGACATCTACTTTTATATCAACAGCCCGGGCGGCAGTGTCTACGATGGCATGGCGATTTACGACACCATGAATTACATCAAACCTGACGTGCAAACAATCTGTGTTGGTTTGGCTGCCAGCATGGGTGCCTTTTTGCTCAGCTCTGGCGCAAAGGGCAAACGTTTTGCCTTGCCGCACAGCCGCATTATGATTCACCAACCCTCAAGCGGTACTCAAGGAAAAGTCTCCGACCAAGAGATCACCCTGCGTGAAGCGATCCGCACCAAAGAGATGCTGGAAAAAATCACTGCCGAGAACACTGGCCAAAAGCTTGCGAAAGTTCATAACGATATGGACCGCGATTACTATATGACCGCAGGCGAAGCCAAAGAATATGGTGTGATCGACAACGTGATCGGCAGTTTGCCAAAACCTTCCCTCGCCTAAAATTCCTTGACATACCTGTTACTTTCCGGCACAATTACTATCAAGAAGTAGTGTAAGTTGGGTTAGTACCGCACCATATGCGGAGCAACGCAGAACTTAGTGTGACTTCGGCGCCAAAATCACATTACAAAAACAAAATATTTTATGTCTCGCTGCAGGTAAGTAGCGAGCGTTCTATCTATCACTCATAAAGTCCGCGGGAGGAATATGGCTAGAAGCGTTGCCACCAAGCGCAAATCGTTTACTAAAGTAGACGAGCAGATTGCGCTGCCTAATTTAATTGAGCACCAGCTCAAATCATTTCAATGGTTTGTCCAGGAGGGTCTGGGTGAAATCTTTGCTGAAGTAAATCCAGTAGAAGATTACACTGGCACCAAATTGGAACTCCGTTTTAAGGACTATCGTTTTGGCGACCCCAAGATGAGCGAGCGAGATGCCCGCGAAAACAACACCAACTTTGAAGCACCGCTGCACGCAACCGTCGAACTCACCAACAAGGTGACGGGCGAAGTCAAAGAGCAAGAGATCTACCTGGGCGACTACCCATGGATGACCGACCGCGGTACTTTTGTGATCAACGGCGCCGAGCGTGTCGTTGTCTCGCAGCTGATCCGCAGCCCTGGCGTCTTCTTTACTGCCGATTCCAGCAGTGGCCGCAACCATTATGGTGCCAAGCTGATTCCTGGCCGTGGTGCCTGGCTCGAATTTGAAACCGCTGCCAACGGCGCAATTTACGTTAAGATCGACCGCCGTCGCAAGATTCCGGTCAGCACTTTGCTGCGTGCACTTGGCTACCCAACCAACAGCAGCATCAAAGAATTGTTTGCTCACGTTGACACTAGCGACACGCATTACATCGATGCCACCTTTGACAAAGACCCTTCCCGCGGTCAGAACGAAGCCTTGATTGAAGTGTACCGTCGTTTGCGTCCTGGTGACCTCGCCACTGTAGATAACGCGCGAAGCTTGATCGAAAACATGTTCTTCAACTTTAAGCGCTACGATGTCAGTCGCGTTGGTCGGTACAAGATCAACCAGCGTCTCGACCTTGATGTTGCAAACACGACCGAAAACCGTGTGATGCGCCTTGACGACCTCGTGGCTATTATTGCTGAAGTAATTCGCCTCAACAACACTCAAGAAAAACCAGATGACATCGACGCGCTGCATAACCGGCGCGTAAAACTTGTCGGTGAATTGGTGCAACGCCAGTTCCGCATTGGTATGCTGCGCATGGAGCGCAATGCCAAAGACCGCATGAGCATGAGCGACATCGAAACGGTTACCCCTGGACAACTCATCAACGCTCGCCCAGTGGTGGCTGCAGTACGCGAGTTTTTTGCAAGCTCACAGCTGAGTCAATTCATGGATCAGACCAACCCTCTTTCTGAGCTCAGCCACAAGCGTCGCCTTAGCTCAATGGGCCCTGGAGGCTTGAGTCGCGAACGTGCTGGCTTTGAGGTTCGTGACGCTCACGCAACACACTATGGTCGCATCTGTACCGTAGAAACTCCTGAAGGACCGAACATTGGATTGGTACTGAACTTGGCGAGCTATGCACGGATTAACGAATACGGCTTTTTGGAAGCTCCTTATCGCAAGGTAATCAACGCTGTTACTGCCAAAGAAGCTGAAGGTCACATCCTTCGCGCTGACGTCAAAGACGACAAAGACAAAGTTGTTGCCAAAGCTGGTGACAAGATTACCAAAGAAATTGCTGCCAAGCTGGCCAAACTGGACCACGCAACCTTCCCTGTAAAGGCTCAGCTGACCGACAAAGTCGTTTACCTGGACGCTGCCCAAGAAGCTGGCTCAGTAATTGCCGGTGCTGGTAACGATATTGATGAAGACGGTTACTTTACGGAAAGCCGCATCATGGCGCGCACCAGCCTGGTCCCAGGTGAGGTAGACGCGAACGAAGCGACCTACATGGACGCCTCGCTGCAAGAAATCCTTGGTTCGACCGCAGCGCTGATTCCATTTATTGAGAAAAACCGTGTTGACCGCAGTTTGACCGGTTCGAACATGCAACGGCAAGCTGTCCCACTGCTGCGTCCAGAATCGGCTACCGTTGGTACCGGTTTGGAAGGCCACGTGGCTCGCAACACCGGTCAGATGGTGATTGCTGAAGAAGACGGTGAAGTCGTGAAGGCAAACGGCGATGAAGTACAAGTAAAGTACAAGACCGAAACCAAGACCTATCAGCCACAACACTTTGTGCGCAGTAACGAAGGCTCATGCATTAACCAAAAAGTAGTCGTGGTTCGTGGCGACAAGGTTAAGAAGGGCGACGTATTGATTGAAGGTATGTCGATTGCTGATGGCGAAATCGCTCTTGGTAAGAACCTGCTGGTTGCCTTTATGCCTTGGGGTGGTTACAACATGGACGACGCCATTATTTTGAGCGATCGTCTGGTGAAAGAAGACGCCTTGACCTCAATCCACATTGTGGACTTTATGGTTGAGGTGCGTGAAACCAAGTTAGGCCCAGAAATTGTGACTCGTGACATTCCAAACGTCAGCGAAGAAGCTTTGCGTCACCTCGACGACAACGGTATTGTCCGCATTGGCGCTGAAGTGCACGCTGGCGACATCCTGGTTGGTAAGATTACACCAAAGGGTGAGCAAGAGCTGAGCTCAGAAGAGCGTTTGCTCCGCGCAATCTTTGGTGAAAAAGCCAAGGACGTCCGCGACACCAGCCAACGCATGCCAAATGGCAAGCACGGTAAGGTTGTTGGCGTAAAAGTCTTTAGCCGCGAAGCTGGCCACGAACTCAAAGCTGGTGTGCTCATGCAGATCCAGGTCTTTGTGGCGCAAATGCGCAAAATCGCTGTTGGTGACAAGCTGGCTGGACGTCACGGTAACAAGGGTGTAGTGGCTCGGATTCTTCCTGAAGGCGACATGCCATTCATGGAAGATGGAACTCCAGTCGATGTAATTCTTAACCCACTCGGTGTGCCAAGTCGTATGAACCTTGGGCAGCTATTTGAAACCCACTTGGGTATGGCCGCGCGAGCACTTGGCTACAAAGTGATTACCTCACCATTCAACGGTGTGCCAACTGAAGAAATCGAGAAACAACTTGAACTTGCTGGCATTGCCAAAGATGGTAAGAGCCAACTCTTTGATGGCCGCACTGGTGATTCATTCAAGGAACGCACCACTGTTGGTGTGATGCACATCATCAAACTGCACCACATGATTGCCGACAAGATCCACGCCCGCAGCATCGGACCATACACCATGGTGACGCAACAGCCACTCGGTGGTAAGGCACAAAACGGTGGTCAGCGCTTTGGAGAAATGGAAGTGTGGGCGCTTGAAGCATATGGCGCCGCAACCAGCCTGCAAGAAATGCTGACGATCAAGTCCGACGATGTCTTTGGACGTAGCAAAGCCTACGAGTCGATCATCAAGGGTGAACCAATCACCGGTCCAAAGGTTCCAGAAAGCTTTAACGTGCTTGTAAAAGAACTGCAAGGTCTTGGACTCCGCGTCGACTTGATTACACAGAAGAAAAAAGAAATCGATGCTGAAGAAATTCTGGAAGTAGCCGTGGCCGATCAAGCCGCCAATGCGCCAGAAGTGGTGATGGAGAAGAGCTCGATTGATGTCAGCCAAGAGGTTGCCACCAACGAGTACGAGCTTGCGCAAACTGAAGGCATCGAGATTACCGACGCTGAAGATACGACAAGTGATGACTTTGTCACCATCGATGCAACCGATGACACAGATGCGGGCGACGACAAAACCGTCCCAGACGATAACGATAACGAAGGGGAGGAGGCCTAACATGAGCAAGTTTAGCACCACCGCCAGCATTGCTGATTTTGACGCAGTGCGCCTGGCCGTTGCCTCGAGCGACGACATTAAATCTTGGTCATATGGCGAGGTCACCAAGCCAGAAACCATTAACTACCGAACCCAAAAACCAGAACGTGACGGGCTGTTCTGTGAACGAATCTTTGGACCAGTCAAAGACATTTCGCCTCATGACGCCAAGCTCAAAGGTGTTCGTAGCCGCGAAGTCGCGGTGGATAAGAACGGTGAGATCGTTACCAAGAGTATTGTCCGCCGTGAGCGAATGGGTCACATCACCCTGGCTGCTCCTGTGGCTCACATTTGGTTCCTGCGCGGCACTCCAAGCGCCATCGGTTTGCTGCTGGGAATGACCGTCAAGAACCTGGAGCGCGTTGCATACTTTGCCAGCTACATCATTATGGGTGTCGACACGGCCAAGCGCGACCAGCTGTTAGCTGATGCTGAAGCTGAGCTCGAGGTCAAGAAAAACGAGATCAAAAAGAAATTCGAAGAAATGGCCGAAGCCCCAGAAGCGAATGTCAAAGCTTTGGCTGAACAACAGACCAAAGAGCTGGCTGAAGCTGAAGAAGTGTACCTCGAGCAAAAGAATCAGCTTGAGAGTCTTGAGAAGTGTCGTTTGATTAGCGAGACTGATTTCCGCAACTTGCCAAGCGAATACCGCGCGATTACCAAAGTTGGTATGGGCGGTGAATCGCTGAAGGCACTGTTGGACGAGATCAAACTCGACAACTTAATCAAAGAACTGACCGAGGAAGCTGAAGCTGCCAAGGGTCAACGCCACAAGAAGATCATGAAGCGGCTTAAGATGCTGGAAGGCATGCACCGCGCCGGCATCCAGCCATCAAGCATGTGTGTCGCTATATTGCCAGTGATTCCTCCAGACCTGCGACCTATGGTGCAGCTGACCGGCGGACGATTTGCCACTAGCGACCTCAACGACCTTTATCGCCGCGTCATCAACCGTAACAATCGTTTGAAGAAGCTGATGGAGCTCAATGCCCCAGAAGTAATTCGCCGTAACGAAATGCGCATGCTTCAAGAAGCGGTTGACGCGCTTATCGACAACAACGCTGCCCGTGGTGGCCGCGCTGTCTCAACTGCCGGTGGTCGCCGTCGCTTGAAGAGCCTGAGCGATATGCTCAAGGGTAAGCAGGGACGTTTCCGCCAGAACTTGCTGGGTAAGCGTGTGGACTACTCTGGTCGTTCAGTTATTGTGGCCGGTCCAGAGCTCAAGATTAGCCAATGTGGATTGCCAAAGCTGATGGCTCTCGAACTCTTTAAGCCGTTCGTGATCAACTATCTGCTGCAACACGACCACGCTCACAACATTAAGAGCGCGACTCGTTTGATCGAGTCTGGTAACACCGTGATTTGGGACGCGCTTGATGAAGTGATTAAGGGCAAGTACGTGCTGCTGAACCGTGCGCCAACCCTGCACCGTCTGTCAATCCAGGCCTTTATGCCGAAGCTGATCGAAGGTAAAGCTATTCAGCTGCACCCACTGGTATGTAAAGGTTTCAACGCCGACTTCGATGGTGACCAGATGGCCGTACACCTTCCGCTCAGCGACGCTGCGCAAAAAGAAGCGGCAGAGCTGATGTCAGCGACCAAGAACTTGCTGAAGCCAGCCGATGGTTCACCAGTATTGAACATTTCGCAGGACATCGTCCTCGGGTGTTACTACCTGACCTATCCAAAGCCAAGCGCCCAGACTGAGCTCAAGCTCTACTCGAGCATTCACGAAGCCATCTTTGCGTATGACAAAGGCTTGATCAAACTCCAAAGCCCCATTCGCATTCCTGTAAAGGGTGAAGCTCGCGAGACAACTCTTGGCCGATTCTTCTTTAACGAAGCCTTGCCCGCTGACATGGCTTACCAAGAAGATGTCATGACCAAGAAGAAACTCAACCGAGTTCTCTCAATGGTCTTCCAACAGTACGGCCAGGATCGCACTGCCGAGATTGCCGACGAGCTGAAAGATCTTTCGCTCAAGTACGCCACCGAAGCTGCGGTGTCGACCGGTATGACCGACTACTTTGAAGTCGACTGGTTAGAGGACATGATTAGCGATGGGGATACCCGCGCTAAAGAAATTCACGACCAGTACGAAATGGGTCTGATTACCGATGAAGAGCGGTACAGCCTGACCGTTGGCGCATGGCGTAGCGTGGACAAACAAGTTTCTGACCGTTTGCAGGAAGAGCTGAAGAACCAAGATACCTCGATCGCCGTAATGGTTGACTCAGGTGCTCGTGGTGACCTCAGTAACGTCAAGCTGGCTGCGGCCATGATTGGTGTCATGGTTGACGCTACCGGTCGTGAGATTGAGCTGCCAATTCGCTCCAGCTACAAGAAGGGCCTGAGCCCACTTGAATCCTTTGTTGCCACCCGTGGTACACGTAAAGGTCTGATTGACACCGCCCTTAAGACTGCCGACTCGGGGTACCTGACTCGTCGTCTGGTGGATGTGAGCCAAGATATCTTTACCGTGACTGACGAAAGCGACGACCCTGGCTTTGCGATCCTCCGATCCGAAGCTGAAGAAACAATGGTGAGCTTTGCCGATCGTTTGTACGGTCGCTGTGCTGCCGAAGACATTAAGGTTGCTGGTAAGGTTGTTGTCTCTCGTGGCGACATCATCACTCGTGACGTTGCTGATGCAATCGAAGCGAGCGATTTGCAAGAAGCCAAGATTCTCAGCATCTTAACCGACACCAGCTTGCGTGGCATTAGCCTCAAGAGCTACGGTATCGACATGGCTACTGGCGTTATGGTCAAAGCCTACGAACCAGTTGGTGTCATCGCCGCCCAGTCGGTTGGTGAGCCTGGTACGCAGCTTACCCTGAACACCTTCCACGCCTCAGGTGTGGCTGGTGAAGACATTACTCAGGGTCTGCCACGTGTTGAAGAGCTCTTTGAAGCTCGGACGCCAAAAGGTCAGGCATACTTGAGTGAAGTCACTGGTGACGCAGAAGTGTGGGAAAACGGCGACGTCTATGTCGTGCAAATAACCCCAAGCGAAAGCAAGACCGAAACCTTGGAACTCGATGGCCGCATTGCCCGCATCAAATCTGGCAGCGACGTGCGAGCCGGTGATGTTCTTGCTTCTGATGATGACGAAAGCCGTCCATTGGTTGCACCATTTGATGGCAAAGTTCATGTCACCAAGAAGCAAATTGTACTGACCGCTGGTGCAACCGCACCTGTTCGCTACGAAATCCCTGGCTTCAAGCAGCTTACCGTCCAGAGCAACGATCACGTACATGCAGGCGACCGCCTGACTACTGGTTCGATCAACCTGCACGATCTGCTTCGCCTAAAGGGCATCGAAGCCACAGAGCGTTACATCATCAACGAAGTACTGCGCATCTACGCTGCCCAAGGTCAGGACATCTCGGCCAAGCACCTTGAGGTGATCGTCCGTCAGATGTTCAGCCGCGTGCAGATCGAAGACCCAGGCGACAGCTTGTTTGTCACTGGCGACATCGTCAGTAAAGCGGCAGTGATTGAAGCCAGTAACCTGCTCACCAAGGATAGCAAGCAGCCTGTTGAATTCACACAGCTCCTGCTGGGTATCACCAAGGTGTCGACATGGTCTGACTCATTCCTGTCAGCTGCCTCGTTCCAAGACACGACCCGCGTGCTCATCAACGCCGCCACTAGTGGTAAAGTTGATAAGCTCTACGGTCTGAAAGAGAACGTGATTATCGGCCGCAAAATTCCGGTCGGTACTGGCGCTCGGGATATCAAGGAGTAAAATCCTTAGATTCCGCTACGAAACGCCTCACGAGAGTGGGGCGTTTTTGGTATGCTCGCGCTTCTCTACCAAATATTGTATAATATAGATACAATGTCGGAACCACAGCAGTATTCTCGAGCTGAAATTATGATGCCCGACGCACCTTGCCTACCTGAAGATACACCTCATGATCGGGTGAGTAAGAACGCGGTTGCAGCCGCCGGGCGCGTCTGTCGTAAGTGTGTGTATGTCGATGACTGCAAAGCACAAGCAGAGGACATTACTGCATATCTCGGCGCGTCTGAACCGATAACCGTCGGTGGCTTACAGATCCAAGCAACAGAGGCAGACATACTTCTCGCCCAAGCCAAGGAGCCAACTTTCAGATTCACCCCTCCAAGAGTTTCGCCTCCGACTGAAGAGCCACAATACTTCCGAGTTTTGTATCGTAGTCAAGGAGAGGATCGGCGGCCACTTAACGATACGGAAAGAGATCTCCTCCCCTTAGCCATGCGAACCGAGGATAAGGAGAGCCCATTTACTCCAGAGGAGAGAACCAAGGTGTACGAAACGGTCACGAGTGTCATCAGTAATGGCAATGGGTTGCCTGTCTCGGATGTCAACAAAGTAGCCGAAAATATTCTCAAAGACGCTGTCGCTTATATGGGACAAGGCATGGAACGCGAGCATGCTATAGAAAGAGCTCTAAGGTTTCCGTTTACTTCGGGAGAAACACGGAGCACTCAGGCATTTAACTCCACCAGCAGGATCAACTCTCGAGGACGCCAACGGTCAAAGAACCGTGCAGAACCGGAGATAATCCTTACGGATAAAGAAATGGATAGCCTGGCCGAGAAACTAAACGCCGAATTACTTGCTCGCACCAGTATCGTCTTAAAGGCTTCTTTAGCTGCGCAGGTTGGTTTGGATATAACTCGGGGCTACCCGCACTCCAGCTTCCCAGAAATGGTGGCCATACTGCAGAGCGTTGAACAACTCTTTACTCAAAGAGTGCTTGCAGTGGATGAAGCGACAGGAAAATTGAGTCTCTCCTCAAAGCTAGAATCACTCTCTAGCAGGGAGCGAGAACTTCTCGTTCAACTTCATAAACTCTCTGGTATTTTGGGTGAAGCGACTAGCCCAGAATTAAGTGTCACCCAATCCGAAGAGACTGAACTGCAAGGTAAAGTTGCTGATCTGCTCCAGGAACAACTTCCAGATGATCCCTCTGAGGCACTCACAATGCTACGAGAGACTTCTGTGGGCAGACGACTGGCTTCAAAAATATCACGTAAGTACCTTGTTACTTCTATGGCTAACGACTACATTGCCAAATCCAACTATGAGTTAGATGAATCAGGAGAGGAGGTAATCTTGAGACTTGCAAGCTGTCTTTACGCACACGGGGAACACTCCGGTGCAACGATAGAAGAGCAAAGTCAACAGCTTCATAAGCTTGCGCCTGAACTCTTGAAAGAACTTCTGCAGGTACGAACATTCAATCTTTCAATAAAAGATTTGGGGCGCCTGACTATGCATTATGGCTTTGCATATGTCGCTGCGTGTTTCGCCGAGTCTGAAGACAATCCTTATGTGTCTAGGAGTGACGTGCTACGAGTCTTCGCGAGAGGAGGTGATCCTTTATCGAAGCTACGTGCTATGCCTGAAGCTTTGCTCCAGCTCGCCTCAACGGCAGGTGGACCAGAGCGAATTTCTCTAACCGCACGTAAATATGCACTCCACAGCGCCGACCCAGAGCGGACACTCGAGCTGTGCGGTCAGCACATTGTTGACTTAGGAAAGAAATATGCGCGTGACAAATTTGTCTCACCGAGCATTATCCGCTTATATTGTTTCACTCAGGCGGAAACTGCCCCAGTGGCGATCGATCGATTTAGGGAGCGCTGCGCAATGGTCGCTCCGGAGTTTCACAGCGCAGAAGTGACGGATAGAGTTGTCGCTTATTTCTGCCGTCACTTTTCTGACCCAGAAAAAATAATGACAGGTATCATTGAATATCATACTAAATTTGCCCAGCTTAGGGATCAGGTCTGTACGACTGAAAGCGAAGTCGATGAAGATCTCTTGCTGATCATTGCTGAGCACAGCCCAAACGAGGTACGATGGGGTGTAGAATCATTTTATAAGCGTTACCGAATGCTTCAGGAGAGCATCGGTGAAAAGATTGAGCCACAAATAATCAAAGAAGTGGTGGCGAGATGTCCACGAAGGACGTTACCAGAACTGCGGCGCATGGCCTTCGGTTACCAAAGAGCAATACTGAGTCTCGATAGCGGAAACCACAGGACCTCTTGGCCTTCCTTGCACCCTGATCTTCACGCAGTTGATCCTGCGAATGAGTTAGTCGAAGAAGAAACAACCCAAGAAAGGATTCGCCAGATCATCCCTCTTCTCTCCAGCCTCACCGAAGAAGAACGACAAGCGGTTGCCTTGGCATACGGCGTGGATGGCCTTATCGAGAGCCAGGAAGGGCTTACTGAAGATGAGTTAAAAAGATTCTTTACCACCGATAATCTCGTCGCGTATGTCAATCAGACTATTCTCCCTAAGATAAGCAAGCGGCTTACAGAGAGTTAGCGAAGAGCAAATGCTTGTTTTTTGTCCCTGTTTTTGCTATAATTCAAGGCGAGTTTCATGCTTATGCGGAGTCAGAAGATCAGGTGTGTACGACTGATTCCTGCAAGCACTGATAATAGTAAGTAAGACTGATGTGCTGTCGTCGGTTCACTTAAAAGGAAATCCATGCCAACAATTAATCAACTCGTGCGGAAACCACGCAAGAGCGCTCGCCAGAAAAGCAAAGCGCCTGCCCTTGGTACCATCCACAACGCCTTGAAGACCCAATACAAAAAGCTGAATGCACCTCTTAAGCGCGGTGTGTGTATTAAAGTCACGACCAAAACTCCAAAGAAGCCAAACTCAGCGCTGCGTAAAGTAGCTCGTGTTCGTTTGACCAACCAGCAAGAAGTTTGGGCTTACATTGGCGGCGAAGGTCACAGCCTGCAAGAACACGCTGTGGTGCTTGTCCGTGGTGGCCGTGTGCCTGACCTTCCTGGTGTTCGTTACCACATCGTTCGTGGTGCACTCGACCTCCAAGGCGTTCAAGGGCGCAAGCAAGGCCGCAGTAAGTACGGCGCAAAGAAGGAGGCTAAGTAATGCCACGCAAAACTACCAAATCCCTGCAACGCCGCGTCACTCCTGACCGCAAGTACAACAGCACCCTTGTCCAGCGCATGATCAACAAAAGCATGCTCGATGGCAAAAAACTGCTGGCTGAACGCCACGTCTATGACGCAATGGAAATTGCTGCCAAAAAACTGAAGAGCGACAATCCTCTCGAAGTCTTTGAAAAAGGCATCAAGAACGTCTACCCACAGATGGAAGTCAAAAGCCGTCGTGTCGGTGGTGCAAACTACCAAATCCCATTTCCTGTGAGTGGCCAGCGTCAGCTGCACCTCGCGTTTATGTGGTTTGTTGCAGCTGCCCGCGCTCGCAAAGGTATGCCATACGCTAACCGTTTGGCTGCCGAAATCGTGGACGCCTACAACCAATCTGGTGCTGCCTTCAAGAAGAAGGAAGATACTCACCGAATGGCTGACGCCAACCGTGCCTTTGCACACTTTGCTCGAACCTAGGACTGCATAGGACAAAACGAGCTGTGCTTCAAAAGAGCACACTAAAAAGGAGCCGAAACCGGCTCCTTTTTTTGATGGGACTATTCCCGTGGTCTACTTCTGCACAGCGCCCTTAATCGCTTGGACGACCTTGCCGCTGTCTTTCAAGTTCTCCCAGAAGAGGACTTGGTCGCGGGCAATGTACATATTGTCCTCTGGGCCATGCAATTCGTCGCCGAGTTTGGCCAACGAAACCTGGGTGTTCTTGTTGTCGGCTGGCTGCACGCTTTGTTGCACCTGCAGGTAGTAAATGTTGGTAAGCCGCAATTGCTTACTATTCATGTCGGCTACCTTGCCAAAGTACACCTGGCCATTGGTTAAGAAGACAGCTTGATACTGATCTTTCTTGATGCCTGTCATGCCATTTACGTCTTTGTGCTTCATCCACATAAATCCGCCGCAGACAGCGACGAGTAGTACTACGACAAGTACAATTGTAGGGACAAGAAGACGGAAAGAAGGGCGACGACCACGCATGCGTTCACCTTCGCCGGAAGAATGATGATATTCTTGCGGGCCTGCTGCTGGCCGCTGGGGCTCAGGACGGCGGGCGTTCTGTGCTGATGGATTGCTTTTAAATTCCATATGCTCCAACCTCGTTAATTACCATATACCAACCTAGTGTAGTAGAAAGGACACCTAAGCACAAGCGCCAACGTGATATATTGAGTTAAATGCAACAGTTGACGCAAAATACAGTATAATCATAAACAATATGGTGAGGGTACGGCAGCAATGTTGATAAAGTCTTTCTTGTTGGTGACAGGTTTTGCTGTCTCTACGCTGGCTGCTGCACTGACAGGAAGCGCTCAGGCGCAGAGTGCAACCGCGATCTCGCAAGGTTTTGAGACCAACGATCCAGGCGTGACCGTTGGAGCATTGGTGGTGCTTGAGCCAGGCAAGCAAGGCATTGTGCATCTCGCCACTCCAGACCAAGTGAGCGGACTGGCAGGCGTGGTTGCAAACAAGCCCTTAGTGGAACTCAGTAGCTCCGGCAAAAGCGTCCAGGTGGTCACCAGCGGCGTCACCAAAGTGTTGGTCAGTGACATTAATGGTGCAGTTAAAACTGGCGACAAAATAACCGCCTCGCCGATTAGTGGCGTGGGCATGAAGGCCAACAGCAGTACGCAAATTGTGGGCATCGCCCAGGCTGACCTCCAGAGTGGCGACGTTACCGAACGCACCATCACGGACAAACAAGGCAAGCAGCAGCAAGTGCATATTGGCGTGATTTCTGTGCAGATAAATATCTCGTACTATATGTCAACTAACGACAAGCGCTCGTTAGTTCCGGCGTTTCTGCAAGGGTTTGCAAACTCGATCGCGGGCAAAGATGTCTCGATCGCCAGGGTCCTGGCCAGTAGTCTGGTGTTGCTCCTGGGATTTATGAGTATCGCCGTACTTTTGTATGCTTCTATCCACTCCAGTATTATTTCGATCGGCCGCAATCCGCTCTCTGAGAATGCGGTCCGCAAAAGCCTCTTTGAAGTCGGAGCAATTGCAATTGGTATTTTGCTAGTTATGCTTATTGCGATATATTTAATCTTGACGACATGAAGATGGGAGAGACATGAGCAGTACCGAAATTTTCTTAGCACTTGGACTTGGTGGTACGGCGCTGGCTTGTGTACTGTGGGCACTTCGCTTGCGCCAAGAGTTACGGTTGCGCCCAACCGCCAAGCATTACACCATTCACTTGGATGGCACGAAGTTTTTTGCCGACATTGATGAAGCTGAGGTGCGACATTTGGTACACGACAAGCTGATGGCCTCGGCCGCGAAAGCCGCTGAACGATTTGAGCATGCCTTGAACGAAGCAGTTCCAAAGCTACTCAGTAATGTCAGCGATATGAATGCCAAAGCGTTGGCGGCTGAGTTTGAAAAAAGCCAAGCTAGCCTTAAAAACCTTAACAGCGAAATTCTGCAAGAGCACGCCGCCTTGCAACAAGAAGTCACCGCTCGCCGAACCGAGCTAATGGATGCGCTTGATAAAGAAATTGTGGCGCAATACCAGCAGCGCTTGGCTGACTTTGACCAACGGTTTAACGATGTGGTAAGTTCTTTTATTGTAGAAAGTTTTGGGCCAGATGTTGACCTCAGCGCACAAACCAATTACATTTTGCAGCAGCTTGAGCAGCATAAAGAACAGATCAAACAGGACATCCAAGCATGAGCGGCACCACATTACCTGGTGAGCTGTATTCTCCTGAACACCTTGGGGTGGTCATTATTGAACTCCGCAACTTTATTGCCAGAATGAACGACCGCGAGGTGCGCAAAAAAGTTACAGGCGCCACGGGTGAAGCCATGCCGCCATTATCGCGCTTGGCCGAACGCCTTTTGCAGGCTAACGAGCTGACGCCCAGCAAGCTTGAGGGCATTGAGCAGCTGCTCAAAAAGCTCGAAGCCATTCGCACCGAAGCGCCCACGGTGCACATTGTGCTCGCCGAGCTGCCAGATGCTACTTTGCGCCAGCAGCTGGCTGATTGGTTTCGTACTCAGGCGGATTCGCATACTTTGCTGACCTTCGCCATGCGCAGCGACATTGGCGGAGGATTGTTGTTGCAAAGCGGTTCGCACTTGTATGATTTTTCGTTCCGCACCCAACTTTTAGCCAACAAGCAACGGCTGGCGGAGATATTGACCCATGGCCGAAAATAACACCTTTCACAAACTGGTCGCTGCGGGAAGTCCAACCGGTGAAGTGGTGGGTTTGGATCGGTTTTTGCTGACCGTTAAAGGGTTAGACGGCATCGCCATTGGGGGCATGGTGCTGTTTGAGACCGGCCAGCATGGCATTATCCGTGAAGTAAATACCGAGACTGCCTTGGTGCTGAACCTTGATGCCGAAACCACGCCGCTGGGAACGCTGGCAGTGCTCCAAGCCAATACGCCAACCACTGGCGTGGGCGTGCAGCTTATCGGTCGCGTTATTACACCCCTCTGTCAGCCACTCGATGGCAAAGGACCGGTGCGGCTCGATGGCACCTGGCCACTTTTTTATAAAGCGCCAGGCATTATGGAGCGCAGCATGCTCAACGAGCAACTTTCTTCTGGCGTCTCGATTGTTGATTCGCTCTTTCCGATCGTACTTGGGCAACGCATTGCGGTGCTGGGTGATACTAAATCGGGCAAGACGACCTTTTTAACGCAGTTGGGGATTCAACAACTCGGCACTGACCGCGTGGTGGTGTATGTGCTGGTGGGCAAACGACGGGTGGAGATTGATCAATTGGTCACCACGCTGACGCAAACCGGGGCGATCGCACACAGTATTGTCATCGTGGCCAACATTTTTGACTCACTTGCCCAATCGTACATCGCGCCGTACGTGGGTTGCGCGATTGCCGAGCATCTATGGTACGGCGGGCGCGATGTGGTGATCGTCTACGATGATCTTTCTAGCCACGCCAAGGTCTACCGCGAGATCTCACTTCTTAGCGAGACAAATCCTGGGCGCGATTCCTATCCAGGCGACATGTTCTTTGCGCATTCGTCATTGCTGGAACGCGCCGGCAAGCTCGCCAGTAATGGCAAAACGCTCACGGCGCTCCCCACGGTCGTGACGCCAGGCGATGACATTACCGCTTACTTGCCGACCAGCATTATGTCGATTACCGATGGGCAGATCATTTTTGATCTTGCCACCTTCCGCCAGAACATTCGCCCTGCAGTAAATACCGGATTGTCGGTATCGCGTGTGGGCGGACGGGTGCAATCGCCACGCCAAAAGCAGGTCGCGGGTGCGCTGTTTAAAAAACTGGCCGATTACCGGCAGGCCACGGAATTTGCGCACTTCGGTTCGGAAATGACGTTGGAAACTCGCCAATCATTGCAGCTTGGCCGGCTGATTTACGAAGCTTTTCGCCAAACGCCAACCGAACTTTACAATGTCCTGGAGCAACAGTTACTGATCGAGGTGGTCCTGCTCAGCGCTGGCGCCCGCACTCTTAATATGCAGCTGCTGCGCCAACAGGTTCGCGAACTTGCCCCGGCAACCGCCAAGGCTACCAGCGACCAAAACGATGAAATCGTTGCCAAGTTGCTCGACAAAGTAACCATTGAGGTGCTGCCCACATGAAACGCGCGCTCACCATTCAGCAAGAGTTGACGCAGATTCACACCGTCGAAGACCTGACTGAGGTGTTTGAAAGTATTGCCAGTTTGCATATTGCCAAAATTCGCGACCGAGTAGTGGCCAGCAAAGAATTTTTTACCGAATTGTGGCAAACCTATCAGGGGCTACGCATTGATCCCAAAGCTCAACTGGCGAGACATACTCAAGCCAAAAAGGCCCAAGATGTATTTGTGCTGATTACCGCAGAGGGAAAATTGAGCGGGCAGATTGATGAGCAAATCGTCGAGGCCATGCAGGCCGCCTACCAAACACCGGCGCAAACCGACATTATCGCCATTGGTTCGCATGGCGTGGCGGCGCTGCGACGAATGGGCGTGCCGATCGCCAAGTCGTTTCAGCTTCCCGCTGGCGATGCCAATTTTACGGTGACGCCGATAGTGGAGGAGCTCAACCAGTACCGGCATATCTCGGTTTTTTACCAAACATACGAGTCGCTACGAGTCCAAAAAGTGGCACACATTGAGCTGATTAGCGCAGTCCGCGAGCTTGGCGAAGCTGCCAAGGAAGAGCAGCAAGTGGTGAGTAGTCGTGATTACATCTTTGAACCAAACATTGACCAGATTGCCGATTATATGGAATCGGTGATGATGGGCGTGGCGCTGGGTCAGGTGATTATGGAATCCAAACTCGCCCAATATGCCAGCCGATTTAATGCCATGAGCACTGCCAAACGCCGCGCCATGGATTTGGTAGTAGACTATCGTCACCAGTATTACCGAGCCAAACGGGCTGAGACCGATGAGCGATTAAAAGAAATGATAAAGGTGATCAAATATCGTGGACATAGTCGGACAAATTAGAGCAATCAAAGGGCTGGTCTGCGAAATCGAAATCGTAGGCACCAAGCCGCAACCCAAGCAACTATTGGTGCTGGCCGACCACCCTGAAGTCTTTTTGGAAGTGGCCAGTTACCCAAATCCCTTTACCGTACGCTGCATTAACCTGGCGGGTAGCTCAGAGGTTCGCCGTGGCGCGGGTGTGAGTCTGGCTGAGGGAACGATTACCGTACCCGAAGGAGCGGCGGCGCTCGGACGTATTCTTAATGCCTTTGGTGAACCGATCGACGGTGGCCCGCCTATCACTGGTGCCAAGCGGCGCAGCATTTACAATACCACGCCTCCAGCCGATGGAATTGGCGGCAAAATTGAGCTTTTGGAAACGGGCATCAAAGTCATCGACTTTTTGGCGCCGTTTGTCAAAGGCCGCAAGATTGGCATTATCGGCGGCGCCGGTGTGGGCAAGACAGTGCTCACCATGGAGCTGATCCATAACATTGCCAAGGACGAAAGTAAGCTGGCGATGTTTGTGGGTATTGGGGAACGAATCCGTGAAGGTTACGAGCTGTACGAAACGCTTAAGGAGCGCGATATCGTAAAGCAAATGGTCATGCTCATGGGGCAGATGCACGAAACACCGGCCATGCGCGCCTTGGTTGGCCACGCCGCAGCAACGATTGCTGAGTATTTTCGCGACGAAGAAAAGCGCGATATTCTGGTCTTTGTCGACAACATCTATCGTTACGTGCAAGCGGCGAACGAATTAGCCACCACACTTGGAACAATGCCAAGCGAAGGTGGCTACCAAGCCACGCTCTTTTCGGACCTGCGACGGTTGCAAGATCGCTTGAGCTCTAACCAAAATGGCACCATCACCTCGGTGCAAGCCATTTACATTCCCGCTGACGACCTAAGCGACCCGGCGGTGCAAGAGATTGCCCAGCAGCTTGACTCGACGGTGGTGCTGTCGCGAACCGTGGCCGAAAGCGGTATCCGACCGGCGGTGGACCTTATTCGAACCGCTTCGTCGCTGCTTTCGCCAGAAGTCGTGGGCGACCGGCATTATGTACTTGCCACGCAGGTGCAGACCATTATGCAAAAGTACGACTCACTCAAAAACATCATCGCAATTATTGGACAGAGCGAGCTCTCGCCAGATGAGCGTCGCGACTTTGACCGCGCTCAAAAGCTAATCGCCTTCTTTTCTCAATCCTTCTTTGTGACCGAAGACCTGACCGGCGGCAAGGGAGAATACTTCACGCGGGAGCAAACTTTGCAAGGAATCGAGGAGATCCTGGTGTGATGCCAAGTGACGCAGTTTTAAAAGTGAAGGTGATGTCGCCGACCCAGACCCATTACGACGGCACTGCCGTTGCGGTGTCAGCGGTCAATCGTGTGGGGCCATTTGATATTTTGGCCAATCATGCCAACTTCTTTTCGTTGCTTTCTCCTGGGACAATCAAGATTAATTCCGGCCAGCGCACCATTGAAGTACCCATTACGCAGGGCATTCTGAAAGTCACCCACAATGTGGTGACATTATTCGTGGACATCGAGCCAACGACCGCGCCGCGCAGCTAAAAAGCGCCTAAAGAGATTTGTTTTTTTAAGCATAATCGCTATACTAAAAGCGAGAGACTATCGCAAGATATACAACAAAGAGGTGGAAGACAATTTGCAAAATACTGGTAGTAATTCCGGTGGCAATCGTTTAAGTAACACGACGATTGGCTTTTCTGATACGCCCAATTCTGGGGTTCAATACCAGGCTCCTTTGGCTGCGCCACTTCCACCTGCTCCACCGCCACCCACGCAATCGTTAGAGGTACCGCCTGACAAGCCGGTTAAACCTCCTAGAGATCTACGAAAACTTATCAAACCTGTCGGAATCGGCTTATTACTATTTGCCCTGCTTTTTGGCGGGCTCTTTGTGTTTATTACCATGAAACAGCACGCCCGAAAGGCCGCTGTTGCGAACCAGCAAACCGTTGATGCCGATGCTCGCTTTAATCCCTTATCAATTTCGTTAAGCGACCTGGCCAAAGCTGGACAATTGGCGATCGACACCACGCCGACGCTGAGTATTAACGGCCAGCTGAAGGTCAACAACTCGCTGGTCATTTCGCCAACCGACAAGCCAAATGACGCCGTCGCCGGCCAGGTGTACTACGATAAAGGCGATAACAAGCTCGGCTATTACAATGGTCACCAATTTGTGTTTATGGCCGACGGAAACCAAGTGGTACATAGCTTCGGCGGGGCAAATGGCGATATTACGCTGGGCAATAATCTTACGGTAACCAACGGTCAGTTGAATGTGACGCTGCCAACTGCGCAGTCGGTTCTTTCAGTGCAAGGCCAGACCGGCAATGTTTCATTCACCGGAAGCAGCGGCATTGCCGTAGATGGCACCACTCTAAGCAATACTGGTGTGCTAAATATTGGCGGGCTCACCGGCAGTGTTGGGCTAGGCAGTGGACTCACCGTGACAAACAATACGCTCCAAAATAGCGGCATCATCAGCGCCGCCTCTGGCAGTCCAAACGTGACGGTCACCAATGACGGCAGCGGTAACATTACGATTAGCAGTGCGAGCGGTGGTGGCACAGTGAATAGTCCGGGCGGGACAGCTGGCAAGATCGCCAAATTTACTGGGGTGCAGACGATTGCCGATTCATTACTCTCCGAAAGCGGCAGCACCGTAACCGTGGGCGGTAACCTGTCGGTCACCGGCGGACTAACGCTGGGGACGCTACTAAGTGTCGCTAATGGCGGCACCGGCGCGGCCAGTTTGGCGAACAATGGCGTTTTGCTGGGCCAAGGCACAAGTCCAATCACCAGCGTCACGGCAGCTGGCAGCGGACTTTGTTTGGTTTCGACCGCGGGCGCGCCAACCTTCCAAGCTTGTCCAGGTGGCGGTGGCGTCACTTCTTTGGACGGTCTGAGCGGTGGCTTGACGCTCGCGAACAGTACGGGCGCAGGAACCACGATCACCATTAACGACGCAAGCACCAGCCAAAAGGGCATTGCCAGTTTCAACAGCACCAACTTCACGGCTAGCGGCGGGGCAATCAACACCATCCAAGATATTAGCGTCAGCGCCACGCCGACCTTCGGCAGATTGAATGTCACTTCCAGCCAAGCGACTAATCCAATGTTGCTGGTGAACAACACAAACGCCGGAGCGAGCGGTAACCTCCTGGATCTGCAAGTGAATGGCGCCAGTAAGTTCTACGTCACTCCAAGTGGTGGCCTGACACTGACCGGCGCAATTGATGGCCAGACAATATCCAGTAGTGCCACATTGACCGGCACCTTAACGGTCTCCGGGCCGTCTAACTTGAATGGTGGCGCGACTGTGATAGGCACGTTAACTGCGAACACCATTACGCCCACCAGCGCGCTGACAGTCGGTGCAACAAACCAGAGCTTCACTCTGCAGGGTAATAGCTCGAGCAGCATTACTGCAACCAATGGCGCCAACACCACAACCGTGGCTTTCCAGGCGCCCACCGCTAACGTCACCTACCGCTTTCTGACGGCAGCTGCGGGCACTTATGACATCTGCACCACGGCAGGCAACTGTACGGGCGCTGGCGGCGGTGTGAGCACCACAGGCGGCACCACGGGCACGATCCCGCTCTTTACGGGCAGCCAAACCATTGGCGATTCAGTACTGACTCAAAGTGGCACGACCGTCACGGTTGGCGGTACTTTGGCGGTCAACACCATCACGCCAACCTCCGCCCTTGTCGTTGGATCAGCTGGCCAGAACCTGACACTGCAAGGCGCAACTACTACCGTGAGTTCAAGCGCCGGCGGCGTGACCAACAGTCTGGTTTTTGCCACACCGAGTGGCGGCAACAAGACGATCACCCTACCAAACGCCAGTGGCACAGTGGCGGTGAGCGCCACGGGCGCACTCAGCATTGATGCGAATGGCAACATCACCTGCCCGAGCTGTCTAACCAGCGCGGTCACCAGCCTCAACGGCCTCACAGGCGCCTTAAATATTGCCAACGCCACTGCCAGTGCAAGTACGGTCACCATTAACGACGCATCGACCAGCCAAAAAGGTATCGCGCAGTTCAACAGCACCAACTTCACGGCCAGTGGGGGAACGGTAAATACCGTGCAAAACATCAACGTGACTGCAACTCCAACTTTTGGAGATCTGACGCTCACCAGCAGTCAAGCGAGCAATCCAATGCTACTAGTGAACAACACCAACGCCGGCGCGAGCGGTAATCTACTGGATCTGCAGCTCAACGGACTTAGCAAACTGTCTGTCAGTCCGGGCGGCAATATGACTTTGGCTGGGACGATCAACGGCCAGACGATATCGAGTACCGCGAGCCTGACTGGTACCTTGGGGGTGGCCGGACTTGCCAGTTTGAACGGTGGCGCAACGGTCACTGGGACGTTAACTGCCAACACTATCACTCCTACTGGCGCATTAACGGTTGGCGCAACCAACCAAAGTCTTCTTTTGCAAGGCAATAGCGCGACCAGCATTACCGCAACCAATGGTGCTAACACGACCACCTTCAATTTCCAGGCACCGACAGCCAACGTGACGTATCGCCTGCTGACCGCAGCGGCCGGCACCTATGATATTTGTACAAGCGTCGGCAACTGTGCTGGCACTGGCGGGGGAGTAACCACACCTGGAGGCACGGCTGGCAAGGTTGCCAAGTTCACCGCCAGCGGCGTGATCGGCGATTCAATCATTACCGACAATGGCAGTACGGTCACCATCGGCGGAACCTTAGCGGTCAATACGCTGACGCCGACCGGCGCTTTGACCGTTGGCGCAACTGGTCAGAATTTGACCTTGCAAGGCGCAACAACATCAGTCAGCGCGACTTCAGCCGGCATCACCAACACCTTAACGTTTGCCACCCCAAGCGGCAGCAACAAGACAATCACCATCCCCGATGCCAGTGGCACAGTGGCGGTCAGTGCCAGCGGGCCGATTCAAGTAGATGCCGCGGGTAACATTACCTGTCCTAACTGTGTCACGACCAGCGGTGGTGGCGGACAGTCGGCTGTCGATAGCTTGAACGGCCTGACAGGCGCGCTGACACTCGCCAATGCCACCGGCAGCGGCGGAACAGTCACCATCAACGATGCGAGCACCAGCCAAAAAGGTATCGCCCAGTTTAACAGCACCAACTTTACGGCGAGTGGCGGAACGGTCAACACCATTCAAGACATCAATACCACCGCAGCGCCAACTTTTGGTCGTCTGAATATCACTTCTAGCCAAGCCACTAACGACATGATCGCGGTCAACAATACAAACGTCAGCGCGGCAGGTAATTTGCTCAAACTCCAATTGAATGGCGCTAATCGCTTTAGCGTCGATGCTGCAGGGAATGTGGTTGCGACAGGCACACTGACCTCTGGCGCAATCAATGGCCAAACGATTTCAAACGCTGCAAGCCTGACCGGCACACTTGGTGTTGCTGGTTTAGCCAGTTTGAACGGCGGTGCGACGGTCACTGGAACCTTGACTGCCAACACCATCACCTCCACCGCAGCCATGACGGTGGGCAATACGGGCCAAAATCTGACCCTGCAAGGTGCAGCCACAACCATCACCTCTACCAGTGGTGCCAACACAACCACCTTGGCACTCCAAACTCCAACCGCCAACGTGACCTACCGACTACTGACCGCAGCAGCCGGCACCTACGATATCTGTACCACCGTGGGAAACTGTGCAGGTGTGGGCGGGGGAGTGACGACGCCTGGCGGCACGGCAGGCAAGATCGCCAAGTTTACGGCCAGCGGCGTGATCGCCGATTCATTGCTTTCCGAAAGTGGTTCGACAATAACTGTGGCCGGGAACCTTAATTTAGTCACCGGCAATCAGTACCAGATCAATGGCACCCAGATCTCCTCGGCTGATCTTTCCAATGATGCCAATCTCGCCAAATTAAATGCCGCCCAAACCTTTACCGGCACCACCAATACTTTCAAAAACAGCAGCGACTCGACCAGCGGCTTCACCATCCAAAACGCTGCGGGCCGCAATCTGCTGAATGCCAATACCTCCACCGGCGTCTTTACCTTTGGCAACATCACCAGCACGGCTGCTCAAGGCATTGCTGGCGCGTTGCAGTTGGCTGACGGGACCAATGATAACTTTGGTCTGACACTCAATACCACCACCTTAACCGGCAATCGAACCATCAGCCTGCCAGATGCCGGTGGAACGGTGTGTCTGCAGAACTCAGCTTCATGTGGATTTGCAACGTCGTCGGGCTCAGGTAATTACATTCAGAATCAAATTGCGGCCGACCAAACCGCTAATTTCCGCATTACAGGTACCGGCCAAGCCAATACCTCATTACTGACGCCATTGCTCGACACTGCCACGGCGGTCGCCTTAAATATCGGTACCAACAATGCCACAGTGATTAATCTTAATCAAAGCACCACAGTTGCTGCCAACAAGAACATTACATTTGCCGCGGGTGCAGGTAATTTTGACCAATCAAACTCGACTGGGACATTCGCGACCGGGACAGGTCTGGTCAACCTCAATGGCAATACAACTGTAGCCAGCGGCAAGACCTTTACCGCCAACGGCGCTGCGCTTTTCCAAAGCAATGCCAACTCGGCCACTGCCTTCCAAGTGCAAAACGCTGCCGGGCGACACCTGCTGGCTGTTGATACATCGGGCAACAAAACCACACTCGGCAATATCACCAGCACTGCAGGACAGGGGATTGCTGGCGCGTTGCAGTTGGCTGACGGGACCAATGATAACTTTGGCGCCACAATCAACACCACCACGCTGACCGCTAACCGAACAATCATCGTTCCAGACGAATCTGGCACTCTCTGTTTACAAAGTTCTGGTTCATGTGGCTTTGCTGCCGCAACCGGCTCGGCCAACTACTTGCAGAACCAAAATAGCGTCGACCAAACGGCAAACTTCCGCATTACCGGCACCGGCCAGGCCAACACTTCACTCCTGACGCCACTACTTGATACGGCCTCAGCAGTTGCGCTAAATATCGGGACAACGAACGCGACGGGCATCAACCTTAACCAGAGCACCAGCATTGCCGCCAACAAAAACCTCAGCTTTGCGGCTGGCGCAGGCAACTTTGACCAATCCAACTCGACCGGCACCTTTGCAACCGGCTCGGGCGCAGTCGGGCTAAACGGCAATGTGACCATTGCGGCAGGCAAAACGCTGACCTCCAACGGTACGGCTTTGTTCCAGAATAATGCAAACACCGCCACCGCCTTCCAAGTGCAGAATGCGGCCGGCCGGCAAATCTTAACGGTCGATACCTCTGGAAGCAAAACAACTTTTGGTAACATTACCAGCACGGCTGCGCAGGGGATTGCTGGCAACCTGGTATTGGCCGATGGCACAAATGATAACTTTGGCCTGACCCTCAACACCACCACCTTGACCGCAAGCCGAACCATCACCTTCCCAGATGCGGCTGGCACGGTGTGTCTGCAAAGCTCGGCAGCATGTGGCTTTGCACTGTCATCCGGATCTGGCAATTACATCCAGAACCAAAGCGCCTCCGATCAAAGCGCTGATTTGCGCATTACCGGCACAGCCCGAGCCAACACTTCCGTACTGACCCCATTACTCGACACAGCCAGTGCCGCAGCACTCAACATCGGCACCACCAACGCCACGGCAATCAACTTGAACCAGAACACCACCGTTGCCAGCGGCAAAACCTTTACCGCCAATGGGACGGCTCTGTTCAAACCAAATGCCGATTCAACCACCGCGTTCCAAATTCAGCCAGCAAGCATCAGCACCCCTGTATTTGACGTCAACACCACCAACCAGCGAGTGGGAATCAATACCAACGCACCAACCGAAGCTTTGGACGTAGTAGGAAACCTGCAAGTCAAAGACGCGGCCACAGCCACCAAAGCGTATCGGCTTCGTACTTCGGGCGGCGCGCTCGACCTTGAAGCTGGCGGCGCAAACTTGGTCCTGTCGGTATGGAGTGCCGCCGACTACACCGGGACACAGTACAGCCAATTCACGTTCCACAATGATGGATCGAGTATAGATGCCGGGCGCGGGATTATTGTTGGCGGTAACCTGGTCACGCACGGAACTGGACTCTTTAAGAACTCTTCGGACGGCGCAGGGGCGGTACAAGTCCAGAACGCGAGTGGTCTGAGTATTCTCTCCACCGATACCAGTACTGGAAAAACGACGCTGGGCAACATTACTAGTACTGCTGCCCAGGGAGTGGCAGGTGCGCTGGTACTCGCCGATGGCACCAACGACAACTTTGGTATGACGCTGAACACCACCACCTTGACCGCCAACCGCACCATTAGCTTGCCTGATGCCGCCGGTACCATCTGTCTGCAGAATGCCACGGCGTGTGGATTTGCTGCTGCTAGCGGTTCAGCCAACTACATCCAAAACCAAAGCAGTGCTGACCAAACCGCTGATTTCCGCATCAGCGGCACTGCCAGGGCTAACACCTCGGTGGTTACTCCATTGCTCGATACAGCCTCAGGTGTTGCACTCAACATCGGCACCACCAACGCCACAGCCATCAACCTCAACAAAGCAACGGCGGTCACTGGGAACTTATCGCAATCAGGCGGGACTATCACCCTTACCGGCAACAACACTTCGAGTGTCAGCACCACCACGGGCACCCTCACGCTACAAGGCGCAGGAGGCGTAACCATTAACTCAACCAATGTTTCGGGAGCTTCTGGCGCAATCAGTTTGCAAAGCGGCAACTCGTCGGCAGGAACAGCGGGTAACGTCACCATTGATACCGGCACTACCTCCACTGGCACGCCAACGGTGAATGTGGGTGCCACCAATGCCAAAGCGGTGGCGGTGGGCAATACCGGCGGCACTGTCGCAATTCAAGGAAACGGCACCTCAACAGCGGTGAGCATTCAATCAGCCGCTTCGGGCACGATTGCCATTGGAACGGCCAACGCCGCCAACACAATTCAGCTTGGCAACATTGCCAATGCCATCGCCCAGACCATCGGCATTGGCAACAACGCCACTGCCAGTTCAACCACCACGTTAGCAATGGGGAACTTACTCGGCACCAGCACAACGACAATTCAAGGTGGCACTGGCGCCTCGGCGGTTGGCATTCAAGCTGGCACCAACGGCACAATCTCAATCGGAACCGCCAACGCCAATGCGGTTGTTATTGGCAACACGGGTGCGACTGGTACAAACTCGATTACCGTTGGCCAATCAACTGCCAGCAACACGATCAACATCGGCAATGCGACTACCGCAACTGGTAACACGCAGACGATTAACCTGGGTACCGCAGCAACCGGTACGGGCAAAGCAACAATCACCGTCGGCAACACCAACGGTGGGTCAGCCCTTAACTTGCAAGCCGGCACGGGCAACACCAATGTCCTCACCAACACCAGCGTCACCAGCTCGCCAATGTTCCTGCTCCAAAATGCAGGAGCTGGCGATGCAGGCCTAGAGGTAAAAACCGCCAACGCTGGCAGTAGCTACTACGTGGGAGTCGATGCCAGCAATGGTAACGCCTTTAACATCAACTCGTACACCGCGGCCACGCAAAACGGTACGGCGTATGTATTCGGTCAGCAAACTCCTAACGCCTCGACTGACTCCAACGCGGGTGTCATCGAAACCTCGGACTTCACTACCAGTACCGCGGGCTCGATTTCGGCCATTACCATGGACTTCAGTAACGTGGCCACGGTGGGCGATACTGTCTCAGTAGGGTTATATACTGATAGCGCTGGCTCTCCAGGTACACTCCTAGCTTCAAGCGGCACGCAAACCATCAATATTACCAGCGCTGGTGGACACAACTTAAATACCGTCAGTATTCCAACCACTGCTTTGAGCGCTACAACCAAATACTGGCTCGCCTTTAACACCAGCGGCCTCGACCCTTACTGGCAAGGAGCGAATAACTCTGGCCACTCAATTAAATACCTCACTCATGCCAACACCAGCTGGCCAGCTAGCTTTGGCACTCCAGGTGGAACCGACAGCAACACCGTCCTGACCGTGTATGGAACGGTAACCCCTAGCGGCTCGCTGACTGATACGTACACCAATTCACTCTTTAACTTAACTCAGGGCGGAGTTGCCACCTTCCGTAACGCGTCAAACTCCACTGGCGGATTCCAAGTACAGAACGCAAGCAGCGTGAACCAACTCGCCATTGATACCACCAACTCACGCGTGATCTTAGGCACCAGCGATGGCGACACCACCGGAACATTGCTGGTCCTTGGCACCAAGACTACCAGCGGCGACCCTACCGAAGTTGATGGCGCAATGTACTACAACAACGCCACTGAATCATTCCGTTGCGGCGTCAATGGAGCGTGGTACAGCTGTTTGGGCGGCATGCGCTATTCGCAAACGAGCCAAGGCAACCAGTCTGGGAACTTGCCACCTGCGAGTGATACGGTTGCAAACACTGTGACAGCCACAACATTTAACGATAAATATAGCGTACCTGCAGGTGACTGTACGCCAGGACGCGTTTATCGCATAACTGCAGGTGGCGTCATCACCTTCCCAAGTACCTCGGGGTCACCAGCAAACGATATATCCGTGAAGATCCTGTGGGGCGCTACAACTATCGGTGTTACTGACTCCGGCGCGAGCTACCCAACTACCAGCGCAAATACCAATGTACCGTGGTACCTCAAGGCAACCATTACGTGTTACTCAACTTTCAGCGGTGGAACCACTTCTGCCGAGGTGCAGGGAGAGTTCTCGCTTAGCTCTAACGCGACTGGGCCAGCGCAACTTTCAATGATCGGCAACAGCTCAATCGGCCAAACGATTACAGTTAACAGCGCTCAGAACCTCGCACTTCAGTGGAAGTGGGGAACCGCCACCTCAACCCGAAGTATTACGCTACGCACATTTGTTGTCGAAGCACTCGGCCCATAATGCACTTAAAAAATATAAGGAGAACGAGATGAAATATCTCAAAAAACTACCTATAAAATCAGTAAGCCAGAAAGGGAGATTTGTGCTGGCAGTCGTCATTGGCGCAGTGGTTGGTGGAGCATCGACCGCCATTGTGCAGGCCGCAATTCCGAGTAGTAATGGGACAATTAGCGGCTGTTACAGCAAAGTGACAGGCGCCCTAAAAGTAAAGGACACCGAGGCCGGGCAAACGTGTACCGGATTGGAGAACAGTATTAGCTGGCCATCGCAAGGCGGCGGTTCGCAGCAAGCGATAAGTTATGTACGACTAAACGCCGACGGAACTCTCGATACTAGCTACTCTCGTGGCGTACAGACTGCCGACCTAGTGCCTATACCAAACAGCGATCCTATTGTTTACAATCTATGTCTTAAGATGAGCACAACGCCTAAAGCTGCGCTAAAGAACGGCACACATTACGGTGGCTTACCCCTTGCAGCGGGAGACCCTAACCAAGCTTCCGAGATACAAGACTCATGTGGTTCAGGCTATAATGCAGAGTTGGCAAGTTTGAGCCCGCCATATGAAACCCAAATTGGTATTTACTTCAACTAAAGGAGTTAATTCGGCACCTTCACCAACGCTTCAGCAATCTGCTGGAGCGTTTTGGTTGAGACATCCGTGGGAGCATTGAGGATAATCCAGGTTCCGGTTTTGTCATTACTCACCAGACTGGCAACATGAACCGTTTTTTGGGCATCGGTTAATTTGCCAACCGTGCCTTGGCCAGCTTGAGCCGTAATGTGGCTGGCATCTTCAAAGTTTTTAGTAAAAGTTCCCATGTCAAAGCCAGACGGAACCGCTTGCTGGCTCATATAAATTGGCGGCTTGCCCTTGGCGGTGAATGACATCACCGTCACGCCTTTTTGAGGCTGCGACACCCGGCTCGGATCCATGGTGTAACCGCCCGGCAGTTTGGTTGGGTAATACAGCTGCGTCTGCGCGTTAGATTGCACCAGCACCGTAAAGGGGTTCTTCTGCGTATGGCGATGCAGTAAAGTATACACACCAGCAAGTCCCGCGACCACCAAAATGGTGCTGAAGCAACCCACCAACACCGCGCTCAGCGGCAGCGAACGACGTACTTTCATATTGCTTATTGTAACAAACAACGTGCAAATAGTGCGCCTCTCGCGTAGCTCAACATTTTATGCTATAATTTGGGGAAAGCGATCTTTTTTTGTGTCTCAAAATATAGATTTATAAAGTAATGAAGGAACTGTATGGCCGCCACCAAAACACCACTGGATAAAATTCGTAACATCGGCATTATTGCTCACATTGATGCTGGCAAGACTACTACCACTGAGGGTATTTTGTATCGCACCGGCATGGTGCACAAAATTGGCGAAGTTCACGAAGGTGAAGCCACCATGGACTGGATGGAGCAAGAGCGCGAACGCGGTATCACCATTACCAGTGCAGCTACCACGTGTTTTTGGACACCAGATGGTGGTAACTTTGGCAACCAAGAACACCGTATTAACATTATCGACACTCCTGGTCACATCGACTTTACGGTTGAAGTAGAACGCAGCCTTCGCGTACTTGACGGCGCAGTGACCGTTTTTGACGGCAAGATGGGTGTGGAATCACAGTCCGAAACCGTCTGGCGCCAAGCTGACAAATACGGCGTGCCTCGTATCTGTTTTATCAACAAGATCAACCAAACTGGTGGTGACTTTTACAAGAGTTTGGAGAGCATCCACGCTCGTCTTAACAAACGTGCCTACCCAATTCATTTGCCAATTGGCTTTGAACAAAGTATCAACGGCGTGATCGACCTCATCAGCATGAAAGCCTACACCTACAAAGATTACACCGACCACGAACTGGTTGAAGGTGAAATCCCGGAAGACATGAAGGAAAAGGCTGCCCGTTACCGCGAGCACCTCATTGAAGCTGCGATCGAAATCGACGACGCTTTGTTGGAGCGCTACCTCGAAACAGGCGAGATTACCGAAGCCGAACTTCGCGGTGCGGTTCGTCAGTCAGTCCTTTCTGGCCAATTCTACGCCGTTACCGGTGGCGACGGCCGTGGGGTGATCGTGCAGAAATTGCTCGACGCCATTGTTGACTTCCTGCCTTCACCAATCGACGCCGGCGCAGTTTGGGGCACCCACCCCAAGACTGGCGAAGAAATCAGCCGCGAGCCAGACACTGCGCAACCATTTGCCGCATTGGCTTTTAAAATCGCTACCGACCCGTTTGTTGGTAAGCTCGCGTTCTTCCGCGTCTACTCAGGCAAGGTAGAAGCTGGCAGCTACATCTTTAACAGCTCCACCGGCGAGAAAGAGCGCGTTGGCCGCATCGTCCGTATACACGCCGACAAGCGCGAAGATGTCACCGAAGTCTCAGCTGGTGACATTGCCGCCATCGTAGGCCTCAAGGGCACCACAACCGGCAACACACTTTGCGACCAAGGCAACCCGATCATCCTGGAAAGCATTACCTTCCCAGAACCACCGGTCAGCATTGCGATCGAACCAAAGACCAAAGCCGACCAAGAAAAAATGGGTATCGCCCTCCAACGTCTTGCTGAAGAAGACCCAACCTTCCGCGTCCGCGTTGACCACGAGACCAACCAGACCATCATCAGCGGTATGGGCGAGTTGCACCTCGAAATCATCGTGGACCGCATGAAGCGCGAATTCAAAGTGGAGGCCAACATTGGCCAGCCACAAGTTGCGTACCGCGAAACCATCAAGAAACAGGTTGAAGTTGAAGGTAAATACATCAAGCAGTCTGGTGGCCGCGGCCAATACGGTCATGTCTGGCTACGTATTGAACCAAACGAAACCGGTGCTGGCTTTGAATTTGCAGACGAGATCAAAGGTGGTGTGGTGCCGCAGGAATACCGCACACCAGTTAAGAACGGTATCGAAGAAACCCTTAAAGGTGGTGTCATTGCTGGTTACCCAGTGGTCGACGTGAAGGCAACTCTGTACGACGGTAGCTACCACGAAGTCGACTCCAACGAACTAGCCTTTAAGATGGCTGGTGCGCTTGCCACTCGTGATGGTGTCAAGAAAGCTTCGCCAGTCTTGCTTGAACCAATCATGAAGGTGGTAGTAGTTACCCCTGAAGCCTTCATGGGCGACGTCATCGGTGACCTCAACTCCAAGCGTGGCCGCATTGAAAGTATGGAAGATCTGCCATCAGGCATCAAAGAAATTACCGCTTTTGTCCCACTAGGCGAAATGTTCGGTTACACCACCAGCCTGCGCAGCATGACTCAAGGTCGTGCCAGCTCCAGCATGGAACTTGACCACTATGACGAGGTTCCACCACACGTGACTGAAGCGATTATCGCCAAGAAGGCGTAACTGTTAGTCCCAAAGATCCGACTGAACAACAAACCGTAGGTCTCTGTATGGTTCATCTGTCGCAATCTCTGGATGCGAAAAGTATATCGGCCGATCTTCAGTCCAACTGGAATCATGGACGGTTGGGACACAGGACCGGGATGAATGACTGACATAAAGTCCGGGCCCCACCACAAATCCCAGATGATATTGAGTGTAAGGCTCGGGGAACCATGCTACGACATCTCCGATTCGCTCCTCTTCATCAGGCTCCCAGCCATTCTCTCGCATGCATTGCATCGTGGATTCGGTAGTGGCATGTGCGCAAGGGAGTAAACCTTGGTCTTCAAGAACGTTGCTCACGAAGAAAGCGCAAGATTCTCTCCCGTCTTCGAGCACATCTACTTCTTCGCCAGTTTCTGGGTCGCGTACGTAGTAGTGCTGGTAGTCAGTGCTCCCAACCTCTCCAGCGATAGCTGACATAAGTTCAGTATGCTCAGGACTTAGTTCCAGCTCGTCTGGCAGGGGTAGCTCCGAGGTTTCGTTTGAGCGCACGATAGCAAGATCGGCGCGTTCAGAAGGAGTTTCCGTAAGTTGAAAATCTGCCTTATCTTCGACAGGGATGCTTACTTGTTCTGGCCTTGACGATTCTGCCGCCGCAACCGTGGCTGCTACAGCGATTGGGCCCGGCGCTGGAGCTTCGAATGTCAGGGCAAGTGGTGCCTCTTCTGAGCTAGACTCGTCTATAGGTGATCTGGGTATTTTCCCCTCAGTACCTTCTGGCTCGAAGATCTCAAGGTTAGTTGGAAGCGCTGCGCGAGAAATTTTATCAGCCACAGAAGTCGCCGCGCCTTTATTCATTTCCGTGTCGGCTGGATCTTCCAGAATAGACCCGGCGGGTCTGGCTTCTTCTATAGAACGTTGCAGCGCGGCCTGAAATGCATTGCCATCGTCTTCTGCGGCACCATCAGAAGTTGCCCCCGAAAGAGGCGCGGATTGTTCGGGATAATTAGCCAGGTCGTTGTAAGTAAACTCTTCTGCAGCCATAGAATAGCTGCTATGATACCACAAAAGCATGGCAAAAACCCTTTACATTTCCCTCAGTTAGCTCTATAATTTAACCATCTGTCGTGGGGTATAGTATTCTACGCGTAAAAAGATAAGTAATTAGGAGATATAAATGGCCGCTCAATTCGACCGAACTAAGCCGCATGTTAACGTTGGAACCATGGGTCACGTTGACCACGGTAAAACCACTTTAACTGCAGCAATCACCGCAGTACTCGCTAAGAAACTTCCTAGCGACGTCAACAAAGCCGTTAAATACGACGAAATCGACAAAGCTCCTGAAGAGCGTGCACGTGGTATTACCATTGCAACTTCACACCAGGAATACGAGAGCGAAAAGCGTCACTACGCACACGTCGACATGCCAGGTCACGCCGACTACGTTAAGAACATGATCACCGGTGCTGCACAGGTTGATGGTGCTATCCTCGTGGTTTCTGCTGCTGATGGCCCTATGCCTCAGACTCGCGAACACGTTCTTTTGGCTCGTCAGGTTGGTGTGCCAAAGATCGTTGTCTTCCTTAACAAGATGGACATGGCTGACCCAGAGTTGGTTGAATTGGTTGAGATGGACGTTCGCGAACTTCTTACCAAGAACGGCTTCGACGGCGACAACGTTCCTATGATCAAGGGTTCTGCCCTCAAGGCTCTCGATGGCAATGCTGCTGACGAAGACGCCATTATGGAACTCGTCAAAGCTATGGACGACTACATCGAAGAGCCAGTGCGCGACCTCGACAAGCCATTCCTGATGCCAATCGAAGATGTCTTCTCAATCAAAGGTCGTGGCACTGTTGCCACCGGTCGTATCGAGCAAGGTATCGTCAAGCTGAACGACGAAGTTGAAATCGTTGGTGTCCGTGACACCAAGAAGTCAGTTGTAACCGGCATCGAAGCTTTCAAGAAAGCTCTCGACCAAGGTCAAGCTGGTGACAACGCCGGTGTTCTGCTGCGCGGTATTGAGCGCGACGACATTGAGCGCGGTCAGGTACTCGCCAAGCCAGGTACGGTAACTCCTCACACTGAGTTTGACGCTGAAGTCTACATTCTTACCAAAGAAGAAGGCGGCCGTCACACTCCATTCTTCAAGGGTTACAAGCCACAGTTTTACTTCCGCACCACTGACGTGACCGGCGAAGTTGAACTTCCAGCCGACAAAGAAATGGTCATGCCAGGCGACACCATTACCTTTAAGGTAAAACTGCTCGCCCCAATCGCCATGGACGAAGGTCTTCGCTTCGCAATCCGCGAAGGTGGCCGAACCGTCGGCGCCGGTGTGGTAACTAAGATCACTAAATAACCTTCACAGGTAGTACATTAACAAGAGAACAGGAACCAGCAATATGACCGCAGCAACCCCAACTAAGCAGCGAATTCGCATCAGCCTTAAGGCCTATGATCAAAAAGTGATTGACCAAGCCGCCCGGCAGATCGTGGAAACCGTTTTACGAACCGGTGCATCGGTCGCTGGTCCTGTTCCTCTTCCTACCAAACGAAGCACTTACACGGTTATCAAAAGCCCACACGTCTATAAAAAAGGCGGTGAGGCATTCGAAATCCGCGTGCACAAACGCCTGATCGACGTCAGCGACCCAACCCCAAAGACGATCGACAGCTTGCAGAATCTGAGCATTCCTGCAGGATGCGACATCGAAATTCGCATGTAAACGTGCACCCTGCTTTCGCGGCAGCACTATGGCCGGTTTCAATCTTGAGACCGGCTATTTTTGTGTCGGACTGTAATAGAATAGCCAGCTCCTCACAGATACGCTACAATAATACTTATGCCTAAAAAGAAACAAACATCCAAGTCAAAAACCGAAGGCGATGGCGCCTATTTCCTCAAAGTCGTCTTATTTCTGATCCTCGGAACCTTTTGGTTACGAATTAGCGACGCAAACATCGGCCCATTCCAGCACGTCAGCATTCCTGTCGGCCTGCTGATCGGATTACTATTTGCGATGCATGAACACTTCCAGATCGACCGCAAAATGGAGTATGCCTTGCTTTTGATGGCAACGATCATGAGCTTTTATTTGCCGATGGGCATTGTCGTTTAGATTGCGCTGAGCGCCGTCGGCCTATATCATAAAGGCGCATGCGCAGCTCAATTATTACCCTGAAACGCCGCGTTATATTTGGCACGCTTCTTTTTTGGAGTGCTGTGGCCTTATTTCACATATGGTTGGCAGTGACCAATCCTTACGCAGCCGTGAATTTGGTGCAACAACCTTACACCACCAAAGTGCAGCAAAATCAGATTGTGCTGACTCGACATTTTAAGCTAAAAAGTTTTGGCAATAATAGCGCGGGACTTTTAGGGTACTACAAATCTGGCTTTCTGATTTTGCAAAATACCTACTTTGGAAGCAAGCCAGCTTCAAGTACTAGTGCGCCAGGTATTATCACAGATATCCATGCGCTCCGGTTTGACCCAACCCAACCTTACCTGATTTCTGGCGACTCGTTTAGTGTGTTATATCCGCGTAACCTTGGCGTTTTTTATAACTCGATTCTTAATCCCTATACTGCGTTCAACCAACAGGACTGGGAAAATCGCCAGCGAATCTATCTCCAGTCAACGGCTTACGCCCTGGACGCATTTGCTGAGCAGAAAAAACTAACCACCACAATCGTTCCTATTGGCCAACGCGACGTGTTATTGACTGAGGTCCACCCGGGCTCAGTTCCCTCTGATTCGCTCTATGGTATCCTGTTCGCCCTCCAGGCGCTTCAAGATCCAACCTATTATCCCAGTCCTGCGCCATATCAGCTGCAAACGGTTACTGCGGCTCGCAAGCTTACCGCGGAACACAGACAGGATCTCCGCACGCTTTTGCAGGTATATCTTGCGCAAGTACAAGACCCATCAAGCGGCTTGGTCCGCGCAGATGCCAAGTTAGCCAGCGCGCGAGATGGTGCGACGCGGCGCAGTTCGTTCTACGATACTGTCATCCTATGGAAAACGCTCAGCTTGGCAAGCGAACTCGGCGTACAATACACTTCAACCGAAAGTTTGGATAGGCTACACGATACAATCTTACAAAAATATTGGAACGAAACCGAAGGGCATTTCCTCGACGATCTTACTCCAGGGCCGCTTGACCAAAACTATTCCTCTGATTGGCTCATCGCTTTGCCAACTGGATTCCTGCAGCCAGGTCGGCAGGTCGATCTGCAGTATCTTACGCGAAGTGTCACATTTATTCGCCAGCACCATCTGGCCGAACCATTCCCCATAAAGTACCGGGCTGGGCAAGTAGCCAATGCGCCATGGGCGGTGCGAACATTTGTCTCAAATTATGGTGGCGATGCAATTTGGAGTTACTGGGGTTCCGAATACATCGATCTGCTGAGCGAGTTAGGCACGGCAACTCATCAAGCAGATTACTCCGCAGAAGCCACACGACATATCTTTACGTATCGCCAAAAGATGATTGAGACTCGTGGGTTTCCCGAAACCTTCACGGCTCAAGGCACGTTTCTGCACACCGTCGTGTACGAAAGCATCTGCCAAACTGGGTGGGTGGTTCAGTTCGAGGACGCGCTATGGCATAGTGGAGTAAGCATGGAGCAATTACAGTGACCCAACGATTTCGGAAATTCATCGTATTTAATAACCCGCGCAGCACGCACCATCAGTTGGCGGAGTCGCGCCTGGCAGAGTTGCGGCGCTTATACCCTGACATCCCGATGATGACCATTGCGGTTGGTAAAGACGGAATTGAGCAGCTCAAGAAAGCGGTTGCTGAGGAACCTCATGCGCTTATTCTGATCGCTGGCGGTGATGGGACGGTTAATTCGGTTCTGAGCGCGCTCCTTACCCATGAACATCTTGCAACTGCCGCCCGGCACACTCCAATTTTGCCAATGTGGGGTGGCAACGCCAATGACCTGGCGGGCATGTTGAATGGGTTCGCGTTTCGCTCAAAGCTGCCAAGCATCATTCAAGAGGGGAGCATCGTTCCCATCCAACCGCTGGAATGCGAGATTATTGCGCCAGGCCAACTTCCACAAAGATATATCGCAGCCTGCTACATCAGTTTTGGGGCAACCGCCCGCGCTGCTGAGCTCCTTAATCGTACTAGTCATCGTACGCACAAGCTTCGCCGGCTGCCTATTATGGCCACGCTGCGCGATATTCACAAAGGCGTTTGGGCGATCTTGACCTCACCGAGCTTTCTTTTTCAAGAAGCAGACCGCGAACAGCGTGCGTACGAGCGTGCCTTTATTAATGGTTCGCGTATGGCGCAGTTAGAAGCTTTCCCAGTAGTTTTAAGCGACAAACAGTTCTTGCAGCGCACCTTTGTGCGCAAGCAAAAGCCTCGCTCATTTATCCCACGCGTCCAATCTTCCCACCACCATGCCATGAACGAAGCCATGGCAACTATCACTTTTAGCCTTAAAGAACCAACCTGGATGCAGTACGACGGTGAACCGCTCCAACTCGCAACCGGCACGACCGTGACGATAAGCCACCATCATGGGCACTTTACGGCGCTGAGTACGCGGCTACCACGGCAAAAAGCTAAGAAGAAAGGGCGTCCTGAACCGAATAGATTACCTGACTAACGCATTTTCGATAATACGCGCTCCTTTAATAAAATCTCGCGGAGTATATTGCAGTACATCAAGCTGTTCGAAAAGACCTGGGCGAATGTCATTGACCGCGCTTTTAAATTCATCGAGCCTGCTTAGGTCTGCGTGCGCTTCCTTCATGAGCGCTAACAACCCTGGTGAGCGCGCATCAAGTAGGTCAAGGCCATATGCGGCTGGGGCAGTCATAAGGCTAATTCCGCTTGGATTAGTAACTCCAAAGCGCTTTACTGCGACTGCATATCGCACCGGCAAGCTAAATTGGAGATCTGGGGGTGGAGCGGCATCCTCACCCACATACCGAATCCCTCCAATCATCATACTTCTGCGACCAAGCCGTGGTGTCTTTCCGGCTCGTTCCATGCCTTTTACTCGGTGGACATCTGCAAAACCCTCTCCCCAGAAAAGCCCCTTTTCTCGTACCTCGCCATCATCTTGTACGTCATACCTCACGAAACCCCCAAGGCCCGCATGTAAGACATGGACCCGATTAAGTGGATTTTCTCCTTCGGGCACTTTGCTTACCAGGACCGGCTGCGCTTCTTCTTCATGGAGGTGACTTCCCTCGTGCAAGGCCATGGCCTGCACATAATTACGCTCCAAACTTCCCAGGTTACCCGGCACAGGCACAAGAGCTCTACCCATAGCAGCTCCTCCCATCTCAAAGGACTTCTCGAAGTGAAGTAAGTCCAGGGCTTGATCAAAATATGTCTGAGGCAACACGATAATTTGACCCGAGGAGAGCCCTTCCTCCTCGAGATACCTTTTGGCCTCCTCAAGTTCCTCAGCGAATGTATCGTTTAAATTGGGAGCCTCGTCCACGAAATGGCAAAATGCCTCCATACGTCTTGCTTGACTCTCTGCGACCTCTTCGGCATATTCTTGCACACGTGGGTCTTGAGGAAACTCGTTCACATAGACGGCGCCGTCGCTTACGTAATGAAAATATTGGACCTGTTGCCGCAAGGGCACCTGTTCCGTCGCATCTTCAGAAGATTGTGCTTCTTCACCACCCTCACCGTCATCATCATTTTCATCAAACATTTCCATATTACGTTCGGGTGGTTCAATGCCGCCGCCAGATCCAGCCGCTTGCGTTTCTGGAGTGGGATCTACCTCTGGGATATCATCAAGCAAATCTTCGCTCGCAGCTGCAGCGTCTGGCGGAGTTTCGCCCTCATCTTCAGAAGTATCAACAGGAATAGCAACGAGCAGTTTCAGTGATGCCTCAAATTGAAGCTGAGGTCTGGGCAGTTCTTCTTCTATAGGGTCTAAAACTTGCTCTGTGGCAATACTTTTCGCCAATACGTCTTCCAAAGAAACCGCAGTCTCTCCTTCGTCACTTGCCTGAGTGTCAGTATCGCCCTCGTATCTTACAGTTGCGACATATGGATGAAGATCTCCATGCTCAGTGTAAATTTCACTCTCCAACATAAACCGATTATGCAAGGACCAGCGGTTGCTGTCCACAATATTTTTACCTCTTGACCAAAGAAGGGAAATTGGTTACAATTGAACGGTAAATCTTTTACGCCTTTATATAAAAAGTGAGTAAAATCTTGGCGAATTCGCAGGTCCCTACGGGAAACCGCCCATCGACCAAGGTTTTTATATGAGAGAAGGGTTGAGTAATGAAAGCACTCATCGGTACCAAGATAGGTATGACCCAGATCCTCGGTGAGGATGGTGTTGTCACGCCCGTGACACTCATTCAAGCTGGCCCTTGCACGGTGACTCAGGTAAAGACTGTCGAAAAAGACGGTTACAACGCAGTGCAATTGGGTTTTGGATCGGGTAAGAACCTGAGCAATGCCGTGGCCGGTCATGTAAAGACCGCCAACGTCACACCAAAAGTAATTCGCGAAATTCGAGACATTGCGTTTGATGCTGAGAGCACCCAAGTGGGGAGCTCTTTTGATGTCAGTGTCTTTGAAGTTGGCGATAAGGTTAAAGTTACTGGCACCAGTAAGGGTAAGGGCTTTGCCGGCACCGTGAAGCGCCACAACTTTAACACCAGCAAACGCACCCACGGTGGTAACGGCAACGTCCGTAAGCCGGGTTCGATCGGTTCTATGTACCCTCAGAAAATTTTCAAAGGGAAGCGTATGGCTGGTCAGATGGGTGGCGAGCAGGTAACGGTTAAGAATCTCCTCGTCGCACTTGTGGACGCAGAACTTGGCGTTATTGGCGTAAAAGGGGCTGTTCCTGGCCCGCGTAAATCGACTGTAATCATTGGAGGTGCCGCATAATGGCCACGACAACTCCTGCAACTAAAAAGGCGACCACCGCTGTGCTTCCTAAAGAAGTTTTCGCAGTGGAAGTCAAAAATCACGAGCTGCTTAAGCTCGCGTACGAGGCATATCTTGCCAACGGCCGCCCAAACCTCGCCAAGACTTTGCGTCGTGGTGAAGTGAGCGGTGGAGGCCGAAAGCCTTGGAAGCAAAAGGGAACTGGACGCGCTCGCTTCGGTTCAACTCGTAACCCAATTTGGCGCACCGGTGGTGTGGTCTTTGGTCCGCTCGGCAACGAGAACTACGCCAAGATCGTGCCAAAGAACGCCAAGCGTGTGGCTTTGCGCCAGGCACTGACACTTGCTGCGCAAGCAGACAAGATTCTGATCTCTGACGCGCTCAAGCCTACTGGTAAGACCAAAGACATGTCTGAGCAGCTTGCCAAACTCGGCGCTACCCGCCGCGTTATCATCGCTGTCACTGACAAAACTCCAGAATTACTGCGCGCTACTGGCAACCTGCAAAACGTGACCGTCATGCAAGCTACCTATCTGAACGTCTATCACATTATGAATGCCGATAAGATTATCGTCACCAAAGATGCGCTTGCCGCAATTACTGCGTGGCTGGGAGGTGAGAAGTAATGGACGCTGCACATATCGTTCTTAAACCACGCGTCAGCGAAAAGAGCTACGACCACTCGCTGAGCAGCAACACCTACGTCTTTGATGTCAACAAAAGCGTCAACAAACAGCAAATCGCTGATGCTGTTGCCGCCCAGTTCAACGTTAAGGTCACCGGTGTTCGCACCTTGATCGCCAAAGGCAAACCGGTTCGCAGTATGGTCATGAGCCGTACTCGCCGCCGCGTTGATGTCACCCGAAGTAACTTCAAAAAAGCTTACGTGACTCTCGCCGAAGGTGACAGCATCAAGATCTTTGATGAGCAAACAGAGGAGAAGAAGTAATGGCTATTAAAGCATATCGCCCAACGACCAATGCCCGTCGCGGCATGACCAGCCAGGACTTCGACGCCATCACGACCAAGAAGCCGGTAAAATCACTGCTGAAGGTCAAGAAGAGTAACGCCGGTCGCAACAACACCGGTAAGATCACCATCCGTCACCGCGGTGGTGGCGTCAAGAAGTTCTACCGTTTGGTCAACTACCGTTTGGCACCTGGCATGAGCGCCGTGATCGAGCACATTGAGTACGATCCAAATCGGACTGCGCATATTGCTCGCGTCAAGGACACCGAAGGCAAATATCACTACCTGATCGCCGACAGCAACATGAAGGTTGGTCAGACCATCCAAGCTGGCCCAGAAGCAACCGTTGAAGCCAGCAACCGTTTGCCACTCAGCGCCATTCCTACTGGTAGCAGCATCTATAACATCGAGCTACAGCCCGGCAAGGGCGGTCAAATGGTTCGTTCAGCTGGCGCTAAAGCCCAGTTGATGGCCAAAGAAGGCGATTACGCCTTGGTCCGCCTGCCAAGTGGCGAAGTTCGTCGCGTCCGCGTCGAATGTATGGCCCACATCGGCCAAGTTGGTAACGAGCAGTGGCAGAACGTCAAGCTCGGTTCAGCTGGTCGTCGTCGTCGGCTTGGTTGGCGCCCACATGTTCGCGGTAAAGCCATGAACCCAGCCGATCACCCAATGGGTGGTGGTGAAGGTCAGACCGGTCCAGGTCGTCACCCACGCACTCCTTGGGGTGCGAAGGCTATCGGCCTCAAGACCCGCCGCCGTAAGAGTACAACTAAATATATTGTCCGTAGTCGTCATCAGGCGAAGAGGAAATAGGGAGTAACATATGAGTCGTTCACTGAAAAAAGGACCATTTGTCGACCCGAAGCTCGCTAAGAAAGTGGCGGCACTCGGGCAAAATGACCGCACCGTTATTAAAACTTGGGCTCGCGCTAGCACCATCACTCCAGATATGGTAGGCCGCACCATTGCTGTACACAACGGCAAGGTGCACGTACCTGTATTTGTCAGTGAAAACATGGTTGGCCACAAGCTTGGTGAATTTTCACCAACTCGCAAGTTCCGTAAGCACGGCGGGAAAGGATAGTCATGGCAGAAGTACAAGCTATCTCAAAAGGCATCCGCATGAGCCCGCGTAAAGTTGGCTTAATTGCCAGCCTGGTTCGTGACCGCACCGTTGCTGACGCCCTGGTTATCTTGCAGCACACACCCAAGCGTGCCGCTGGTCCAGTAGTCAAAGCAATTGCAAGCGCCAAAGCCAACGCCCTGAACAACCACGGCTTAGCCGAGCAGAGCTTGGTGATCGCTTCATTGGAAGTCACCGCTGGTGCAACCATGAAACGTTTCCGCCCGATTGCTCACGGTGCAGCGCACCCCATCGCCAAGCGAACCAGCCACATCCGCGTGGTACTTACCGGCGAACCAAAACCCAAGAAAACCCCCGCTACTAAAGCAGCAACTAAGAAAGTGGAAAAGGAGTAGGCTATGGGACAAAAAGTTAACCCGATTAGCATGCGCCTCCAGGTCACCAAAGACTGGCGATCAAAATGGTTTGCTGGTTCCAAGCGTGAGTTTGCCAACACACTCATTCAAGACCTGAAGGTCCGCGAAGTAATCGAAAAGAAATTCGCTGGTCGCGCCGTGATCAGCAAGATTGACATCGAGCGCTCAACCAGCCTCGTCACAGTCACCATTTACACCGCCAAAGCTGGTGTGGTGATTGGCCGCGGTGGTGTTGGCGCCAAGGAGCTTAAAGAATCTATCGAGAAAATCATGGGGATCACCACCCGAGTAAACATCGAAGAGATCAAGCGCCCAGAACTCAGCGCCAAACTGGTTGCTGAAAACATTGCCCGCCAGCTCGAACGCCGTATTGCCTTCCGCCGCGCAGTAAAGATGAGTGCTCAAAACACCATGAATGCTGGCGCGAAAGGTGTCCGCATCGAGGTGGCTGGCCGATTAAACAACGCCGACATGAGTCGTCGCGAAAAGGAAATCCAGGGCTCAGTGCCACTGCACACTCTTCGCGCTGACGTTGATTATCACAGTGCCCGTGCCCTTATCAAAGGCTACGGCATCATTGGTATCAAGGTGTGGGTCTATAAGGGCGAGCGAGCCTAAGGTTAAGGAGTAAGATATGTTATTACCCAAGAAAACCAAGTTTCGCAAAGCCTTTAAGGGCCGCAACCGCGGTGAAGCAACCAGCGGCAACTACATTGCCTTTGGTGAATTCGGCCTCCAAAGCCAAGACAACGAGCGCATTACCTCTCGCCAGATCGAGGCAGCTCGTCAAGCAATGACCCGTCACGTCAAACGTGGCGGTAAGATCTGGATCCGCATCTTCCCACACACTCCGGTGACTCGCAAGCCACAGGATGTGAAGATGGGTAGCGGTAAAGGTAACCCAGAGTTCTTCGTGGCGAAAGTCAAAGCTGGCACCGTTTTGTTTGAAATGGCCGGCGTGAGCGAAGAACTCGCTCGCGAAGCAATGCGTTTGGCTGCGCACAAGTTGCCAGTTAAATGTAAATTCGTGATCCGCGAACAGGAGACAGCACTATGAGTAAGCAAGAAGAGAAGAAAGTAATGACTGTCGCCGAACTTCGTCAGGAATTAGCTGAAGCGAAGCGTTCACACAAAATGGGTGAACTGAAGAACACCGCCCACTTACGTGAGTTACGAGTAGCAATTGCTCGTGCGCTCACCACTGAGAGTGCGGATAAGAAAGTAGAGGAGAAATAAGATGGCACGTCGCATTATAGGTACCGTCACCTCTGACAAGCAGGATAAGACTATTGTAGTGACTGTCCAGCGCCAAAAGACGCATCCAATTTATAAAAAGACCTTTAAAGTGAGCAAGAAATTTCAAGCTCATGACGAAAAAGGTCAGGCAAAAATTGGTGACAAGGTTGAGATTATCGAAACCATCCCAATGAGCAAGACAAAGCATTTCAAGCTCGTTAAAGTTCTTGAAACCGCCAATGTTCTTGAGACGCTTGCCGATGAGGAGCCGAAGGTATGATCCAACAAGAATCTCGCCTAAAGGTCGCTGATAACAGCGGCGCGAAGCAGATCCTCTGCATCCGCGTTCTTGGCGGCACCCGTCGTCGGTACGCTCGCGTTGGTGACATTATTGTTGCCACCGTCAAGCAAGCCAACCCAAGCGGTAACGTCAAAAAGAAGACTGTAGTCAAGGCCGTTGTGGTTCGCACCACCGACCAAATCCGTCGTAAAGACGGTTCGACCATTCGTTTTGACGATAACGCTGCTGTCATTATCGACGAAAACAAGCAACCTAAAGCCACGCGTATCTTTGGCCCAGTCCCCCGCGAACTGCGCGACCACGGCTACATGAAGATCGTGTCGCTCGCACCGGAGGTACTCTAAAATGAGTGCATTACGTATCAAAAAAGGCGACACCGTTATGGTTCGCGCCGGCCGCGAAAAAGGAAAGACCGGTAAAGTGCTCAGCGTCAGTCCAACTGCCGGTACTGTGATGGTCGAAGGTGTCAACATTGTCACCAAACACATCAAACGCACCCAAGCCAACCCTCGTGGTGGCATCGAAAAAGTGGCTCGTCCACTACCAATCAGCAAAGTCTCGATTGTGCATCCAGATAAAGAAGGTCGAACCAGCCGAGTTGGTTATCAACTCGCCAAAGATGGCACCAAGACTCGCGTCTACCGCCAAGCTGCAAATAAGGAGATCAAGTAATGGCTACCAAGAAAGCAACGACAACGTACGTTCCTCGTCTCAAAGCTCTCTACAAAGAGCAGATTGCTGCTGATCTCCAAAAGAAGCTGGAACTACGCAACATCAACCAAGTGCCACGCCTTGAGAAGATTGTTATCAATGTCGGTATCGGCAAACACAAGGACGACAAGCGCTACCACGAAATCGTGGTGAACACCTTGCGAAAGATCACTGGCCAACAGCCAATCGATCGCATGGCCAAAAAGTCGGTTGCAACCTTTAAGATTCGCGCCGGCATGAACCGCATTGGGGTGAGTGTAACTCTTCGCGACCAACGCATGTACGAGTTTATGGACCGTTTGGTTAACGTCGTGTTGCCACGTGTCCGTGACTTCCACGGTGTGAGCAAAAAAGCCTTTGATAAGTCCGGCAATTATAGCCTTGGTCTTAGCGAACAATCAGTCTTTCCAGAACTTACATTCGAAGAAACCACTGTTCCGCACGGCTTGCAAATAACATTTGTGGTACGAGGTGAGGAGCCAGCGCATTCACGTGCCTTGCTCGAAGCCTTTGGCATGCCATTTGAGAAAGAGGAGACACGCTAATGGCCCGAAAATCAAACATCGCACGCGACTTAAAACGACAAAAAATGAACGAAAAGTACGCAGCAAAGCGCGCTGAGCTCAAAGCAGCTGGCGACTTAGAGAGCCTGGCACTGTTGCCACGCAATAGCAGCCCAACTCGCCTAAAGAACCGCTGTGCTGAGACCGGCCGTCCGCATGCCTACATGCGCCGCTTCGGCCTTAGCCGTATCGCGTTCCGTGAACATGCAAGTAAAGGGGAGATCCCCGGCGTCACTAAGGCGAGCTGGTAGAAGGAGTAAGGAAAGAAAATGAGTATGCTTTCAACCGATCCTATAGCAGATATGCTGACCCGTATCCGCAACGCCATCATGGTTAACAAGCGTGAAGTTCGTCTTCCGCACAGCACCATGAAGGAGCGTGTTGCCCGAGAGTTGGTCAACGCTGGCTTCCTCGCTAAAGTTGAGGTCAAAGAGACCAAACCGCAAAGCGAGATGATCATCACTATTAACCGTGAAGGTCAAAATCCAGTTATTACCGCAATCGAGCGTGTCAGTAAACCAGGTCGTCGCCTCTACGCCAAAGCGTCAGAGTTGCCTCGTATTAAGAGCGGCCGTGGTGTTGTCATCGTTTCCACCAGCAAAGGTGTGATGACCGGCCAGGCTGCAACCAAAGCGAAGCTCGGCGGCGAACTTATCTGTAAGGTATATTAAAAGAGAGAAGAGAAGGATAAAGGAATGAGTCGAATCGGAAAACTACCAGTGGCGATTCCCACCGGCGTGACAATCACGGTCGATAATGACATCGTGACCGTCACCGGACCAAAGGGAACGCTAACCCAAACCGCGCTCTCCGACGTCAAGCTTGAACTTGACGACAAAGAGCTGCGTGTCACCCGTAATTCGGATGAAAAAATCGCCAAAAGCCAACACGGCTTGATGCGTGCCTTAATTGCCAACATGGTCAAAGGTGTGACCGAAGGGTTTGAGAAAAAACTCGAGCTCAACGGTGTCGGCTATCGCGTCAGCGGTGGTGGCCAGGCATTAACCTTTGCCCTCGGCTTTTCGCACCCTGTTGAATTCAAAGCACCAGAAGGTGTAAAGCTTGAAGTGCAACAGAACGTGATCACCGTGACCGGAATTAGCAAACAACAAGTTGGGCAGGTTGCTGCAGACATTCGCGCACTCAAGAAGCCAGAGCCTTACAAGGGTAAAGGTATTAAGTACGAGAACGAGCAGATTCGCCGCAAGGCCGGAAAGGCAGGGACTAAATAATGAGTAACAATGTTGCCAAAAAACTATTCAATCGCATTTTGCGCAAGCGTCGCATTCGCGCTCGCGTTAGCGGTACTGCCGAGCGTCCACGTCTGAACGTGTTTGTAAGCAATCGCCACGTCAGTGCGCAGATCATCGATGACAGCACCAACACCACCCTAGTCGCTAGTAGTACCGTCAAGGCTAAGACCGACGGGACACTTACCGAAAAGGCTGCGTGGGTTGGCACCGATATTGCCAAAAAGGCAAAGAAGGCAAAGATTACTCATGTCGTCTTTGACCGAGGTGGCCGTAAATACCATGGCCGTGTCGCTGCCCTTGCCGACGCCGCCCGTAAAGAAGGACTGGAGTTCTAATCATGGTTGACCAAAAATCAGCTCCCCGCACCGACCACCGCCGCCCAAACTCGCGAGGCGATCGCCCTGGTGAACGCGAAGAGAAAATCTTCGAAGAATACGTCATCAGCATCGACCGCGTTGCGCGTGTTGTAAAAGGTGGCCGCCGGTTCCGTTTTAAAGCCCTCGTGGTAGTTGGTGACAAGAAAAACCGCATTGGCGTTGGCGTATCCAAAGGCGCTGACGTTCAGTCAGCTGTTGCCAAAGCGGTTGATAAGGCCAAAAAGAACCTTATCACTTTCCCAATGAAAAACGGCACCATTCCTCACGAAGTTGAAGCCAAAGTGGCAGGCGCACAGATTTTGCTTAAACCTGCCGCTCCTGGTACTGGTTTGATTGCCGGTGGTGTGGTTCGTTCAATGATGGGCCTGACTGGCGCGCACAACTTGCTGAGTAAATCACTCGGCTCGACCAACAAGGTGAACACTGCCTATGCAGTCATCGCTGCGCTGCAGATGTTAGTACCTCGCGAAGAATGGATTACCACCAAAAACGCTCCCAAAGCGACCAAAAAAGTTGCCGCGAAGGAGGAGAAGTAATGAAAGTTCATGAATTAAACCTGGTTGCCAACAAAGACCGCAAACGCGTTGGTCGTGGCATTGCTGCCGGCGGTGGTAAAACTGCTGGTCGTGGTACCAAAGGACAGAACGCTCGTACAGGTAAAAAACTCCGCGCCGGTTTTGAAGGTGGCCAATTGCCATTGATGAAGCGTATTCCAAAGAAGCGCGGTTTCCGAAGTATTCGAGTACCTGCTCAGGTGGTATACACCTTCCAGCTTGACGCTCTTAAGGGTAAGGAAGCAACTAATGAGAGCCTGGCTGAAGCTGGCTTGGTTGCTACTCCATATCACTCGATCAAGATCGTCCTTAAAGGCGAACTCAAAAAAGCTGGTGCCGTAAAAGTGCAGGCCGCAAGCAAAGGTGCCATTGAAGCAATTACCGCAGCAGGCGGCAGCTTTGCAAAGACCGATACCTCACGCAAACCATCAACCAAAAAAGCAAAAGAAGCCTAGACCGCTACTGCCTTTAAAGTGTATAGTAAGTAAGAATTTACTGCACAAACTGCTAGCCCGGAGGGAATATGAACTGGCGAACGACCCTAAAAGCATTTAAAAACCGCGACATGCAACGTCGCTTGCTTATTCTGTTACTCTTGATTGTTTCCTACCGATTGCTCGCCCATATTCCCATTCCACTTGCTGAACCGACCCAGCTTAAGCAGCTGATTTCGTCGGTCTTTCAGAACCAACAATTGCTGGGCTTCTTAAACTTGCTCTCTGGTGGAGCGCTAGCGAGTCTGTCGATTATGCTCGTCGGATTGACGCCGTATATTAACGCCTCGATCATCATGCAGCTGCTCACCAAAGCCATTCCTCAGATGGAAGAGCTTAACAAAGAAGGCGAGGCCGGCCGACGCAAGATTCAGCAATGGACGCGGCTTATCACCTTTCCGTTGGCGATTTTGCAGTCGATTGGATTTATCTTTATCCTCCGACAGACCACTGTGTCGGCCAACTTGGGTATCGATATTACTGCGCATACCAGCATGCTACAGTGGATCTTGATGATTGGCACCATGACCGCTGGAGCCATGATGTTGATGTGGATTGGCGAGCTGATTACTGAACAAGGTTTGGGAAACGGCATTTCGCTCCTGGTTTTTGCTGGCGTTGTCTCGCAGCTTCCTTCGACCCTCAACCTGCTCACACAAGCACTTACCGCAAATCACAATCACCTCAAGGTCTTCCACTGGTTTACGTTGCCCGTGGATGCGAAGGCACTCGGGATTACCGCGGGCTTAGGGTTGCTTGCGCTGATTAGTACGTACCTCGTGGTCAAACTCAACGAGGCGCAGCGCATCATCACCGTCAACTATGCCAAACGAGTTCAGGGCAACAAAACCTACGGCGGCGTACAGGGAATATTACCCATCAAGCTTATTACGGCTGGAGTGATCCCGGTAATCTTTGCGGTAGCCTTTTTGGCCCTGCCGAGCTTTATCGGTCAATTACTGACGAGCATGCACGGTCAGCCACATTGGGTAGAGATTGGCCAAAAGATGGTCACCTGGTTCCAAACGCCTACGGCCCAAACTTTTGCCTCAGCGCAGCCGTCAGCATTCATTTACCCGGCCTTGTATTTCTTCCTGGTTGTGGCCTTTACGTACTTTTACACCAACATCGCCTTTAACGCCAAAGAGGCAGCCGAGAACTTACAGAAGCAAGGTGGCTTCATTTCAGAGATTCGCCCTGGCAAACAAACCGAGAAATACCTCACGCGGACCATCAACCGCCTAATGCTCTTTGGATCGCTGTCGCTTGGCCTGATTGCCGTGCTGCCGTTTGTGACCGAGTTTGTGATGGCCTACTTCTTTAGCATTGATACAGGGCGCCAGCTAGCTATTGGCGGCACAGGGCTTCTCATTGTTGTCTCAGTAACTCTTGAGACAATTCGACTCATCAACTCCCGCGCCCTAATGGTCATGTATGACGAGCAGTATTAGGCATACTGTGGACGTAGTTTCTATTTTTATTCTTTACAAACAGAGAGAAACCCTCTATAATTAGAGGCTGTAACTTATGGCCGATACAAAAGCAGTGATCAAGTTGGAAGGAACCGTGGTGGAGGCATTGCCAAACACCATGTTTCGGGTCGAGCTGGAGAACGGCCACGTCATCCTGACAGTAGTTGCAGGTCGTATGCGAAAGCATTACATCAAGATTCTGCCAGGTGACAAAGTAGTAGTCGAGTTGAGCCCTTACGATCTTGAAAAGGGCAGAATCGTCTACCGCAAGGGATAATAATTTTTTAAATTAAGCGCGAAGGAGCGTTGGCATGAAAGTATCTGCGAGCGTTAAGCCACGATGTAGGAACTGTCAAACAGCACGTCGAGGCCGCAAACTCTATATTATTTGTAGCGACCCTAAACACAAGCAGCGTCAGGGTTAAGGAGAGATATGGCTCGAATTGCAGGAGTAACGGTTCCACCCGAAAAACAAGTCCAAATCTCGTTGACATATGTCTACGGGATTGGCCCAGTATACGCTCGTCGTATTCTGGAAGCGGTCAATGTTGACCCCACCACCCGTGTCAAAGATCTGACTGAGTCAGAGCTGGCACGTATTCGTGACGAAGTCGCTCACTACACCGTTGAAGGTGAGTTGCGCCGTGTCGTCACTGCCAACATCAAACGCCTCAAAGATATCAACGCCTACCGCGGCTTGCGCCACAAGAACGGTTTGCCTTCACGCGGCCAACGTACACGCACCAATGCACGTACTCGCCGAGGCAAGAAGACCACCGTTGGCGGTACTAAGAAGAAAGTCGCATCAAAGACCTAAGGTAGGATTTAATTATGGCAGCAACTAGCACAACCACCAAGAAGAAAAAAGCCAAGCGAATCGTCGCCGCCGGACAACTCCACGTCCAGGCAACGTTCAACAACACTATGGTTACCTTTACTGACAAAAACGGTAATGTCCTGACCGCCTCAAGTGCCGGTGCCTGCGGATTCCGCGGTTCCAAAAAAGGCACTGCATACGCCGCCCAAATTGCGAGCGAAAAAGCTGCGACTGCGGTAAAGCAGCAGTACGGCATGACCAGTGTTGATGTATTCGTCAAAGGCGTTGGCCTTGGCCGCGATGCCGCAATCCGCGCACTCGGCAGCCAAGATATCCAAGTTGAGAGTATTAGAGATGAAACTGGCGTTCCCCACGGCGGTGTCCGTCCACGTAAAGCGAGGAGAGCGTAATGGCCCGAGATCGAAGCCCTATTGTGAAGCAAAGTCGCCGTGAAGGGTATGCCCTTCACCCCAAGGCGCACAAAATTATGGTCAAAAAGACCGGCATTCCTGGTGCTCACGCCCACGACCGTCACAGCAAGCCAAGCTTGTATTCCATTCAGTTGCGCGAAAAGCAAAAAGTTCGTCGCATTTACGGCCTGCTCGAACGCCAGTTCAGCAAGCTGATGAAAGAAGCGAGCCGCAAGCAAGGTCAATCTGGCGAAGTGCTTCTGCAGTTCCTGGAACAGCGACTTGACAACGTCGTCTACCGTGCTGGTTTTGCAGTTAGCCGCCGTGGCGCTCGTCAGCTTACTGGCCACGGCCACTTTATGCTGAACGGCCGTCGCGTCGACATCCCTTCAATTCGCATTAAACCTGGTGACGTTATTACCGTCCGCCCATCTAGCGCAAAGAACGAATACTTCAGCAAGCAGCTTGACGACGTACTGAAAGCATCAGTACAGACGCAGCTTAGCTGGATGAAGAGCGATCCCAAGAAAATGACTATCACCATTACTGGTTTGCCTTCGCGAGAAGAAGCAGAGCCAGAAATCAATGAGCAATTAATTGTTGAGTACTACTCACGTTAGTACGAGGAGAAACATATGCCAAAGACAATTCATAACCCCACCCTCGCTCAAATTGACGAGCACTCAACAACCAGCGCCACCTTTGTGATCGAACCATTGCACACTGGCTATGGTATGACTCTCGGCAACAGCCTTCGTCGCGTGCTCCTCGCCAGCATTGCTGGTGCCGCAGTGACCGCATTTAAAATCGAAGGTGTGACTCACGAGTTCACTACTGTCAGTGGCGTCAAAGAAGACGTCGTTGATATCATGCTGAACCTCAAGCAAGTTCGCTTCCGCGTCTTTAGCGAAGAGCCACAGATCATTCGTCTGACCAAAAAAGGCGCCGGCCCTGTCACCGCTGCTGACATCAAGACCAACGCTGATGTTGAAGTCGTAAACACCGACGCAGTTATCTGCACCATCGACGACGCCAAGACCGAAGTGGTCATGGACATCGTAGTCGAAACCGGTCGCGGCTACCGCACCGTTGAAGAATCTGCAGCTGTTCGCCCAACCAGCGACATGATCGCTGTTGACGCACTCTTCAGCCCTGTGGAGCGCGTACGCTACAAGGTTGAGAACACTCGTGTGGGCCAAACCACCGACCTCGACAAGCTGATCTTGACTATCGACACCGATGGCTCGATCACCCCACGCGACGCCTTTGAGGAAGCAGCTGCCATCCTTATTAACCAATACACCGCTCTCGCTGGCCAAACCCGCGTCGAAGCTGCCCCAGCGCTCACTCGTGAGCACGAAAGCGACGACGACAGTGCCAAGCTGATGACTCCGATCGAAGACCTTAACCTTAGCGCTCGCACCACCAACGCGCTGCTGAACAACGAGATCCGCACCATTAAAGATCTCGTAACCCTCAGCGACGAAGAACTGCGTGAGCTCAAAGGCTTTGGCAGCAAGGCTCTCGACGAAGTCAAAGAGAAACTAGCGGAGATGGAGCTCTAAGTCATGCATCGCCACGGATATAAAGGACGAAAATTCGGTCGCGAAACAGACCAACGCAAAGCCCTGCTTAAGGGGTTGGCTACTTCGCTGATCGAACACGGTCGCATCGAAACGACCATTGAAAAAGCAAAAGACCTCGTACCCTACGTCGAGGTACTCATTACCAAAGCAAAGAAGGGTGACCTTGCTGCGCGCCGCCAGATTTTAAGCGACGTCAACACTGTTGCAGTTGCGCACAAATTGGTTGATGAGCTGGCTCCCAAGTTAACCGCTCGTAACAGTGGTCACTTGCGAATCACTCGCACCAAACTACGTGTCGGCGACAACGCCCAGCTCGCAACGGTGGCGTTTGTTGATGACGTACATCAAACCGCCGCTGAGCCTGCCGCAGTTGCAGAAAGCGAGGAGAAGTAGACATGAAGAACATGAAGACATTTAGTCAAAAACCAGCTGATGTGACTCGCGAATGGGTCGTTATTGACGCATCCGAGAGCACACTTGGTCGTATTTCGACTCTCGCTGCCACTCGACTGCTCGGCAAACACAAGGTAACCTACACCCCACATGTGGACGGCGGTGATTATGTGATCATCATCAACGCTGGCAAGGTTGGGATTACCGGCAACAAGCTGGAAGACAAAAAATACTACCACCACACCGGTTTTCCTGGTGGCATCAAAGAAAAGAACTTGAGCAAAGTCATGGCTGACGATCCTGCTGTGGCAATCACCGCTGCGATTCGCGGCATGATGCCAAGCAACAAGTTGCGCCCTGGCCGCCTTATGCGCCTCAAGATTTACGCTGGTGCCGAGCACAACCACGAAGCGCAAAAACCCACCAAGATTGGAGTAAAGTAAGATGGCAGATAAATACTTTTACGGCCTTGGCCGACGCAAAGCAGCTACTGCAAGTGCCCGTCTTTTCGGCGGTAAAGGCACCATCACAATCAACGACAAGCCAGTTGAAGAGTACCTCGCGCACAACGAGGCAGCCCTTTACGAGCTGCTTACTCCTCTTCGCCTCATTGGCAAAGAGAACGATTTTGATGCAACCTTCCGCGTAAAAGGTGGTGGCACTGCCAGCCAGATCGACGCCTGCCGGTTAGCTATGAGTAAAGCACTCGCCAGCATGAACGACGACCTGAACACCACGTTACGCAAAAACGACCTTCTGAAACGCGACTCTCGTGAAAAAGAGCGCAAAAAGTACGGTCTTCGCGGAGCTCGCAAGCGCGAACAATTCTCTAAGCGCTAAAGCAGCTCTTGTTCTTGTGCAACCAAACGCCTCACCAGAGGCGTTTTTGGTGTTGCTTAAGGATAGTCTCAGCTTTATAGTTAAGAGCATATTATAAGGAGAGCATAATGAGCCCCGAAGAAAATAAAGCTACTGATGCCCCAGCACCACAGATGGAAACACCAGCGCCGCCGCCAACTACAGATACGCCCGGAGGTTTTACCCCAGGCATGACGGGTGGCAAAGCAAAGAATCGCAAGAAACTATACATCATTATAGGTGTCGTACTCGTGGTCGTTATTGCCGCTATTGCTGGCTGGCTGTTCTATAGCCAACCACGCAAAGTAATGGCCGATGCTCTTGGAAAAACCGTTGGCGCTCAAAGTGGAGTATTCACTGGCAATGTCACGTACAACACCAAGGGTTCGAGCAATGCGGTAAAAGTATCTGTCGATTTTACTGGCCAGGGCAATAAAAGTAGTAGCCAGCTGGATGCCAAGGGTAAAGTATCAATCGGAGCAGTCGACTTTACGCTCGACACAAGTTTCCTTAGTGCTGATAAAGCATCGTACTTTAAGATCAATAATGCCAAGCAGATCGGCGATGTGATCAGTGCATTGGCTGGCGGTACCTACAAGGACGCAGCTACGGCCTACACGCCGCTGCTCACCAAAATTGACAACAAGTGGGTCAAGATCGACCAACAAGACGCTACCGCCGATGTCGGCAAATGTACAACTGCGCTCGACAGTTTTACTCTGAGCAAAAGCGACCAAAATGCGCTTGAGAAACTCTTTGCAAGTCATGAGTTCATCAAAGCCAAAAAGACGGGCAAGCCCACGTTCAGCGAAGTGCACTACAATCTAAGCTTCGAAGGAAGCGCGGTGGAACCATTCCTTACCGGCGCTGAAAATCTGGATTCCTTCAAAGCCATCAAGGATGCGTGTAAAACCGACGACACCATTAAAGGACTCAAGCAGTCCACAAGCACTTCAGACGCGAAAGACACCAAAATGACTGCTGAACTTTGGGTGAACAAGTGGACGCACAAACCTACCAAAATTATGATCACCACCGAAGACAGCCAAGCTAAACTAGTCTTTAGCTCCAACATCGACCTTGGTAAAAAGGTGAACGTAAGCAAACCAGCTAGCTCAACCAACTTGAGTGATATCATTAAGGATTTCCAGACTCAATTTCTGCAGAACACCTTAAAGAGCTCGCTACCAGCTGGGAGTAGCGCAGAAGACCAAGCTGCCCTAGATCAACTGTTGAATAGCGACGGCGGCAACCTTCAATAAGTAACCACCCTCGCGTCACAAGCGGCCTGTCAGCTCCTCTGGCGGGCCGCTTTGTTTCACGGTATAATAAGGAACAATATGAGCAAAGAAATTATTTTAACTGGGCTGCGCGCCAACGGCACGTTCCACCTGGGAAATTATCTGGGTGGCATTCAACCCATGGTCAACCTGCAGCGCGACAAAGCAGGCGAGTACCAAATCAACATGTTTGTGCCCGACCTCCATTCCTTCACTACGCCTGTCGAGCATCAGCACCTGTTTCGAAGCACCATCACCAACCTCAAAATGTATGTCGCTGCCGGACTTGATGTCCACGACCCTGACACTTTTGTATATCGACAGAGTTACATCCCCGCGCATTCGGAGATGGCATGGATCTTGGATTGCTTTGCCTACTTTGGCGAGATTAGCCGGATGACGCAGTTTAAAGAAAAATCAGATGGCCAGGCGAACGTCTCGGTCGCGCTCTTTAATTATCCGGTCCTGATGGCTGCCGATATTTTGCTCTACAATGCCAAGTGGGTGCCTCTTGGCGACGACCAAAAACAGCATCTGGAGATCACTCGCGATATTGGCGAACGTCTTAATAACAAGTTCGGCACAGAACTCTTTGTCTTGCCAGAAACTTGGGATAAGCAGCTACAATTTGCTCAAAGAGAGGTGAGTGTCCGCATTCGCAGCCTTGTTGATCCTACCAAAAAGATGAGTAAAAGTATAAGCGACCCACGCGGCACGATCGAACTTACCGACGATCCTGTAGAAGCCGCCAAAAAAGTAATGAGCGCCACTACTGACAGTCTTGGCAAGATTGCATTTAACTTTGCGGAGCAGCCCGGCATCAGCAACCTGCTGCAAATACTCGCCCTGCTGACTCACCAATCGCAAGCAGCGGTCAACACCGAATGGGAAGGCAAGAACAGCTATGGCGATCTCAAAAAAGCTGTAGCCGAAGCAGTGCAAGTCTTTTTGACCGACTTCCAGACCAAACTCGCCGCGGTGGACGAAATCGCTTTAATGGCCAAGCTTGAAGAAAGCGAAGAGCGCATGCGCGAAGCAACAGCTCCGGTCCTATACCGTGTGCAGCAAGCGGTCGGCCTGCGTCCTCAAGAATGATGAAGCAGCATATAGTTATTCCCCCAGAAGCAGTTGGCGAACGCGCAGACAAATTTGTGGCCGAGGCTTTGCCAGCGTATAGCCGCTCCTTTTGGCAAAAACAGTTTGCGCTTGGCCGCATAACGGTCGCCGGGAGTCCGCTCAAAGCATCGGCAGCGCTCGATATTGGGGAATTAGATATCGAACTTCCAGAGGTGGTCGCGATGACCATCGATCTGCCCATTCTGTACGAAGACGACGAAGTGGTAGTTATCAACAAGCCCACCGGTATTCTCACTCACGCCAAAGGTGCGATCGTCGAAGAGGCGACCGTTGCTGATTTTATGCGTCCGCGCACCACGGACGACCCAACCTCCAACCGGGCAGGTATTGTGCATCGGCTGGACCGCGACACCTCGGGCGTACTCATCGCAGCCAAAACACCAGAGGCCAAGCGGTGGCTCCAAAAACAATTTGCCGAGCGAAAGGTAAAAAAGAGTTATATTGCTTTGGTTGAAGGTCACGTAGAGCCGCCCAAAGCAGTGCTCAGACTTCCTATCGAGCGCAATCCCAAAGCGCCGCAAAAGTTCCGCGTGGGCGCCAGCGGCAAACCATCAGAGACTGCCTACGAAGTTTTGGAATATCTCCCGCGGCATACTCTAGTGGAACTGCGTCCGCACACCGGCCGCACGCACCAACTTCGCGTCCACATGACACACCAAGGCTATCCAATTGTCGGAGACCGCATTTACGGTAAGTCCAAACCCGACCATCGGCTCTTCCTTCATGCTCAGACATTAGAGATCACCCTCCCGAATCGTGAACGCAAAGTTTTCACCGCACCTTTGCCAGATGATCTCACCACATACTTAGAGACTCGCCGATGAGCGAATTACTGCTGCACCCACAGACCGCCGCCGCCCTGACAAGTTTTGGCAATGAACCACCGCAAGCCATGCTACTAGTTGGCGCCGCGGGAAGTGGCAAACGATTTGCAGCCGAACAGTGGCTGCGGCAACGGTTGCAGATTGCCCCAACGCACATTCGAATAATCGCTCCTGCCGAGAAAGTAGGTATTTCCGTGGCTCAGATCCGGGATCTCTACCATGCCACGCGAAGCAGACAGATTGAAGCTGCCTTTTTTATTATCGACGGCGCGGGCTCAATGAGTGCCGGAGCGCAAAATGCCTTTCTTAAATTACTCGAAGAGCCAAATTCACTAATTCATTTTATTCTGACCGCCAACACGCCTGACGAGCTTTTGCCAACCATCCGTTCACGCGTCCAGCAGGTCACTCTCCAACCGGTCAGCAGTGCGACATTAACTGCGTATCTCCAAAAGTTCGACCTGGACGCCGCCGCTCTCCAGCAAATTATGTTTATTACCGAGGGCAGAGTGGGACTTGCGATGCAGTTAGCCGAAGATCCGGCCCTACTTGCCACCTATCAGCAGCTAGCCGCCAAGGCCAAGCGACTATTGGCAAGCACTCCATTTGAGCGACTGACCGTGCTGAATGCTATCGCCAGTGATCGGCCTCAGGCCATCACGTTCTTGGAGATTGCTGCTGGTATGGCCAGTATGCTGTTGCAAAAAGCAGCCAAAACCACCGAGCAACGCACCTGGACGCATCGGTTGAGCGCCATTCATGATTGCTTGGAGCGACTCAGCGCCAATGGGAATCTTAAGATTCAGCTTACTCGCTTAGCGCTCACCTTATAAAATGCTATACTATTCATTAAGATGTTAACCTTATTCTTCATTGCGCTGATTGGCCTCTTTGCCATCTATGCGACCAAAAAATCGGTACGCATGATGGAACCAATGCCGGCCAAAGTAGGAAATCGCCTGCAACGACTGTGGGACGACTTTCATATTGGCGTTCGCGAGAAAAAATATCTCCGTGCCGAAAAAGCATTGCTCACCATCCTTCGGGTAGACAAAAAGAATGCCACTGCCTACAACCGCCTGGGTATTTTGTACGCCAAGCAAAAGGCTTTTGCCGATGCGATTGAGTGTTTTGAAATTGCCCAGAGCATTGAGCCAAGCCCTTCAAGTCTGCATAACCTTGGCCTCATTTATTACGAAACCGGCCAATATCCCAAGGCCGCAAACGCTTTTGAGCGAGCCTTAGCTCTCGAGGACGATCTGGCCGCCCGGCACATCGCGTACGCCAAGGTTCAAGAGAATTTGGGCAACAAAAAGCAGATCGTGGAATCGCTAGAGACCGCATTTCATCTGGAGCCGAACGTGCAAACCTTTAATCTGCTCGTCGAAGCGTACGATGAATATGGTCACGCCGAAAAAGCTGCTGAACTCCGCGAACGGATCGAAAAACTCAAGCGCAAACAGCAAACCCCAGCCCATGTACAACAGCCGCGTAAAGTGGTGATGTAGTTTGACTGCTACTTAGTTTTATAGTATAATATATTTATGATTACTCCTGAAACAGGCGGCTCCCGCTTGTCCCGAAGCGTAGCTACGGCCGCGCTGGCAACTGCGGCTTTGAGCGGCCTAAGTGCCTGCGGACACGATGCTCCACCCGACGTCCCTCGGTGTTTTCCCGAGGCCCAACCGGCAGCTGAACTGCAAGATCACGGCGGATCGCTGCTCAATTTGGATGTCCAAGATGGCAAAGTTACAGGCGATCCCATGGTTGTCGAACGAGAAGTTGAGCAAAAAGTAGAGAAAGCTACGGTTCAGGTAAGCGTTCCCGGCGCTTATGGCACCGGCTTTCTGATGGAGAACGACGAAGGAGACACAGAGCTGATTACCGCAACGCACGTCATAGGATCACACCGACTTTCTGATGTGACCGTGATCGATTATCAGGGCCACCGAACTCATCCTGTAAGCGGCTGTTATACCTACGAGAAAAAAGGGGAGCAAGTAGCGTTTAAGGCGAACTCGGAAGCAGTTGATATCGACATTGCAGCTCTTAAACTTCAGACAGTCATTGGCGGATCAGCACTCCGGTTTGCTACGCATCCGCCCAAGCGAGGGCAATGGCTCTTCTACACCAACTACCAGTACGACGCTCCTAATGGGTATCCTAGGAATTACGCTGGGATGGTGACGGAAGCACATCCGACGCAAACCATTGCCCTCACTGGTCTTCAGGCATGGAGAAATAATGGACCTTACAACTACAGCTTCTATCCAGGAGGCAGCGGCGGGCCAGCTGTGAATGCAAACGGGGAAGTCGAAGGGATGTCGTATGCAGGCACTCGTAAAGGCCAACACCTTACCCCCACTGCGCTCCTACAAGAACCTTTCAAAGTAGTCTTTAACGGCACGCCGATCGGTCAGCAGACAGGACTGCTTCCGACAGAATCGTTACTCACGTCAGAACAGCAGTTGAAGAAAACATTTCAGGCGGCGAAGGTAGCAGTACCATGAAAAATCCAGAAGCAGCGCCATCACGTCTTACGCGTGGTGCCGCGATTATTGCCCTTTCCACCGCAGCCCTGGCCGGCGCCTGTAGTGCTGAGAGCCCTTCTGCCCCACAAATCCCCCGTTGCTCTGCTCAAGCACAGCCAGAGGATGTGGAAGCGGTTCCAACGCCGCCAGAAATGCCTAGCCCTCCACGTCTTACACATAACGAATCTGCTGCAGAATTCCTCAAAAGTAGGGCAGCATTCAAGCGCCAGATGGCAACCTACAAGAAAAAGTGGGACACTTATATCACTGAATCTGACGGCGGACCATTGCTCACATTGCCCGTTGATGACCACGGCGTGGCTGGTGATCCGGGAGCACTCGACCATGCCATTGATGAACGTGTCAAAGGAGCTACCGTCCTGGTTGCCGCACCTAATTGGCATGGTACTGGTTTCTTAGCAAAGGATAGTGCTGGTCGGACCAAACTTATCACGGCTATGCACGTTATCGGCAACCAAAAACTCTCCGCTATCACTGTCACCGATCAACAAGGGCATAGCACTCATCCTGTTAGCGGTTGTTATACATACGAGAAGGACGGCAAGCAAATTCCGTTCCAAGAAGAGTTAGGCGAACAAGTAGTCGATATTGATGTCGCAGCTCTTACTCTTAAAACCAAGATAGGTACAAGTGCACTGACACTTGCCGTACATCCTCCGAAAAGAGGACAGTGGGTATTTTATAATAATTATCAGGGTCAAGATGCGAAAGTAAAACATTCCTCTTCCTATACTGGGCTTCTCACGAGTGTCCAAAAAAATCAAATTATAGCCTTAACAGGATTACAGTCTGAAAGGCACGCTGCGGGCGCAGACAATTACATAAATGGCCCAGGAGCAAGCGGTGGTGCGGTGGTAAATAATAAAGGAGAGGTCGTAGGGGAGTCCTACGCTAGTGGAAAATGGTATAAAGGCCCAGAAGAACTCCGGGGCTCTCCCTTCAGAATTGTACTAACCGGACAGCAGTTTGGTGACGCCACAGGCTTGCTACCTACTCAGTCATTCCTCGTTTCAGACGGTCAGTTGCGAGATGCGCTTAACTCGGCTCATTAATCCGTCGTATACTCACGCCATTGCATAATTGCGTCATTTCGATTAAAATGACCTCTGTAAGCCACCTTAGCTCAGTTGGTAGAGCAGCGGTTTTGTAAACCGCAGGTCGTCGGTTCGAGCCCGACAGGTGGCTCCATTAATCTCACTTGTTCTTGGAGTCATTCTCCGATAGAATAACAGAGGTTACCTGCTGGGGTAGCGAAGCGGCCAAACGCATTTGACTGTAAATCAAACGGCTTCATGCCTTCGGGGGTTCGAATCCCTCCCCCAGCACCAAACCATAAACACTATGAAATATGCACCTCGTGAAGTTTTTGAACAAATTCTGGAATGGGCAGTCATACCTACTTTTGACCTTGTTATTGAGATTGAGGACAAGGGCTATCTAATGGTTAGGCGTACCATCGAACCTTACAAAAATGTCTGGGCATTGCCAGGACTTCGCATGTATAAAGATGAGGGTATCGACGACACTCTCATAAGGATTGCGAGGCAAGAAGTTGGCATTGATATAAATCCTAAAGATAAAGTCCTTATAGGCCAATTTGTTGGTAAGTTTAAAACCGAACATCAGCGCCAAGACCTTTCAACTGGGTATTACTTAAAGCTACCTGCTAAAACTAAAATTACAATAAACAAAGAGCACTTTTCAGCTTACCTGCTTACCAAGAAAATTCCTGATGGCACTGGTGCTATGTATAAGCACTACATCAATAGGGTTGCAGAAAATAAGTTCTGATCTCGGCAAGGATGCTGCGCTACAAAAGCTATATCTCTTTAAACACTTCTCGCGAAGTGTTTTTTGTTTGCTACAATTAAGCGTATTAAGCAAATCATAGGAGAGAACATGGCTAAGCAAATGTGTCAAAGCTGCGGGCGTCCGCTCAAGGATGAGATAAGAGGCACGGAAGCCGACGGTTCGCCCTCAGCAATCTATTGTAACCTTTGTTACGAAAAAGGCTCATTCAAAGATCCAGGCATGACCATCGAGCAAATGCAAGCTGTCTACGTCAAAGCAATGCAAGAAATGCACTTTCCGGCCTTTATAGCTCGGCTATTCGCAAAGTCACAGCTGCCAAAGCTTACCCGCTGGCGCAGTAAATAGCATGGTACAAACTTAAAAATCTACCTAGCGGGTAGATTTTTAAGGTAACGCTGCTTAGCTAAGTTTACTCTTTCTTGCCCGAAATATTGACCATCCATTTGATGCCAAATTTGTCTACGAGCATGCCAAAAGTGTCGCCCCACTGTGCTTTCTCGAGTGGCATTGTGATTGTGCCGCCTTCGGAAAGCTTTTCAAAGTACCCGCGAAGCTCATCCTCGTTGTCGCCACTCAGTGACATGCTAATCGAGCTTCCGGCTTGGTATTCCATACTGTTAGGAGTATCAGCCGCCATGAAGGTGATGCCATTATCAGCCTCAAGCACTGAGTGCATGATTTTATCATCTTCGCTTGGGTCCTGTGAGGCATGAAATTCTTTGAACGTGTTCAAATCCAGCTTGCCGCCAAAGACAGTTTTGTAAAATTCCATTGCCTGGCGAGTGGTGTCTTTAAAGCCGATATAAGGGTTGAGTTTGCTTTGCATAGTTATATAAATCCTCCTGAGTTAATCATACCATTTGTATATATTTATTAACTCATAATTGGGTAGCATCTCAGGCCTGAAGGTACGCATGCGCCAAGCCACCTCTTGTGAAAACTGCCAAAATCAGCTAAAATATAACCCTGTAACGCCCCGATAGCTCAGTGGTAGAGCACCACCATGGTAAGGTGGGGGTCCCGGGTTCAAATCCCGGTTGGGGCTCCATTTTGCAAAACGAAAGAAAACGACTATGCTTCACAGCGTAGTCGTTTTCTTGTGAGATGCCAGATGCTATCTAGCTCTGTGCGTAACAAGTCACCCAGTCCAGATCCAGTTGGACCGATGCACCGTTCGCGGCATATGGAGCAGCCAGCGCTGATTCGTTTTGCAACAGCCAGTCCATGGCGACATTTGGCACTCCGCGAGTTGTAGAGCCAATCTGCTTGCCATCAAGCAAGAACTTGAGCTCGTTTGGCTTCCACTCAATGCTGGTAGTGTGCCAGTCGGTCCACTTGGCATGAGCGTTGTAGGAAAGCTCGGCGCCTCCATGTACAAAGGCACTGATGCCTTCGGCATATTCGCCGCCAGCTTCTGGGTAGTCTATTTCGAATTGATTGACGTTAAATTCATGCGCGCTTTTGAAACCTTTGTCGTAATGGCTGAGTCTGAAGCGTTCAGTAAATAAGCCATACTTGCGGTTCATACACCCACGTGGCACCAAAGTTGCGGTGTGGTTGACGCCACCCTTTGATGGTCGGTACATATGAATGTGCATTGCCCCGTTATTAACTGACACAGTGTCTTCGGGGTGATATTCGCCGCCCACCGATGGTTTGTAGGGAAGAGGACAGCCACCCTTATTTGGACCATTCAAGCGGCACTCTTGAGCTGTATCAGGCCAGCCGGTCGGATAGGCCCACCAGTTGTTGTAATAGCTTCCATACGACTTCAGACCGCTACAAAGTGCCGCTGAGGGTGACTCGCTCGCGCTACAGCCGCTAAAAGCGCCTTGCGGAACGGTGCCCGTAAAGTCATCGGCAAAGATCTGCCGCCACCCAGTCATGTTCCCAACCGGCATAGCCTGCCCAGATGGCGCATTGCTTGTGCCACCGCCACCGGTTGAAGGTGGAGGAGTCGGCGTGGGCGTGGGAGTAGGTGTCGGCGTTGCACTCGCTGTTCTGACCCATTTTTGAACCGTAGCCGCAGTACAGACGTCCATACTGAGTGGATCGCCACTTTTGCTTGCACTTGCTGGACCACTTATACAAAGTCCGGAGTGCGGATTTTTGAGTGAGCCATCGGCTTGTATCACCCATTCTTGGGCATTAGTCTGATTACACTGCCACAGCCAAACAGGAGTGCCCACGCTGGTACCAGAGTATTTTACGTCCAGACAGAATGTTGAACCGCCAATGCGGATCGTTCTGTCTTCGTTAGCCATTGCGCCGTTATGAATGCTCCACTTTTGGGCAGCCGTTTGGTTGCAAGGGTATAGCCACACCTGATTCTGCGATTTGCGAGAATTCTTTTTATCGTCCAGACATTTACTGCTGCTGCCCTTAAACTCATAGGTCGTTACCGAGCTTGCTGGGGCTGCCTTTCCTGCTACCAGATAGATGCCTGAGAGCAGCACGATGACCCCTGCAAAAGCACTACTCAAGAATTTAAACTTTTGTGAAATGACTTTTCCAGAAGAGGAAGATCTTTTCTTGGTTTTGGAGCGAGCCGCTTTGGAGACTGACGCTTTAGACTGTTTTTTGTTTTGGGACATAGACGATTCCTCTTATGCACTTTAAGCTGTAGTATAGCTGTAAAGACGCAGAAAAGCCATAAACATTTACAACAGCGCACCACTATCTCCAATGTAGGGACAGAGGTGACAGCACCCATGATTTTTGCTATAGTGGTCGTGGCAAGAAATAGTTGCGCAGATTGAGTCGCATTCTCATTGCTGTTTCGACTAAAATCTGTTACAATTATCTAAACTTTTAGGAATTATTACATATGGCGAAGAAAACTAAATCCAAGAAAAAAGGCAACGTTGCAGTTGTCACTTTGCAGTGTATCATTGACGGCAAACACCGCGTACAAACTCGCAAAAACACCAAGAACACTCCTGATCCTTTGGTGCTCCGAAAATATAACAGCAACCTGCGCGAAGTTACTGAGCATAAAGAGATTAAAACCAAAAAATAGTCCAACGACTTGTACAATCACTACGCCTCCCGGGGCGTAGTTTTTTTATGCCTCGGGACCGTCCTGCGGAATATCAGTGTGTTGCAACATCGCCGCGTCCAGGTGCTTCGCCAACCACAATGCTTCGCGAAGTAGCTCCTGCATCAAAAGAAGCGTCACCCGTGATTGCGAGGTATAGACAATCAGCTGATCATCGAACATCTCAACATCAAACCCTTTAAAATGCTGCGTCATGGCGGTCATAATTTCTGGCGAAAGAATCGAAGGAATTTCGTCCAGCCCATCTGCCACGCTGAACACTCGAAAATTGTGCGCAAACGATTGGTGAGGAATAAGTTCGGGACTTAGTTGCTGAAAGTTTGCCAGTTTGATTTGCACATTATCAAAGAAAAGTTGGTCGTGATGGTGCGCTGTTACTAAGACGTGAGGCACTTGACGATGATGTAAATCGATCTGCAAAATCGACCATTTGTAATGATTCGTGCCGTGCTGCGGATGAGTAAGATCAACATGCCGCTGCAACGCAGTGACATCATACCCTTTGTAATTACCGATGATAAAATGCCTGTCGTGATGATGCGTATGGAGTGTGACACCACGAACGAGCTCATACTCATCGTTCTGAGCACTAATGTTGCCAAGATACACCAGCCCAAAGCGCCGCGCAAAATCATGCATCAATTTTTTCTCAACAATCGAACCTGCGGTTTTAATTGGCTCCTCGAGTTGCTGTAGCCATCGTTTCATGACGCCTCCTTGGTGGGCGACGCTTCTGCGCCCGAAGCCACTGGCACTGGCGGATGCGTAACGGTGTCGAGCTGCGTACTCAAATATTCCGCCTGGCTCCAGACCAATGGCGCAACCGAAACTGAGTGCCCATTAAAGGGATTGATCTGTTCGGAAAGTACCCCAGAAGGCAACATGTGCGCCTCGGTCCAGGTGACAATGGCTTTGGATTTTTGGTGTTCATCTCGTTCCAAATAATACTGCGCTAGCCACAGCGAGGTCACGAACCAAGGATTGCCAAGGCCTGTCGGATCAACGGCGTTATACCCGTCGTGAACGTATCGCGGTAAGCCGCTAAAATCGCCGTCCTGATTGAAGGCCTTGAGCATGGACTGGCAAGCGACAACAATTCGAGGATCGTCCATATCGAAGAGGCCAAACATAAAGGCTCCGTAAAAACTAGAGACATCGATCGTCTCATCAAACTGCAACCCGCCAGCGGTTTTAAGAAATCCCTTATGAAAGAACTTGGTGGTGTCGTTATAGAGTGTGTGTCCGGCGGTTTCTTGAATGTCATCTGCCACGGCTTGCCAGCGAATGGCGTCGTCGGGGAAATCATAGAGTTCAGCCAAACGAACGGCTGCGGTCAGTGCGGCGTACACCGCGCCAACGGTAAAGGTATGGGTTAAAAATTTTTGCTCCCATAGATCGTAGCTGGCATGAGGGAGTTTCGTATCGTGGTCAATATAGGTGGCCATAAAGTCAGCCATTGGCCGAATGAGCGTGCTGTATAGTCCGCGGACATACTCATCGTCACCGCTGAGCTGCTGGTACTGGCCAATCAAAAAGAGGACCATCGCGGTTTCATCTTCCTGAATCGGCAACTCGGGCTTGCCATTCGCAAAGTACGGATGCCAGCTGCTGCCAAGAGCACGGTCGGCTTGGTATTTATGCATCAGGTAGCCGTCTTCGTGCAGACCGGTACGGCAAAAATCAAAGAACGCTTTGGCTTCGTCGTGATACCCCATGCGAATCAGCGGCCATAAGGCAAAGGCAGCGTCGCGTGGCCAGCAATAGGCGTAGGCATCACGAGCGTAATGTAACATTTGTGTATCCAAAGAAGCGATCACCGCGCCGCGCCGGTCCATATGCGCTTTGATTAGCAACACGCTCTGCAAAAAGCGATCGGCTGAGGTCCGATCTTCGAGTCGCTCGGCAACCCTGGTCGCAGGCACCAGCCATTCTTGCCAGTGGCGCGCGGTGCTGGCAAAACGATCGGAAAAGCCTTTTTCTTTCACCGCATCCGAGGTTCGCAAAGCATCGGCAGTGCTCGTGCCCGCAGCAATCCAATATCGAACCTTGCCCGAAGCCTGCGGCTCAAGCTCTAACTTCAAGCGCACCACGGAATCGACATTGCCATGCTCCACTGGATTGCCCGAGAGTTCGCCATCCTCAGCATCTTTGTATGTACCTTCGCGACCTTCGATACCCCAAATCCCAATACTAAACTGATCAAAAGGCGAGCCATTCTCGTGCTCGGCGCGCATGATAAACATCCGTCGCCCCTTGTAGCTCAGAATCGCATTCTGGTCAGGCAAATATTGTGCAGTGTCACCATTGCGGCTGTTACTAATCTGGAACACTTGATGCATCATCAGCCGGATCTGTCTGGCTTGATCATGTTCGTTCACCACTGTTATTTCGCGGAGCAACACATTCATGTCAACGTCAACGCAGTCGCGGAATTCTAATCGAACGCCCAAGTGAGCATGTGCTGCGCTACTGTTACCGATTAAAGTGTCTTTTTCGTACACATGCTCAAAAACCCAACTGCCATCATCCAACCAGCTGAAGTCACCATCAACCCACACGCCAATTCGATGGCGCAGCACTTTTGAGGTCGCGTGATTCTCGAGGCCAACATACGGGTAATAAAAGTCATGCACCAACCCAAAATTGTTGATGCCGACCGCCATGGAACCGTTACTGAGAATGAGAGGTCTAGGCATAAGCGTGTTTTCCTGTACCTATTGTATCAATTCTGACGCGTAAATCGCGCAGGACATTCATAAAGGCGATAAATCCTTCGTAGGGCGTCTCGTATGGACTGAAGTAGGCGTGAATATCACCGTCGTTAAACCATTTGGTGCACATGTAATAGAAGTGGTCAGACGTTTGTAGCCGGCGCCAGTCCGCAATCAGCTGCTGATCGCTGGTCGCCAGAATTTCGTTTTCCAGCTTGTAGAGGGCCGCGATCGCCGTTTGCTGCATATCATTACCGACCCACGCCGAAAGATCCCGCTCGGTATCTGCCCAAGTAATGGTTTCGGGCACATCCACAAAGTCGCGGGCCTCGAACGTGTCGATCACTTGGCTAGGCGTGAGAAAACGATTGCCCTCAAATTGCGTAAACTCCTGCGGCAGGTGTTCCAAAAAGTCAAAAATGCCGCTTTCGCCCCATTGGTGCTCACCAAATGTTTCGTAATCCATAAATAGGTTAATCACTTCAGCTTCGTCGCTGCTCATCATCCAATGCACAAACTTTTCGGTGGTCAGCGGCCATTCACTCCACGTCCGATCCGAAAAACGAAAAGCGATATCGTCAGATAACTTGTAGTTCTTCATCAGTAATCGAATGTTGTCCGTAAAGGCCGGCCGATAGACATGATTCGCACTCCGCCACCCAAGCACCTTGCCCCAACCTTCGGTCAGAATGCCTTTATAGCCTGCCTTGTCAGCCCAATAGGCGAGGTCGTTGTTGTAACTTAGCTCGGTGTTGCGCAGGATTTTGGGCGTTTGGCCAAAGAGCTGCTTAATTTTGTCGCGGTGCATGCGTATCTGTTTTTCAAACTCAAAACGTGAGTAAAAGAAGGCAAGTGAGTGATAATACGTTTCGGCCACGATCTCAACTCGACCGGTGGCCACCAGTCCTTGAAAACTCGCCAAGGCTTCGGGCGCCCACTGCTCCAATTGTTCCAGCAGGGTGCCGGTCAGCGACAGGCTGAGGCAGAATTCGGGATGGGTCTGCAGCATTCGAAGCAAACGCTGGTTGGTTGGGATATATGATTTATCAGCAACTTTGCGCAGCACATTCTGGTTATTAAGTTGCGGATGATTTTCAGCCATATAGAAGTAGTTGTGGTCGGCTCCGGCATCAAAAATCGAATAGTGCCGCACGCGGTACGGCTGGTGCACATGAAGATACAAGCAGATAGCTTTGGCAGCGCTCATACCACGCCAACCTTGGCTAAGTAGTTTTGTTCGTCGTACAAACGCTGGCATTTTTCGGCCACAGTGTGCCACGAAAAGTGCTGGAACTCATCACGTGCGTTGGCTTTAAGCGTAGTACGCAAACTTTCATGTTCTGCAGTGGCCACAATGTAATTCGCGAGTTTTGGCACATCCCAATAATCAAAGGTGAGGATGTTTTTTACCACTTCGCAAATGCCAGACTGTTTGGAAACCAAGGTGACATTGCCGTAGCCCACTGCCTCGAGTGCTGAAATGCCAAATGGTTCCGAAACCGAGGACATCACAAACATATCCGCCATTTCGTACGCATCACGCAACGCTTTGCCGCGGACAAAACCGCTAAAGATAACATTTTCGGCAATCCCCAGGCTGGTACTTAACTCGATAAGCTCATGGTACTGTTCGCCAGAGCCACATAACAAAAAGAGGAGTTTTGGATTTTTACTCAGCGCATCGCGTGCCGCTCGCAAAAAATAGGTCATTCCTTTTTGGACCGTAAAGCGATTGGTACTCAGCACCACTTTGTAACCTTTTGCCTTCATGTGCGCCAGGTACGCGTAGGCATTCGCGGACGAAACAGGTTCAAAATCCTGAGGATCGATGGCATTATGAACTACCGTTACTTTATCGGCGGGCAGGCCGTATTCGCGTACAATAATATCTTTAGTGAGCTGGCTGACCGCGACGACATGATCGGCAAGGTTCAGACCTTGTTGCTCAATCTCATGCACCAGCGGATTGCCATGATGTTCGCCCGAACGATCAAATTCAGTGGCGTGCACATGAGCAATCACTGGCACGGCAAGTTCTTTTTTGGCCGCGATAGCCGCCTCGTACGTCAGCCAGTCATGGGCATGAATCATGTCGTAGTTGCCCTTGGCGGCGATCCCTTGGACCGCTTCGGTAAATCGCGCTTGCTGTTCGCGCAGCGTTCGTGGAAGGTGAGCACTATGCGCGGAAGGCTGCGCAAAAACGGTAGTAGTAAACGAGCCACTTTCATAGGCCCCCGCAAAGGTCCGCAGCTCTTCAATAGAATAGGGCAGGGCTGGAATAACTCTCATAAAATCAATGTTGTCATGTACGGCTGCATACGGCACCGCAAAGTCAATCTCGACCCCATAAGCCGCCAACGCCTTACATAATTTATAGCAGGCGACACCCAATCCACCGCTGTTGTATGGGGGAAGTTCCCACCCCAGCATTAGTATCTTCATTACACCTCGTACGTGTTTATAGGCCTAAGTATAAGCGGAATAGACCTTGTGCACAAGTATCTTAATGAGTGTGCTTTTTGTCAGGCATATGTGCCATATCTATCCATAACAAAAGGAGCAGGATGGTTTCAACACTTAAAGTGATGCGCTGCAAGACTGCGCCACCGCTTTGCAGCGATAAGAGCACCATCGCGTGCAGTCCCAAATAGACAACTACCGACCCCAACTGTAATTTAGCAATCAGCCGGTTGACTCTCCACCGCATTGTCAAAAAAGTCCCGAGCAAAATCGCCAATACATATATAGAGCTCTCGATGCCATGCACCCAACCGATGGCGTTGAGGCTGCTGAGCTGGCAATCTTCGCAGTTGATCGCAAAGATACCATCGATGCTAATGCAAACACCCAGCACCGCAATGATCCACCGCAAATACTGCTGGCGGCGATTATCATGCCGCGCAAGCCATACCGAACCTACCAATAGCAATCCCGCAACCACGCTGATAGCACGAAAAAGCATGGCATCAGGCTGTCCGGTCACTTCAAGCGCACTGACGAGATGCGTGCTTGGAATTCCCAGTTCAGGCGCGAGCAACCAATAATTGTTGGCGATTAATGCTGCCAGACAGAGCATAAACGCCCAACGAAAACGCGACTGTTTCATTGGCCCATTATGCCACAGTCGCGTTGTATATGGTGGTCGTTATTTAGGCGTGTGCACCGCGCCCAGTCACTGCTTTCCAAATAATCAGCAGGATCACTGCGCCGCCAATGGCTACCAGCAAACTCCAAAGATTGAAACCGGTCACTCCCGAACCACCGATCAGATGCATGATAAACCCACCAATCACTGCACCCAGGATGCCGACAATAATATTGCCGAGAGCTCCTTGCTCGTGGTTGGTGCCGGCGATCATCGAAGCGATCCAGCCCGCAAGTGCACCAAAGATTATCCAAAGAATTATACCCATAGCCCATCCTCCTTTTACATTTCTATTATAAACCGGATGGCTAGAGCTGGGGACTAGCTGTGACGCGAAGAAGTGGTTGAGGAAGACGCTTTGCCAGAGGTAGCTGCCTTACGTGCGCCATAAAAGTCACGTACTTGGAATATAAGATAAAAGCCAATCGCGCTTCCGATTAAGCTGCTTATCAACTTACCGAACCCACCGTAATTATCGTCAAAGACAATAAAGATACCATAAGCCAGGTTGACCAACGCACTCAGCAACAGCATGTTCCAGCCAGCTTTGGTTTTGGCTTTTAGGCCAGGATAAGCGGCCAGCAAGATTAGGCCATCAGCAGCTAAAGTCAGCAGACCGATCCAGTAAAAGAGTCCCAAGTGATGAACCGTTGGCTGCACGCCATAAGCCTGAGCGAGCTGGTTCGCGTAATCTGCCAATTGGTTGGTAGTATGTCCGAGATGCCACAAACCCCATGCCGCAAAAAGCTGCAAGAGACCAAAGATCAATGCCAGAGCCGGCCAAATTTTTACCAATGTTTCTTTGGCGTTTTTCGGCAAAGGCGGCAGCCCTTTAAAAACAGGTGCGAGAACACTCTCGACCTTGGCTAATAATGGATTCATGGGAATCTCCTCAAATTACTTATGTCTTAAGCGTACGCCTGCCGGACGGTTCTGCCTAGGACATTCTGACAACAAGCTGAAATTATTTACGAGTAGTCGCTGAAGTGCTGCACATCGCGGCGCATCTGCTCGAAGCTGCGCGTAAAGTGGTCCTGATGGTTGTAGTTCATCAGCGCTTCGCCTTGATGCGTGGCGTCGGCCATATAATGCTGGATGTTCTTGATGCGATTCTCTAGATCACGCGGGTTCTTTTTGACCTCCATGTCATCCATCAAATGATCCATCTCTTGGTCGATTTGGCGAGCGGCCGGATGGTCGGAGCCACCGGTGGCATCGCGAAACGCAAACTGCAAATCTCGCACTTGCTGATACATAGGCTGGTACGTTGGATCGATACTCATATATTTTCTCCTTACAACTATACTCAGGCATATCATACCAAATTGCCTCGCAGCGAGTGCTATACTATGCCCATGAAGCTCTACTCATGGAATGTGAACGGCATCCGCTCGGCCATAAAGAGCGGGCACTTTGCCACTTTTGTGGCTACTCATCAACCAGACATCTTGTGTTTGCAAGAGACCAAAGCCGAACAAGGCCAAGCCGAGATCGATCTGCCAGATTACCAAGAATATTGGAACTCGGCGGCCAAAAAAGGCTATTCCGGCACCGCAATTTTTAGCAAAAAAGCACCATTACGTGTGCAGCTTGGCTTTCCGGATGCCATCATGCAGCAGTTTGATATCACCACCGATTCTTACGGCGATCCAAACAAAGAAGGCCGCGTGACCGCTGCCGAATATGAGAATTACTTTGTGGTAACCGTATATACGCCCAACAGCAAACGCGAACTGACTCGCCTAAGCTACCGCGAGAAAGTCTGGGACCCTGCCTTTTTGGCATATTGCAAACTGCTGGAAAGAACCAAGCCAGTGATCTTCTGCGGCGACCTCAATGTGGCTCACACCGAAGACGACTTGGCCAACCCCAAACCCAATCGCGGGAAACATGGCTTTACCGACGAAGAGCGAAGAGGCTTTCAAAACTTTTTAGACGCAGGCTTTGTGGACACCTTTCGTCTGTTTACGAAAGGCAACGGGTATTATTCGTGGTGGACCAATTGGGCGAACGCCCGTGCGCGTAATGTTGGCTGGCGCATCGATTACATCATGGTTTCGGCGAGCCTTAAAGACAAGGTAACTAAAGCTGAGATTAATACCGATGTGCTGGGCTCGGATCATTGCCCGGTGAGCATGGAAGTGGATCTTGTATAATCTGGCTTTTTAGCCCTTTATCTTAGGCTCTATCTTTTTTATACTGTAGAGTCTCATGATAGAACAGAACGATAGTTTTCCCGAAGATCCCGAATCGCACGATTCCAAACCCCTCCCCAGCAAAGAATCTGGTGACACCGCAGCTGAACAGCCCACATTCGAGGCCGAGCAAGACGCTCTGACGAAGTCTGTGCGTAGTGGCTTGCCGGTAGACGCAGTGCTCGATGAGATCGATACTGCCCCTGAGTCTTTTTCTCATGCCCTACCAGAAGAAGAGCCCGAAGAACCAGTACACGAAATACCCCAACCTCCACCTGCTCGTCAGGCATCTGAAGAGACACTCTTCCCCGTCGCTCAGACAGAAAACGATGCCGAACCCTTTTCCCCAGCTGATAGCGCATCGGCAGCCGACGACTCCATAGCACCAGAGAAGATACAGCCCGACACTACAGAGAATGGAGCCTTGCCAGAAATTGTAGTGGATTTAAGATACATTGGCCCTCACAAAGTAACCGCAGTACACACACCGGTTTTAACTAAGCATGTGCCCGCTATTGCGGCAGAACTTGAAGACTGCGACGTCATAGTGATAGTAACCAATGTTTATGAGGATGAGAGCGATCGTCTCGAGGAAGAAAGAATTCATAACGCGATAACATCAAGTCAAACTGATCCCAAGCTCATCCAAGAAGCTGCGGCCGATGCTGCAGGCTACGGGCATTTTAGCTTGTCATTAGCGGCTGAGATGAAGGCGACTGACACAGAGATTAGGTTAGTCGCACCGGTCTACGATGATTTTGACGATGACATACTCGAGTTTAAAGTAGAAGCACGAAAAGAATACAATATAGCGTTCAGAGAACTCTTGCCAATTGCAGATGCTCGTGCCGCAACCCGTCTCTATATTGATGCCATGGTGGCTGCGAACAACTGCACCGTTGAAGGCATGTCTGACCAGCTTCAGGCAACAATTGCTGGGATTTCAGAGGACAACCCGGGAGCATCCATTGGTATTGTGACTTCAAAAGCCGACTATGCACTTATGGGGTACCTCGAGGAAGATGACGAGCTCGATAGCCCGGGAGGTCTGAGGGATCGAATTGAAGCGACGCTGCCGTTTCTTGACCGCGCCCGGCATGCCGCGGCGGAAGGTGATATGAGACGATCAGAGGAATTTATCGACAAGCATCTACTGGTTAAATATATAAATCGAGTTATGGAAGTGCCTCCAGATAGTATCACCTTCGAACAATATGTGGCACCGCTGCAGGCATGGTTTGTCGAGGCACATCTTGATATGCTGGGCCCGTGGCTTATCAGCCCATTTAATAATTCCGTGGCTTTAAAAACCGAACAGTTACGTAATGCTACTCGAGCGCTTATTGGCGAACTAATGGACGACTATTTTCAACTAAGCGAAGAGACATAAGATATAATAGCCAGCATGACCACACCCAAGCACCACTCCAAAAATGACCATCCCTTTGATGAAGACACCCGGCCGCAAGACAACTTCTTTGGCTATGTAAACAACAAATGGATTGCCGCAAATCCTATCCCGGACGACAAGAGTCGTTGGGGGATTTTTGATAGTCTGCGCGAAAAATCGCTCCAAGATATGCATCAGATTTACAAAAACCTGGATGACTCGCACCAGTCGGGAACGATTGAGCAACAAGCACGAGATTTCTACTTTACCGTTATACACATGGACGATTTTGAGCAGACGCACTTGCAAGAGCTCAAAGAGTATATCGCCAAAATTGAAGCAATCACCGATGTCACAACGCTTTCGGCCTGCATTGGCGAGCTGCAAGCTGCGGGCGTGCAGGCGGCTTGGGGCGCATGGGTAGGCAGTGACGATAAAGATAGCACCAAACGACTCATCGAATTTGGCCAATCCGGCCTAACGCTCCCAAACCGCGATTATTACCTGAGTGACGACGCCAAAATGAAAACCATCCGCAAAGCCTACAAGGCACACCTGGCCAAAGTGCATACTGCGTTCCCGTACGTGGCAGAGGGTGCAGATGCGTTTTCTGCCGCGGTGATTGGTCTCGAGACACAGCTGGCAACTCACTCGCGCCCCGATGCCGATCTCCGCGACGTGGAGCGTAACTATAATAAAACGCCATTTGCAACGCTTCAGCAAAAGTATGATCACATCGACTGGCACGCCTACGCGACCGCGCTAGGCTGGCACCCGAGCGATCAAATTAACGTAGGACAACCGGAATTTCTGGCGTTTGTGGACAGCCTGTTTGTGCCCGACCAGCTTGAAAATTGGAAAACCTATCTTAAGTGGCAATTCATTGTCCACTATTACGGCAAGGTGAGCGAATCATTTGCAGAGCTCAAATTTAGCTTCTTTGGAAAAATACTTGGCGGCGTCAAAGAACTGCCAGCCAAATGGAAGCGAGCGGTGGCCATGATCGACGATGCGATCGGCGAAGGCGTGGGCAAACTATACGCCAAACACTACTTTCCTGAATCAGCCAAGCAGCAAATGGCCGACATGGTCCAAAGCATCAGCGACACATATGCGGCGCGCATCAAAAAACTTGACTGGATGGACGAGACCACCAAAAAGTACGCGCTGAAAAAACTCGCCAATACGAAAGTGCTGATTGGCTATCCAGACAAGTGGCGAGATTACGCTGACCTCCATATTGGGCGCACTTCGTTAATTGCGAATGCAATCGCTGCCGAAAAATTTGACACCGCGTATCACATGGATTTGCTGCAACAGCCAAACTCGCGCGACCAATGGTTGATGTACCCGCAAACTGTCAACGCATACAGCGATCCGCACCGTTTGGTGATTTGCTTCCCGGCTGCTATTTTACAGCCGCCATTCTTTGATCCCAAAGCGCCGCTCGCTGTTAACCTGGGTGGCATTGGCACCGTCATTGGCCACGAACTCACTCATGGTTTTGACGACCAAGGCTGCCAGTTCGATGCCGAAGGTAATGTGCGGCAGTGGCAAACCGATGCCGATCGCAAGGCCTTTAGCACGCGTGCCGATCTCATCATCAAGCAAGCCGACGCCTACGAAGTGCTGCCCGGACTCCACCTCCAAGGCAATCTGGTAATTGGCGAGAGCATTGCCGATCTTGGTGGCATTGAAATCGCGTACGAAGCGCTGATCGCTGACCACAAAGTAACAGATGAGGACAAAAAACTCTTCTTTACCTCATATGCCACTACCGAAGGCGGCGCCACGCGCGAAGAAAAACGCCGTGAATACGCGCTGACCGACCCTCACCCCGATGGCGAGTTTCGCGTGAATGGTATTTTGCAACACGTTGACGGATTTTACGAGGCATTCGAACTCACCAAAGGCGATACATTATTCCGCGACGAAGCAAAACGCGCGCGCATTTGGTAGCTTAGAGAGCTGCAAAATTGATCAAGCTAATACGCTGCCGCATCGTAGCGTACCGTTTCTGACGCGTACGTCTTGCCCTCACGGACCATAGCGATCACTTTATCGGTCATCGCAAAATGATGCGGCTCTGCATGCAGCTCATCCAGCGTCATCCAAGTACTCCTGCCACCAGCCCAGGTGTTGGCAGGATCGCCCCGCACGTCGTGGGCCATCAAAATGACAAACAGTTTGTCTTCTAAAAGTGTGCCGGTTTGAATCTCGTAATCCTTGGTACGACAAAAAGCTGCGACACTAAAAGTTGCAGTGAGCCCGGTCTGTTTATGCAGTTCGCGGGCCGCAGTCTCTTCTGGCTCTTCGCCCCATCGGACCGGTCCACTCATACAGCCCCAAAATCCGTAAAAAGGATTTCTAAGGCGCTTTTGAAAAAGATATTGCGGCACACCTCCATCGCCGGCGCGAGTGATCACCAAATAGGCCGACAGCTTGGGTTGCTGCTGAATGGCACGTTTGTGCTTATCGAGATTGTTAGCAAATTCTTTGCCAGAAGCGGTTAGGGTATACGCACCACTGGGCATTTTTTCAACATACCCTAATGTCACTAATTTACGGACATGAAATTTAAAGGCATCACTCTGCAATCCTGTCGGCCGCATCAGCTCACTAAAGCGCGCCGCGTTGGTATGCCGAAGCGCGTACAAAATGGCCATCTGGGCCTTGTGCAGCACAGCACTGCTCATCGCTAGTTACCTCATCGCTCTCATTACTTTACTAGTTGTACCATACTTTTCTAGGGAAGCAAGTTACCCTAGAAAGCGCGGCCGGGATTTGCGATGGTTGAGACAAGCTAACAAGGAGTACGGTATGTCTGCAGAAATGGTTGCATCATCGGTAGAAAAATTCATGGGAACCCAAAAAACGCGTCGAACGCTTGGTGAATATGTCAGCGAACTAGAGGTGCTTGGTCGCTTAACGCCAACGGTTCAAGAAGCGGTTGATAAAGCAGAGCGCCTGACCAGGGAGAACGACTTTATCTTCTATCTCGCCGGCGCCTTGACCGGTGTCAGCGAAGAAATGAAAGCACGGTACGGTCAGGTTGGCGATCTCATTACGACGCACCAAAAACCGGGCGCCAAAATGTTTGGCTATGCGCCGCACCTGCATGGAACCGACCCGATTGCTCATCCCGATGTGTCGCCAGAGGAAGTCCGGGACATTGATTACATCTTTGCGGCAGTGGTTGCTGATGGACACTTTAACTTTATGTATCCACTGGCACACGGCAATGCGGTTGAAGAAGCCTGGGCGGAAGCGGCAAATATCCCCGCAGTGTACCTGATGCCTGAATCCATGTATACCTCGCGCTTAATACGCGGCATGCATAATATTTTGAGCACCATAATCTACACCGATTTTGAGACAGATGGCTTGCCACAAGTTGCGCAGCTGCTCGACGGTATTGAACGCGCCACAAAATAACCTCCATGCTATCATTAAGACAGAATGAAGCTGCCGACCATTGCCGTCACTGCCGGAGAGATCACCAACAAACTTGAACTTTGGTCGCCGGTGGCTCATGGGCAAAGCTACACGTATTTGGAAACGATCATTCGCGCCAAGGGCGTGCCGTTTATTCCCACCATCACCCCAGATCTGAGCGTCATGCGGCAAACCTACGAGATGGCGGACGGTATTTTATTTGCGGGCGGCAACGACCCGAGTCCTGGCCTGTACGGCGAAACTTCAACCGCTGCGGTGATCGATGTTTCCACCGCACGCGATGCGTTCGAAATGCAATGGCTCACCTGGGCGCTTGCAGATGGTAAACCTTTGTTGGGCATCTGCCGGGGCATGCAGCTTTTAAATATTGTGCAGGGTGGCACGCTGTTTCAAGATCTTCCGACCGAGCGGCCGAGCCACGTTGACCATAACAGCTCGACCAAATTACAAACGCTAAGGGACACTACGCACCATGTGCGCATCGCGCGCGAGTCGCAACTTGGGCATATTCTCGGCGCGGCCGAGATTGGCACCAACACTCATCACCATCAGGGTATTAAACAACTTGGGCATGGACTGACTGCCAGCGCGTGGGCCGATGATGATCTAATTGAAGCAATCGAGCTCGACTCTCCGCAGCTAGCAATTGGCGTGCAGTCGCACCCAGAATCGTTAACGGCGGAAACAGAAGCTCGCTGGCAAAAGCTTTTTGACGCGCTCGTTGCCGCCGCAGCCGCGCATCGCTTATAGCGTCCCTTGATAGGCCGAACTAAAAACACAACATAAATCTGCTTGTGACACATGTCATGTGTACCTATAATTTGAGGCTTAACTATTCTAACCTCGTGACTATAAGGATAAGACAATGTCTATGACTGCAGCAGAACTACATTTTGGAGAAAATTCAGAAAGACCGGAACAATGGCCACCAGCAGAAGCGGCGGCTGATATCGCCGCAGGTGATGTATTTGCCGAGCAACCAGATGAGGCAGACGAACAAGCGAGGATCTTGAGAGCATACGAGCAGGATTTCATAAGCCCTTCCAGCGTTCTTGAGGACCCAACCGAGCTTACGGATGAAACTCGCGGAAGCGAGGTTCCAGAGAGTAGGGGGGCAGTAACGGTTGAGATAGAGGCTTTGGAAGAGGAGCCAGAGACACGAGGCACAACACCGCCGAGTGAAGAAGCAGGCATTAGAGCAGTAAGCGCAACAATAGAGGCCTTCCTAGACACGCCAGAAACTGCTCAAGCTGAACCTGCGAGCGACGAAGCCGTAGAGGTGACCGCCAGCAAAGATCCCGATGATGACGAGGTAGCCACTGGTTATGAAAAATGGGGGAGATACTTTGAACCCAGGCCTGAAGAACCTGAAGAAGAAACGCCTAGAGCGGGAGGAGGAAGCGGTAAGCCACCTGAGTGGCCGCCAAAGCCGCCCACCGGTGGCGAGGGTGATGAGAACGGAAAAGGAAATGAGGAAGATGAAGAAAGCGAAGACGGAGAAGGAGACGAAGACACTACTCAGCTTACGCCAGAAAAGGCAAGACAGGACAGGCAACACATAGTCAATTTAGGACTTGCGGGCAGATATACTCCTGGAGAAGTGAGGGAAAAACTTGCTGATATAGACAGGCGTACCATGCGACCTGCAGCTTCCCAACCGGAATCTGAAGAGGTAGAGGTGGCGGGCGACCAGCAACAAGACGAAAGTGACGTTGAAACAACCCGCCCAGATTTACAACCATTGACTAGAGATCAGGCCAACGCTGCACGATTGGATGCTATTAGAAAGTATGGCCTTGTTGATCCAGGGTCCGCAGATCCACGATTGGCTCAAAGATTCGCGGAAATATATGAAGCCGAAAAAGCAGGGGAGACTGGCCGAGACCAAGGTCCCTCGCAAGAAACTGAAGGCTCAGCTGCGACAGCTACCGAAAGCTCCGAGTCAGACGAAACGAAAGGATTTCCTGGCCAGGTCTTCCCGGCCATGGAAGCTGTGCGAGATATGGAGAGCGCGATCCGAGCCTTCAAAGCTAGAGAGGTAGACGCAGCAACGGTCGAAGCATTCGCGCGAAGGCTGAACGAGTCGACACTGGGGATCGGGGTTAAAGGTGAATTTACAGGAAGAGAGGCAGCGGAAATGATGCTGGGTATAATAAGTCGCTACAGGAAACTTTATCTTGATCGAGCCACTGCCGTTCAAGCACTCACCGCAATAGCCGATTCCGTCAAGTTAGACCCTGAGGTGCGCGAACAACAGATTAGGCGTCAGAGAGGGGAGAAGGGCGAAGGCGAGTCCTAAGCCTCACCCTCCGCATACCTCTTTGCCCGCTCGTAACCTTGGCGCCATGTGATGGCTCCACTATCAACGTCTTCAACGATTCCCGCAAGCAGATCAGCACCATCTTGGCGTTGCTGAGAATTTTCTTGAGTCCAAGATTGGGGGTATTGATATCCATCTCTCATGAACGAAATATTTCCGTCAAGTCGATTCAGCACTACATCTCCAAGCCTAGGGGCGTTGGGAATGTCAGTTGGCCGAAAAGCTTGATTCTCCTGCACGAAGTCAAATCCCTCTTCTGCTGATCGAAGTGTCACACCCTCTGCGGCCACTGCCCGGCCAAGCACTCGCTGTGGTGACCATCTTGTTGACATGTTATCCTCTAGCGAAAGGGCAAGCGCGTCTTGCGCTGCCGACCGTTCACTCAACGATTGTAGGTCTACTCCCGAAAGCGCTTGCACCCGAGGATCAGAGCTGGACTTGCCTGCTTGTTTTCCCGTGCCTTCCTCAAAAGCGGTTCCATCGATCATTGCCTTGCCCGCTGCAGCGTCTTCGGGAGCACGGCCAAGGGCTACCGCGTGGGCTGCATACAACCTGGCCGATCGGTGTTCATCTGCTTGCTGAGGATCGTGAAGGTTATCTTTTTCGCGGCCATGACCGTAAACAGCATCGGCATAAGCTTCGGCTGATACGCCTGTGACATAATCTTGGTCACTAAAGGTGCGAGGTCGTCCCGCTGCAGCGTCAGCGGCATTCACTGTGTCAAAATGAGTGACGAGATGTTTCATGTCATCTGGCAATCCTCCGGCATTGTGATAAAAAGCTCGTGTTCCATGTTCTGGTTGCTCCAAGCTCCCAACTATTTGTTGCACACCGCCTGTTTCTGGATCGCCATATACTGTCCGCGCAATCAATAGACCACTCGCGGCCAGTTCCACGCCGGTTTGCAGCGCCGGATCGTCACGCAAGTGCTCTGGTAGACAGCTACGAACCACCTCTGCTTCATGAGCCGCCACAGCAGCAGATAATGGCGCTCTTTCAGGATCAAGAAGTCGCTCGCGAATGGCCGCAAGATCAGCCTTGTCTTTGTTCGTTCCTCGCGCATCTTTGTAATCAGTAACATCAGCTAAGTTTGCAATGCGTACTCCATCTCCAGTCTGCCAGGTACGTGCCTCAAGTTCTTCACGGGGAGAGCCTTCCCAGCCTACTCCTACGTCTAAACCTTCCTTGCGAGCAAGAAGCTTCCCACTAGCCGTGGTAGCCACTTCCCAGCCGCGGCGGTGAAGTTCTCGAAGACCATCCTCGCTCACTGCGACATCAAGATCATGGGGGTCCCGGAATCCATCGCCTAGAGCTGCCTTTGCCGCGGCACTGCCTACAACCACAGCCTCTTCGGTAAGTTGTGGACCCAAATGCTCAATAAGTATCTCGTTCAATGCGGTGGTATCTATAACTCCTTTGGTGATGTCCGTAGGAGAAATGGTCTCATGAACTTCCAAACGTGCTGTAGCCTCCCTCCCAGGCACCCTCTCAACTGGCTCTTCGTCATTGCCCTCACTACCATCGCCATCGTTGTCGCCATTACCGCCTGTCTCATACGGAAGGCGAGGAGGAGTGTCACTGCCACCGCCACTGGCATCGGCTACAGGTAGAGTCGCTTCTTCTGCCTCGTCGAATGTAGTAGTCTGCGAGGCTAACTCGACAGACTTATCATCCGGCGCATCAGAAAGGACTGCGTCAACCGGAAGTGCTGTTGCCTCAATCTCTGCCGTAACCTTATCGTGCATTTCGCCTTCAGAAGGTTGCCTGGCATCTGTATCGTTATTGTTGTTTACTGAAGCATCTGACTGCTCAGTTTGTTCGCTAAAATCTTGTGGGTTGAATATTTCGTACATAGCAGCCACCTTATCCTGGATAAAAAAAGTCCAAAATGAGTTGTGCAAAGTGCGCACATTTGGTACAACTATCCTTATAAAGTGGCAGCAGACATATTAAAGTCGTGCTCGCCGAAGAGCTCTCGGTAAGATGGCTTATGATTTGTATTAATTGCTCTTATGTACAAGAGCGTGTACAGCCGAAAGCTGAGGAATGCTATAATATAAAATTCTAATTACCAAAAGAGATTATGCCGATACCCGAAACACAGACAGAGCCCCCTAAGGAAAAAGGGGCAGAAGCAGAAGAGGCTACCGACACCAGATCTTTTATTGGTCGGCATGCAGTTAGCTCGGAGGCACTTCCTGACCTTGCTGCTGAAGATACTACGGGGATACGTGAAACAAGCGAATACGACGCCATACCTCTGCATGCAGTCCTAGAACCCGTAGAGGTTGAGCAGCAGCCTAAAGTTGCAGGCGAATCTCCAAAGCGTATTCTGGATGAGACTTCCGAAGCTGGTGCCATAGAAGAAGACGTTGCAACAGACGCCCAGAGAGAACCTCGCAAAATTAGCACCACTTGGTGGGAAGGTAGAAGACCATCCAAACCTGTACCAAGGCCAATCATTCAAAGCATGACTTCAGGCGAAAAAGCTATTCCGGCCCAGCTCGACAAGCACAGTCGTACCGCCGAAACAGACTACAGCACCACTTGGGAAGCGCCTCATCAAGAAGATAGTGGGCTAGGTGCCACAGCCATGGCAGTTGTATGTCATGATCGCATAGCAAAGCTTCAGGCCGAAGGCAAAATTACCGAAGAAGAAGAAATTGTAGTCTGTGAAGTCTCCGACTATGGCGCTGGCATGATGGACTTCATGGCGAAGTTACGTGAAAAAGACCAACAGAACGAGACCGAAGGCAAAAAAACTGTCATAGCTAGTCGGTTTAAAGGTATCATCATGTGCAGTCCCGAGCGAGCCGAGCTGCTCCGCAAATCAGGTGCATGGGAGAATGAACCACAAGTCGAGATCAGGGAAGTTGACCTGACAAATCCCAAAGAAATTACACTGCCTCCTAATACGATGGTCGCCATGCTTGATGGCACCACAAATCACCAACTCGAAAGCTACCAACTTGTTCAGCTAAAGGACAGGCAAGGAAGGCCTAGTGGCGACGTGCTTGACCTCAAGACGATCACCGCAGTCCAGGGTACCGAACCGCTTATCACTGTTGATACAAAAACTGGCCAAATTAATGCCGTCCAGCCCGGCAACTGGTATCGAAAAAGCCACCAGACTGCTGAAGGAAACCCAGCTGAATTCACTCCTCAACTTATCGGCCGGGCAGTGGTCTCAGCCAGTTTTCGTCAGAGTGAGGTGCCCTTTGAAGATACCGGGCTAGTCAGGAAGGACCGTTCAGCAAGAAATTTCGCAGAAGATGAGGAGCGCCGTCCAGCCAGATTATATAACTATACTCACGGGCTTGAAGCACTCATCGCACGCATGACCGAAGGAGTTGGTCCGGACGGTATGGTGTTGGTTGGCGGTCATATGCGTTTTGACCCTGATGTGCCTATCCCCAACCTTGTCCGCCAAGATACCGTAGAGATACCAGCAGACCCGCCAACGCCCAAAAACCCAAATCCAGCACCATCATACATACTTGCTTCGCCACTCCGCCTCAGCGTGACAGAGGCAGGGCAGATAGAAGACGGCGTCAGAATAGCTGCAAAAACTCTTAATAGCAAAATCAATACACATACCGAAGGCCAGGGGCGTGGAAACACCTATGATTATATGATCATCGACCGTGCTGATGATGACGAAGCAGAGAAGGCCCTCGCAGTATTTAAAGAGGGAATTGCCCCGCAAGGCAAGAGTAGGGACGAGATTCTCGCCCAAGCTGAGACCGCACTCATCAACATGAAGGATGGGGTGAACAGTAAAGATACCATCAATCTTATTGCCAAACGAGTGCGCGAAGCAAATAACCCACTCCTTGAGCGAGACTACGAACTCCACCTCGGGCTCTCGAAGCTTTTTCGTGAATATGAGCTTCCCCATCAAGCCGCCGCTCATGCTGCCAAAGCAACCGAGTTACTGCCCATTGCTTCGGGCGCACACCTGGAGATGGCAGAGGCTGCTTTGGCCGCCGACGAGTTAAAACCGGCAATCAAAGCAGCCGAGCGTGCTCGAGAATTATCACCCAATAATGCCAAAGTGTATGAGCTTGGCATTAGACTTGCCCAAAAACAAGAAGATCTCGACGCCGAAATAGCTAATCGACTTGAACATCTACGCTGCGTTGCTGGTGAATCGCCAGTGCAAACCATGGAGAAGCTGTACGAGCTATGCGACGCCCTGACTCGCGACTATGCTGCTCATCGAGAGGACAGCAGTCATTTCAAGACGATCCTCATAGAAGATCTAGAGACAGGGAAGTATACACCGCACAGAATTGTCACCTCGCAAATTAAACAAATACGCACTACCGATACTATTTTGGAAGCTCGCGACGTTGTTCAGCGATACTTCAACGACAATCCCAATATGTCCGGAGAAGAGATGGATGAGTTCGCGGAGCGGTTTAACGCACTCTGGGAAGCTGCCTGCCCACGATCTCCTGAAACTGGCGAGCCCCTTGCTCGAGAGGCCTGGCCAGACAGGCCGCAAGGTATGCAACGATGGATATACGAAGGCCTCATTACCCAAAGCGACAAAGAAGCCGTACCTAAAAAACTGGTTGCACTCAATCTTTCTGCAACTACTGACACAACAAAAGAAGTTGCACTGCCAAAGGGAAGAGGCAAAAGAATTGTCCCTAACCTTATCAAAATTGGTGACGTTCAGCGTATCAACGGTACCGAGGGACCATTTACCCTTTCACAAAGAATACTACTGAGTAACGTCTTTGTGGTTGGTTTGACGGGTAAGGGTAAAACTACTCTTGCCGAAGGTATGGCTACCCAGATTGCCGATATGGATGCAAGTCTTAACCTTTTTGACCTAGGCGACAAGCCCGGGATGCAGGAAATGGTTGAAGCGCTTAATGCACGCGGCATTCCAGTATCTCACTTTAGAATAAATGATCCAAATTCGTCACCCGTTTGTCTTGATCTGTTCGAACCCATTCCTGGTTGTTCAGTCACACAGCATATTGGCTCAATCGTTACTGCATGGAAGGCTGCGTATGAGATGCCAGATCCTTTTCCGCAAGCGCTCAAGCAGGCTTTGGAAGATATATATGCCGCAAATGGTTGGGATCTTTTGACAGATGCTCAGAAAGAAGGTCTCGAAGCCACCTACGAGCGACCTCCCCATGCCACCACGCCGACACTTGAGCAGCTAAGAGTGGCGCTAATGGCTCGCACAGAACACTACGTCAAAACCGGAGGACCAGCCGCAGCCATCCAGGGATTCTTCAAAACTCGAGCAGCAGACATGAAAACGGAGGAAAATGTCTACTTCTTGACCGAAGGTGCGCCTATTGACATGGTCAAGATTGTGTCGGGCGGGGTGAATGTGTGGTTTGATTTCTCAGCGGTAGTTGACAAAGACCAACGTCGCTTTTTTGCTAATCTTTTCTTTGCGCGTAAGAACCTCGCCCTAGAACATTGTCGCGGTATCTCGTATGACAATACATTAAAATCTGTGGACATTGTTGATGAAGCCGGGCTTATTCTCGATTGCCCACCAGGAAGTAGTGATTCACGGCAGAAGGGTGTTGAAGAACTTGTTGCCCGCATGCGAACCAACCGCCAATATGGAAATCCAATCGTATGGTTTACACAAGGTGTAAGTTCTGCACATGAAGATGCACGTACCCAAGTGAGTACCACTATTTCATTTGGCCTCACGTCTCCAACTGACGCCGAAATAATATCTAAAAGCTTGAGAGTTGAAGTCCATACTCCTCTCGGACTTCCAATTGGTGAATCGTATGTCGCAAGTGGCGGCGCAAAGGGCGTCAGAATTACCATCCACCGCCCCCGTAAGCCAAGCGAAGCAGCTCTGGAAGCAGCCAGAAGAAATCCCGTGCCGCTTCCCCTCAAAAGCGGGGCTTCTGCGCACTCCCTCAATGAACGTAAAGCAGCCGCACGGCAGGCTCGTGAGGATAGTACCGTTGGAATTCGAAACCTCGTACGCAATACTGCCTTAGGCCACATAGCTGGTATCCCGCTGCCTGCTCAAATACCCGAAGAGACCAGGGAACTATGGAAAAGGACGAACGCTGAAAGTAGAGAGAAGGCCTTACTTCTTGCTGAAACTATAGTGAGCTACACTCTTCAAGGCCGACGAGAAGTTGTTGCCCGGCACTATGACCCAAATACTCTGGCAAAGAGCGTCCTTCGAACCGCAGTTGGCATGCTTGATGAAACAGAACCCATGAGCCAAGGGCGCCATGCCAGCTCGGCATTTATTGTTCCCGAGGTTGCCTGGGCTCTCGCTTGGGCTGAGATGGAGCAACCGGATAATCGACGACCGGCAGAACCTTATGACTTTGCCCGACCTGCTCCTCTGGGGATAGGGCAGGCGGCAATTACCGCCAATCAACGTGTGCGTGAACGAAGAGCGGCGCTACAACGTCATCCGCTTTCACCAGAACGAGATCCAAAGACAGCCGAACTTGCTGCGCAAGCGATTCTTGGCTACCACGACGGCATCCCAATGTGGCGAGATATTCGCACAGGCGCAGAAGGAGAACAAATTGGGCATCCATTAGGACTCCGTCGTGTTATTGCCGCCCAACAGGGCTATCTGCCATCGGTTAAGTACCCAGGGTTTAGTCCTATTGAAGGATTGTGGGGACTTCCTAAATTACTCCTTGATCAAACGAAAGAGAGACAAGATAGAGAGAAGCAAGAACTAAGTGCAAAATAGTTTAACCGGCCGATTGGACTATCTGCGCAGCGAGAGCCTCGACTATTTCTGCGTGCGCAGTATCTTCCCGAAGCTGAGTCTCTGCTATCACTTGGCGAGTACTCCGAGTAGCTTGAAGAAAAAAGCGCAGCCCTTCACCCGCCAAAGTCATGTCGTGTAAAGAAAGCCTAGCGCGACCTTGTGCGTCGGCAAGCGCATTAGCCACACGTAGCATGTTTATAGTGGGGAATCGGTCGAGAGGCTGATTCGGTTTTTGGTTCTCTAGTGCCTCGCTGATTACGCGAGCATTCCGGTTAGGAGCTTGTTCATAAGCAATGAGGAGCTTTTGCATATACCGCTCAACCATAGCTTGAGGTTCACCAGCTTTCTTGATGATCTTTGGTCCCGCGTCGCTCTTTAGAGCAGCACTGACAGCAGCGGCAAGATCGGGATCCTTAAGGGCAAGCCCGGAGTCCACTGCAGATTTTAGGAGAACTTCAGGGAAATATTTCCGAGAGGTGACCGTTGCTGTCATCAGGCACAGCGCTTCTTTGCTTACTTTACCTTTCCAATCAGACTCTATGGAATTTCGAGCTTCCTTGCCAGTGATTGCTCGCTCAAGAGAGTGAGCAATGGAGTTCCTCACGTTAGTTTGTTTAGGGCTATGAGCTAATAACTCCTCAACTGCTGGACTTACCATACGAGCAAGATCTACAGTGTCACCTTCAGCTTTGGCTATATCATGCTGCCGCATGGCGCCAAAAAGTATAGCTTTGGCGCCAAAAATTCTTGCATCACCCTCCGCTCTCGCCTTCGCTGTCGCGTCATCCGCTTCAACATGGCGAGATGTCATTTGTAAGGCATCAGCTTCAAGATACGGCGAATCCAACCATGCACTGAACACATCAGTCAGCTTATCTATCGCTCTGGGATTTGGAGCAATTTTGGCAAGTTCGTTAATAATATGCTGTCCGGTGAACGGGGATTCGTTTAAGCCTGCAAAGCCAGTCTCGTCTAACGCGTCAGCTGGCAGTTTTTCCTCAGGCGTGGCAAACGCAAAGGCTACGCGTTCGATTCCATTTGTTGGCTGGTCATAAAAAATGATCGCTTGCGGCCCTTGCTCATGCGCCACAATTTTAAATCGAGCTTCCGTGCCCTGTAGTGCGGTGCTTTGCACCATTAATCCGTCAACTAATTCATGGAAATGACGATCGGCTTCCGGTAGATCGACATATTCACTCTCAATCTGGCGCTCAGTGCCTTCACCTTCAGCATCATCTGCGTCGCTGCTGGGCTGCGGACCGCTCTCGGGTGGTCTCCCGCTCCCGCCATCTTCACCGGTCTGCAGTGGGGGAGCTTTTTCTGCAGCCTCGCTGGGCTCAGCTCCATCTGTAGCATCATGAATAATCGCTTCGTCTGGCTCATCTGAAAGCGTTACCAACGGATCAGTTTCAATAGTACGAGCAACAGCGGCCGCTGCCACAGTCGGGGCCTCACTGAGGCGTGTAGCTGTCAGCTCATATTGCTCGTCAACAATAGCATCTACAGGTAACCCTTTGGCCTTTTCCTCTTCCAGATCAGTAGGCTCGTCGTCTTCGACAACTTCCGCGGATGCTACAATTTCGGCATAATTTACCGCACTGTCAGGAGGAACAGCGCCAGAAAATTCCAATCCACCCCTCATAGCCGCTGCTACCGCCCCGTATTTTCTCGTATCCACTCAAAGAGATCGGTGTGATATTGGCTGATTTGGCCATTTGCTTCATTGCGGAATATTGCCACGTCAAATGCTCCATCTCCGAGAGGCTCACGCACGAGTTGCCGCTGGCCATCTGGCAGTATTTCAAAATGTAACCTGGCAGCCGGGAAAGCTTCCAGGACATAGTCTCCGGACACTTGTGCCTGGCGAGCCAATTCAACCGCTAACTCGGGGTTATGTCGAAAGCTTACTGTAGTTACCCCGCCTGGATTCATTTGCCGAAGAATATCCTTAGCATCTTTGTGCTGCACGAGTCCTTCATAAAAAGCAGCTTCAACTTGTTGTGCACCGGCATGTGGGACAAACGCAATAGTTTCCACCGCCGTAGTAACAATCGGCGGATTTACCCATCTACCTAGTTCTCTGGTATCCAAAGTGAGAAGCGTATCGTCCCTTGTCCCGTGGGTAGCTACATAGGCGGCAAGTACTCCATAGCGGTCTTCGGTGGGGAACCCTGGGCCCTGGACATTAAGAATACGTCGAGTAGGGAGCAGTTCTTCTCTGGCTTTCTTTCCTTCTTCCTGGACCAATCGTTCTCTTAATCTTTCGATCGCTTCAGGGTCTTCCTCTCGAGCTACCTGTACCCGTTGTATTTGCTTGATCATATCTTCAAGGTCTTCGTCTGGGATTCCTCTCGCGCGCTGGGTAAAGGCCGCTGTTACCATCCCGGCCAGCGCCGTCTCCAAGAAGTGCGGAGGAGCAAGTACGATTTCAGCTCCGGTCATTATGGGTTGAGGTTGCACAGGTTCTGCCTTGCCAGCGATAAGCTTGTCATACTCCTCGATTGCCTTAAGTCTTTTCTCAATCCTCTCGGCATCACTTACAAGCATCTTTCTAGCTGCCTCTGCATTGCTCTGCGTACCTAAAATCAGCGATTGAGTAATACGGGCACGCTGCAGTTCTGCTCTAAATGCCCTTTCTCGTACCTCATCTGACTCTTTGCCCTGAAGGTATTTATCAGGGTTAGCCACAAAATATGCTTTAGCCGCCCTTTTAACTGGTTCATCTAAAAACGAGAGCACTGCATTTGGCCCATCAGAGTCCCCACCCTCTAAAAGTTGCTGGCGTAACCTGAGTACCGCAAGCATGGCCTGATCCCTGAGCCTTTCAGGATCCTCATCTTCGGGACGTTGCCCCTGTATGTATCCTTCTGGGTCGGCTTTCATCGCTTGCGCTGCACGAGCTTCATGTCTCAGACCAAATAGCACATCTGCATGCCTCACGAGTCGCTGTTCAGCATCGGACTGTAGCCCTAGTCTTGTTAAATAATGATAAGTAAAACCCATAACTTGCCATTGCCGTTCTTCGCATCCTGGGGAAGGAAGCTCAGGCTCTGATTTAAAGGGCGAGGCTGCATGGCCACTCACTAATTCATCCTGCCTCTTTTGGAACCCGGCGATGGCACCAAAGGCTTTTTCACGACGATTTGGCATCGAAATATATAAAAGGAAGGCGCGCCGAGCCGCATCAAGCCGCTGCTTTTCATCTTTTGATAAGCTTTTCTCTTTACTAAAGACCCTCACCTTAACTTGGCCTTTCTCATACGGACTAAGTCCTTGGTCGTCCAGTCCCGCATCAATCTCTTCTGCAAAACGTAACACACGAGCAACTTCACTCTCTTGGCCGGGCGCAACATCTTCAGGCCATGTAAATTTCAGGCTGTCTAAGAGGACTTTCAGGCTGGCTTCTTTATTTGGTAGATCCTCAAGAAACTTCTTGTAATCGACGTTCTGGAAAGCTTCCCAAATACCTTCTGGCTTGGTTTCCAAAATCATTCTCGGTATCTGCGAGGGATCTTTCAACGCTTCCTTCATTTGACGCCCCGTTTCAGATAACGGAGGGCCTTCGAGCTCTGGAACATCATCTTCGGGTGGCTTTTCGGAAGCTTTATTAAAATCCGGTGGTCGCTCGGTGACTATTTGGGCAAGCAACAGGTTTAGCGTAGAAGCCTCAGCTGACTCATAAGGCTCCGGCAAGTCATTGTTATACCAGTCAAAAAGTGTAATATCCATTGCGAGCGAAGGGTCTTCTTTCCCAAGATTTCCCACTACGGCTTCCAGGACTTCTGTATCGGGTGCCGAAACAGGAGCTTCTTCGCGCACTGCTGGAAGCGGATGTTCAGTCTCTGTCTCCGCTGTAATTTTGGCCGCCAGAACGTCAAACCACGAAGTCTCTTCATCAGGTAGAGCATCCGCTTCTTCCTTTGGCTGTTTGGGTGCAGGTTGTGACTGCTCAACGATACCCACTGCCTCGGGTATAGTATCCTCGTGCTCCTCATCTACAACAGCTCCTACAGGGATTCTGTCTTCGATATCCTCTACTGTATACCCCTCGTTGGTCGCCGTAAGAGCCTCAGTTGCAATATGGCCCTGAGACCCTTGTGCAGCAGCATAGGGATGCCACTCGGCAGCGCTGTCGGATTGCTCATAATATGGTAGCTCTGACATAAGATATATCGTATTATAAATACAAAGACCTCTTTCGAGTAGAGGTTAAGTAAATTTTTACTTTTTTTATTTGATTTTGGCTGCTATGATAACAGGTAACTTATGGCAGCAGACGTATTTTTTTCCGGAGGAGCAGAATCGGGTAGCGAAAGAGTAGCCGAAAACGAAGAACTCTTACGACGAATAGGCGACGATAAAGATGCTACCGATGATCCTGATGCACTCCAAGAAGAGCTTGCGGAGGGCCAAGGTTATCTGCCTGTTTCTTCTGTACTTGAGGGTGTAATGGTCGGTAAGATGAAGGAAGATGAAGGCGACGACGAAGCGCCTGAAACGCAGCAACCAGAAGAAGGGACTCCGGAAGGAGCTGATGGCGAGGCTGTTCAAGAATACCTTGCAGCTCAGAAAAATCTCACCTATCTTGTAGGCGAAGCTGCCGCTGCGGCAACCCGCGCAGAAGCAGGAAATACTATTGCAGTTCCTGAGGAAATAACGCTCCTCGAAGACGATCAAGTTCCCCCGAACGCAATCCCTGGCGTGGTTATAAGGGAGGAAGAAGCGGCACCCGAGACCCCTGCTCCAGTAGAGGATAGGGTACCAAAAGAGCCAAGTACTCTCGAGGAAGATCTGGCTGCAGCGCGTGTGCTAATAAACAAGATAGGCACACCGTTGGTTGATGAAGCTGTGGAGAAACCTGCCGCAGATGCACCAGAGGCCGCACCGGATGAAGCTCCTGCAGCTTCCCAAACAGCGTCGCCACAACCCTCTCAACCAAAGCCAGATGAAAAAGCAATTCCAGAGGAACCCATTATCACTACAAGTAGCGAGGGGCAACCAGATGCAAAGGAAAAACCCCCTGTCGAAAAATCAGACGCTCCGGAACCAGCCCCTGTCGACGCGACAGCCAGCGAAGAACATGCGCAAGAATCTCCTGAAATTGCTGCCGCAAAAGCAGCGGGCCAAGAAGCAGCTAAGGGGCTTCTTAAACATTTTGGTATAAAAGTTACCGACACCACTGCTGCTAATGTATTCGGCTCAAGTCCTGGACTTAACGAGGCGCTTCCATTTACGGAAATGCCAAGCCTCAAAGAATTAGCTGGAGAGAATATCGCCCGTGTTTGGGACTTCTTTAAGGCAGGAGCGGCAGAAATTAGAGAAGGCGTCGTGGATGCAGCCGGCGGCGTCAAGGAAGGTATCGCTTCGGCTTACGAGGCAGTGGTTACCACCGTCAATGATCGGACATATGAGCGTCTCCAGGTTGCAACCGTTGGCAAGCTCTCGGTCGACCTTGTTAAAGCATACACTGCGGAACAGGGTAGTGACCGTTACTATGTCGTGACCGGTGATAGCTCGACTCTCAAAAGAACTATTGTCGGCGGTAAAGTTGTGCCCTCAGAAAACGGTCAAGGCGGAACCGGCCCTGACAGAAGTCTATACGTTCCCAATCCCAGTATTGGCGTGCGAGCTTTAGATTTAGCTGAACGTGTCGTAAAAAGAGATTTGTATATCGAGCACGGTGGTCACCTTGGTTTGCTTGCACTTTATCAAGCCTTCAGAGATCTTCAAAGAGCGGGCAGCGTTGCGCATCGTCGAGAGATCCAAACAAGATTCAACATTGATGTGGGTCGACCCTGGAACCAAGGAATCTTCCCTCGAAACTACGCCCCTCTTGACGAACGCCCTCGGACTTCATAAGAACGGCCCACCATAGAGTTTTCCTTTGCGGGTCATACCGGGAAGTATATGTCATTACTACAATTTTTTAGTAGACATTGTCATGCGTTCGGCAAGCTCATCTATGGTAGTAAAAAAGTTAATCAGAGTAAGGCGGTTTTTATATGGAAGTACATCGTCATCTATCTCAGTCCATGCTTGGCTAAGATTAAGGGCTATCACGTCCCATTTTCCATCTTTGCGAACGATTACTTTAAAGGGATCAACAAAGTCAAACAGTATACCCTGAGCGCTGGCACGGTCCATATAGAGGCGCGCCTTCTCTCGTACTTCATCACTATGGTTTGCTATAAGGTCGATAAATAGTGGGTCAATCTCAGGGTTCAAACGAGAGGGGGTATCGGTCTCACGAATCGCCACTAGTTCTTCGTTACCATAAGTCTTTGCGCCACCCGCCTCCACGTCAGTATGGAGTATTTTCCGGTCTGCAGTCACAAACATTTCCGGCGGCACAGGAATACCGGCCTCCGTACAGGCAAACCATACTGGGGTGAAGGCATTTCTCCCTCCACGCTCAATCATCGGCACTGGGACTTCGGCATCATCAACCTTCACCACAACCAAATTCTTTGGTTCACCTGAGCCCATGCGCCTTTCACACGGCTGCGACTGCACAATCTCTACAGTGTGTTGGGAAGAAGCTCGTTCTATATCATCAGTAAAGAATCGCGCCTCGACAACTCGCGGCTCAGACGGTTCATCAACTAGCTCAAGGAGCGGCGGAACCATTGGTTCAGGCGAAAGTGCCCGCAACGCGGTGGAAATATATTGTATGGTAAGGGGACGCTCGGGAGTAACCAGCATCCCGCCAGTAGGGGAGGCGTCTGGTTCTGTGTTCATTGCCGGCACCTCTTTTTCTGGATTCATGACCGAGAAAGAGATACGCCCTACCTCTGCGCAATCAGTCTCATCTTCAGGAGTTTCCTCAGCGTCTGCATCATGAGTGACAATCACATCAAGCTCTCGTATAGTGTCAGTAACCCTAAAGGTGGGATGCTTTCCGCGCAGTTCAGGCTCAAGCTCGAATGCTTTTACGAGCGCGCAAGCCGCTGCAATCTTTCCTTTCTCTTGCTCTGCCTGCTCGTTGCGACCCTGCTCATCATCGCCATTCTCGCCATCTCCGTCAGCCGATTCTGGCCCATCTGGTGGCTCACCATCATCGCCACCTCCATCGCCGCCATTTGAACCCCCACTCGGTGGCGACTCATACTCTGTGGTAACTCTGGCCTGTTCTCCTAGTGGCGGCACAATTATGAGCCGGCGGCCGGCGACAAGAGGTTCCAAGGGAGGGGCAGTTGCCGATTCCCCAAAAGCTTCTGGGTCAAGGACCTGCCCCGGCTCAATTATCTCTTGAGAAGTGCGCAGCTCCTCTTGGGAGGCAGCTTCACTATCTTCGGCCGTACCATCAGCATACGGGTAGAACCGTTCTTGAGTGTCCGCATTAGTATCCTGGTGCTCAGATTTTTCCGGCATTGTCTCAATAAACATACGAAGAAAAGTTATAGCATGTTCTTAAACCAAGTGGAAGGGCAGTGGTATTGTAAAAAATGTAAAACCGGTACGTTTAGGGTATCTATTGCATGATGATCCATCGAATGTCATAGTAGTACTTCGCATGTCTCAAGAAAACGCTTTTGAACCAATTGGCCACATTGACTCACCGGTCGCCATCTGGCATGGGCTACCTCTCACCAAAACGACATATCGTTTCCACGATGCATGGCAACATGTGCACACTGCGACCACTGCCATGCTTTCGGGGTTAGCGGCGCTGCCCGAAAATGAGCGCGTCACCAAAGAGGGATTGTTGCCCAAGCGCCGCGCCGAGGTTACCTATTACACGCCAAAAGATACCGCGACACTTTTTGGCGGCTTTGAAGTAGAAGAATTAGCAACCATCGCTTTTAATCGCCGAGTTACCTCCCAGGGTAAGACGCGGTTCGCGCTGCCTACAACTCGCAAAAACGCCGAGGTCGCTCTTGACCTTATCGCAGACTCCGGGACAGGGCCAATCGAGAAACGACGCATTAGCACCACAATCACCAGCCTGTTGGGCGCCGCCACCGTACAAACGTGCGGCGTAACGATGCTCGACGATGCCAATTGGAATGACCTCCAGGCGGCAAAACTTTTTCGTATGTATAAACCAGACCAGTTTGGCGAGGCGCTAGCTAACTTCTACACCCACCACCACATACATGGGTTGCTGGCAGCGATTGGGTACTGCAGTCTCATGCTGGACGGGGCGCACAAAGCGCTCGCGTTGGATACCTTAGATCTTCAGGCTCAGAGCACAGACCTATACAACCAAACTGCAAATATATCCAACGAACTCTCACCACTACTGCCGAACGAGCCTGCCTGGCACATGGCCGATCGCCACTTGGTTGCTTTCGCTGGCATGCGTCGCTTTATTGCAAAACAACCAGATCATACCAATTTTACGGTCCCCGAAACGGACATATGGTTTAGGAGTAAGAGTTTACAACGTCTGTAGACGTAAGATTTTTCACTGCAGTACAAAAGAAGATTGGATATATTTTAAGTATGCAAAGCGGTACACCACAATTCGGAAGTGTTCTGCAGCCAAATCAGGAAGATCCGCACGGTCTTATGCCCGGGTTCAGCACCCCCGCCGAGGAATCACACAAAAAACAAATGCTTGGCGAGCAACCTATAGTCCAAGCCGAGAAGTTATTATCCAAACCGATCCCCATTCCACGTAATCCTTGGGCGCTTGTGGTTCAGCTGGCAAGCGTCGTTTTTTTGGCCGACATTCTGGTGGTGGTTGCACTGCTGGCTATCTCGACCGCAACCGCGCATGCTCCTGCTGCTTTTATGCTGGTCGCGATTGGAGTGCTCTCCCTTAAAGCGGTGATGGTGATCGCTTTTATCCTCAAAATGTCCTTGCACTGGGTGCCAGACAATTACGAGATCACCGAGCGACAGCTGATCAAAAAGAAAGGCATCGCCAACAAAGAAGACAAAATATACGAGCTGGCCAACATCCGGCACGTCACCGTGCACGAGAGTTTTATTGGCCGACAGCTGGAATATGGCGATATCGAACTGCTGGTAGCGACCGCTGGCCTTAACGAGATTATTCGCCTCACCGACGTCAAAGATCCGCACCATTTTGAGGAAGTATTTACAGAATACCTTGGGTGAGTTAATGCAGTTAGCAAGCACTGAGTGTTCGGACTTTTCGCGTTTACTCCTCAACCGTTACCGCCACAGGAGCAGTTTGCAAGCGACCGGTCTGCTGTTGCCAAGCACGAACTCGTGGACCCACGCGGCTGGCGATCAGCGTCGTAAAGAGTAGGTTAGTGCCAAGTATATACGCCGGAAAGGCTACTGCCGCAACCGTCCAATGATGAATACTTATCAACGTCACGATCATACTTGCGACTGACATACTATAAGGAAGCGCGTGTTCAGAATCAGGCCTGTAATAGCATTTGATAATCGTTGGCACACCGCTCACCATGTCGGCACAAATGCTCAGCCAAAGTGCAGTCATTGGGTCTTTGGTGAACACCCACAAAAGGATGCCGATAGCTGTGAGCACCGCACATAATTTATCAATGAACGTAAAAGTAATACGATGCAAGCCCTTTACGATCGCCAGCGTAAACACAATAACCGGCCCAATGCCGAGCGCCAGCGTCACAAAAGCCGCTGGCCCAACACCTTGCGTCAACTGCACACCAAAAGCAATCAGCGCAGTTAAGCCCCAGAAAAACCAACTGACAATATGCGGCTTGGCTTTGCCAGTGACGACCGCATGAATATAGGCAGCACCTGCGGATAGGCGCAGCAAAATAGCAATAATAATGAGCACGTCACCACCTCTTCGATTCAACAATAGTGTATGACTATAGCATGTGGTTACCGGGTTTGCTATATGCTATTCTCAACATCAATGACCGAACGCACCCCTCTCATCTTTTCGCCAGGTTTGGATGGTGACTACATAATTCCCGAACAACCAGGTCGCACTTACGGCCCAGTACTGCAAGTATTTCAGGCCGCTGGTTTTCAGCCACATTTCTTTGCACCTGAGTGGCCAGAAAGAGACCCACAAAAGTGGGGACAGGGCATGGCAGACTATGCCGAAACTATTGCCCGAGAAAACAACTCCGGAGAGGTAGCCATGGCCGGTTTTTCGTGCGGTGCACTCGTGGCCGTCCTGGGCACCCATGCATTAGAACAGCGCCAAAACGTAGAGGTCGCTGGACTTGTAGCCTGCTCCATAAGCCCATGGTTTGGAGAGGCAAGAGTGCGTCGCTCGCTATTGCATCCTCGCAGCAATTTGCACCAAGCCTCCGAGACGTTCCAAACCAATCTGCGCAAACTGACGCTGCCAAAGCTCACCAGTCCTGTCCAAGTGTACGTTGGCTCAGAAGAAATGGAGACGGTCAAAGCAATGTACGCTGAAACACTCGCCGCCTGGCCGCAGGCTGAAGGCATTACACCGCCATGCAGACATGACATATTCCACGAGGCATATTTACGGGCGCTATCCCAAAATGTCGGCAAGCTCGCCACCAAAGCAGTCTAAGGCGTCAAGCCATTTTTTATAGCTTAGGTACTCAAACCTGAGTCCAGGTATGCACACCTGTATCGTAGTTAACAATAATGCCCAAATCAGCGGCTTCCACTTGAGTCCAAAGGCCGTTAAGCGTATACGGCGCGGTAGAACGTAGCTGGTTCGAGCGCAACAAAGGAAACCGAGGACGGACGAGCCCTACATCGGCACCAGTCGCGGCATAAGTGGAGGCCGCCACCCCAAAACCATCCAGTCGCCAAATGCGCGCCAACGCTTCGCCCACCCCACGATAGGCATCGATTTCGTTATCGGTACGGCCGGTATACCCAATAATGTTGGCCGTAAAAATCCGAATGCCGAGCGTACTACGATAAGCTCGCGATGCATCACCGCGCGTTTTAATGTCCGAAAAAGTTGCATAGTACGGACTGCTGTAGCTGTCACTATTAAAGACCCACGATTCCAGAAGGTGCACATCCTGGCTATTTGCATGCGTCACCGTACCACCAGGATTATATGTGGCGTTAACGGCGGAAGAGAAAACTTCGTCAGGGTTAAACACATTTAAAATAGCTCCGACACCCTTGCTGTGCACATAGTCGATGATGCTATTCTGGCGTGCCCGCGATACACCGTAAGCATAGCCAATCACATCGCAGAAAATACCCTTGGCACCAATACTGATCCATTGATCGATTTGGGTCTGCAATGTGCTCAGCGATAAATTACCGGTGGTCACCCCGCAATCAATATATCCCCACACCACCGTACCAGGCGAGAGGGCGGCAATTTTGTGAATGATGGCCGTCGTGTTGGCGTAGTCACTATTGCCCGGATCTTCGAGTCCCGTACCCAACACTACATCGTCGTAGCGCGAGAGCACTCCGGCCGCATAGTCATTGTCGTATTTGGCATTGATAATGCTCGCCGGCGCATAGTAGATAATCAGTGAACGCAACCCATCGGCGCCGCCCACTTCTGGAGCCAACTTCGCTGCAGTGATGGCGCCATTTGCCACCTTGGCGGAGGTTATTGCGCCATCTTGCAACTGTGAAGTACCCACGCTGGAGGCCTTTAGCATTCCATCGGCAGCATGTACCTGCAGAAGATAGTCATTAAGGATAGCACCCCATGAACCGCTATCGCTACCAGGGTTCGGAAGTCTTGCCATATTGCTTATTATTATACGAGTCGCAGGATGTTTTTGGTAGGGAAGCTCTTAAATACGTCATCTTGGGGCGATTCACTTTTTTCTCAGAGGCGTCAGTGTGCACCCCTATATTTTTGCCCCTGGCTCACACAGCTTTCTTTGAGCAAATGGTATAGTAAGAATATGCACTATCTTGGTCTTCGCCATAAACACGAGCGCGCGGTTGGTGCCAAACAGACGCACGAAACGGGTTACACCAAGCTCCTTGATAAAGTCACTTTTATCGTTGGGGTTATCGGGCCGTTTACCGTGTTGCCGCAAATTTACAGTATTTTTTCAACCCATTCCGCTGCCGGAGTTTCCCTCTTTACCTGGAGCTTGATGTTTATCGTGACATTTCCTTGGGTGCTGTATGGGTTTGCACACAAAGACAAGAGCATCGTGGCTAGCTTTATTCTGTGGGAGGTCGTCAACTTGACCGTGGTAATTGGGATTTTGATGTACTGACAGGTAGGGAGGAATCGCATGGCAGAAGGCATCTTTCAAGAAACTACACTTTCTATCCGAGGGAATACCATTGCCGTGGCCAAGACAGGGAACATCGACGCACCAGCCATTCTCTTTTTGCATGGCTGGCCGCAAAGTTGGCAGGCCTGGCAATCAGTGATGGGTTTGGCGAGCCAAAACTTTCGGGCTGTAGCGATCGATCTGCCAGGAATCGGAGGCTCCACGTGGCCCGATGCAGATGGCAGCAAACGGGCAATTGCCGACATTGTGCACCAAGTTATCCAGCAGCTTGAGCTCAAACACGTCACCCTCGTAGGGCATGACGTTGGCGGCCAAGTCACCTACGCCTATTTGACCCAGCACGAAAACTCAATTGACCAGGCGGTAATTATCGACGTTGCGATTCCCGGCCTTGCACCCTGGGAAGAGGTGTTGCGTAATCCATACATTTGGCACTTTGCGTTCCATGCGGTTCCGCGGCTACCCGAGCAGCTAGTCCAAGGCAAACAAGCTGATTATTTTAATTACTTTTACGATACTATCGCGGCAAATTCCTCTGCCATTACACCTAAAAATCGCCAGGCGTACGTTGCGGCCTATCGTCGTGACGACTCGCTGTCTGCAGGTTTTGAATGGTACCGCGCCTTTGCTCAAGACACCAAAGACAATCAAAGCTTCATTCAAAATGGCGGTACAATACACACCCCGTTGCTGTATATTCGCGGCGAAAAGACGCACGCTGACATCAATGTCTACCAGGCTGGCTTCATTGACGGTGGCGTTACAAATATTGCCACTGAAGTAATCGCAAACAGTGGTCACTTTGTTGCAGAGGAACAACCCCGTGCGCTATGGGAGAGTATTCAGCGTTTTATTCAGCATGCTGAGGCACAACAGCCAATTGACGAACGCACAGATAAATCAACACGACAGTTATGACATTGAGAAAAATAAGCGAAACCGGAAATGCAAGTGTCACAAAGTTGTAAGAACCGATCGCCGCAATAACTAAACTCTGGCGAATAGTGTTAAGCGTATAGTTCGAAGCTGGCTCAGAACTCGGATGTGACCAAATCTTGCGGTACGTTGACGCAAACGCTAGCCCATCGGTAATGGTCGCTGCCAAAATCGAAATTGGGCCAGTGCTATACAGTACCAAAATGACAATGCTTGCAATAGCCCCGCCAAAACACCACTGATCCATGGTGGTCAGCTTGTGATCGGCCGTTCCAGTGCGCCACTGCCACAGAGCAATCACAAAAATCACCGCCGAAAGCACCATCATCATAAAAGTCGACCAAGCACCCGGGCCAGCAGCATGCGACCACTGGTTGAGCCAGACAATCGCATTCATTATCGACCAAATCAGCCAGCTATAAAGATGTGGTCGACTTTTGCCCCACAGCGCGTCCAGGGCAAAATGCCCCAGCCCGGCCGTACTCAGTCCAACCGTCACCCAGCCAACTAGCACTTTAGCGGTAAACGCGGTCGGCGTCGTGCTGGACACGCCGGCAGCTAGTACAAAGCCAATAATAAATAGGCCGATCGACAGTATCCATACGCCTCGTGCCGTTCCAAGCAAAGGAGCAATGTATTTTTTCATTACCATGCCAATTATGCCGGAATTATGTAAAATGGACTATACGGAATGGCTACATCTAGGGTCGGAGGCACTTCAGTGAAGGCAGGCTAGAAGGGAAGAACACTAGACCTTTAGGCCAAGGCGTTGCGCATTGGCACGAGCGGAGGACGCCACGCGTTTTGCAGCATCAGGCGTATATTTATTGTAGAGACCATTTACTCTCATACGCCAGTCCGGTCTCGTACGCATCAAGCGATCGAACGGAGCATATAGCTCCTGGGGGAGTTGCGAGCCCTGCGCCTGATGCAATAATCGCTGGCTAATGCCATCACGTGGCCGTAAATATGGACGGCAATTCGTGAGAGCAAGATGAGTTTGCGCCAAAACGGTCTGGACAGGAATACCAAACACAGTTTCAGCAACGACCGGTTCCATAACAGCGGGATGAAGCGATTCAGAAAATCCTCGCTGCTCTGATTGTAGTATCCAGTCATCTCCTTCCCTTATGATAGCCAGCTCGGTACCTCTAAAAGCTCGAGTATCTACTTCAAACGGATGAGACACCATGTCCACTGCAGTGGTAATGATATCAATATCTCGAGGCTCTTTCCCTGAAGTCAATGGCGTCTCTCCACGTGCGTCATATTCTATATTCGGCATAGCAAGCGCAGCATTAAATAGCGACGCGCGGCCTAACGAGCCCATAACAAGCAGATCGGGGTCACGTTGATAAAGTACCTCAATCTGCGATGCAAGCGCATCGGGTGTATGCAGGGTAGCCTCATACTTTAGCATAGTAGCAATTTATACCATATTATAAGTAAAAAAGCAATACTATAATAAAATATCTAGACTGATTACTTCGTCTGTTTAGTAAGATCCAAAACGTACAGTTTGATGCCAGATGGCCCCTCGATGAGTAGACCTTCACCACATGAAACCTCGAACGGCTTACTCAAAATAACAATGCCCGCTTCTTTAGCGGCTTCGTAGAATTCTTGGACGTTGTCCACGAGGTAGTATGGATCACCGTGCAGACTGCTATCTATCGTCTCGGAAAGGTCAATGCAGAGGCTATTGTTCTGCATGTGGAGGTTGCACCACTTAGTTCACTCACCCTGTCCAGGCATCTTGTCTCTTTGGTAGTAGAATGCCATCGTCTGGACATAGCCGTTGTCGCCGCATACGAATACTTCTTTCGTTTCTGGCTTCTTGCTTTGAAAATACCCGCCCTTTTTAATTGTTCGCGGTTCCACTTGCGGGCCGTTACAGTCTGCAAGCGCTACCTCGGCTACAGCCTTAATCAAGGCATCTGACTTCGCTGCAGCCGCGGCCTCGCCAGTTGGCGACGGTGTTTGCATCTCAACAAAGAGCACTTCACGGCATACTGTGATACGCGGACATAATGAAAGGCATTCTGGACGGGACATATATCGAATTTACTATGGTACATAATGGGTGATAATGCAAGTTTCTTGCGCGTGACCAAATAATCACCTACACTAAACATAAAGATTATTAAATCGAAGCGGTGCGAGGGTTTAAAAAGATGAGTTTCATCATGGTTGCACGTACTAGCCACACCCTTGCGAAGGTTTGCCTACAAAATGGCTCGGCTTCCTAACCCTGGCGGCGACAATGGTATATGGGGTGATACCCTCAATGATTTTTTGGGCCAATCGCATACTGCAGATGGATCGTTAAAGTCTACCAAAATCTCTGATGCTGGCGCAGAGATGGTCGTAAACAAAAACCAAACCAGCGGGTATGCTGGCCTAGATAGCAATGGAAAAGTGCTACAGTCCGCCCTGCGATACGGCATCTCACAGCAAGCGCAGCTGGTGTATGACCCATGCGATCTGATAGCAACTAACGATGACTTAAATGCCTTTGGATACTATGTCTACGATAATGGCAGTAACGGTGTTGGCGCAACGATCACCGCTCCATCGAATGGCCGTCTGGTTGCGAGCAGCACACCGGTGTCGAATGGCCAACGTATCGCGGTCCATGCAACTAACTACTACGGTTCTATGGCATACTCTGGTGTCTATGTCGTGACAGCGGCAGGCGGTACTTCGTCAGCATTTGTGTTAACACGAGCAAGCGATGCAAATACGTCAGCAAAGCTAGGTATAGTTTTTGCGGTTCGAATCCTTGCCAACGGCTCGACGGCGTATTTCCAGCCAGAGACGTATCCCTTTGTTATTGGCACAGATCCTGTTTCGGTCGCGACAGCCGCACTTGGATCCTATGCCGAAATTGGCAGCACGGCATCGGCACAATTTGCGCACGCCGAAGGTGAAGGAAATGCTTCGGGTGCGCGTGCCCATGCTGAAGGCACCGCTTACGCATTTGGTGACACCTCGCATGCTGAAGGCAGCGGTACGGCCAGAGGCGATCAATCTCATGCTGAAGGAGGAAGCACTGCCTGGGATTACGCGGGGCATGCAGAATCAGGCGCGACAGCGCATGGCAACTACTCTCATGCTGAAAATATCGCAACTACTAACAGTGACTATGCTCATGCCGAGGGAAACGCAAATACATATGCAAACGGTATGCATGCCGAAGGTTTTGCCCAAGGCGGTATTGGTGGTCAGTTTAGCCGGGTAACGCGCGGAGCTTTTACGAACGACAGCAACCCTACGACTATGATCGATGCTTTTAGCGGTGTTGGATTGGCTTTACCATCCAGCTATAACAAGACGGCTCTGGTGACTGTACGGGTTGTGGCTCGGCGCACTATTACATTTGGTGAAGTTTCGGCCTGGACAGCGCAATGCGTTATTGATGGTGACGGCAGTAGCGCCTATCGGTTTGTCGGCAGTCCAGCATTTAGCTTAGTGACACAGGATGCTGGGGCAAGCGCTTGGTCGGTCAATAGCCTGTCGCTCAACGGTAGTCGGTTGGAAATCGTCGTGAATGGCGAGAACGGCAAAGTCATCTACTGGACGGCAACAATTGAACTTGATGAAGTCGGTCAATAACACTTCGCTGGGAGTGGGCATCCTTGCGGTGCCAGAGCGGCGACCGCGAGTAATGCGACTCACCAAACAGCTGGGGCTTGATGACGCTACCATTGCCTGGGATACGCATCATGACGGTCATGTACTGAATTGGTGGCGTGCGGTCGAAATTGCTTGTCGCGACAATCCAACCCATGCATTAATTTTGGAAGATGACGCCGAACCGTGCCTGGATTTTCTGCCAGCTGTCAGGAAGCTCATCGAACGCTATCCCGACCTGGTTATGAGCTTTTTTTCCGTGAAAGACAGTGCTCAGCAGCAAAATCGTCTTACTTTGACGGAACACTATGGCCTCAGTGATGTGGCTGTCGTTTATCCCCGGGGTGTGTTAGAAGATTTACGTCTTGAGTTCAAGGCGCGCGGCGACGAACTTACAAAGACGCAGTGGCAAGCAGGAGGAGGCGCCGACGAAATGCGCATAAAATTGCAGCCAATGCAAAAATCGTGGAGTACTATGCCAAGCCTGGTGCAGCATGGGTGTCCAAACGAAAGTACCCTCGGACATCATTTCGCGCACCGGTTGTCGCCGTCATTTATCGGCACACACACCAGCGCCTTACTGTTAGACTGGTCACAGCTATGAAGATTGCGGCTGTCATTCCAACCCTTGGTGAACGTCCTGAGCTTGCAGAACTGACACGGCAACTTGTCGCTGAAGATGTCGATGTGCTCGTGTTAGGGCTACCCGGCGAGAATTTGCATCATATTTGGAATCATGGTGCACGCATGGCACGAGATTGGCGCAAGGCCGATGTTGTCGCGATTTTAAATGATGACCTTCGCTTGCCTGCGGGTAGCCTTGCGGCAATGGCGAACAGCATGCTTGAAAAGGGATTTGCCTGCGTTGGCGTTGACAGCAAAGCTGCATTTGGCATTGGGAAGGATGTGCATATTGACGAAATGACCGGCGGCGGTGAACGGCTTATGGAAGGCATCACGACTTGGTGTTTCATCGTAAGGGCAGACGCGTGGCAGGATATCGATGAACAATATGAATGGTGGTATGGTGTCGGCGATCTGTTCGAAAAGGTTCAATCAGCTGGCGGGAGACTCGGCGCTGTACGAGGAATCGGTATCGAACACGCGCTGTCTGGGACGGCAAGAAATCATCCATGGACAGAAGCTGCAAAGTTGCGAGACGCCAAACGCTGGAGGGAATCACATCGTGCACGCCCCAGCTCGTGAGTTTGTCGTAAAAACACTCGCGGAGTACGGGCCGATTACTGGCGATGTTGTCGAATTCGGCAGCCGCGACGCCAACGGTGGCGTGCGAGATCTTTTTCCGGCCGCGCGTTCGTATTTGGGTATCGATAGCACTGACGGCGAAGGCGTAGACCTCCTATGCGACGCAGGGAAATGGCAGCCGGACAAGGCGTATGCCTGCGTTATTACTACTGAAACATTTGAGCATGCGGCAAACTGGCAAGATATGCTGCGGGTTGGCGCGCAGGCCTTGGCACCAGATGGAATCATGATAGTTACCTGCGCCACGGCTATGCGCAAACCTCACTCGGCGACCGTACCGGATAGCCGACCACAACTGGGTGAATATTATGGCAATGTGCAGGAAGAACATTTTCGCCAGGCCGCTGAATTGGTCGGATTTACGGTTGAGATTACAATTAACGGCAATGATCTTTATGCTATTTGTCGACGACGAGCTCCGAAAGGACCTTTAAAAATCATTGGTGCTGGCATGTGGCGCACGGGGACTGTGTCGCTCAAAAGTGCGCTCGAAACCCTGACCGAGCAGCCATCTCATCATATGACCGAGCTGCTCATTCATCCTCAACAGGTCAACGAATGGTTGTCGGTGGTTAATGGCATGCGGCCAAATTGGGATTATTTACTTCATGATTATGGCAGTACACTTGATTGGCCAAGTCTGGCATTCTGGAATGACCTACAGCAAACCTATCCGGATGCACTAGTGTTGCTATCGACGCGTGATCCCGAGGAATGGTGGCAAAGTGTTAGTGCCACGGTACTAAAAAGCGCTCCAACGCGCGAAACTGCCCGGTCTCCCTGGGAACTTTTGGTCGTCGCCTTGTTTGAAAACTATTTTGTTGGTCGTTTGCCTACCAAACGACAAGCCATCCAAGCATACAACGAGCATAACGATCTGGTTCGGCGTACCGTTGCACCGAACCGATTGATCGAATGGACACCCTCCGACGGGTGGACGCCACTATGCCGTGCGCTTGATAAGCCGATACCGGATCGGCCATTCCCTCATTTGAATACAGCTGCGGAGTATCGGCGGAATAATAAGGTTGAGGGTTAGGGTTGTGGTAAGAAAAAAGAATGAGAGACTAGTTACTTCGCAGAACTCTTATAGCCTTCTTCAGAAGGTCTTTACTGTCATCATGCGTCAGGCGTTCTAATGCTTCATCCTCTGTAAGCCAGAGATTTTCAAAGTTCTCATCCTCTTGATGGATAGGCACAGGTACTTCATCTTCATCAATCAATTCAAGCAAAAAATGATAGACGGTCTTTTTGTAGTGCTTACCGTCGTCCTCGTCGAATTCGTAAGAGATTTCACCCAATGGAGCTTTAATCTTCACTCGATAGCCGGTTTCTTCTAAAACCTCTCGAACGGCAGTTTGTTCAGGTGTTTCACCTGCTTCGATCGTACCTTTCGGGAGAATAATTTGATTGTAGTCCAGCGCATTAACTACTAAAAATTTACCGTTATTGTGGACTATACCGCCCGCTGATCTTTTTTGGATTGTATCTTTATGCATATGTTTTATTATACGTATAATTGCTTTTTCACCCACCCTGTTCGCCCTTCGGCGAAACGCTTCAATCTCAAAAGAATAGGAGGGATCTAGCACGGATCTCGCTGCTCGATGCAAGCACCTACGTGCTCAATTCTGTGCGACCCGGCTTGTGTCTTGGCCGTTGGCAAATCCGCGTCGGTGAATCGCATTTTTCATCTCTGCCAAACAAAATGGACCTACTTTCCAGCAGGTCCATTTTGTTTGGCAGGGGTGGAGGGATTCGAACCCCCGGCCCTCGGTTTTGGAGACCGATGCTCTGGCCAACTGAGCTACACCCCTATGCGTGTACCTCGGTATTATACAACAATTTCCAGGAGTTTGTTATACTAGCAAGTACATGAAGCAGCTGGACCTCCCTCAACCCTTATTACTGATTACGATTGGCTATCCGGGCGCGGGCAAAAGCAGCTTTGCCAAACAGCTTGCCAAGAGTTATGACTTTGCCTGGGTGCACGCCAATTATTTGCGTCATAGCTTGTTTGCGCACCCGAGTTTTAGCCGCGAGGAAGAAGAATGCGTGGGTATGATTACCGATTACATGCTCCGCGAATTGCTCCGTGGCCACGGCAACATTATTTTTGATGCCAACGCCAATCCACAAATTGCGCGCGCCAAGATTATCAAGCAGGCAAGGGACGCAGGCTTTCGAGTTCTGACCGTGTGGATCCAAACCGATCTAGAAACCGCCAAACTGCGCGCCAGCAAACGGACCGGACGCCGCCAGGACGACGAGTTCAACGCCATTGCCTACACCACCCAACAATTTGAGCATTTTGCCAAGCAGCTGGCCCGGCCAATGACGAGCGAAAGCTATGTGGTAATTAGCGGCAAGCACGCATACCCAACGCAAATTCGCACGCTCCTGACCAAGATCGAAGAACTCTATCGCCCAGCCAAACCACATGCTGCCAAACCCGAAGCCAAAAGAGAAATCCGTCAGGTCAAAGAGATTATGCCGCCCAAACGCGATCAACTGCCTTCGGTCGAAGACATTCACCGGGCAGCCGCACCCAAGCCCAAAGAACGCTCGCGACCGCGCTTTGATATTACACGCCACATTAAATTCCGCTAATGGCCAGCGCACAGGTTTTTGAACTTCCAGATGTCGAATTCGGCACAGTGCTGATTCGCTGCAACCCCCGAGCCAGGCGGGTCATTTTGCGCGTCAAGCACGATGCGTCGGTGCATATTACCGTGCCACACAAGCGCCACCTTCCCGCAGCTCAGAAGCTACTGAATGACGCCCGCGGCCGTATTCGCGTCCAGCGCGAAGAACTCACCCAGAGCGCGCCCAATTACGCTCCTGGCGCCATGGTTGGCCGAAGCCACCAACTGGTGTTTCGCGCGCAGCCAGAAGGACCGATCACCACCCGCGTCAGCGAAAACCAGATTATTGTGAAGTACCCATTCGCGCTCAGCCCCGAAGACGAGCAGGTGCAACAAAAAGTGCGGGTCGCGGTCAAAAAAGCACTGCGGCGCCAAGCTGGCGACTTTTTGCCGCAACGACTCGCGCACCTGGCCCATCAATGGGGACTCACTTACAAAGAAGTACACATTACCAGCGGCAGCACCCGATGGGGAAGTTGCAGTAGTGACAACACGATCAATCTTAATCTTTCGCTCATGACATTGCCCGACTATTTGGTGGACTACGTCATCTGCCACGAACTCTGCCACACCATCCAGCACAACCATAGCGACCGGTTCTGGGAGTTGGTAGCCAATTTGATGCCAGAGTGGAAGGCGATTCGCAAAGAACTCAAAGACCAATACACCTTTTAGGTTCGCACCGTAAGCATTTATGTTTTTGGAGTGTCGTGTCATAATGAGCGCAAGATGTTTGCAACCTTTCTGCGACTCGATTCCCATAATCAGCCAGGCTGGCAAGGTGTTAATTTAGCCCTGACCACTGCTGGCGTTGTATCGCTCGCCACGATCAAAATTGGCGCAAGCCCTTCAGAGTATCCAATTTGGTCCTATCTCTTCGGCACAATCTTTCTGATGGTCTTGGGGTGCGTGCAATTCTTTTGGCAGCCTCAGACACCGGCCAAAAACAAATACTACCTGGCCGCATATCATGTGGTGCTGATTTTTAGTTCACTGACCATTAGCGTCTTCAACCCGCTTTTCATCGGCGGTTGGGCGGTCTTGATGGTCGCTTCGGGCATTTTGTTGCATCTTCGAGGCGTGCTGATTAGTTTTTCCTGTTTTATTTCGATCATCGTGGCCGGTTCGATAATTCACCATTTGCAAACGAGTATTTTTCTCAGTTTATTAGTGCAGTCTTCCCTGATTGGCGGCACGGCCATTGTGGTTGCCCAGATTATTGTGATGTCCCAAAGACGGGGAGCTGATCTGGAGCAATCGCGAGAGAAAGAGCGTCTGGAACGTGAACGTTTGCTCGCCCTGGTGAACAGCATGGGTGACGCGGTAATTGCCGTAAACGAAAAAGGCGAGATCAGCGTGTACAACGCCGCAGCCTCCAGCTTGCTGGACACCAACATCGACTTGGTCGGCAAGCCGATCACCCGCGTTCTGCATTTGCGTGACACCAATGGCAAAAAGGTCAACCTAATGAAAATGCTGGCAGAGCTCAAAAGCAACATTGTCCGCACCGATCTACGCCACCAGTTCAATGACAAAGAAATGATCGATCTGTATCTTAACATCGCGTTAATTCACCTTGGCTACCAAAAAGAAGGCGAGCGCGGCTACACCTTTTTGCTGCGGGACATTACTAAAGAAAAATCCCTTGAGCAAGAACGCGATGAGTTTATCTCGGTGGTAAGCCATGAACTACGAACGCCTATCGCGATTGCCGAAGGAAGTCTCTCGAATGTTTTGGTGTTACAAGATAGAGGTATCAGCAAAGAGACGATCACCGAATCTATTAAAGAGGCGCACGAGCAAGTTCTGTTTCTCTCCAAGATGACCAACGACCTGGCAACTTTGTCTCGGGCTGAGCGTGGCACTGCTGATCTGGAGATTGAACCAATCGACGTGCCATCGCTGCTTGAAGAACTGCGTGCCAACTACGAGCATCAGGCTACCGAGAAACATCTGCAACTCATCACCCGGATCAAGGGTAAGATCGAAGCACTCGACACCAGCAAGCTCTACATCCAGGAAATCTTGCAGAACTTTATTACCAACGCTCTCAAGTACACCAAAGAAGGCTCAGTCACGGTCACAGCCGAAATGGACCGCCAGCATCACATTATATTTACGGTTAAAGACACTGGCATTGGGATCAGTAAGTCAGACCAAAAACGCTTATTTGAAAAATTCTTCCGTTCAGAAGATTACCGCACCCGCGAAAGTTCTGGCACCGGCCTGGGACTGTACTTGGTCAAGAAGTTAGCGGAGCAACTCAATGCCAAAATCAGCATCGAGAGCCGCCTCAACTTTGGCTCAACCTTCCGCATTACCATCCCGCAACTTGAGCGGCCTTCCAAGAATGGTGAGGTTGCACCAAAACCAGCAACCACTAATCACGAATCGTAGCGGTAAACTTCTCCATCGGGATTGCTTCCATGATGGGGTAGCAGACATTGCGACCCTTCCAGTTGACTTCGCCAAATTCAAACTGCAGCATGGACCAATCGTAGAGCAAGATTTCGAACACTACCAAGATCGGGAAGTTAATCACCCCAACCCACCATCCATTTGGAGCAGTCACGCGCAAGATGGCCAGGTGAGTGAGCGTAAAACTGAGCACCGCGATAGCTGCAAAGGGCGTCAATGCGTTCACCGGGCCGTGCGCAAGTTGCCACAGCAGAATGACATAGGGCAATAGAAGCAGTGTCGCAAAAAGCGTCGTGGCCAGCAAGACAAGCGCTGGTCGCCGTTTGAGCGCCGGATAAAACGTCCGCGTGGCTGTCTCCAACTGGCTAGAAAGTCGTTTGCGAGTAGTAACACCAAGCGTCGTATCGGACAGCACAAAACGATAGCCATGCTTTGGCCGCAAGGCCTGCGCAAAATGAACCTCGGGGAACACGCTGCTTTTATATGCGCCGAACCCACCGAGCCGACGGAGTGAATCGCTCCAAATCGCCCAACACGGACTAGAGATTGGCACATGCCGGCGCGAAATCGGTAACACAATTTGCCAAAAGTTTCGGAGTTGCTCAAAAAAAGTAGGGGCAAGGTCAAACTGGCGGCGGCTGGGCAGGACGGACAGCATCTCGGTCTTTTCGTGAACCATATAACTCACCATCCGGCTGATACTTTGCGGATCAAAGTGCGTGTCGACACCAGCAAAAATAATCAGATCACCGCTAGCTTCAGCCGCCAGAGTGTTGCAGGCATAGTTTTTGCCCAGCCACCCATCGGCCGGGAGTTCACCTTGTACAAAGCGCACGCCATCTTGGGCAAAGTTACGAATCACGGCCGCAGTCGCGTCCTGCGAACAATCATCCAGCACCAGGATTTCGAGTTTGCGATAATCGGAGGTGATCGCCTGTGTCAGCATTTCCTCAAGCGCATGGGTTTCGTTACGCGCCGGAATCGCCAAGGTGACGGTGGGCAAATCGTGTTCGCGGGTGAGCGGCTTGACCGGTGTTGCACGGTAACGACGCAGACTAACCAGCGCTCGCCCAAACATAAACACACCCAGGACTGCACTCACTGAGAGCGAAAAGCCCACCGCATAATACGGCGTAAGGTGCCAATAGCCATGGCTGATCAGCTCTGAACTTCCCGCAAGCACTGTGAGCATCCCGCCCAGCCACCACACATTAAGCGGCACTGCGCGGCGCAAGTACACTTCGTGGAATCGATTCATCCACAGCCGCAAGGCATTCACTATCAAGAAAAGTGTGACGGTAAATATCCCAAGGCCGGCCCATGGCCGCAGCTGCGTCGTTGCCAATAGCGGCAAAGAGACGATATAGAGCGCCGCAACCACGCCGCCAAGTCCCCGACGAAAGCGCCACAGCAAGTCCAGTTTACATATCGCCACTTGCAGCAATGCAGCCACACTCATCCAGGCTACCCACACCAACGTCGTATCGGCAAAGATCATATGCTTATCGTAGCATATTGTCGCGGTTCAAAATGGCAAAGTCAGCGGATCGATCCAGCCCGAAAGCTGACTTTTGGCCTGCACATAGCCGCGCAGATCCAGTGTGGTCCCGGCGAGCACCGCAAAGTGCAGATGCCGCCGCTCGCCATCGGTTTCGTGAGAATAGGCGACGCCGAGCTTGCCGATTTGCTGGCCCCGCGTCACCTGAGCGCCGACAGCTGCTAACGAAGCCACGTTTAGATGTCCATACAACACCAGATGCGGCGCGCCCGAAATCTGATACCGCACCACGATCACCCCGCCATAACCTGACACCCAGTTAGCATACGTGACCGTCCCAGCGGTGATTGCGTACACCGGCACATCACCGGTAACGTCACCGTATTCGACATCGACACCATTATGATAGCCCTGAAATCGCTCGGGCTGCACAGGCGAATTCTGTGGCGTGACGTAAGTACCAAACATCTTCTTGGTGATACGCGCCTTAAATTGAGCAATTGGTTCGGCAAGTTCGGGGGCTGGTTGGGGAGCAGGCGTAGGCGTTGTGGCTGTTGGCGCGGGAGCTGGAGTTACAGATGTTGACGACGACCTGCTTGGCTGTATCGTTGGTTGCGGTGTGGAGGATTTATGAACAAAAGCATAGGCCGTCCCCAGTCCGGCCATACCAAGCACCAGGATAATCCCACCAACAATGTATGCTTTCTGACTAGGACGTTTCCAGCGGCGCTTGTGCATACATATAAGTATACTCGCTTAATCTTAAGAAGGTTTGATCTCCCTTAAGACTTTACTTGACTTCCTAAACTAAAATAGCTACTATTGACGTAACCGCCTACTACTGTAGGCTTTTTAAATTGGAAGAGGATTATGAAAAAGTTATCGCTCCGCAAGAAGAAGGGTACCGCAAAGAAGCAACGTGTCAGACGCCCGGCACCACGATGGCTGAAAGCGATTGGCCGCGTGCTTGGTATCATCTTCCGCCCGCTACGACCCCTGGGACGTTACTTTGCGGGAGCATGGTACGAACTTCGCCAGGTCAGTTGGCCTTCGCGTAAGTCGACCACCAAATTAACGATTGCGGTGATTATCTTCACAGCGGTCATGACCGTGTTTATCGTCACCCTCGATTTTGGATTTGAACAATTAGTGAAAAGGATTTTACTGTAATGACACAACGCTACGACTCATCAAAACAATGGTACGCCATTCACACCTACGCCGGCTACGAAGAGAAGGTAGCTGAATCAATTCGCCAACGCGCCGATTCACTCGACATGGCTGACAAGATTTTTGATGTCTTGGTACCAAAAGAAAAACAGATCGAGATCAAAAACGGCAAACGCAAAATTGTGGAGAAAAAAATCTTCCAAGGTTACGTGATCGTTGAGATGCGCATGAGCGAAGACGCTTGGTACATTGTTCGCAATACTCCAGGAGTCACAGGCTTTGTGGGTAGCGGCACCACGCCAACGCCTGTCAGCGACGACGAAATGGACAAAATCAAGCGCCGCATGGGTGTTGAAGATCCTAAACACAAGATCGACTTCGCGCCTAACGAAGTGGTCAGCATTGTTGACGGACCGTTCAAGGGCTTTGATGGCACCATTAGCGAAATCGACACGCAAAAGGGCAAGATTAAAGTGCTCGTGAGCATGTTCGGCCGCGAAACACCAGTTGAGCTAGACGCCTTGCAGGTTAAAAAAGTCTAGTCCTTAAAGCAACATGTGCGTTCACACTAGCCCTTCTCAGGGCTAGTTTTCTATTGACGATCTCTCTTGTAGCGCTATACACTAAGCGTAAGCTTAAAATAAAGGGTATCTTATGCCAGCAAAAAAGAGTAGTAACCGCGCCAAAGCAAGTTCGGCTCGTACCAAACGTGCGCCTGTACGAGGATCAATTATTTCTCAGCGCTTTAAATTCTTAGCGAGTAGCTTTACCGCTGTGGTCGTGCTGTTGTCTGGCATTTATCTTGCAACCTCCAACGCAGCAACCAAACCCGCTGGCACCGTTGATCTGCAGCTCAAAAATATCGCCAACAAATGTCTGGATAACCAAGGCAGCCGCAAAAAGAACGGCAACAAGATCCAACTATGGCATTGTAACCGCACTAGCGCGCAGCACTGGGCCGTTGGCGGTGACGGCACACTCCGGATCGCGAACGATACCAAATACTGTTTGGATACCAAAGATTCCGGCACTGCCGAGCAGACGCCTCTGGTCTTGTGGCAATGTGACACGAGCCACCAAAGTCAGAAATGGCAATTTATGGATGATGGCTCGGTCAAGAACACTCAGTCTGGACTCTGTTTAGACGACAAATATTCTGGCAACAAGAATGGCAACACTATTTGGCTCTGGCACTGCAACCAAACCAACGCGCAAATCTGGAAAGCTGTGAGCTATCGACCTGTCACTGGTGGCGACACTGGCTCGACCAATCCAAGCTCTGGCGGTGGAAGCGGTAACACCGGCGGAAGCACCGGCAATACAGGTGGCGGCAGCGGGACCGGGAGCAATGGAAGTATTGCGTGCCAAGTATCTGGATCTGCGTTCGCTGTTCCGGCAGCCTACGTAAAGCCAACAGCCAGCAACACAGGCGTTCCGGCTGGGACAACCCTCACCACCACTGCGCCAGATGGCGTGTCAATCTCGGGCAATGTCTGGAACGTCACCAAGAACGGCACCACGATTGAGGGCAAAGAGATTAATGGACGCGTATCTGTTGCCAAAGGACTTACCGGCATCACCATCAAGAACAGTCGCATTCATGCGCCAGATGGCGTTGACGGCGCGGTTGCTCAGGGTGGAAACGATAACGCACCGAATGTCACCATCATGAACACCGAGATTTACACCAGCAAGGGCGGCTACAATGGCGTGCTCCTGACCAACAACTCAAAGGTCTGTGGCTCAAACATCCATGGTTTTGAAAACAACGCTGTACTTGAAGGCAATGGCATTGTCTTCCAAGGCAACTACATCCACGTCAACCAAGCGTCCCCTGGCAAAAAAGATCCGCACGACGACGGTGTGGAAGTCCGTGTGGGCAATGGCATCAAAATCCTCGGCAACAACATTGTGCAGACCAACGCCGACGAAAGCTGGCAGCACAACACCAGCGCCTTGTACGTTGCTGCAACCTGGGGCGATCTGGACAACGTGCAGGTCGATGGCAACTGGTTCGGCGGCGGCACGTTCTCGCTGTACAACGTCACTGTGAAGGTAAACAATCCACCCGCACAGCTAAAGAACGTTGATGTCACCAATAACAAATGGTACCGTGGCAGCTACGCATACGGTCCTTACGCCACCGACGACAATAGCAACTGGAAAGCGCGCACCTGGAGCAATAACTCTTATGAAGACAACGGGGCGGCAATTGCGCGGTAATGAGCGAGCGGCATAGCCGCATCTTACTCAAGACCAAAGGCCGCTTGCGAAGCGGCCTTTCCCTTCTTTTTGGCTTCATGATAGAGCGTTCGCACGGTGACCGGATGCTTGTCCAGTATGGCAGCGGTTTCCCTATGTAAGAATCCATAGTAGTGACGAAGAAGCACAATTTGCGCCATTGATCTGTTTGCAGCCAAAGATCCAAGCAGTGTCCACATTGTCATCTCAGTCACTACCGCTTCTTCGGGATTAGTTCCGGCTACCGGTGCATGCAGTTCATCACTCGGCATCAGGACTTCCGGTTTTGTCTGTGACTTTCTATATCTTTGTATCGCCTCATTAAAACCGATACTACATAACCAGGTGCTGACCGCACTCTTGCCTTCAAAACCCTCCCAGCCTCTCCACGCTTTCAACATTGTTTCACTCACGATATCCTCGATATCTGCTGGCTGTAAACGTGGAAACTGGCGCTGCAGATACCCAAAAAGCTTTGGCTCTTGAGTAGTAAACAATGCTTCGAATACTTCCTCTTTACTGCCAGGTTCTAATGCCTCGTCGTCGGATTCGTAATATATAGGGCTTGATTCTTCCACCTTGGTACCTCTTACGGGTATTATAGACTACGTTCTGGCGCGAACGTAGGCAATCTCAACGTTTACAGAAAACTGGGATAGTGTTAAAATAACTGAGTTACGCACTCCGCGTTAAGGAGAAAATTATGGCAGTAAAGAAGCAAAAAAAATTAGTTGGCAACATTAAGTTCCGCGTTCCAGCTGGCAAAGCCAGTCCAGCGCCACCAGTTGGCTCAATCTTGGGTCAGTGGGGCGTGAATATGCAGGACTTTATTAACCCATTCAACGACCAGACCAAAAGCATGATGGGCACCACTGTTGGTGTCAAAGTAAAAGTCTACGACGACCGTAGCTTTACCTTTACCATCAGCGGCGCACCAACCGACGAAATGATTCGCGCGGCTATTGGTGCCAGCAAAGGCTCAGGCAAACCTCACACTGACAAAATTGGCAAAATTACCAAGAGCCAGCTCGAAGTAATCGCCAAAGCCAAGATGGATCTTGGCACACTCAACGCCAATGACCTGGAGGCAGCCGTTAAGGTTGTCGCCGGGACTGCACGCAGCATGGGCGTCGAGGTTGACTGGGAAAAATAATGACCAACGCCCTTGACTCACGACACATTGCAGAACACTTAGGTGAACTGAAGATGGGGTGAGGGTGGGACACGACTTGAAGAGGCGACGCAGGCAGGCGAAGCAGTTAGAGCATTTAGAGCGCTCGATGAATCAGGACTCACCACAGGCATTGAGGCAACTCGTTTGGCCGTCGACATCTTGGGATTGCAAGATTACTGGGCCGCTGGACGTTCAGAAGCAGCCTATTGGAAAGATGCAGACCAAATTGCTGCTGAAGAACTGGCCGAGGAGAAAGCGGCAGCTGCTGCTCTCGAGCTTGAACTCGAGCAAACTGCGTAGCGTATCGCTTCCTTAAATCAAAAGTTTATTGTATAATCGCTATTAATGACATAGTAAGTGGGAGTGTAGTACCCCTGCACGCCGGCACCACGAAAGGAATCATATGGCTGACAAAAAAGTCAAAGACGAAGCACCTGAAGTAACGATTGAGGAAACTCCAGTAGTTACCGAAGAAGTTACCGCAACTGCAGAAGCAGAAGAAACGACTGCAGACGAAAAAGTAACCAAAGCTGGCAAACGCAGCGCCAAATCTCTTAAAGAGGCTGACGAAAAAGCCGAGAAGGAAGCCCGCAAAGAAGCTGGCGACACCACTCCGCAGAGCGACGACGGTGAAGCAGTCGCGAAGAAAGGCCCAGCGCCTGTCACTCGACCAAAGCTGGAACGCCGCGGCAAAAAATACCGCAAAGCTGCAGAGCAGCTTAATGCTGAGAAGATGTACAGCCTGAAAGAAGCGCTCGAGCTGGCAACCAAAACGTCGCCAACCAAGTTTGATGCCTCGATCGACCTGCACATCAAGCTGGGCGTTGACCCTCGTCACGCCGACCAAAACATTCGCAGCACCGTTACCTTGCCACACGGCACAGGTAAAAACGTACGCGTTGCCGTTTTTGCCCCAACCGACCAACAAGAGGCTGCCAAAAAAGCTGGTGCTGATTTTGTTGGTGAGGAAGAGCTGCTGCAAAAGCTCGACAAAGAAGATATCGACTTTGACGTGCTGATTGCAACGCCAATGCTGATGGCCAAGCTCGGTAAATACGCTCGGCTACTTGGACCAAAGGGTCTGATGCCAAACCCAAAGAGCGGTACCGTAAGCGCCAAAGTTGCCGAAGCAGTTGCTCAAGCCAAAGCCGGTCGCGTGGAATTCCGCGTCGACAAGCAAGGTATTGTGCACCAAGCAGTTGGTAAAGCCAGCTTCGACGCTCCCAAACTCTACGACAACGCCAAGGCTGTCATGGATGCCATCTTGGCCGCCAAGCCAGCCAGCGTCAAGGGTAGCTACTTGCTAACCATCTCGGTTGCGAGCACCATGGGTCCTGGCGTCAAAGTCGACACCAGCGCGCTCTAAGCACTCGTTTAAAGACCGTATAACGAGCTCACCTCACCGTGAGCTCGTTTTTATTGCTATACTAAGAACACTGATGATCAGCATGGTAGTTGCCGCAGATAAAAAAGGTGTGATTGGCCGCGAAGACCGTATTCCGTGGCGGCTAAAGGAAGATCTTGTGAACCTCCGCAACAAGACAAAAGGTAAACCAGTGATTCTTGGGCGAAAATCATACGATTCGATGGCGTGGTACTACACCAAAAGCGGTAACCAGATGCCTGGCCAACTCTACGTGGTGGTCACGCACAATGCAACCTACGTTCCCAAATTCCCCAATGCCGTGACTGCGCACTCCGTGCAAGAAGCGCTAGCGCTAGCCCAAAAAGACAACCCAGCCGAAGTCGTAGTCCTTGGCGGCGCCAGCATCTACCGCGCATTGTTGCCGTACACCGATCGCATCTACCTCACCGAAGTGCAAGCCGAGGTCGCTGGCGATACCTCTTTCCCAGAGCTTGCCTCGACCGAATGGCAAGAAACGGCTCGCATTCACCATACCAAAGATGACCGCAATGAATATGACTTCGACTTCGTCACCCTTGACCGAAAATAAGTTTGCCGCGAGCGACCGCCGCTTGGTGGAACGCATTCTGGCTGCCTACAACCTTCATGCCGCGCAGGTACTGCCACCGCAAAAAGGGTATCGCAATCAATCGTTTCCGATACTCCTGAATGATGGTCAAAAGATTAACCTAATTTTGTATAAGATCGAGCCGGGCATTGTGACCCGCATCAAAAACGCCAACCGCGTCGCAGATTATGCAGCAACGCATGGTCTGCCAGCCCGGCGAACCTTTCGGCCAAATATCATCCGCCTGACAAATGGCGCGCAAGAAAAATTTGGCTGTCTGTACGAGTACCTGCCTGGCGACACCATTCCGTGGGAAGCTTACACCCGCGCACATCTGAAGGTGCTTGGCCACACCATGGGCGAACTCCACCACGTACTGCAAGGTGTCTCGGTTGCACCCACAGTGACAGACGAATACACCAGCGCGCTCATGCGTATGCAGCGCTACTTTTGCGACGCAGCTGTGCAGCAGGCCATACGCACCAAACTCCAAGTAACATTGCCGCAAACTATATTCGCCAACAACCTTCGCCTGCTTAAAATCTGCGAGAAACTACCCGGCCAGCAAACACTGCATATGGATTTTGTGCGAGGAAATATTCTCTTCCAAAATAGCGCAGTGCAAGCTCCCTGGCCTACTGAGCCGCCTGCAGACTGGCGTCATCCCCGCCAGAGAAGGCCACATCCTCGTGGCCTGAACGAGTCTGCTGGTGGTTTAGTAGGCCAGGGAGCCGTATACGAGAAGAATCTGCATATCTCCGGCATCCTCGACTTCGAAAAAACCGCCCACGGTCACCGCCTCTTCGACCTTGCGCGCACCTTAGCCTTCCTGCTGGTAGATTGCAAATACAAATCCGAAGCCGATATCTACCGCTTCTTCATCGAGTCCGGCTACTGCACTCGCGGCCGCATGCCACGTCCGCACGCAGAGCTCCTCGAGGCCCTGACTAATCTTTTTCTCCTCCACGACTTCTATAAATTCCTGCGTCATAATCCCTACGAGTCCCTGGCGCACAACGAACATTACCTTCGCACCCGCGATCTCCTTATAAAGAAGCGCCTTTTGCGATAGAATAAAAGGAGCATAGCAACTGGAAGAGAGGGGAGCATGGGACAATCCTGGAAGAAACGGCTGGTCTCGCAGAGCGACTTAATGACCCTGCACGACAAACTGAAAGAAAAAGACAAAAAGATCGTCTTTACCGCTGGCAGCTGGGATTTGATTCATGCTGGCCAGTGTCGGTACCTTGAGCGAGCCAAAGAAGAGGGCGACATATTAGTGGTCGGCATCAGCAGCAACGAAGCGATTCGCCGCGTCAAAGGCAGTAACAAACCGGTGCTAGACGAAAAAATCCGCGCCGAAATGCTGACATTTCTGCGCTCAGTCGACTTTGTCACCATCCTGCCAGAGCCCAGCTGCGCGCCCTCACTTGGCTTACTCAAACCCGATGTCTTCATTACCGTCAAAGAGGATTGGACCGAGGAATACAAAAAATCGCGCGAGTATAAAACCGTTATCAAATACGGCGGCGAAGTAAAGGTGGTCGATCGTCAATCCACAGCCATCTCCACCACCAAAATCATTCAGCGCGCCATTGGTGGCCACTTGGGTGATGTCTTTAAAGACTTTATGGAACTAAGAAAAGACCCATTAAAGGAGCGCTAATATGAAGCTTGCTACCAGAATTGTCCTCAGCATTGTGATAGGTATGTTCCTCACGCTGGCTTCCTACGCGCTGGTTATCACCAAGATTACTGTGCATCATACTTCAGCAAATGAGATGTGCCAAAATGCTGGCGGACAAATCTGTCCAGAAGATGCTTCGTACGACGCGATTGTCGCCAAAAGAGGTTGGCCGTTAGTGACACGGCAAGCGGACACTACGCAAGAAACTGGCACCACGGGTACGTCCATATCTAACAGCATCTGTGATATCGCGATCTATAGTGGCATCGTCTTTACCGTTGTGCAACTCATAAACATGTTCCGCACGTATAAGCTCAAAAAGTCCTCGAAGTAACCATGTCCGATCTCACTCCCGAAGCTCAGCGCAAGCAAATCCAATACCGCGACGCCAGATTCACCAACCAATACGACGCGATCTGGCAAGGAGTGGGCAAGTGTGTCTTTTGCGACCTGCGCGATAAATATGTGATCCACGAAGAAAATGGCGTAGTGCTAACCATTACGCTGTTTGCGTACATCGATGGCCACATGATGATCTTGCCCCGCCGCCATGTTGATTCACCCAAAGAGCTGACCAGCGAAGAATGGGAAGCGATTCGCAAAATGATGTACATTGCCCGCAAGCTGATCAAAAAAGTGCACAAGGTAAAGGGCATTCAGTTTGTGCAAAAGGAAGGCGCCGATGCGCAGGCAACCGTTGGTGGCCACTTGCACTACCACGCCGTGCCGTTTAACGCGCCCGATCTTAACGTCTGGAACTACCGCAGATTAACCTACACGCCGCTGGAAAATGCCCGGCTATATCAAAACGCGCGCAAAGAAATTGCTAAACTCAGCGCCAAGTTTGATACCAAATATCAAGAGGAAGTCCCTGCCGAAACTGGTTCGCCATACGATCTTGATTGGTCCCAGCTGGCTTTTGGCAGCAAAAAACCTTTGTCCGCTTTGCAGGCAACCTTTATCGCCGCGCCGCGCGAATTGAGTTCCAAACGTCTGGCCAGTTTGGTTAAAACCTATCTGCCAAAGGGCAACATCGTGCTCGGCCTGGCCAAAGAGCAGTTTGTGGATGGGTTTGACGGCCAACCGCAATTCCGCACACTCCAAAAAACAAGCATCCAAAAATTGCTTGATAAAATCAACGCCGCCAGCCCCACACACAAAATCTACACCCTCAGTTATTTTCAACGCGAAGCCAAATACATTCTGGAAAAAGCAGAGTTTCAAAAAGTAATCCTGGTAAACGGCTCCTGGTTCCGCAGCTTTCATACCCGCGAAGAATATTACACGCTGGCCAATCGGCAGCTGCCGTACGAATTAGTTTCGCCCTTTGTGGACGAAGACGAAGCGCGGGCCTACGAACAGCGCATTGCTCCAGAACTGCCCGTACCAAAGCTACGAAAGAATCTCACCGAAGCCGAAATGATGCAGGCGGCTGCCGAAGCGGCCAAAAGCTCCTTTGATTACAGCTTCCAAACTGGCGTAGCCTTGGGCAAAAAAACCAAAGCCGGGTATTCGCTGCTGGCCACAACCTTCAACAAAGTGATACCGTTCCAAACCTACGCAATGCATTACGGCGCCTCGCGCGAAAAGCACTTTTCGCCGCCGCACGACCTCAACCACTACGACGCCGTCCATGCGGAAGTGGAGTTGCTCGTCAAAGCACAAAAAGAGGGGACAAACCTTAAGGGGACCACGTTATTCATCAACCTACTGCCATGCCCAGCCTGCGCGCGGATGTTTTGCGAAACCGACATCAAGGAGCTTGTGTATGCCCACGACCATTCCGATGGGTATGCGGTGGAGATGTTGGAGAAGGAAGGGAAAACCGTGCGACGAATTACTTATACAACTGACTATGCGTTCCACAAGCCACAAAAATAGCCTCATCATCAACAAGCCTGTAGTGTGCTCGCCAGTCACCGCCAAAAGCGATGGAGCGGTAGCCTATCCATTGACCGCTGAGAGGATGATTATACAGGTCTGGATGCATAGGATCGATCATGAATAGTGCAAGTGCCTTTTTCAGGCGGTCGCGTTGAACTGGTCGTAGCTTAAAATAGTCCTTCTCAAAAGACTTGTGACGACGTATGCGCATACTTAAGCGTTCTTATCTAAGTCGCTGAAAAAGTCATCAGTATTACTGTAGGCTTTAGATATATTCTTGCCTGCTTTAATGTCGCCATCTGCCTTACGCATGATGTCTTCCAGGTAAGGTGTGGGCTCAAGTGCAGTTGTGAGCCGCACTTCGCCATTACGGAGCATCTGCTTAATTTGAGCGGCTGCAAGAGTCGTGGCGGGTATGCCAATTTTATCAGCAAACGCCTGTAGTTCGCGGCGAGTTGCCTCATCAAGTCGGATGCTCATACTGGTGGTCTTAGTAGTTGCTTTACTCATGCACTAATTGTATATCTTTTGTGCATTAGTTGTCAATAGATTCTCCCAGCCTAAGTGAAGCAATTGTTGCAATGTGAGAGGTTTAATACCGCTCTCTCTGTCCAAAATAGAGTATACTTAACCCATGGCCTACCCCGAATACCAATACCTCAAACTCATGGCCGACATCCTGAAGGATGGCAAAAGCAAACCGTCGCGGGGGATTCACGACCTCAAAGCGATATTTGGCTATCAACTGCACTTTGATCTGCGCCACGGATTTCCGCTACTAACCACCAAAAAGATGCCATTCACTTTGTTGCTGCACGAGTTGCTGTGGTTTATTTCGGGCGAAACTAATATTCAATATCTGCATGACCACAATATTCGTTATTGGGACGGCTTTGCGGATGAAGATCTCAACCTCGGCCCAGTCTACGGTGCCCAGTGGCGTCATTGGAAGGGCCAAGATGGGCAGGAATTTGACCAGCTGCAATGGGCGATCGACGAGATCAAAAACAATCCTGACTCCAAAGCGATTATTGTCAGCGCTTGGAATGTGGCCGACCTCAAAGCCATGCGCCTGCCGCCATGCCACACAATGTTTCAGTTTGATGTCACCCAAGGCAAGTTGCGGCTGCAACTGTATCAGCGCTCGTCGGACGTTTTTTTGGGTTTGCCGTTTAACATCGCGCAGTACGCCATGTTGCTCTACATGGTGGCGCACCTGACTGGCCTAGAGGCGCGCGAACTGGTGGTATCTATTGGCAGCGCGCACCTCTACAAAAACCATCTTGATGTCGCCAAAGAGCAGCTTCGCCGCAAACCGTTCCCATTTCCTAAACTCAAAATTAGCGGCGATATCAAGAGTATCGACGATTTTCGCGAAGAACACTTTACGCTGGAAAGTTACGAAGCTCATCCGCGGATTAAGACCGACTTGGTGATTCTGTAGTATCATACCAGCATGAAGAAAATAGTTGTTGCCTCCAAAAACCCGGTAAAAACCCAAGCCACGTTGGACGGCTTTACCAAAATGTTCCCCAGCGAGACTTTTACGATCGAAGGGATAGCTGGAATCTCAAACGTTAAAGACCAGCCCGATAGCGATCAAGAGACATTCCTCGGCGCCTTCAACCGAGCCACCAACGCCAGCCAGGCAGTGCCTGACGCTGACTTTTGGGTTGGACTGGAAGGCGGCATCGAAATCAAAAAAGGCGAAATGGAAACATTCGCCTGGATGGTTATTCGCGATCCCAGCGGACGGATTGGCAAAGGCCGGACCGGGGCACTGTTTTTGCCGCCGCAGATTGCCGAACTGATTCAGGAAGGCAAAGAGCTTGGCGAAGCTGACGACATTGTCTTTGGCAAAACCAATTCCAAGCAAGCCAACGGGGCAGTTGGGCTACTGACCCACGATGTGATTACTCGGGCGCAGTATTACGAGCAAGCGGTGGTGTTTGCTCTTATCTCTTTTACGAATCTCGCGTTGTATCCTTAACCAACCGCTGGTACGCAGCCAGATGTTCCTGGCACATTCGGTGCAGGGTAAAGCGTGCTTCAAAGTCAGCGCGGCAGGCATGCCGGTCAAAGGTGGGGATGCGTGCAAAGGCTTTGGCCAGGCGCGCTGCTGTTTGGATAGCTTCAACCTTTGACGTTGTTTTGCTCGTTCGGGGATCAACCTGCGTGACAAACACTTTTTCTACCACCGCACCGGTCTGTCCATCTTGCACCACCTCGGGGATTGCGCCAGAATCCAAACCGATAATCGGAGTTCCACATGCCAAAGCTTCGATCATCACCATCCCAAACGGCTCCGCAAAGGTTGATGGAACCACCAGCGCGGCCGCATTGCCCAAGAATTCTTGCCGTACAGCGTTGCCGCTAAGATGCCCCACATATACAATGTGCGGGTCGCTCAGTTCAGGCTCAATCTGCTCCTGCCAATAGGCATCTTTGTGGCCAGCATAATGTTTACCAGCGATCTTGAGAGTCAGCGGCTGGCGAGCCGTTTGGTTATATGTTTTGACCGCTGCGATCGCAATGTGCAACCCTTTGGGTTCAATGATCCGCCCCAAATATGCCAGATATTTTCCAGCAGATGTGTAGTTGGGTGTAAAGGCATCTTCGGCAAGGCCGTGATAAATATTGCCAACCCAATGTGTATCAGCGGGCATGCCGCGCCGCTGGGCGTAGGACATGGAAAGCCAGTTGAGGTGGGCGTATTTTGGAAACACATTTTTGTACTTCACCAAAAAATTGAATGGATCGTGGTGAGTAAAAACCACCGGCACTTGGCAAAATTGGGCAAACGGCAGCGCCGTGTCTTCCTCGTTGGTGTAGATATGCACCACATCCAGCTCGCCGCGATTGGCGCGGGCAAAGGCTGCAGCAATCAGTTCGCTCTGGACTTGGCGGGCGAGAGTCACAAAGGTAAAAGGATGTTTTTTAAGCAGCTCCATATATGTATCGCCGCGCCCAGCCAGTTCTTGCTCAAAGTAACTCATGTCCGCGGTCACATTGCTGACGGGCGTATCAACAGGTCCTGGTGAAAAAAGGGTGACTTCGGCGCCACTCTTTTGTAAACCTTCAGCCAAATCAAGTGCCAACTGTCCTGGTGAAAAAATCACCTGCGGCAGAATGTCCTGGTGCAAAAAAATGTGGGGAACAACGAGGCCGATGCGCATGAGAGTGTTTACCTTACTCGACCACCCAACTGTCGACGATCTTCAAAACTAAGCGTCTTTACCGTCAGAGGTTGGCTTGGCCTCGACTTCCTCATCGTCGTCGTCCAAAAAGCTCAGGTCAAGGTCGTCCGTGCCCATATCGTCATCGCCGTAGTAGCCATCGGCTTGCGTGTCGTCAGTCTGTGTCATTGCTGTACCCTCGTTATGTCTCTTGCATTATACTAAACGGATGAAGCGCGGCAAATACATTGTGATCGAAGGCTTGGATGGCTCGGGCAAAAGTACCCAGCAGCAGCGGTTGCTGCACACGCTTGGCGACCAAGCTATCGGAGTGCGCGAACCTGGCGGCACGCCAATGGCAGAGGCGATTCGAACGCTTATCAAAGATGGCAGCATACCGCGCGCACCTCGAACAAATGTCTTTTTGTTTTCTGCAGCCCGGGCTGAGCTGACCGACACCATCATTCGTCCAGCGATTGGCGCGGGCAAGCATGTGGTGGCGGATCGCAATTGGCTTTCGACGGTTGCGTACCAGAGTGCAGAAGGCGTAAGTAACATGGACGAAATCTACCAGCTCTGTAAAGCCGCGACCGAAGAACTCTTTACACCTGACTTACTTATTTTTATCGATACACCGGTCAAGATTTGTTGGCAGCGTTTACAAAAGCGCGGCAGTACGCAGGGTGATTACTTTGACGAGCTAGGCGAGAACTATTTTGCCCGCGTCCGCGAAGTGTATTTGGAACACCTCCAAAAACTTCCGCGTTACGAGATCGTGGACGGCAGCGGTTCGATAGAAGAAATTGCCGCCAAGCTTCACACGCTCGCGACAGCTTTACTAAGCTGAAATTGAGGCGCAAGTTGGTATTGTCGCAGGTTGTAACTCGTCGCCAGAGGAATGAGCGCTGCTGATCGTCTCTCAATATGACGATCAATACGTTCGAGTGTCATAGTGTGATATTCCTGGAGGCGTTCAATAGATCTCATCAAGCCATCATTTTGGTCGCTAGTCAAAACAGCACTATACCGACCGATATCCAGTGCAGCACCAGCAGCCTGCTTGCCAATTGTTCTAAAGTTGACATCTTCAAATAACTGTTGCAGAGCCTCTTCAAGAAGCCGGTATTTTCCCATGGCAACTGCAACATCTGGTGCTTTTTCGGTATTCAACAGAAAGGCGGAGCGCTTGCGAATCGCTACCGAAACATCATCCTTAGTCTGCGGTGGAGCAGTGGCAGCTTCATCTCCTATCCAGGCAACATGACGCGACCGAACTACAGACACGTACTTGTCAAACTGCCCGCTACGGCCTAATTCGCGTTCGCCTTCTTCCCGAGAGAATGCGCGGACATTAGGCCGCGCAGCTTGAGTAGCAACAAAATCCTGCACCATGCCATCCAAATCAGCAGTCCCTTCCCAGTTGGCAACGTTCAGTCGATAGCCAATAGGGAAGATCCGCCAGGGCCGTTCGCGGAGTAGCTGCAACTTATCATCTGGACTAATATGCCCATTCTGCGCGATAAAATCCTGTGCTTCTTGCAGCAGCTGCGTTTGTGCAGCAGACGGCACACTCTGAAAGTAATCTTTGTCCACAACTCCCGAAGCCAGATAGGCCTCTCGTCCGATAATCTCGTTGTGAACGGCAGCTTCCAAAATTGCTCGCTCTGACGCAAGCTGGGGCGCCTGTTGCAGCGCGACACTGACGTGCTCGGTAACCACCGCGTCTAAGCGAGCGATTCGTAGCGCATTCTGGGTACGGCGCGGTGATTCTGCGTCGAGGGTGAAGGAGAGTTTGTCTGTTGTATTCATAATAGTGTGGGCTAAAAAACCGAGCCTTCTCCTGGGGGATCGAGCTCGGTGGTAGTTCTTTGGTAAGTTCTTGCTTCGAGTCGCTCAATCCGCACCGGTTGGTGCACGCATAATAAAGTCACAGAGAATGACATGCTTGCTTGGATAGAGTGGTGCGTGTTGTGAAATACTCACGAATCTTATTTTGCGACGAACTTTTACAAAAGTCAACTTTTATTTTAAAACATGTGCTTGACATGCGTATACCCACTTGGGGTAGAATCAAAAGCACGTGTGTTTTGCACACTCAAGGGAGGGCATATGCATCACCGAACACTTCATACCCAGGTGTCTCACAAAACGACACCTTATTTTGCGAACATTGATCCACAGCTATTGCAGCGCAGCATGGAATTAATTGCCATGCCGTCGACTCACGAGCAACCAGCGGCTCGCAATAAAGCGCTTGAATATATTGCGGATATCGTCAGGACGTACCCTGGTATTACCATCGAGCAGTTTAAAGAGCAGGGGGTGCGTAGTTTTCTGGCTTACGCGGGTCCGCAGCGACCTGATCGCTTTAAGGTGTTACTGAACGGGCACGTGGATGTTGTGCCAGGCAATGATTCGCAGTTTGCGCCTTATGTTCGAGATAACCGGCTATACGGGCGCGGCTCACTTGATATGAAAATATCTGCATTGGTACTCACCAAAGTTTTTTGTGAGCTTGCTCCCACACTCGATTATCCTTTGGGCTTGCAGATTGTTACCGACGAAGAACCCGGCGGCTACAATGGCGCGCAGTATCAGTATCGGCAAGGCGTACGAACCGACTTCTTTATTACCGGCGAGCAAAGCCATAACGATATCGCCATTGCCGCCAAGGGCATGTGCCGTCTGGTAATTACACAGAAAGGCGTGCCTGCGCATAGTGCTTATTTGTGGCGTGGCGAAAACGCCATCCTTAAACTCACCGATCTGATTGCCAAACTCCACGCATTGTACCCAGTGCCAGACAAAGAAGCATGGGCGACGACGGTCAATGTGTCAAAACTGGAAACTACTAGTGAAGGTTTTATCAACCGCGTGCCGCATGCTGCAGAACTGCACCTTGATATTCGCCCGATCCTCGGTGACCCCAACTTTGATTCCTTTGCCCACATGCGCGCTTTCTTTGCGTCCTTAGATCCAACGGCCGAAATTATCTCTGCTACGTTGGTGCAAGGACACGAGGTAGAGCCGACCCATCCTATGCTGCAGTCCTTGATCGCGGCAACCGAACGTGCCAAGGGCAAACCGGTAGAGCTGTTGCGGCGTCATGGACAATCTGATATCTGCCATTACACCGCTGATCCTCATACTCGCGGGGTTGAGTTTGGACTGACCGGCGCGCACGACCATGCGGACAATGAGTATCTGGAGCTTTCATCCGTGCCAATTATGGAACAGGCGCTGCGCTATTTTCTACCCAGCCTTTCTTGACTTTGCAGATACTCTTCTGTATAAAAGAGGGCATATGCAGCGCATAACAAACCAGATTGTGATTCTCGTCGCCCTTTTGCGCCACAAGAGGCTTGGTTTATTGCAGCAGTAACGCAAAAAGAGAATAAGATGCAGAACCGAGCCAAAAGCTCGGTTCTTTAGTTGTAAGGAGAAACCCCATGTCTACCCCAAAAACGGCCACCAAGCCGGCCCATATTGCCGCTCACACCAGCCAGATTAATCCGGCGCTACTCGCTCGCGCTCAAGAGTTATTGAGCATTCCCTCGAGCGCCGACAACCTGGACGCTGTGCGACAGGCTTTGCGATATGTGGCTGACTTTGTTGCCACGCAACCACGCATCACCGTTGAGCACTTTGAGCGAAATGGCATTCCCAGTTTTCTAGCCTATTACGGTCCCACGCGGCCACCGCGTTTTAAGGTGTTACTGAATGGTCATGTGGATGTCGTTCCTGCGCATGCCCCGCAGTTTCGGCCACGCATCCAGGATGGCCGGCTGTACGCCCGCGGCGCACTGGACATGAAGCTGCAAACCTTACTGATGGCCGACGCATTCTGCCAAGCTGCGCCATTGGTCGACTATCCTTTGGGCCTGCAGATAACGGCAGACGAGGAAACCGGCGGTTACGACGGTGTAAGCCATCAGATAGCTCAAGGCGTGCTGGCAGATTTTGTGATTGCCGGCGAACGCACCAGTCTCAACGTCACCACTGCGATGAAAGGCATTTGCTGGCTCCATATGACGGCCGAGGGCCAGCACAGCCATGGCTCGCGCCCTTGGGAAGGAGAAAATGCGGTAACCAAACTCACTCGCCTGGCCGAAAAACTGCTGGCCCATTATCCAGCGCCAACCGCGCCGGTGTGGGCGACAACCGTCAACGTGGCCTGGATCAAAACCGATAATCGCACCCACAACCGCACCCCCGACAATGCCGAAATGGGTTTGGACTTTCGCTTTGTGGCCGACCCGCACTTTGCCAGCGAAGAAAGCGTTCGTACCTTCATTGCCAGCATCGATCCAACCGTCCAAGTGCACTTTGTGGTATACGAAGCAGAGGTATTTGCCGAACTTTCTGACCCATATGTAAAAGCCTTAATGGACAGCGCGCGGGAAATCCGCGGTGAGGTAGAAGCTATCCGGCGCTACGCCAGTGCTGATACTCGTTTTTACGCGGCCATGCCAGGCACCACCTGCGTAGAGTTCGGGCTTAGCGGCGAAGGCGACCACAGCGACAACGAATATGTAGAGCTGGCTTCAGTGCCTATTATGCAAGCGGCGCTGCAGAAGTTTCTGCGCGAGAAAGCATCCACAATTTAGCTGTTGAAGTTCTCGGGGCGCTGCTCACCGGCGACCTTTTTGGTGTAGCGGCGCAACACTTCATAAAACTGCTGACAGCCCTTTATCGATATCCATTCGTTTTGTCCATGATTGCCACCGCCAGGAGGTTGCACGATCACGCAGGGAATACCTTGGCGGCTGAAGAACCGACCATCGGTGACCGCATAACTGTACGACATTTCGGTGGCCTGGCCAATGTGTTCGCGTAAGAGGTCGCGGTACAAGTGAATGTATGGGTTGGCCGCGTCATTCACGCAGGGCTCGTCATCAACTAATACCGTCACCTGAACATCGTGCTTGGCGCAGATTTCGGTAATGGCCGGAATGGATCGCCGGTGATCCGCAACGCTGCCGGTGCGAATGTCTAGCACCGCCTTGGCGTGGTCGGCTAGCTGATTAGCGGTTTCGCCACCTTCAATCGTTCCCACCGAAAGCAGCGTGTCTTTCTTGCCTGCATTGTAAGGGAAAAGCGGCCGGATCTCTTCGATAGCCATCAAAAGTTTATGAATCGCATGCTCGCCCTCCCAGGGACGGGAAGCATGCGCCGAGACGCCAGTCGCATCCAGCTGCACCCACTGGACACCTTTTTCAAACCCTTCAACTTCCCAATCAGGGCCGCCATCGGGGATGATGCAAACCTTGGGCCGATAGCCCTCTGTTTCAACCAAATACTTAACGCCATTTTGGCCACCAATTTCTTCGTCAGTAGTGACCATAATGCCGAGGCTATAATCGCCCAAGCTTTCCCGCAGCTCGTCGACCAGCCGCAAATAAGCGGCAGCGGCAAACTTCATATCAAACACGCCGCGGCCGTGATAGTTGCCCTTTTTTTTACGCAGCGTAAACAACTGCTTTGGGGCGGGCACCACATCGATATGCGCCACCAGCAACAAGCTTGGCGTGCGGTCATGCGACTTGGTAGTTGCCACAAAAGAAGGCACGCCCTGACTTGTAAACCGTTCTACATGCATGCCACGATCCGCGACAAATTCAGCCATAAAGGTCAAGGCTTTTTGGATAGCCAATGGATTATTGCTGGTGCTGGGAATCTCGACAAGGGTTTTGAGTATTGTTTCCATAATTTCCTACATAAAAACGAGCTCTCTTGGAGCTCGGCAATTGTCTTTTCACTATTTGTCTGCAGACAAGTTTTTTAGCCACGCTCCTGCAAGCTGGGGATAAAAAAGCACATATATGTTTGCATCGACTTCATACTGGTGCGTATTGTAGGCCTTTGCCACAACAGCTGTCAAGAAGGACGGCGTACTACCTACCGAAGTTATTGACACTGAACTAGCTGTAGTGTAAAATACTTGTAGTCATCACCAAAGACCGTCGCGAGGCTCCGCCTTTAAGAATGCGACCGAGGTTATGAAACATACCGATTGTTTTATATACAAGAAAGTCTTTGGTCGTGCGAGAATCAAAGACTTTTTGTTTTTGTACGTTAAAAAATAGGTCGAAACGTAAGTGACTATGCACCGCCTGAAGGCCATTTCAGATACTTTTCTGCAGACCTATCCACAGCAAACCTGTGCAAGAATTTCGCTTTAGCGAATTCGCACAGGTGCAGCGAGGACAGAAGCAAAGAAAACGTTCTGAAATGACCGAATGAGGACATACGATCATCAAACAATAAGGAGAAAACTGCATGGCAATTACCCGCCAAAAGAAAGAAGCTGTGGTTGCTGAAGTTGTGGACTTGCTCTCGTCTAGCAAGATGAGTGTCTTTGCCGCATACCAAGGCGTCACAGTTGCCGAGTTGCAAGAGCTGCGCCGCGCTGCTCGCGAATCCGGAGTGACCATTCGCGTGGTCAAGAACCGTCTCGTTCGTGTAGCCCTGCCGCAGATCGACGCGCTCAAAGGTATTGCAACCGACGCCCTGGCCGGCCAACTCCTCTACGCTTTTAGTAGCGAAGACGAAGTTGCCCCTGCCCAAGCACTCGCCAAGTTTGCCAAAACCCACCCAGCTTTACAGCTGCAAGGTGCTTTTAGCAACGACGGCAAGCTGCTTACGCAAGCTGAGGTTGAGGCTCTCGCCACAATGCCAAGCAAGAATGAACTGATTGCGCAAGTAATCGCAACCCTGACATCTCCAGTAAACGACGTGATGAGTGCGCTCTCGGGCAACTTGCACGCGTTACTCGATGGTGTTGAAGCCAAAGCCGCATAATTTTAACCCGAAAGGAAACAACCATGGCTGATTTGAAGAAATTAGCAGAAGAGCTGACAAGCCTTACTGTACTTGAAGTAAACGAACTAAAGAACATCCTGAAGGATGAATACGGCATCGAGCCTGCAGCTGCTGCAGTCGCTGTTGCTGCACCTGCTGGTGACGGCGCTGCCGCTGCCGACGAGCAGACTGAATTCGATGTCATCCTTAAAGACGCTGGCAGCCAGAAGGTTGCAGTCATTAAGGCTGTCAAAGAAATCACCGGCCTGGGCCTTGGTGAAGCAAAAGCAATCGTGGATGGTGCGCCAAAGACCGTTAAGGAAAAGGCAACCAAAGACGAAGCTGACGCTGCCAAAAAAGCGCTCGAAGACGCTGGCGCAACTGTCGAACTGCAGTAAGCAATTCTTCATCTTAAACACACCTCTATTGTAGGGGTGTGTTTTTGTTTTGTTATAATGTATGCTGATCAATTAATTATGGTATAAGATGACATTTGAACTCAACGGCTTTAGAGATACTGCTCAAGTTAACAGTGAACTAGAGACGCCATTTACTAGATACGAAGACCCAGACAACGCTGAGGATAATGACGAAGCCACAGTTCAGGCAGAGCTAGCCGAGTCAATCGCAACTGACGGACGACCAGTCTCGACTGTCCTTGAAGATCCAGAAGGAGTCCCATCTCTCTGGATGCCCGCAGTTGGGCAGTCCGTAGTCAGTGAGACTGTTACTTTTGCTGCTGAGAGTGAGAGAGAATTGCCGAAAGAGATCATAAAGGTTAGTGATAGCGTGACGCCTCCGAAGGCAGGCGAAGAGTCTTCATCGTCGTCAAGCCCCGCCGCAGATTCTGCCGCAACACCTGAAGCAGGCGCCGGAAGTGGCGGTGCAGGGAGACCGCCTCTTCCTCCAGACGGTGGTAACGGCTCATCGGACGAGAGCGGCGAAGAACCAGAGGGATCGGATAAAACACCCGAAACCGCCAAAGCTCCAACCATGAACGCAATCGAAATTGCTGGCGCCTTACAGGGGGTTATTGCGGATATTGCAAACCGAGACTTTGATCTCGACATGGTCCAAGAAGAAACCGTCAAAGCTATTGGCGAAAAGATTATTGCAGGAGAAACCGAAGGCCATATAGATTCTGCGACAAGCTCGGGAAAAACCTTGCAGATTGCCCTACTTGCCGAGGCCGCCGTCAAGGCGGGTAAGCGAGTACACATCATGGCGCCAAGTAAACCAATTGCTGATCAAATAATTGGCGCTGACGGCAAAACAGGTATTGGGCGATTCACCAAACTTCTTGAAGAAGTGGTGGTAACTCAAAACTACGACGGTCGGCACGGTGATGCTCAATCTCCCGTGGTTGTGAGTACATACGCAGGATTCCTCAATGAAGCCAAAGCCATAAAAGAGAATGGTGGCAGACTAGGCGAGTTCGGCGTTATTCTTGGTGATGAATGCCACAGAAGCCTAGGCGACATTACCTCAAAAGCCTTGTATAGCTACATGCCCGAAGCGGTAAAGGTTGGTTTTTCAGCAACACCTGATTACGCCGAAGATCGGAAATCAGAAGAAATCTGGGGCGAGCGCTGGTTTGAATTCTCACTGCGGAGCTCCATTGAGGTAGGTAAGACAGCACCGACGAGATCATTGTTAATTAGTACAGATGCTACGCTTAGCTTAGACGATCCTCGAAGCGAATTTACCGAAAGAGAGCTCGCACCGCTTATTGATAACTTTGAACGTAACGGTATTGCACTGCGAATGTCACAAGATTTCGTGAATGCAGGACGTCAAGGTATTATCGCTTGCGTTCCTGGACGTGGCAACGCTCATGCAACCATAATGGCCGAGCTCCTTTCGCAAATGGAAACAGGTGATCGCACCATAGTCGCCAAAGATATCGGAAGTCACCTACACCCCGATGAGCAGCGACGACGCCTTGAAGACTACCGGGAAGGAAAAATCGACATCCTCACTTTTACTCGTGCCATCGAGGAGGGGTGGGACAGTGAACAGGCCAGTTTTTGTCTTAACCTTGCGCCCACAACTTCTGAAGTACGAACAAAGCAGCTTATGGGCAGAATAGGCCGTGTGAAAGCAAGTGGCCTGGAAAGTATTTATGTTGACTTCCTTGATGACAAAATAGGCGTCAATAAACAACAGTACACCGCGGCACATGCGCTTGAGCTTGATGATATCGATCTGGATCGTGTCCTTGGATGGGGAAATGCCTCAGAGAAAACAAGCCCACCCGATTTGCGTCCTATCCTTAGACCTGAGATTTACGAACGCTTATTGAGAGTGCAGGGCAAGACTCTCCTTGACGCGCTCGTCAGCAAGTCAGGGTCGCCTATCGACCCACTAGTTGCTCAATGGGAGGGTACGCTTAAACGAGAAGGGCTGCCTGAAGAATTACCCGAGAATCCCGTCTTTCCGACAATACTTGCCAAAAAGTACGAGCAAGCTGCAGAGATGCTCCGCCGCCAAAACGGCGTCGAACCAACTAGCGATGAAATTGCTGATTTCCTCGTTGAAAGGCGCATCCCTAAAAACCAAGAACAGGCTGTACGAGAATTCGGAACACGCATCGACTGGCCTGACACCCTCGCCAAAATACCCGATGATATGCACGAATCTGTAGAGGATATTGTGATGCGCTTAGCACTCTCAGACGCTTTAGATAAGGCTATGTCTGATTTAGATGAACGCGAAGTCAAAGTAGTTCGGGCACGATTTGGCCTCGGCCTTGCTGATGAAACTGACCCCGAAAAGAGAGACGAGGAAAGGGACGAGCTCATCAAATTAAGTCGTCAGAGTCCTCTTACTCTAGACCAAATAGGAATAGTGCTGGGCGTCCGTAGAGAGCGCGTCCGCCAAATTGAGAGTAAGGCAATGGCCAAGCTGCGCCACATCAGTCGTTCTGGGCTAATGACTGATTTTGTTCAAGAATACTCCAGTGAAAATAGACAAGCTCTTCCGCCCTGGGCAACAACCACTCGAAAGTCCGAGTCTGCGCAATCTCCTTCGCTCTTCCCAAGCCTACCCGGCGCTGGAGTGCCCGTACGTGACCCTCGCGATCATCGACCATACCTCACACGCGTGCAGGAGACTGCCAGGGCTGCTGCAGATGGTTGGCTTAAAGCCAAAAAGGCGAAGCTTTCTCAATTCAGAAAGGAAGTGCTCGAATCATCCGAAGACTACCTTAAAACCCTTGCAGCGCATGCCTCTCCTTCGGGCTATTTTCTTAACGGTCAATATTATAGCCGAGAGGCTGTTGCGAATCCCGGATATATGAAAAGGGCGGCTAAGATATACGACTTTAACGAACTCCGCGCTTTTCGGTTAAGGGCCTACAATGTGCCGATCGACGAAGAGCTGCAACCGCTCCTTGCTCTTCGTGAACGAATAATGAGTCGGGGTATCGATTCCCAACATCGTGAATCCCGCGAGGCAACCTTAACTGTGGTAAATGAAAGAATTCGCGCCCTCCAAGCATATCGTCACGAGATAAATAAGCAGATCAAAGAATACGTCGACGCATCAAGAACAAGGCCGCAACGCTTCAGACTCTGATAATAGCTCATGCGCGCATAATCTATCTGGTATACTAAACATTTAACCAATGTAGAACTATGCTGAGCTCCTATTTTGAAGCTGCTTCCGAAACGAACGAACGCCTTCCTCACCTTAACCATGCGTTGGACGGAGCGGCCACGGACACTGCGGAAAGTGACGATGAAGTGACTTCACAAGCAGCAGTTGCAGCAGCCATCTCTGAAAATCAATTATCTCCGGAAAGTATCCTCGTCGATGAAGCGGGAGGTAGTACAAATGGACCTGAGTTACCATCACCCAGGACCAACAGAACCATTGAGTCAATCGATCCTGGTGCAACCACTCCGGGTCCAATTGCGGTAAGCACACGGGTGACGATTAACGTCCGAAGTGAGCCTCAACAATCTGCGGCAGACTCCAGAGTTGCCCCGGCCGATCCGGTCGAGAATCAAGCACCTTCGCCCGATGCAAGCGGCGATAGCGGCGCAGGGGAGCCTCCGTTTCCCCCGGACGGCTACGCGGAGATGGAAGAAGGTGATAACCAGCCGGAAGATGGCGAACACGATTTCGTCAATACGCTGATACCGACCCAGAAGGGACTCGAAGCGGCAGGCATAGCGGACTTTGAGAAAAAACTCTCGCAAGAAGGCATGCCAGAGGAGCTACCGGACAATCCGGTGTTTACTCTTGATATTGCCGCAAGATATGAACAGGCTGCAGATGCACTACGCCAAGAAAATCAAACCGAGCCCACCAGTGATGAAGTTGCCGAGTATCTTGCTTCGCGGCAAGTGCGCGAAGACATAGTTGCGGCAGCGCGTGAACATGGTACGCGTGTGGAAGTGCCAGAAACGCTTGCTGAGCCTCAATCGCTTGAAGAGCAGGTAATTGACGGGTACATAAGCGAAGAGCTATACAATATGCTTGATAAACTGCATGAATCATCACCACGCGAAGCGATGGTGATCAAAGCACGTTTCGGCCTTGACTACGATCGTCCAGTTGCCCCACCAGGCGACGAAGGCCTCGAGGAAGTGATAGCTAAGAGCTACGGCAATTCCCTTAGCTATCACCAAATTGGCAGGATGGTGGGAGTGAGCGGCCCGACCGCTCGTCAGATGGAGTCTAACGCGCTAAAAATGTTACGTGAAGCAGGATTCTCAGGACGACTTGGCGACTACGTCATCGACACTGAGGACACGACACGGTGGGATCCGCCAGAGACGATTTACCACACGCCCAATCTCACTTCTCCCATTGCCCATTTGCCCGGCGGAGATGTGCCTCTGTCCGATGCAGCTACTCAAAAGCCCTATCAACTCCGCGTGGCAGAGGTTGCCAAACGTGCCGCACAAACGTGGTCTAAGGAAAACATAGATTCACTCGCCCGTTTTCACGATGCGCCCCGAGTTTCAGAAGGGCTTAGAGCAGTTGCAGCAACAACAAAGCCAGTAGGGTATTATCATGATGGCTACTACTACAACGCTGATGAGCTCCCAGCTAACGCTCCCGATGCTCAAGCGGTGTACGATCTCGATCAACTACGCGTTACGGAACTCACGGCTATAAAAACCAACATTGCTCGAGAACTTGAGCCCTTGCAGATGCTCCGACACCGAGTGGAGCTAAAGCCGGCACGCCCTGAATCACGACAGGCCGCCCTCATTATCCTCGATCATAGGATTTCAGCACTTGAGAAATACCAAGTCTGGCTAGATGCCTATCTCGGCATACATACTGACAAGATCCAAAAAGGCAGATCAACCCGAAGCGTGCTTTAGTTGTTGACAATCACACACCGTTCCCGCTAAATAGAGTCATGGTACGTATAAGTGCGCTTCTTACTATTATTCTCATCCCGCTTTCCCGCGGTGACGGTTTGATAGTCTAAAAAAAGAAGACGCAGATAATAATCAAAACCCGAGCCGCGAGCTCGGGTTTTTTGTTGCGAAGGAGTAGTATATGACGATGGCCCCTGAAAGAGCACCAACAGTCGACTTTGACCAGGGAGTTTTGCTGGCTGCGACGTCTCATAAAGATCAAGCCGAAGGGCGCTTAATACAAGCTGGCAACCTCTGCGATGTAGCAGGCAATCCGGTTGACCTCACCCGCGAAGGTGGATTGTTTCTGCGAACCATCGGTGGCAAAGCGACCTACGTGACCGTTCGCGCCAGCATGTGGCGGAATGGTGACGAAAAGGGCGACCCGCGAGTGCACACTACCGATCTGATGATCGTCCATGGCCTTAACAATGCCCATAGCGAACTGTCGCATCCCACGCGAATCGCGACAGAAGTGGAAGGGTTCGCCGTTACTGACGATCCAGACAAGCTGAGCGAACCGGTGTCGGTTGCCGAACCTGACGACGAGCATCCTGAACTGTTTGACGATTGTGCCGAGGAAGCAACGCCGCCGACCAATAATTTGTTTGAGGCGGCCATGCATGTCTACGACGCATACAAGCGTTTATGGGCGCGCACCAAAGCAAAAGGTGCATTGTTGTATCCCGGCTCCAATCTGGCGCATCGAGCCCGGACCGTGGCTGATATCAATCCGCACCCGTACGTCCAGAAGATTGTTAATATCTTAGGGCGTCGAACGTTGCGCCAGCGAGCGCAGGAGAATATGAGTCCCGCCGAAGCCTTTATTTGGCTCGATGGTGCCTCAGCCCAAACGCATGTGGAGCGCGAACTCGACCACGCTGCTGGAGCTTTTGCGCTTAATACTCATTCCGTGAGTTTGTCGCCGCTGACCATGGGATTGACCGCAGCGTCGCCCTTTTCGCACGGTGAGTACTCACCCGATTTTGACGAACCTTACCGGCACATCCACAGCAAGGTTGGCTACCTGGCCACGCGTTTCTTCGGTCGCCGAATCGGCACACCAGAGGCCGGTGCGCTGCGTAAGCTCATCTCTGAAGATCCACGTGAGCTCGCACTGGAAATCAATGACCGCATGCAGCACGGTGCGATCAACAACCCCGGCCGCGTGGGCAACCAACATGGCGATGTCCGTTGGCGCGGCGACTTAAGCCCGCACGGCACCGCCGAGCTCTGTGCCAAAGACACCGCCGGCGGGCATATTGAATCGCTGATGGCGACCGCGGCATTCGAGCGATCTTTTATGCACGTGTTGGAGCAGGCGCACAAGACCGGCCGCATTGCCGATCTGGCCGCCCGCTTTCCCCGCGTGGTGGTCGCCAATTTGCACGAAAGGGGAGAGGAGCTGTTAGCCCAAGCAAACATCAACAGCGAATTGATCGCACAACAGGGCTTAGATGCGATAATCCTGAGCCCGAATGGCCATCAATCAATCGCTCGCGAAGCACTGTACGAGGCCATGCAGATGGTCCACCAAGAAACCCAGCGAGCAGAAAGCGGCCCCTACCGTTTACAAGAAGGAGTATACAAGTGGATTAAAATTCGCGCTGGTCAGCCCAAATACCGCGAAATCCAAGAGAGCTATCAAGCGCACGGCCAAAGCCAGCCGCTGGCCACAATAATGCGCTTTTACCGCGGCGGGCATGGCACCTTAGCGCACTACAAGCGCATTCGTGTATCGCAGCTGATGCTGTGCGAAAACAAGACCACAGCGCAAGCGATTGCTCAAACCCAAGTGGAAGTCGCGCGCTGTCATGAACATTATTTGAAGCATCTTCAGCCCAAAACTGCCTTCGCGTTTTTGCGCAACGAATACGACCAAACCAGCTAATTTGACTTGCCCGCACAAACCTGGTACACTGCGCGTGAACTACTAGAATAAAAGAAAAACTGGATTCCATAGATGTCTGAGATGCCCGAAAAGTTGGTAAAAAGGTTAAAGCAATTAATTCAAGAGGCCGAAACCAACTTGGCTGCTGCCAAAGAATTATTGATTAGCGTTGTCGGCGAAGACGAGACCGCGATGCACGCCAGCCATGACAATATGGCGGGCAAAATTATCGAAGGCGTTTTTGACGGCCAAAACATGGTGGGTCCAGACGGCAAAGTCTATCCTGTACCTGCCAACTATGCCAGCAAATCCAAACTGGTTGAAGGCGATATTCTCAAGCTGACCATCGCCGATGACGGCACCTTCTTATACAAACAAATCGGCCCCGTACCGCGCCGCCAGATCATTGGCACCTTGGTAAACCACGACGGCACATACTTCGTAGAAGTCAGCGGCCAAGAATACCGCGTCCTCCTGGCAAGCGTGACGTACTTCAAAGCCAAGACCGGTGACCAAATCAGTATTATCATTCCCGAAGACAATCCCGAAGCCCAATGGGCCGCGATTGAAGCTTCGTTGTAATAAGCTCCTTTATTTCGAAAAGGGCTCCGTGCAAGGAGTCCTTTTTAATTGCAGTAAATATAGCGACTTTTATCAAGAAGCGGCCTGGGAGAGCCAAGCTTTTACTCTCTCCAAAGAGACTGTGAAATCGGTTCCCAAACCGATTTCAGCCGAACGCCATATAAAATTTCCTGCTCGGAAGTTTTATATGAGAGTGTGCTCTAGGAGAGGGTAAAGCTTGGCCCGAAACACGCAATATGCAATTGTGCTCCTAGTCTCGCCAGTGCCAGTGTATAATGAAGAAAATACCTGGAGGAGATACTGTGGGGCAAGCGCTATACCGAACCTACCGCCCAAAGTCGCTGGCTGAAGTTGTGGGCCAAAAACATGTGACCCAAACCCTGGCCAACGCTATTAAAGAAGGGCGCATCAGTCATGCCTATCTATTAACAGGCCCGCGTGGCGTGGGTAAAACCAGCATTGCCCGGATTTTGGCGCACGAAATCAACCAGCTGCCCTATACCGACGAAACACAGCATTTGGATATCATCGAAATCGATGCTGCCAGCAACAACGGCGTTGAAGACGTTCGTGATCTGCGCGAAAAAATTCTGCTGGCCCCAACCAGCGCGAAATATAAAGTATACATCATAGATGAGGTGCACATGCTCAGCAATGCAGCCTTCAACGCGCTACTCAAAACGCTCGAGGAACCACCAGCGCATGCAATTTTTATTCTAGCCACCACCGAGGTACACAAACTGCCGGCAACCATAATTAGCCGCACCCAGCGCTTTCAGTTTCAACCCGTCTCGCGAGATATAGTAGTAAAGCACCTCAAACACATTGCGGCCAAAGAGCACGTCACCATCGACGACGATGCGCTACACCTGATAGCCGAACATGGCGACGGCGGAATGCGCGACAGTATCTCGCTCCTTGACCAACTCCGCAGCGTAGCGCAGGATGGCGTCACGGCTGAAACAGTGGAATCCACGCTTGGCTTGGCACCACGAGCAGTGCTCGAAAAACTCCTGACCCACTTGCAAGCCGGCAAGGTCCAAGAGGCGATTACCGCGTACGAGCAGTTGCTCGGCAAAGGTATCGCGGCGCCAGCCTTAGCCAGCCAGCTGATTGCCATCATGCGCGTCTTGGCCATGCAGCATCCCAAACTCTACCATTTGATCGACCAGCTGATTGAAGTTCCTCGCGCCTACAATCCTCGGCTCAAAATGGAAGTGGTGCTTGCGACATTTGCGCTGGATCACGCCGACCAATCAGCGCCTCCAGCGTCATCGCACACACCGACCCATACACCACCAGCTATCAAAAAGGAGCTGCCCAAAGAATCCAAAAAAGCACCAGCGCCAGCAGCCGCAAAAGCGGTCGCATCGCCACCTGCCACGCCGCAAGCAACGGCCAAGACAGATGCCCCAGCACCAACTGCTTCCACCGAACTCGGCGAGCTCACTGATGATCTGTGGCACCACATCATGGCTGAAGCAAAAGATAATGGTCCCACGCTCTACACCTTAATTCGCCAGGCGATGCCCTATTTTGATGTCGAGAAACAACTGCTCACCATTACCTTTAGATTCCCGCTGCACCAAAAACGTCTGGACGAACAACGTCACAAGCAAGCATTTGGCAATGTGCTGCAAAAAATCTGGGGCGGAGTACCTGAGATGCAGATTATTGTGAATAAAGATGCGGTCAAACACATCAAGCCAGCCACACCACGTGCCGCCGAAGACATCGAAGAAGCGTTGCCCGAGGAAGCCAAAGCGACCAGCAGTGTGATGGATTTAATGGGTGGCGGAGAAGTCGTCAGTGTCTGATCGCCCTCGTAAGAAAGAAACTTTTAAAGATCGCCCTAAGCCCAGCGGCGGCAAACTTCCACCGCAGAACATTGATGCCGAGGTGAGTTTGCTCGGCGCTGTCTTGATTGATGAAGAAGTACTAACCCGCGTCTCGGACAGTCTGCACGCCGAAGATTTTTATGACAAACGTCACGAAGCCATCTTTGCAGCCATGCTGCGTTTATATGAACGTCACAGCCCAGTAGACCTCCTCACCTTATCCGACGAGCTGCAAAAGCACGAACAAATCGAAGTGATTGGCGGCACCTCATATCTCAGCGAACTCACCAACATGGTGCCGACCTCTGCCCATGCCGAAGAGTACGCGGAGATAATCTCTGGTAAGGCAACGCGGCGGCGACTCATTAAAGCTGCGGGCGATATCGTGGAGCTTGGTTTCAACGAAGAATCGCAAGTGCAAGAACTTCTCGAGCAGGCCGAAAGCCAGATCTTTAATGTCTCGGACCAGAACCTCAAGCAAGAATTATCGTCGATCGAGCAAATCCTTAGCGAAAGCTTTGACCGTTTGGATGAATTGCACAAAGACGGTTCCAAAATTCGTGGCATCCCCACCGGCTACGTGGACCTCGACAAAAAGCTGGCCGGCTTTCAGCGCAGTGACTTGATCATTCTGGCCGCGCGCCCGGCGATGGGTAAATCCACTCTGGCCGGTAACTTCGCGCATAACGTTGCCACTGGCGCCAAGCAGGCCGTGCTGTACTTCAGCCTCGAGATGAGTAAAGAGCAGCTGGTCGACCGTATGCTGGCCGACGAGTCAGGTGTGGACAGCTGGAAGATTCGTACCGGCAACCTCAGTGATGATGACTTTGAACAACTGGGCAATGCCATGGGAACGCTTTCTGAAGCGCCGATTTTTATCGACGACACTCCTGGCATTACTGTGCTGGAAATGCGCACCAAAGCTCGCCGGCAAGCCCACACGCATCCGCTAGGGCTGGTCATCGTTGACTATTTGCAGTTGATGAGTGGCGGCAAAAGCTACGGTGACAACCGTGTGCAAGAGATTTCCGAGATTTCGCGTGGACTCAAACTGATTGCCCGAGAATTAAACGTTCCGGTGATCGCCCTGTCACAGCTGTCGCGAAGTGTGGAGAATCGCACGCCGCCGCATCCGCAGCTTTCTGACCTCCGTGAATCCGGTTCCATTGAGCAGGACGCCGACATCGTGATGTTCCTATACCGCGAAGATTACTACAATCCCGAAACCGACCGCCAGCATATCTCAGACCTCATGATCAAGAAGCACCGTAACGGACCTACCGGCAATGTTGAGCTCTACTTCCACCCAGAGCGTATGCGCTTTATGTCACTTGATACGCATAACGGCTAGCCTTCGCTGCGCTGCCAATCCCAAAATAGAGTATAATAAAACGTAACAATGAAGCCGGGTATTTTCCAGCAACTTACTTTGTATCGCTACCGTTATATGGTTGGCTACATCCTGGTCGCGCTGTTTAGTATCTCCATGCTGACCTGGCAGTTGACAACCCTAGGGCCTGGCCTGGCAGATGCCGAAAAAGCCAGCGCGGTGCATAGCGCCATGTGGCAGATGCACAACTGGAAAGAGGCCGGGCTGCAAGTGGTTAATCTGCCCTACGTGCTGCTGCAAAAGACAAGTATCGCAGCGCTCGGTCTTTCGGTGCTGAGCGTACGACTGCCGAGCGTCATTATTGGGCTAGGCACTGGCGCGCTTTTCTTCTTGCTGATGCGACTGCTGCATAAATCACATGTGGCGCTGTCGGCCAGCCTGCTTTTTGCCGCAGGGGCGTGGTATATCGGGATTGCCAGATTTGGTGCGCCCTACATTATGATCCCTTTTGTGTGGACATTGGTGGCCTATAGTTTGGTGCGGCTGATTCGTTTGGACGAGCCACCGCTGGCCTGGGCGGCACTGGGCGGACTGGCGAGTGCTCTGGCTTTGTACACGCCGTACGGCATTTACGCCTTGGTTGTAGCGGGCGTGGTGGTTGCGGTGCATCCGAAGATCCGCCGAAACTTGACCGCACTCAATGGGCCACAGGTGGTGCTTGGCTTGTTTATGTTGGTTCCACTGCTGATTCCGCTGGGATGGGGATTGTTCAAAGACTACCACCAGCTGTGGGATCTTGCCGCGCTTTCGCCGCACATCCCAAATCCCGCCGATTTTATTCGCAACATTGGCACGACCATATGGGCGCTGGGCGGTCGCGCACCATTATTGCCCGAACTTCGCTTGGGCAATCTTCCGATCATCAGCCTTGGCACGAGTGCTATTTTGCTCGCTGGCGTCTACCGCTCGGTTCGCGACTGGCGCTCCATGCGCGCACAGTTTACGTTCATCAGCATTTTAGTGCTTCTGGTTGTCATCGGGCTTAACCCGGCCAATAAAGACGATTCTGTATTAATCTTGCCCATGTTTATGCTGGTTGCTTCGGGAGTTACCGTGTTGTTCCACGAATGGTATCGGCTGTTTCCGCGCAATCCCTATGCCCGAAGTTTTGGCTTGATTCCGATTGTTATCTTTCTTGGATTCATTTTGTCCTTTAATTACCAGAGGTATTTTGTGGCATGGGCCAATACGCCCAGCACCTACCGGGTGTACGATAACGACCTCACGCTTGCCCGCAAGCAAATGGCCGCGCATCCCAACCTGGTTTTGATCGTGCCAGACACGCAACTTGCTTTTTACAAGGTTGCGGCACGTGCATACCCGAAGGTCACTGTCGGCGATGCGACAACGATTCAACAGCCCGACCAAACCATACTCCTGGCCAGCAGCATTGTACCTCCAGTACCGACACCCGTTCGGCCCTTGCAACCAATCGTCAACGACGACACCGATAACTCGCTGCGCTTCTGGCTGGTCACCCCAGTGCAGTAGGCAGCTCTCTCTGAAAAATGGTACAATATTAGGAGTAACTAAAGGACACGTTATGTTTGACCAAATGAAAATGGTGGCCAAAATGAAAAAGGCCCAAAAAGAATTATCCAACGAGATTATCGAGGTCGAAGCCGGTGACGGTGCCGTGGTAGTGCGCATTAACGGCGAGCAGAAGCTCAAGAAGATTCAGATTGATCCCGCTCGCGTTGATGTAGATGACATTGCTGAATTAGAGCGTTGGGTGGAACAAGCCGTCAAAGAGGCGATTCTGAAGAGCCAACAAGTGGCAGCCGAAAAGATGAAGCCACTCATGGGCGGACTCGGCCTCTAGAAATCTTTGCATGAGCCTGCTGCCTCCCGCCTTAACCAATCTGATCGAAGAGCTTGGAAAACTTCCCGGCGTTGGTCCGCGAACCGCTGAGCGGTACGCGTACTATTTGTTGCGGGCCGATGCCGGCACAGCCAAAAAACTGGCCAGCGCCATGTACGACCTTCACGACCAAGTAGGCTATTGCCAAAAAACGTTTGTCTTTGTGCCAAAAGGCCAAGAGCTCTCCACGCTTTACACCGACCCAAGCCGCAATAAACAAATTGTGGCCGTGGTTCAAGAACCCTTTGATGTGATCGCCATTGAGCGTACTGGACAATTCAAAGGAACGTATCATGTGCTGGGCGGCGCTATTTCGCCAATCGATGGCGTTGGTCCCGAACAGCTGCACATCAAAGAATTACTGCAGCGCATTGAGGAAGATGAAGTCGAGGAAGTCATTCTAGCGACCAACGCCTCAGTTGAAGGGGAGTCGACCGCGCTCTTTTTGCAAAAGCAGCTTATGGAAACAGGGGTGCGCACAACACGGTTAGCTCGTGGGCTACCGGTTGGGGTTGATCTGGAATATGCTGATCAAATTACGCTCAGCCATGCGCTGGAAGGAAGACAACTGCTATGAACGAACAGTGGCAACAAGCCAAAGCAGCGGTTGAGGCTGCACATAAAATCGTTATTCTGCAAGCCGAGAATCCCGATGGCGACAGCCTGAGTAGCGCGATCGCCCTCGAGGAAGTACTTGGCGACATGGGCAAAGAGATCACCACCTACTGCCGCATGCAAGTACCTGGTTATTTGCATTATGTCCGTGGCTGGGACCGCGTGGTGGATGAACTCCCCAGAGAATTCGACCTGGCGATCGTGGTTGATGCCAGCGTTCAGACTCTTTTTACCAAAACCCTCACACCCGAAAACGCGGCCAAAATCGACCGCGCCGAGCTGATCATCTTTGATCATCACGCCAACTTTAATGAAGAACAGCATCTCTCTCAACGCTTCAGCCGCACGCTAACCATTAACGAACCATCATATGTCGCAACTGGCGAGCTCCTTTACGATTGGGTAACTGCCAGCAAGCTGCCATTGCCGCTGGCTGCTGCAAATGCCATGACCACCGCCATCTTGTCTGACTCACTTGGTCTGATGAGCGAAGGTACCACCGCCCGCACCGTGCGCATTGTCAGTGAACTGATGGAGCGTGGGGTGAATCTGTCCGCCCTGGACCAAAGTCGCCGCGAGCTGATGAAAAAACCAATCGAAATTCTGGAGTACAAGGGCCGCCTCCTCCAACGGATCGAGTATTATCTGGACGATCAACTGGCCATCATCACCATTCCGTGGGACGAAATCTCGCAGTACAGCGATCGCTACAATCCATCGATGCTCGTACTGGATGAGATGCGCCTCGTGGACAATGTGCGCATTGCTATTGCCCTCAAAACCTATCCTGATGGCAAAATGACTGCCAAAATTCGCACCAATCCGAGTGGCGCAATTGCTGACAAAGTCGCCGAACACTTCAAGGCCGGCGGCCACCCTTACGCCGCAGGCTTCAAGGTCTACACCGATGATCCCGAACGCATCAAAAACGAACTGATTGGCGAAGTAAGCCACCAACTTCGCGAATTTGACGCCACTCGAACCACGACCGAGCCTTGTTGACCTTTACGTGATCTTCTGACCCAAGTATTATTTCAGAGAAAGAAAGGTACCAAGCGATGCAGCTGTACAATCAACGAGAACGTCAAGTTACCGAGTTTACCTCACATCAAGCCAACGCGGCAACCATCTATTCGTGCGGACCGACCGTCTACGACCATGCCCATATTGGCAACTTGAGTTCCTATGTCTTTGCCGATATTTTGCGCCGGGCGTTGCAACTTGCCGGCTACCACACCACGCACGCCATGAACTACACCGACGTTGATGACAAAACCATCCGCCGGTCCAAGGAATCCTACCCCCAGGACGAACCCCATGCCGCACTCGCAAAACTCACCGACCATTACATCGAACTGTTCCTGAGTGACATGCAGCAAGTTGGCAATGACACCGCCGCTCTGACCTTTCTGCGAGCCACCGATACTATCGAAGAAATGAAGCAGCACGTGAGTGATTTGCATACCGCAGGGTTTGCCTATGTTGCCGACGACGGCGTCTATTTCTCAATCGATGCCTACCAAAAGAGTGGTAAAACTTACGGGCAACTTTTGGAGCTGACCATCAGCAACACCAGCGAAGCACGCATCCAAAATGACGAGTACGACAAAGAGTCGGTTCACGATTTCGCTCTTTGGAAAACACAAAAAGATGGCGAACCCGCCTGGGAGTTCACCCTCGATGGCCAAGATCTGACCGGTCGGCCGGGCTGGCATATTGAATGTTCGGTGATGAGTCGCAAGGCTTTGGGGCAACCGTTTGATATTCATACCGGCGGGGTGGATTTAATCTTTCCGCATCACGAGAACGAGATCGCTCAAAGCACGGCGCTAGAGGCAAATCCCATAATGGCGCAGTTTTTTACGCACAATGATCACATTCTGGTGGACGGTAAAAAGATGGCCAAATCGGCTAAGAATTTCTATACTCTAACCGACATTGTTGACAAAGGCTATGACCCGTTGGCTTTTCGAATGATGATGTTGCAATCACATTATCGCAGCCAAATGAACTTTACCTGGGAAAGTTTGGACGCGGCCCAAAACCGGCTGAAGAACTTGCGTGCCTTTGCCGACCTGCGTTTTCAACCGATCGTAGGGGATTCAGAGACAGCGCCGCTCGACTTCATAGAGTACCAACAACAGATGCAAAGCGCATTATTGAACGACCTGCGAACACCGCAAGTACTAGAAATCCTGAGCGGCCTTGCCGATGCTCGCAGCAACGCAATTACAACCGCTGAGCAAGCCGACTTTGAAGCAACGCTCCGCTTTGTGGACGATGCGCTTGGCCTTAAACTCTTGGAGTCTTCTGACATTACCCAAGCGCAAAAAGAGCTGCTTGCTGCCCGTCAAAAAGCTCGTCAGGAAAAGGACTGGGCTACCTCAGACCAACTGCGAGACGAGCTGGTGAAACAAAAAATTGGCATTCGCGACACCGACCACGGCGCTATCTGGTTTAGACTCTAAGTCTGAATCTCTTCCAGCTCCTGCTCGGCCTCGTGCTGTTCGGCAGGTGTACTTTGCTTGCGGTGGGCCAAGAAATCGAGCAGCAGTACGCGTCCGCAGCCAGCTAGTGGAATAGCGATAAAGCCACCAATTGGACCCATCAGATAAAATCCAAGCAAGGCCGAGCTAAAGATGACCAGCGGCGAAAGATCGAGCGCTTTTGATTGCACAACCGGTTGGATCAAGTAATTCTCAAACTGCTGATACGCCGTAAACCAGGCCAGAAAAATCAGCGACATCGGCAGGGAAGAAAGCAGCAAAAAGAGTGAAACCACAATTGCCCCGATCGTCACTCCCACCATTGGGATCAGTTCCGCCACAAAGATAATGCCAGCTAAGGGCAGAGCAATCGTACTGGAAGTGTTAAAAATACTACTTAGGACCAGTAACACGACAAGTGAGCTGGTAGAACCAATGGCTGCAATCGCCACTTGCCCGTTGACATACCCGGTAATCACACGATACATTCGGGAAGCCAACTTTTGATGGCGCTTGCGCATTTTTGGATCACCATAAAGTCCCCAGAGCCATTTTTGCCAGCGTGGTGCCTCGACCAACATCAAGAAGGTGAGCACCAAAACCGTCAATACGGTAGCGATGCTGCTGGTTACTTGCCCGAACCTGCTCACTGCGGTGGCTGCAAGGTCGCCAGTGCTGTTTTTGAGATTCTGCAAATTGCGGTCGATGTCATCCTGCAAGTTGTATTTGGTAATCAGCTTTGAAATGCCTGATTTATTTTGGCGCAGATCATCCACATAACCAGGAATGGTCTCGATAAAACTGGTTGTCTCACGAAATACCGTAGGGACAGTGCTAAAAAGCAGCACTCCAAACACAAAGACCACTGCCAAATATGACACTCCAGTAGCAAGCGCCCGACTGCGGCCCGGCAGATGGCGAGCCAAGTAGCTCACCGACGAGTTAAGCGCCAAGGCTAAGAAGAACGATAACCCCAACAATTTCAACGCATTTGCCATACGATGAATAAACAGTAGACCGAGTCCAAAAGTGATCACAATCAACAAGGTTCGCACAATGGTGCGGGTTGCGATATCAACACGAATATGTCGAGATGCGCTCATTGTAGAGAGATCGCCTTTATAGTACACGTCATGTTGCTGTATATTATATATGATAAGCAACGTATTATGCATGGAAAACTTCGGCGTCTTATAGAACGCCTCTTCATACTTCTTTTAGGGCTCATCCTCCTCAATTTTATTGTGCGGCAGCTTTTCCCGTGGCTTAACCAGCGGTTACCTTTGCTGCTCGCGCTGTTTTTGGTGTATCTCATTACCGCGTACCTGTTGTTACCGGCGCTGATCCGCATTGCCCGGCTTTTTTGGCGGCCACTGCATATTCCGGCATTTACGTATACCGGTGACGGCTGGCAGGTAGACCCAGTCAATATTGGCATTGTGGCGACTGAAGAGGAATTTGTCGCCGCCATGCAACAAGCTGGCTGGTACAAAGCTGAACCCAAAACCCTGAGGCGAATGTGGAAGATGGGACTGTGCATTCTTTTGCACCGCCCCTACCACAACGCGCCTATGGGCACTCACTATCTGTTTGGCCGAGGCCAAGACTACGGCTTTGAAATTCCCATTACCAAAAGCCCGCACCAGCGGCATCATGTTCGGTTTTGGGCTTGCGTACCGGTTGAAAATCCTACTTTTAAAGCTCACCTTGCGTTTTGGCAAGAGCGGCACTCCAGGCAAGTCAAAGATCGCAAGTTGCTTTGGGTTGGCGCAGCAACTCGAGACATTGGGCTGGCAGTAAAAAAACGAAACCTCCAGATTGACCACAACATTGAAGCGGATGCCGGCAAAGAACGTGACTTTATTATCGCCACGCTCAAAAAATCCGGACGGTTGGGCGAAGTAAAAGTGGTTCGTTCGCACAAGCCCTATTTTGCCCGCCACCAAACGTTCCTCACTCGGCTTATTGCCGATGGCAATATCAAAATCTGCGAATTGACCTAAGATCAAATACCATTTCTTGATAAGAACAATTTTGTATGTAGTCAAATTGTTGTATAGTTGAAGCTGACAACAATAAACATACGACAGGACGGCTTCATGTTCCTCTCCAGCAGCGATAGTCCCTACTTAGTGTTGTGGCATTTTTACGTGCTCTTTATCGCTGTTGTGGTGGTCTGGCAAGTTTTATGTCTTTTACTGAGTCGACTGATGCAGTTACGTCTGAATCGACTTGAAAAACGAAGTGCTAAAGGCAAGTCATAATGAAGAAAAGACTCAAAAAATCCTTTCTTTTTGCCGCGCGCGGTCTTATCTTTGCCTTTTGTGGTGGAGTCAGCATCTTTTTACTGATGACTGGATACGAATCGATTTACAACCGAGACGTGCCCTTTGTGCATTCACTTGATGCAATTAACCTGACCGCTTATCAAAGCCGCTATAACCTCAACAAATACGTGGGCACTGACAGCAAGCAGGTGGGTAACTTTGGCAAGCCCACCAACGTCAAGATGCCCCGACGTTCAATGCGTTTTGATATCGTTAAGCCAATCCAGGACACCGCTAACAATCAATGGCTGGCTCGGGCAAGCACCCTACACTTATTACCGCTGACCGCCCCACGGAATGGCAACCTTGGCGTCGCTTTGCTGTACTGCCGATCCAGTTTTCGTACCTTAAACGCGAGCAATCTACCGAATGTGGGCGACAACCTTTTTATCGACACCGACCGCAATTGGCGATATGTCTACCGCGTGACCGACACCCGCGTCTTGCCCGACGACCAGCCCTACATTCTGAGCGACGACGGCACCAAGGGTAAGGTAATTATTAGCTGCAATGACAGCGCCCACAAACGCAACTTCGTTGTCGAAGCTGATCAATTAGTAGTACAAGGAGTAGAGCAGTGAGCAACGAAGCCCTATACACGTTTTTCCGCAATATGACCATTTTTTTGGCAACGCTAATGCTGGTGAAGTACTTTGCTTTTTTGGTGCTCTCGGCCTTCTTTCCCGTACGCGAAAAATGGCGTCGGTTGCGTCTGGCAAAACGCGAAATCAAAGCCAATGGCAAAATTGCAAAGTTTGAACCACTCGTGTCGGTAGTTATTCCGGCTTGGAACGAAGAGGTTGGGGTGCTGCGAACATTAAAGTCTGTGCTGGTGAATACATATCGCCACGTTGAGTTAGTGGTTGTTAATGACGGCTCGACTGATAACTCGCGGCGAATCATTGACGACTTCATCAAAGCCAATGGACTTGAGAATCGCCACAAAGGGCCGACCGCTCGACACTACTACAAAGAAAATGGTGGTAAAGGTGCGGCGCTCAACTATGGGATCAAGCGGGCCAAGGGTGAGATCATCCTTACTATGGACGCTGATTCTGCTTTGGACAAATTCGCTATTGAGCGATTGGTGGAATATTTCCGCGATCCAGAAATTGCCGCTGTGGTTGGCCAAGTGCGCGTCGCAAACGTCAAGGGTCGCTTGATCGGGTTGATGCAACAACTCGAATACCTCTTTGGCTTTTACTTTAAACGAGCGCACTGTGTCATGGGAGCCGAATACATTTACGGGGGAGCTTGCGCAGCTTTTCGCCGCAGCTTAACGTTCGAATACTTTGGTATGTTTGATGAGAAAAACAAAACCGAAGACATCGAGATGTCGATGCGCACCAAATACCATGGCCTCAAATCGCTGTATGCCGAAGATGTACTCTGCTACACCGAAGGCGCCAGCTCATACCTCAGTCTTATCAGTCAGCGCTTACGCTGGAAGAAAGGCCGCTTTGACACTTTTTTGACATACCGCCGAATGTTCTTCTCGCTTCACAATAATCACAACAAACCGCTTAGTTGGTTCATTCTGCCATTTGCCATGTTTGCCGAACTGCAACTTTTATTGGAGCCGCTTGGTTTAACGCTGCTCATTACCTATAGTCTGCTGTCTGGAGAGTTTGTCTCGTTAGCTCTCAGCATGCTTTTTGTTGGCATCAGCTATATAATCGTCGGGCTTTTTGGCAAGCACCTTTCGCTTAAGGAACGTATTCGTCTTTTCCTACTATGGCCCTTTACGTGGCCACTCTTTTACATCGTGGTTTGGATTGAATTCCACGCCTTACTCCGCGGCCTGCACATGGTGCTACGCGGCGACACTTTGGAATGGCAAAACTGGAAACGCGAAGGCATTGAAGCGTGAAAAAGCATCATCTCCTTATTATTAACCTTATCTTTTTTGGGCTCATCACTTTTTCGGCAGGAGTGGTTTATCAGTTTATGACCGGCAATAAACCCCTCGAGATTGTCAGCTCGCTCTTTCATAGAAAGAAGACCCCACCAACCATTACCACCAACCAATGCAACGTGAAGGCACCGCTAAATCTTGATACAGCTCAGGATCCTCATTTACGCAAACTGCGTACCTATCAAAACGCGTGCCATTCGTACGTTACAGACACCATGATGCTGTTCACCGACATGCCGACCTCGGCCGACAGCGCACTGAAAGCTGCGGATCAAATTGCCACCACCCTCAAGGAATACCAGCAAGCAGGCGTGCGGCCCCTAGTGATCGCTGAGCCAAATGGCCAATGGGGAAATATCGACTTTGAAACATTTGCAAGCGGCGCCTACGATCAATGGATTGATGCATATTTTAAAGAGATCAAAGCCAAAGGTGTTACCGATTCACAAATGGGTATTTGGAATCCTTTCCCCGAAGCCAACCTGCCATATTGGAACAACAACAAACCTGAGTTTTTTGCCCCAAGCGTCACACGATACCTGACCACTCTCCGAGCAACTTTTCCTGGCGCCAAAACGAGCGTACTGCTTAATTCTGCCACCTACCAAGTCGACGATTTCGACTGGCGAAATGGTGATTACGTGAGCCTGGTACAATACGTCAAAGGTATCCCTGCGGGTCTAGTGGACTATGCCGGACTCCAAGGTTTCCCTTGGATTGCGCCGCAAGGTGACGATACCAACATCTTTAACGGTGCCGAGTTTGTGAATGCCTCATTGTTGTCCGAGATGGCCGATAGTCTTAAGACCAAAAACGTCTGGTTTAACACAGGTACCTTTGCGAGTAAATACACCTTGGATCCTGGCAAAAGAGTCGACATCACTCCAGAGCGCCGCAAAGATATTCTCCTTACCATCGACGAGGAAGCACTCAAACTCAAAAAGAAAAACTACAATGTGGCGATTAATATGTTCGCTCAGGACAAAAGTGCCGATGCCGAGGCGACCGACTGGTCATATTGGAAAAACGACAAACCTTTTGAATCTATAGCTACCCCCGTACTTACCGAATTTATTTCGCAGCTGCCAAGCCAAGGAATTGATTTCTGGCTGTTTGACCAATAAGCCGAATGCCCGACTCATTCTCCAACCAGTACTCTTCAAAGCCCTGACTGTCTGTGAAGACAACCAGATAGTAGTAGCCCGCAAGCCAAAACGCAAGGGCAATTTTTAACTTCGCTTAGCTCTTTTTCTTTGGCACCTTCGCGCCCTTCTTGCGAGCCTCGCTCAGTCCGATTGCTACCGCTTGTTTTTTACTTGTTACTTTCTTGCCACTGCCGCTTTTGAGTTCTCCCTTTTTAAGTTTATGCATCTCTTTTTTGACCGATTCTTGCGCTTTTTCACCATATTTTCGTGGCATATAAAATCCTCCTTATACATTAATCACAGTCCGGCGCAGTGTGCAGCGGCTTCGGACGTTTTGTTGGTGGAGTCATGGGTGGATCAACGACGGCTTTGAGAGAGGCAGGCATTTCCTGGCAACCGCAGGCTGCTTGATGCGCAGCGTGCCAGGCCCGAGCTTGAGCCTCGGTTGGATGTGTCGGCATTGGGTGTGTGTTGTGCCACGTGCTGTTCATGCTCAGCTCTCCCGCTAACTTATTCTATTGTATCAAATGCGTCCAAATGCCGCAGGGTACCAGAATGTCAAGAGAGGTGGAGGAGCGGTCCAAAATAATACCAAAACCGCTTAAGGATCAAAAAGAAAAGCACAAGATACCATGCACCCAGCACATCGCCATGGTGCTGATGGGCAAATTCTTTTGGACGAGCCAGGAGCTTTGGCAGCACAATGGTGCCTTCGCGTAGGTTGTACAAACTTACATACCAAAAAATAGGCATGGTCACGCTCCAGGTGATCATGCAGTAGATGCACAGCGCCCCAATCCTATACACGCTTTGGAAGAACAGCCAGTGGATAAACACCACGCCGCATAGCGCGCCCAGGTTCAAAAGCCGCCAAAACCACGGTTTAAACGTAGCGCCAGCAAGCATCGCCACACCTACGGTAATAATCATGGCGAATCCGGCAATGCCCAGGAACATATTCGGGAATCCAAAGACTGCCGCTTGAGGAGTGCCTGCCACAGAAGTGCAGCTGATGACTGGGTTAATGCTGCATAACGGATGAAAGCCGGGGTTCTGCAACAATTTAAACTTATCAATGCTCAACAAAAAGGAAGCCATAAAGCCAACAATGCCACCAATTATCAGCACAAAAGGCAACACCTTTGGAAGCGTCAGACGATGCGTTGCCATAGATTTACTCACTTTCCAATTTTTCAACCACCAACCGGGCTACTAGCGCTGAGTTGGTTTGAGGCTCCTGGTGCGGCAAACCAAGCGCATCAAGGTTGTCTTTAATATACGTGATCATAACAATTACGCCAAGCACGCTTGCGGTAATTGCCATATTCTGCCAGAGGTTGGTGTGTCCATGCAGCGCCAAATGCAGTACAAAAATCACCAAAGCATGCAGCGCATACACGAACAAACTATGCCGGCCGAGCGTTTCCAAAACGCCATAAGTCAGTTGTTGCAATTGCTTGGCATATCGCTGGCAAAGGATGTAGCTGGTAGCAAACCACAGTCCAAAGGTAATCATGCGGCCTGGCTCCATGGTCCATTTTTCGAGGTATCGCCAGCTGACCGTATTCGCTTGGTCCCATGTATGCATTAGATTTACCTGCCACTGGGCGAGTGAAGCAAAGTGAGCATTCAGCTCGGAAAGCACAAACACGCTCAAGTAACTGCAGATGAAAGTCACTGCGGTGAGGCTAAAAAGACTAGCAAGTAGCACTCTTTGGGTCCGTGGCGAAAGCGCCTGGCAGCGAGCACAAAGGGCATCCCAATAAAATCCGGTAATCATCCCGCCTACAAAAATAATCTGCCATGCGGGCACAAACTCCTGGCCGCGCTGCGTCCAAATCGCCGCTGATCCTAGCACCACTAGCCACCACTGTCGCTTAGCGAGCAAAAAGAACACTACTGGAGCCGCAAGCATAAAAACGACATAATGCGGCAGAAAGTCCGCCCATCCAAATGAATACTGCAAGGTAAGCGTTTGCCACACCATATGCGGCCAGTTGATTACCGCCGGTAAACCATACTTAATACCCTTGTCGCCGCTGGCCACAGCCCAATAGCTAAAAAGCAACGTCAGCGACACGGCACATGCATACAATTGGGCAGCTCGGCGCCACATCTTGGTCCATATCCAGACAAAGCTGGAGCCCTGAAGAAGTTTTTTACGGTAGATATAACTGACCAGTAAGCCAGAAATAAAAAAGAAACCTTCAGCGGCCGACACCCATAACCGTCCGCGTCCTGTCAGAAAATCAAAACCGCTGGGATACAGTTCGACATGATCGACAATGATCACGAATAAGAAAAATCCCCTCAGAAAATCGAGTGTGGTTAAGCGTTTGCTCATAGACACCCTGCTAAGTTATAAGATGTACCTGAAGCCAAACTGAAGTGCTTATATTTAAGCGCTATTTTGTGATACCCCCGCATACCCTATCTACTCTATCACGAGTATTACAGTTAGTTTACGCTTCCCTAAAATTTGCAAGTTGCAGCACGCCACCAAGCCGCCGCCTTTTTAATAGCAAAAGATTCTAGCTTTCGTCAACAAATTTCCAGCGTCTGCCCATTAACCACGCTTTACTATTTTCGAAGACAACCATCCCTACAAGTGAATACATCAAGAGCGTATTCATAATTGCCCAAAAGACCAATACCGCTGCATGCCGTCCTTCAATACTACCGACCAACAGATCAACAAGCGAAATCGTACCAAGAACAAAATGAGGAGCAAATAACACTAGAGGTGTTGAGGCGGCCACGCCCTCACCCTTCGGTGTAACTTTAAAGGAAAGCTTCTTTCCGCGCAGTACGCCCACTAACGCCATAAAATAAATTGGTGCCGCAGCCAAAAGGACTATCTTACCCTTAAGATGGAACCCTGATTCATATCGGGGACGTACAGTAAATTTCTGCTGCCATAGAACAAAGATAAACTGCCATATGACGAGTGGAATATAAAGCAGAAGCATTGGAAGAGCATTCATATTAGCGCTACTTATTCCAAGCAAGAAGTAAAGCGTCAGCAGAATAGTACCGAGTACCATAGTAAGTCCGCTAAAATAATGTTGCTGCATCATAAAGTAGATAAATCGATGGCGCCGACTCATCGATTTGAACAATCCAAAACTATGATGAAAGAGAACATGGATGCATCCATAAGCCCAACGCATCTGTTGGCTGAAATATGCCTCCCACGTAGTTGGCCCTTCGCCAATTGCTAAAACTTCAGGCACGTATACGCTTTTCCATTGCCTGGCATGCAGATTCATTCCAGTAAGCAAGTCTTCTGTAATATGTCCCGCATACCAACCGTTCTCTTTGAGAGCAGCAACACGCATAACATGATTAGCACCTATAAGCATCGTCATATCATGCCCAGAAAGTCCTTTCTGAATCGGCCCATAGAATCCATAAGTCTGTTCGGCTGCCCCTTGGGCGATGAGTGAATCGTCACCATTGCCATACACTTGAGGAGTGCCGACAAAAGCAACGCTTGGATCCCTAAAATATCCAAGCGTACGGTTAAGAAAGTTTTTGCTCGGCACAAAATCCAGATCGATCTGGGCCACAATATCGTATTCTTTACCATGAGAATCATACCAAGCATTGTGATTTCCACCCTTGGTTTTTACTTTAAAGATTCCGCTACTTTGATTGTATCTTTCAATGTCCTTGCGACTAAAGTGCTTTGCTCCGTATTTTAGGCAGAGCGCTTTCGCCGTCTCATCGTTGCCCTCATCCAAGATCCATGTATCGTGTACATGCTCAGCTCCCACCATGCCACGTAGATTTCTTTCTAGCATATCGTACGGCTCCTTACCGGGAACAAAGGTCGATATAAAGGCCACCTTTAGTCCGGCTTCCGGAGTTACACGCTGAGGCTTGGTCATTGTCGAGGTGATATACCACGCAACAAGCTCACTTATTAGCTGGTGCCAAACGACATAGCTTACAATCGCAAAAAGAAGATAGTCTAGTACTTTACTCCAACCGTGGTAGTTATCGGGTATATGACTCGGTTCAAACCAATAGCCGGCAAATATGGTCGTAAGAAGAAGTCCTACAGTGACAAATAACCAGAAACGACGACGCTGATGCCGATTCATTACGGGCAATTTACGAATTTTACGAATAGCTCTGCTTGACATTCCCACGCCTTCTATCTGGAAGATATTGTATAGCTTATTAAAACCGTGTTATGATAACATCTAGTTGATTTATAATCAAGTTTATAAGCCTAGAAGGGATGGGGCGCAGTGCGCATTGCAACCAATAAATCCAAGTACTCTTACGTAATCGGCAGGCAGCAAGCTTGGCTTGTTAAAATAGTCGGGGCCTTAGGGCTTATCTCACTTATTGGTCTAGTGTGGGGATACTACAACTTCCTTAATGTCAGTATTCCGATTAAACTTCTGTTGTTTATTCCCTGCCTGATAATCGTGCTCTACCACTTCGTTTCCTATCTTCTTCAACTGCTTTTTGTAGGGTTTGATACGCGTGAGCACGAAGAGCGAGTAGCAGCCTATTGGCATGAGCGTCCTATTGCAGATATACTGAGCGTGACTGTTATTATCCCTGCTGCAGGCGAGAGCGTGAGCATTGTCCGCAAGACCGTTAATAAAGCGCTCGCCCTCGACTATCCAAAGAAGACAGTTTATATACTTGATGATACTAAAGAAGGTATCTATAAACGTATGGCAGCAACTCAAGGTTGCCGCTATGCACACAGGCCGAATACTGGTGAGTCAAAGAAAGCAGGCAATTTAAACTATGCATTGGAGCATCTGCCGGCATCGGACTATTTTCTAGTCCTTGATGCTGATTTTGTAGCCCGGCGCGAAATGTTGAGAGAAATGATTCCCTATGCTAAGCCCGAAGTTGGAATCATCCAGACGCCGCAGCACTTTAGTCTTTCAGATACTGTATATTACAAATCCAAAGTCGCTTTCGGAGCAGGCCTAATACAAAAGGAGTTCTATCGAATCACGCAAACTGCAAGAGATCGCTTTGGAGCCGCTATCTGCGTAGGCACTAACGCGCTTTATAATCGTCAGGCATTGCTGCAAGTAGGCGGGTACGAAGGAGTGGGCGGATATGGACCATGGCAACATAGTGAAGATGTGAATACGGGTCTAAAAATGCTTAATTATACTCGCAGGGATGGATCCGCATACAAAATAAAATATCTTCCCGTACAACTCGCAACCGGCACATGCCCTGAAGATTACTATTCATTCTATAAACAACAAAACCGCTGGTGCACGGGCAGCTTGCAACTCCTTTTCTCTAGAAAGACGCTCCTTTCCAAAACGCTCTCTCCACTTCAAAAATTGTTCTACTTCTCTAATGGCCTCTATTACCTTTACACAATCGCACTACTGCTCACTCCATTACAGCTCCTTACTATCAGCCTCGTCCATGCTTCATATCATTGGAGTTATACATTTGCTTTTTTACCGTCGTTTATAGTTGCCAATCTTCTTACCCCATTTGTATTCCGACGAGAACCGGAACCATTAGCAGCTGCCGTCACTATTACAGCCACGGCTTATACTTTTCTGCAAGCATTATGGCTACTTATTATTCGAAGGCCTCTTGGCTGGGAGGCTACAGGACAGAAGGCACTGAGTAAAAGCCAGCGTTTTACTGAATTCAAGGTTCTTGTTGTCTTTTACTTTTCCATCGCGTATCTTGGAACCCTACTCGTAGTTGTACGCCAGGGTGGTTTTGGACTTAGGGCATCAATAATTCTTCAGGCGATTTTCCTGTATTCCTTCATCACTCAGGCTATACACCTTTATTATCTGCTATTTGTCGCGAGCGCCATACGCATTCCCCGCCATATCAAGTTTATCGCTCGTAATCCCCTAAGTCGTACCGTAGCTTAAGACCTCTCTTTATACACAGTTTATACCCACCACCTCTGTAGAATAATCTCCACAAAACCCATTGCGCCCCACCCACCAACGCGTATACTTATAAGTAGTCATGTGTGTACTGGGAGACCTTTTTACATACAGGCTTTCGCAAAAAAGCATTCTTTAGGGAGCATACACACTAGCGGTTCGCCGCGAAGCGTCCCTGCAACCTCATTCAAGCAATTGCTACCTGGCAGTATATTTCTGAACGGTGAAATGCACTTACCCAGCTAGCCTCTGCAGAGAAAAACCCGTTCGCTGACGTCACCACCTTTTTTGGTCAGCTTATTTTTCGTCACTAACTTTTTCTTTAGGGAGCTTGAATTATGAACAACCGTACCATCAACCAGGAAGTACACATCACCGCCCTCTACTTCCAGAACGGGCCCGACATGAGCACCCTGCCACGCCGCATGGAATGGATGGGGCAGACTTACACTTTTCGTGAAGGCTTGCAAAAACTGATCGGCAAAGGCAAGAGCGTGATCCGCATCTTCGACATGAGCGACGGCGAAAAGCACTACCGCTTAATGAGCGACGACGAGCAGGCCAAGTGGACGCTGGTCAACATCACCGCGGCATAGGCATGTCAGGACGCACATAAAAAGACCGGCTCTCTGGCCGGTCTTTTTAAATTGGTGAAAGCCTTACACGTTTACCGGAAGCGAAGTCATAAAGTTGGCCGTCATGCCTTCTTCCAGGGAATGATCTCTCTCCAGCTTTTCAATAAAACCGGTGTCATGAAGAATCGTAGGTAACCCCCAGATGATGCGTTCGGTCTGCAGCAATTCGGGTAGCGATAGCCACACATAAGCCTCGTGCTCATTGGGATCTAATACGATCTCTTGGACCACCGAAAGATGCGCCACAAACGATTGCATGTGCACCACGCCGCTAGGAATAATTACCTCGTGTGCTGCGGCGAAGTCGAGATTGGTGACATGTAGCCCGGTCTCTTCTTGCACTTCGCGGGTTACGGCAGCGCGAAGGCTTTCGCCTTCCTCAACCTTGCCACCGGGAGGCGCCCAGTAGCCACCGCCGCCAGCCAACCGATGCCGTTGGAGTAGTAGCAGTTTGCCGGCATCGTTAAAGATTAGACAACTGACAATCGTACGCGGGCCATGAGCTTTTTTCTTCATACTATCGATACTCCGGATTTTCAAAATCAAATCGTGCTCCAGCGTCCCACTTACTCCGCTGGTTGCCATAGGCCGGGATGCCGCCCGCGTCTTTCAGCATCTTGGCCAGGTGCAGCAAGTTCCAGGTCATGAATGTCGTATTGCGATTAGTAAAATCACTTTCTGGACCGCCGGAACCTTTATCCAAATAGCTCGGACCAGGACCAACCGGACCGATCCAGCCCGCATCAGCTTGGGGCGGGATGGTGCAGCCCAGGTGCTGCAGGCTGTACAGCACGTTCATGGCGCAATGCTTGATGCCATCTTCATTGCCAGTAATAATACAACCGCCGACCTTGCCGTAGTAGGCATATTGGCCGGCGCTGTTGAGGTCCGAAGAGTTGCCATAGAGTCGCTCGATAATCTTTTTGGTCATCGAGCTATTGTCACCGAGCCAAATCGGTCCGCAGATCACCAAAATATCCGCGGCCTGCACCTTTTTATACAGCTCTGGCCATTCGTCGGTTTCCCAACCTTGTTCGCGCATGTCAGGATAGACGCCAGTGGCGATATCATGGTCGACAGTACGGATGACTTCGGTCTGCACGCCGTGCTTTTGCATGATCTGCCGGCTGACTTCGAGTAGCCCCTCAGTGTTACTTACTGCTGGCGACTTCTTCAGCGTCCCGTTGAAGTACACTGCGCGCAGTCCGCTAAAATCCCATTCTGCCATGACCAAAGTACCCCTTATATACATATTCACTATGCCACGAAGCCTTCGCTTCAGCAAGCCTTGGGCCATCTTATTGCCCTAGTAGTGTATAATTAATGCCAATGAAGACGACGCGCAATACGAAGTATACGCGACAGAACCGCACCCATGCCAACCGCTTGGTTCGCGTGTATTGGTCTTTCAAACGAGTGTTTGCGCATCTTTCACGCCGCCGGCAGATTTTTCTGCTTATATGGATCGGGGGCTCGGCATTAGTACTGATCGCGCTTGCCACCACGATTTATTTTGCGGCAAGCTTGGGCAGTAAAGAGCGCATTATGAACCGAAATAACACGGGTGTCACTTTGCTCGATCGCAATGGCAAGCCATTTTATGAGTTTTACAATGCGCACTCTGACACCTATGTCACGCTTGATCATATCGCGCCCATTGCGCAGCAAGCGCTTATTTCATCTGAGGATAAAGACTTCTACAAGCACGGAGGCTTTTCGGCCAAGGGACTTTTGGGCGCAGTGTATGAAAACATTCGGCCAGGCGGACTCAATAATGGTGGCTCAACCATCACTCAGCAGCTGGTCAAGAACGCCTTGCTGAGTCAAAACCGTAGTGTACTGCGCAAGTATCAAGAGATTATTCTGTCCGAAGAAATTGAACGACGCTATTCCAAAAACGAAATTCTGGAGATGTATCTTAATTCGGTCTATTTTGGTGAAGGCGCCTTTGGTATTGAGGACGCAGCCAAAACATACTTTGGGGTTTCGGCCAAGGACTTAAGTCTCGAGCAGGCCAGCTTGCTTATCGGATTAATTCCTGCGCCGAGTGCGTATTCGCCAATCTCGGGCGACGCGACCCTGGCCAAAAAACGTCAAGTCTATGTGCTTGGCCGGATGCTCCAGGATGGCAAGATCACTCCAATTCAGCAGACCAATGCCGAAGCAGCGCCGCTCAATTACGCCCCGGCTGCCGCGCAGGCCAGACTGACCGCGCCGCATTTTGCATTGCTGGTTAAAGACCAACTCGACAAGAAATACGGCGAGGAAAAAATCGCTCGCTCGGGCTACAAGGTGAAGACTACTCTGAACCTCGACATCCAGGGCCGCGCCGAAACCGCAGTAAGCAAACAGATTGGCAAACTTCAAGCCAGCAAAGCAAGCAATGGCAGCGCTGTGGCGATCGATCCGCACACTGGTGAACTTTTAGCACTAGTGGGAAGCACGGACTGGTACAACCAAACTTTTGGTAAGGTCGACATGGCTACGGCAACTCGCCAGCCGGGTTCTTCGTTCAAGCCGATCTACTATGCCGCTGCCATCGAGCAGAATGAAATTTCAGCAGCAACCATCTTGCACGACAAGCCAACGGATTTTGGTGGCGGCTACGCGCCAAAAGATTTCGACCTTCGGTATCGTGGCGATGTCACCACGCGCCGCGCACTTTCCAACTCGCTCAACATTCCCGCCGTGGAGGTGATGCAAAAGATTGGGGTTGGCAGCGCCATCAGCACCGCCAAGAGGCTCGGCCTAACAACCTTTACTGATGCTCCCGAACATTACGATTTATCTTTGGCGCTGGGAAGTGGGCAAGCGCGTTTGACTGAAATGACCGACGCCTATGCGACCTTCGCCAACGGGGGACAGTACAATGAGATGCAAACCATTCTTTCGATCACCAACAAAGACAACAAAGAAATCTACAAAGAAAAATCTACTCCGCATTCTGCGGTGAGCGCCCAAACTGCCTTTATTATGTCTTCGATACTTTCAGACAATGTGGCTCGTGCCGAAGAATTTGGCAGCAGTCTTACCCTAAGCGGCGGACGCATTGCTGCAGTCAAAACTGGAACAACTGAGGATTACCGTGATGCGTGGACCATTGGCTACACTCCAAGTCTGGCTGTAGGAGTCTGGATTGGAAACAACGATAACAGCGCCATGAATTCGGTGGCTGGCTCACTGGGGGCAGCGCCTATTTGGCGGGATATTATGAACCAGTCACTTGCTGGAGCACCAGTGGAGAAATTCTCGCAACCTACCGGACTCACCACCCAGACCATCTGCCGTGCCGATGGTGCCATTGCCGAACAACCTGGCAGCAACACGATGACCGAATACTTCCGTTCCGGCACACTTCCCACCACCAAGTGCAACCAAAAAACAATTGAGCCCGCGCAACCGGTCGACACGCCCACCAAGCCAACTAACGACAACAGTTCCTCCAACACAGACACCACCAATCCGAACTCAACCACCAGCGGGGGCACGGGAACAGACGGCACAAATAGTACCGGAAACGGGACTGGCACGGGGACCGGGAATGGAACGGGAACTGGAACAGGTAATGGCACCACGCCACCTATAATTCCTGTCCCTACGCATTAGCATGAGGAATGAACTTAGTTCGTAGTTTGCTGAGTACATTTCGAAGGTCCTGACGGTATTCATAGGCGCCATAGGTGAGTGCGCCACTTCCTGCCAGCGCAATGATGCCTAGATTAATCTTATCCGCCTTAGCTGCTGTGGTCGTTTTGTTGGTAGCTGAGGTGGTCGCAGGAGTGGTAGTGGCTTTACGGCAGCGATTGGTCGCAGGGTTTCTTTCTTGGCCAGCCGCGCAAGGCTGCACAACGGTGCTCGCTGTTGTCGCAGTACGGCAGCGATTAGTGGCCGGGTTGCGCTCCTGACCCTCCTTGCAAGGAGTGAGCGACGTGGCGCTCGCAAGCGCGGCAGTGGCGTGGCAACGGTTGGTATCTAGGTTGCGTACTTGGCCCGCGTTACAAGGTGTCAGATTGCCTGATGAATCATCGATGTTCTTACAGCGATTGGTGTCTGGATTGCGATACTTTCCTGATGGGCAAGGCGCCACGGTCTGCGCAGTAGCATCGGCACCAGCTGTTGTATCTGCGGTCAGTAAAATATTTGCTGCGCCCGGTGTTGCTTGATTCGTGAGCTGCCAGGTGCCGGCAATCAACGCCCAAGCCTGATCGTCATCTAGTGCTGGGTACGATATCACCTCGTCGCCGTCGGTACTAGAAAAGGTAACCGTGCCGCCAGCATTGAGCAGTTTGTCTTTTAAGGCAACTACATAGTAGCTCTGCGCGCCCAGCACCGCATCGCCGTCAAACGCATAGGTCTTCATCTTGTCGGTGGCCAGCGAACAACCAGCCAACGGAATTGCCGCACTGGTAGGGTTATACAACTCGATAAACTCGCCACCTGCACTATCTGCGCCTGCTGGGTTGGCCACAATCTCGCTAAGCTGAGCGCCCTGGCACGTTGCATCAGAGGGCGGTGAGGAATCAGATGGCAGCAAGCCATCACCTTGCGGATCGGGCAGGTCAGCTACAAAGTCAGCCACATTATTATCTGTATCCGCAAAAGGATCGGCGGCGTGAGCTTCGCGCCGTAGGCTCAACCCTTTATCAGGTGCAGGGACCGAAGATCCCTCGGGCTTGACGGCCGTACCCCAGCCCACTCGGTCTATCTCAGCACCGCTTGCATCAACTAGCGCAATATGTCCGCCATCCTCGCTAAGGCCTTTATCAAAATACGCATCGGCATCAGGCAAATAATCTGTTTTACTGAGGAGCACAAATCCATGTGCTGCCACTTTGCCGTGCAGAGTGGCCAGTGGGGGAGTACTGAGGTTATTAGCAGCGGTGAGATATTCCACCTTCCAATCGCTTACCTCAATATCGCTGGCGGCAGTGTTATAGAGTTCGACAAATTCTTCGCTTTTGCTATCCGCGCTTTGCAGCTGCACCTCACTGATTACCAAACTCGCGCTCGCTGCCAGCGCTGGCCTTGGTAATAGCACACTCATAAATCCAATAAGTACTGTGGCAAAAAGCAAACGGTTTTTCATGTCGCGGATGATATCGTTCCGCGACCGCAAAAGTCAAAACTTTTTTGCTACAATTCGTAAAGCTCTGGACGCATGCCAAACATACGCAGCCTCAGCGTCAGGAGTCGCAGTAATATCACATGAATATGCAACGTCAGCAAGAGCACTCCCACGCCCACCAAATCATACTTGGCACCCACCGCCGTATAGGGATGGTCGACGCCCATGCGGAACATCAAAATACAAAAGGGCAACACCGCTTTGGCTGAAAAGAACCAATAGATCAACCACACAATAAAGCTGAGCGCCCGTACCCCAAACCGCACCCCAACCTCCAACTCCACCGATTTACTATAGGTGCGGTTGGTATCATGGATGCCCCACCAGGCATTTCTGGCAGACGCGGCGATCCGATCGAGCGTTTCTAAAAAGACGTAAACCAACAGAGCCACCCCACCAGCGATTACCAAAATCACCACATGATAGGCTACCGACCCCGAGAACAGAGCGGTCGTAAATGCCGTAAAGCCATCCGGGGCGTCTTGCATCACCGTCACCAAACCCGATGGCCCAAAAAAGTAATCGTACAACAATGGACTGTGCACTAAGTACGACCAATTTGAACCCACCAGAATGGCAATCGAGAGAGTCATAGAGACGATAAAGCTCAAGGGCGAAGGGCGAAAGAGTACGCCAAGGACATGCAGTTTTTGTCTCATATACCTATAATAATCCAGAAGAGACCGAAAAGCACCTATACCTCATGTAGCATCGCATACGTCCGCAAGATTTACAATTTGGACAGCCCAATAAGACTATGGCAAAAACGGTAAATGTACGAGATGATATAAGCTGTTAGTTATGGCACCTAGAAAAAAAGCAAAAACCGCCACATGGCATAAAAGACAGCCCCGAACTCCCCGAGTAGCCTGGGCTAAATGGTACGCGCTGTTCGCCGTCGCGGTTTTGGGCGTCAGTAGCACTATCTGGGCACTCCTTGGCGCCAAAGTGCAGCAAGGGAATGCGGACCAGCTGGTCAATGTGTATCTTTTCCAAAGTTGGCACACATTCCATAGTGCATTATTTCCCAGTGCACATAGTTTCCTGATTAAGTGGCCGCTGTTTTGGCTGGCGCAGCTTTTTGGACCCACACCGCTTACGTTCACTCTCGGAACGGTCGTTCTTTCGCTCGCGACCGTTGGTGGATTCGCTTACGTACTATATCGCATTGATCGTCGGCCTTTGGTGTACGGCACGCTGTTTCTGGCGCTGGCCTCGGTGTTGGTGCTCGTTCCGCCTGAGCCATATGCAGGCGCGCTTTTACCGGTGAACATGGCGATGATCACCACTCGCAACATTGAATATCTCATTTTTATAGCCAGCCTGTGGACGTTTTTGCGCACGCCAAAATTGCGGACGAGCGGTCCTTGGATAGCAATGGGAGTGCTCGGACTTTTGATTGCCAGTGACAAGCTTTTTTTGACTCTGGCAGTGGGAAGTGCGGTGGCAGCAGCGGGAATATATAGCCTGGCACGCCGCACATCACAGGTCCGGCTGGCAATTGGATGGGGAGGGGTGAGTATTGGCGCAACCGTCTTGGGAATTGGTTTGCTGTGGGCTATTAATAAGAGCGGATTCACGCACATTGCGGGATTGTCCTCGAGCCCGTACCACATTGTGCACTCCCTCAAAGACCTGACACGTGGCACATTCTACGCCTGCTTTGGATTGCTGACCAATTTTGGTGCCAATCCAGCATTTGACGCCTCGGTGCCCGGAGCCGTTCTGCATAACGCCAAGGATCGACTGCTTGCGCCAGCCGGGCTTGCCTATGTGGCCAACGGTATCATAGTGGTAGGGGGAATATATATGACCATGCGTCTATTTCTCGCCAGTTTTAAGGCACCCGCCAAGAAAGCAAAGCCTGATATAGCGGCCAGGCTTTCTGAACTTTTGATTTGGGCATCGATAGTTGCACTCGGCGCGTTTATCGTTACTGATCATTATTATGTGGTCGATGCACGCTACCTCACGATTATCCTTTTTGCCGTGTTTACCGCCAGCGCTACGTATCTGCGTGGCTGCAAGATAATGCTCAAACCACAGCATATTCTGTATATTGGTCTGGCACTGGCTGGCAGTACTGCGCTTGGCTTTTTCTCGGCCGTTACCACCTATCACGCTAACCTGAGCGCGCAGAGCGATCACGCTCAGCGCACTGCGCTCATTAGCACATCGCTCCAGACGCATCCGGTGAATATCGTCGTTGGCGATTATTGGCGAACATTGCCGGTCAAAGCGGCAGTGCCAGCGACGCAACAAGTGATGCCACTGAGTGATTGCATGCAGCCACGTGATATTCTCAGCAGCAAAGCATGGCAACCAGATTTACAGACGCACAGTTTTGCCTACATTCTTTCACTTGAACCAAGCGTGACCGGCTTTCCGGCATGTACGTTGAACCAGATAATCGCAGCTTACGGTCGGCCAAACCAGAGCGTCCTGACGGCAGGGAGCCTTAACGATCCCAAAGAGTTTTTGCTCTATTACGATCATGGCATTAATAAAAGCGCGCCGGTGACTGGCCCTTCTCCGGTGACCTCAACCGTGCTTCCGGTCAGCGTAGATCAACTGCCAAACACCAATTGTCCAGATGCTTCAACCATCATGAATGTGGTCGCGCATCAAGACGATGACCTTCTGTTTTTAAATCCAGATCTGCTTCGCGATATCCGCGCAGGCCATTGCGTTCGCACAGTGTATATGACCTCGGGTGACGCAGGTGAAGGGCAGTTGTACTGGCAGAAGCGAGAGCAGGGTGCAGAAGCCGCCTATGCCTCACTGCTTGGTCAAGATGTCATATGGGTGCAACGCGTCGCCAAACTGGCCACCGGGCAGTTCGTCACTATCGCCAATCCACGAGGCAATCAGCGCATTTCGCTCATCTTTATGCGCCTTCCGGACGGTAATATTTCTGGCAAGGGCTTTAAGGCTTCCCATTTTGAAAGTCTGGCCCGCCTGCATGATGGCCACATCCCGATCATTCATTCCGGAGATAGACAGTCGGCCTACACCTATAGCCAGTTGGCAGCAGCGCTTGCCACGCTCATGAAAACCTACAGCCCGCTCACCATTCACACCCAAGCTACCTATAACGCCAGCTCGGTGTTTCCGGATCATAGCGACCACATGGAGGTTGGGCGAGTGACGCATGCTGCTTTCCAGCAATACAATGACCACAGCCAAGCTACCATTGCGTATTACATTGGGTATCCGATCCGGCAAATGCCGCCAAATGTGTCGGGCGACGAGCTAGCCAAAAAAACCGCTGCCTTTTTGGCATACGGCAAATTCGATGGCGCAGTCTGCCAAAATATTGAGCAATGTAGCCGCACCCCAACATATGGGTCATATCTCAAGCGACAGTACACCGGGCATCAATAAAAATTCAACTCTGAACCACAAGCGAAACAACAATATACCCCAGCACCAAAATGCCCAACAAGCGCCGAAAGTAACTTGCCCCACGAGTGACTTCACTGACCGCCCAATACGCGAGCAACACTGTACCAACAAATTGCACCCCGTCCTTAAAGCGACCATTACCGATAAAGTGCGCGACGAGCGTGCAAAATATCCAGCCCCACAGTGGAGGATTTGGAAATTGCCAAACCACGATTGCGCCTTTTGAATCTTTCCAAAAGTGTTGCCAAAAAGTTAACCATTTTTTATGCATCCTACTGTAGAGTATACGCGGGTTCGCCAATACCGTGCAGGGGCTGCTGATTTGAACAACCCCTTAAATTAGGTTATACTATACGCTTATTAGGTCTGCCGAGGTTCTTGCAATATGCCAGCCATTAATTCTGCATCTTCATCCAAAGAAGCTACCAAAAGAGCTAAGCTTATCGCTGAGATGCAGTTTTTGGGCCAAATGGCGAGCACCGAAACCGCCCTATTTCACCAAGCTGCCGCAGCCAAGTTAGGCCTGGGCATTACCGACATGAAAACCATCTCTACGCTGACGCAAGAAGGACCGATGACCGCCGGACAGATTGCCAAGCGGCTCAGTTTAACTACTGGCGCGGTTACTAATGTGATCGGCCGGCTCACTCGCATTGACGCAGTCAGGCGGGTTGCTGACCCCGATGATCGACGCAAGGTTATTGTCGAAATCAACCCCGCGCGAACCAAAGATCGCAAGGAAGTATATGCCTCAATGGGACGGAGCTTTGAAAAATTCCTTGAAAACTACACCACTCAAGAGATTGAGTTTTTGGTGCGCTACTACAAAGCAGCGGTTGAACTCACCAAGGCAGAAATCGCCAAACTTGCCGAGTAGCTCCAGGCTAACCGCAAGCGTCCACTAGCTACAACGAGTACGCTTGACGCATATTGGCAGTCGCCCCAGGGAAGCACTGACCTATCTTACCTGGAGGAGTGCCGGTTGCACACCCAAGCCGCGTAAGTCCGAACATGTCTTCAGTGGTACCTAGTACCGCAAATCCACTCATCGTCGTATGTATTGCGCCTGTATGCACGGTTGGAGCAATCACAAGGTTAGGTAAAGGGTCATTATTCGCCCGTGCTTCGTCCCAGATAATGAACACAGCCGTTCGGCCTTCTTGATACGTTTTGCTTTCAAAAAGCGCAGGAAGGTATGCCTGGAGCCAATTGTCAGCATTGCTTGGGCCTTTGTTGTGCATATCATCGTTGAGATCGGGAGTAATGTACGCAAAGTTCGGCAGACGGTCGTTTTTGATATCGTCAATGAGTGCGCCACGCGGACTTCCGTGTAGCTCAGGGAAGGGGACATCAAACTTCTTGCAGTCATTTCTACTGCGAGTAAAGTAGAGGACACCATCATGCCACGGCGCATAATTGCCAACTGCGCTATTGCTAAGAGTACAGTTATGAGGTGCTGCCTCTTGGTACGACTTCCAGCTCAGATGCGCCGCTGTCAGTTGGTCCAGGATTGATTCTGTACCGATATCGTATTTGCCTGGACCATATGTAGCGCTATTAAGCAGGCAGCCATGTCCTGTCTTGCCGTTTCCTGTCACACAATTCGATCCGGCCAGGTCGGCTACATAATGGACCACCGAATGGTATCCTGCGCCCAACTCTGAAATAGGCTCGTTATTCACAAACTTGGTGCTATAACCACATTCATGAGCAAGCTTGGTGAGATATGGCGCTTGGGAGGAGCCGATCACGTCATTAAGACTACGGTTCTCTTCCAGGATCCAAATGACGTGATCATAGTGTGCGGGAGGCACTGCTGCTGTTTTGTCGCATGGCGCTGAGGCGCCCGGAAGACCTGCTACGTCAGTTTCAACCGTCCACTTCTGCGCATCGGTACCATTACAGTCCCAGGTCCAAATCTGATTGCCGTTTGCGGTACTGGAATATTTATCATCCAAGCAAAGTCCTGAGGAAGAGTTGATGATCGTTTTGTTCCCACTGTCTACCTTCCATTTTTGGTTCGCAGTCCCTAAGCAGTGGTACAACTGCACGAGCGTGCCCTTAACCTTGCCCCCGCCTTGTACATCCAGACAGTAACCGTTTGCGTTAGTGATAGTTCCATTTGAATTAACCCGCCATTGCTGTGCAGCCGTGCCGTTACAACCATAGAGTTGAATCTTGTTACCGTCTGTTTTATGTTGGGCATCATTATCCAGGCATTTGCCAGCTTTACCGACGATTGGCCCCGTGCTCGAGGAGGCCGCATGCGAGACCAAAAGGAAGGCGCCCACAATCAGCAAGACTAAGCCAGCGCCAATACTCATCAAAAGCTTGCTGCGCTGAGTGAGTAGGTGGCTTATTGGCCGTCGCACTTTGTTCTTTTTCTTTACAGGCGGATTACTCTTTTTTGGACGACTGGTTTTTTTGACGGCCATTTGTTTTCCTTTTGTGTTGGTTCTTGCAAGAATACGTTTATGCTTTGAAGTGTACGTAGGCTCTCAGCCTAAGTCAAGGAGATCGAGTAGAGTTAGCTAAATTATGAGAGGGCAAGGCGCATGCTTAACCCGATGCCGCCAAAAGTCTGACAGACAAACACTGGCTCACTTGGCGTACTTAACGCTGCGTCAAACCGGTAGCCGAGGTCGGTAAATGCTGCAAATGCCGTTGGCTCGGTGGTGCGGCTGGTGATTAGCCAACGAGCAAAAGCGCCGCGGGCAATCTTGGCATGAACCACTACAAACGCTGGTTCACCCGTGGCCTTATTAAAGGTGAGGAACTTGGGGGTAATGACCCGCTCAGGATCCACAAAGGCGGTGACCGTCCGACTATACTCTAACGAAGAGGCATTGACGATAATCCCTTCCGCAGGAAGACACTTGGCAATCCTGTCGCCCCAAAAGGTATACAGATTGGCAAATGGACTATTCGGAAAGATATATCCCATCTCCAAACGGTACGGACAGATGCTATCGTAGGGACGAAGCACTCCGTACAGCCCAGAAAGAATGCACAAAGTACGATCAGCATACTCGCGGTCGGCCGCAGATAGCTCACTGGCTCGCAAGCCGCTGTAAATATCGCCCACAAAACTATCCATAGCCACAGTATGCTGGTCTGGCGAAGCACTCCAATCGGCAATTAAGCGGTGCGTCTTGGCGGCTAGCGGTGCAGAAAGATGCATCGCTTTGGCAAGCTGGGCAGGGGTGAGCGTCTTGAGATATGCATCCAGCTCCACGGCCTGCGCGACCAACTGCGGTGCACGATAAGGCGCATTGCTCTTTGGGGTTCGCATTGTCTTCGAGGAATGCAGCAGAATGATCAGGGGAGTGCTCATAGCTTAATCATACCAGTTCCGCGCGCTGCTTCCACATTACCGATGAGGTCCAGCTTGCGCCTGCGTCAGCGCGGCCGCAATACTGTCAGCATAGATTTTGCCGCCCGCTGGGATGGGGTGAATATGATCATCGCCCAGCTCTTCGGGGTGAGCGCTGATGGCAGCATCCCAATCGGCGATAAAGACATTATGGTGGGCTTTGGCAACTTGCCGCTCGTCGTTATTGTTAGGCGTGGTCCACTCTCGGTCGGCATGCGCCGTGACCAGAATTATTTTCCGATTACCAAGCTGAGTCACCAGCGTTTCCAGATTTCCGTCGCCGTAATAACCGTTGGTTCCCAGGGCGACCACCACCACTTGGCGCAAGTGACCAGTAGCACTGAGATTACCTACCGTCTCCAAACCTCCGCGGCGCATCGAGCGCGAAACCACGGCGTCGATGAAAATCCCTGGCCACCGCTCTTCAAGCGCCGGCGCGCTGGCCAGTGTCACCGAATCGCCAACCACTGTGATCATATCGCCCGTAATCACTTGAGGTGTAGCAGAAGACGATGTTGCTGCCGAAGAAGACGTATGTTGCTGCGCATTCTGAATGCTTTTTTGCCCAGCCTCCACGCTGAGCTGGGCTCTCGTCTTTGATGGCGCACCGATCACTGCGGCAAAGGTCAGCACAATAGCTGCCACACTCGCCACGACCATTGGGTGTGGCAGTAGTTTCCAGCGAGCGATAACGCCGTCAATGGCCACTTCCTGGCGCCTCAAACCTTTGGTCACAAAAAGCCAAAAGCCTGCCGCCCGGATGGGTGACTCAAGGTATGCATAGCTCAAACTTGCGGCCAGCACTGTCAGCAGAGCCGCCGCCAACGAGGTAATGCCCCAAGGTGTGCCAACTGGAAGGAGACGCCGCAGCAAAACCAGGAGCGGCCAATGCCACAAATAAATACCATACGAACGAACTCCCACCCAAACCAATGGCCGCCAGGTAAACAACCGCTGCAGACAGCTGCGTTGGCTGATGGTTGCAAAAAGAACCAACGCAGCCAGTACACTTGCCAACACCAAACCTCCCCGGTAGGCGAATGCCGCAAGATCGGACAGAAGTAGCATCACCGCCAGCAAACCAACCAACGCCAACGCTCCGATCTTCTGCACAAAGGGCTTTTTGTTAAGCAACTTCGACGGCGACACACCCGCTTGGGTTCGTGCCCAAAAGGCGATCGCTGCGCCGATCATTAAGCCAAACAAATGAGTGTCCGTACCGTAATAAACTCGCGTGGCGTTGGTGCCATGAAAAAGCCCGGCCATGAGTCCAGCCGAAATCGCTGCAATCGCAATGCAGCCCCAGAGCGCAATTCGCGGGCGGCGAGCCAACGCTGGCACTCCCACCAACGCGGCTACCACAAATGGCCAGCCGGCATAAAATTGCTCCTCGACAGCCAAAGACCAAAAGTTGGTAAACAAATGTGCGTGAGCTGCATCAAAATAATTCGCTCCAGCCAGCACCTCAACCCAGTTGTTACTAAACGTCAGCGCGCCTAGAAGCTGGCGCCCAAGGCCAACCAAAATATCACCGCGCGCAAAGAAAGCGATCGATCCAATCACGCACACCGTTGCCAGCAAAGCCGGGAGCAAACGTCTGGCGCGGCGAGTCCAAAACTTGGTGAAATGAATCCGGCCGGTCCGAGCCTGCTCTTCGATCAGTAAGGTAGTGATCAAAAAACCGCTGATCACAAAAAAGACATCCACCCCCACAAACCCACCACGCAGCACAGTTGGCGCAAAATGATACAGCAGCACGGCAATCACCGCCAATGCGCGGAGTCCATCAAGTCCAGCAATGTATCGGCCTCTTGACCTTGCGTGCATGTGGTTGCCTCACTCCTTAACCTACTTCTGTCATTATACCAACCATAAAGCTTCATGCGAATATTTTTTGAATTCAGTCAAGTCTCTGAAGACCTCTATGCTATCATGTCCAATAGTTTACTCATCGCAAGGGAGGAAATACTTATGTGTCGCAACATCAAGCCACTGTACAATTTTGATCCGCCAGCCACCAAAGCTGAAGTGCAAGCCGCGGCGCTGCAGTTTGTACGCAAGGTGAGTGGGTTCCATGAACCTTCGCAGGCCAACGAAGCTGCCTTTGCCACAGCCATTGACGAAATCGCGATGGCGACCCAGAAGCTGATGAATCATCTCACAACCACTGCCGACCCCAAGAACCGCGAGGTCGAAGCGGCCAAAGCCAAAGCGCGCGCCACGTACCGATTTAAGTAACGCCCAGAGATGGTATAGTAGTAGGAACGCTACAGTAACCGGAGAGTATCCATGCAAAGTAAATATGTGGTTGAAGCCAAAGGGCTCGTGAAATCCTATGGCACCAATCAAGTCCTTAAGGGCATCGACCTTCAGGTAGAACGCGGCACCATGGTCGCGCTGCTTGGCCCAAACGGGGCAGGCAAAACAACAACCGTACGCATCCTCAGCACCTTGCTTTCATTTGATGGCGGCACAGTCACCGTTGAGGGCCACGATGTCACCAAAGAAGCTGACAAAGTTCGCAGTGTTATTGGTCTAACCGGCCAATCGGCAGCGATCGACGAATTGCTGACCGGCCGCGAGAACCTGGTGATGATGGGACGCCTCTATCGTCTGACAACAGCCAGCGCGACCGCTCGGGCGCAAGAGCTGCTCGAAAACTTTGGCCTGGTGGCCGCTGCTGATCGACCAGCCAAAACGTATTCTGGCGGCATGCGCCGTCGGTTGGACCTTGCGGTGAGCCTGATTGCCACGCCACCGGTCATCTTCCTGGACGAGCCAACCACCGGCCTGGATCCGCGTTCGCGGCTGGCCATGTGGGATATCATCAAGCAATTAATGGCTGCCGGTACCTCGATTCTGTTAACCACGCAGTATCTTGAAGAAGCCGATCAGCTGGCCGACCGCATCGTCGTCATCGATGGTGGCAAAGTGATTGCTGAAGGCACCGCGACCGAGCTCAAAAGCAAGGTCGGCAAAGACCGCTTGGAGCTCTCGTTTGCAAACAGCGACATGCTCACTCGAGCAGTTGAGCTGCTTGGCAAAAAAGTGATCGACACAGACAAGAAAGAATTTTCTGCGACCGTGATCATCAAAGATACCAACACCGACGTCAAAGATATCTTGGATGCACTTGCCAGCCAAAAAATTACACTGCAATCTATGGCAATCCACAAGCCAACACTCGATGACGTCTTTCTTTCATTAACCGGCAAGCAAACCAAGGCCGCACAAAAGGAAACCAAATAATGGCAGTTGCACTTGAATTCGAAAAACGACCAAAGATAGTTCTCGTCCTGAACGACTCCTTAATTATGATCGCCCGCAGTGGCCGGCACATTATTCGTAATCGCGACCAATTACTGGGCGCGTTCTTTCAGCCGATCATGTTCTTGGTATTGTTCGCCTCAGTCTTTGGCGGCGCAATTTCTAAAGCTTTGCCGCATGGGGTTAGTTATCTCAACTTTTTGATGGCTGGAATTATCGTACAGACCGCTGCCTTTGGTTCTACCACCACTGCGCTTGCGGTATGCAACGACCTGCAAAAGGGGATTATGGACCGTTTCCGATCACTTCCTATGTCGAACCTGGCCGTGCTCAATGGTCATGTCATTTCCGATTTATTCCGCAACAGTATTTCGACCGTCGTGATGCTGCTCGCCGGGCTGGTGATTGGCTTCCGTCCGCATGCCAACTTTAGTCAGTGGTTGGTGATCATCGGTATTTTGCTCCTGTTTACGCTTGCTTTTTCGTGGCTGTCAGCCATCATGGGCATCTTGGCCAAAAGCGTGGAGGGCGTGCAATGGCTAAGCTTTGTGCTCGTCTTTCCGCTCACTTTTGCCAGCACCGCTTTTGTGCCAGCCGAAGGTATGAACCGCGTCCTCAAGGCTTTTGCCGAAAACCAACCGATCACCCACGTTGTCGAAGCTGTCCGCGCCCTCATCCTAGGAACACCCATGGGCAACCATGGCTGGCTAGCAGTGGTATGGTGCCTCGGTATTTTGGTGGTTGCAATGCCTGTCTCGGCATGGCTATTTAAAAGTAAGACAACAAGTTAAGGAAGGGGATTACTATGGTGGAGATTAAAGGTGCTTTCAGCGGTTTTTCGGTAAAAGATCTAGACGAAGCGAAAACGTTTTATACCAAAACACTCGGACTCGAATTGGCTGATGAAAAAATGGGGCTGCAGTTTGCGCTCCCTGGCGGCGGGCGAGTATTCATTTACGCAAAAGAGGACCATCAACCGGCAACCTTTACCATTCTCAACTTGGTCGTGGACGATATCGACAGCACGGTCGATGAACTCACTACTCGCGGTGTACAGTTTGAACACTACGACGAGGCCAACCTCAAAACAGACGAAAAAGGTATTGCTCGAGGCAAAGCTGCGCAAATGGGACCAGACATTGCCTGGTTCAAAGATCCTGCAGGCAATATTCTGTCTGTACTTGAAAGCTAGCAAACTACGCCGTAAAAAGCCAAGTCACGGCCGTTGGTGGAGCGGCAGGGTTATCTTGCACTTCGATGCCAACCATCGTCCACTTCTGAGCCGTTGGGAGCGACATCCCAAAAGTTTGACTTCCTGCCGCTGCGGCAGTTTGATAAGCATAATAATGGACACTGTTTGAGAACGAACTACCGTCAGCCAAGCCGTCTTCGACTGCACCAGATAAATAGGTATGTGTGCCACCCTGACTAGAATCGTCGGCGTTTACCCAAGTCACCACCGAGTTAGCGGCCGTAGTGATCACTGTGTCTGAAGGCGTGGTTCCATTGCCAGTGATCACGCTGTTTGTCGCTGGAGTGGCGGCTAACTGCGCATTTGACCACCGCTCAACCGTCATACTGTGGTACGAACTGGTGGCTGGCGCCGAGAGGGTCACAGCCATTGAGCCGGGCGATCCCGACACGACAGCGGTAAAGATGGTGGAGTAACAATTAAATCCCCCTGGCTGCCCGATCGCTCGTTGAGTGTAGGTAAGGCCGCCACCGCTTGGCGTACCGCTCGGAGTGCCTGTGTCCCAAGTTGCCGCCTTCACCACAATCACCTCGCCGTTAGTTGGCGTAAACGATGTGGTGACTAATGTGCTAGAATCGCCGGCGATCGGGGATACAAGGAAGTAGCTGGCAACAAGGTTTGGCATGTGTGAGCATACTATATCATGACGAACAGTTTAAAGAACTATTGATCTTTCAAAATATTTGACTCTATGAAGTATAATGCCCGTGGCTGGCCTTTAAATTACTCTTTTACTTTAAATGCGCTGGAATTTTCCTGAAATGCGGTATACTTACAGCAACATAACCATAATCACTACAGAAAAGAGTTGAGATGGTGCAGAAAGCCAAGAAGACGGTCAAAAAATCAAAAGCAAAAAGCGGTAAAAAGCAGTCGTGGCTCCCCGGCCAGCCCAGCCCAAGCGCCAAGCGGCGGAATATCCTGGCCGCACTCTTTGTGGGAGCGGTGATTGTGATCGGGAGCATCGTGCTCGCTGTGTCGCATGCGGCCAGTTCTCAACCAGAAGGCCAGATCAAGCTCGCTAACAACGCCCTCTGTCTGAACAACCAAAAGGGCGAACAAGAAAAAGGCAATCCCGTGCAACTGCAAACCTGCGGACACGGCAGCCAGCAGCAGTGGAAGTTGAGCGGTAAGCACATTATGCTCGATAGTGATGAAGGCAAGCTTTGCTTTGCGGTCCGCCGAGCAGGAACCGGGAACACCGCTGAAGTCCATGGTCATATTTGGACCTGTGACGGTGGCAATCCTCAACAATGGACTCCGCATAATGACGGATCGCTCGTAAATACTCCGACCGGCCTCTGTCTCCAAGCTGAAAGTGCCACCAGCGGTGCTGGCGTTGTCTTGGCAACATGTAACAATAGCGCGCTCCAGCACTGGACCATGCCTGTCAAAACGACTCCCCCTCCTTCACATACAGTCACACCAGAAATGAAGAAGATCTTTACTAAGTACGCTAAGGATCATTACCCAACCTGGAAGGTTACCAGCATGCAGTACGATCCACAATGTGACGGCAGCGAATCATATGATGTCGCGCTGACCAATGCCAAAAAAGAGCACCTTTCGATCATCCTTGACCGCAATGGCACCTACATTCAAAAAGAGGTCGATGTGCCATTTAGCAAAGCGCCAGCCATCCTCACCAGCACCCTCAAGGCACATTACTCAATGTACACTTACGGCGGCACCTACGAGCAGATCACCATGGCAAATAGCGATCTGCGCTACCTGGTTGACCTGGCTTCTGGCAAAAAGAGCAGCGAGCTGATTCTCTCGCAAACTGGCATCAAGCTCTGCCAGACCGCGTTTGAATAGAAATCTCGGACGCATAAAAAGACTCCGCCTCGGCGGAGTCTTTTTTGTATGGTAGAAGACAAGGTGAAGCTATGCTTTTTTGGCTCCTTCAAATGCCTTTTCCAAAGCTGGTCCATCCAACTTGACCATGGGCATCATGGCTTGCATCACCGCTTTCTTTTGCTCAGGCGTGGCGGCAGGATCTCCTAGCATCTTGCCCAGGCTCGCTGGCACAATTTGCCAGGTCACGCCAAACTTATCGGTAATCCAGCCACATTGCTGCGTTTTGCCGCCGTCCAGCATCGCCGCCCAGACTGTGTCCAGCTCTTCCTGGTTATCAAACTCCACCATAAACGAAATCGCTCCAGACATGGGAAACTGCGGCCCACCGTCCAAGCACATAAACCGCTGGCCATTGAGCTCAAATGTGCCGTTGAGCACCTTGCCCTTAAGCTCTTGCTCGCCGGGAATACCTTGGTCGCCCGCATAGCGTTCAATATCCACAATCTTAGAATTTTTGAATGTCGACACATAAAAGTTCATCGCTTCTTCTGCGGTACCTTCAAACCAAATAAAGGGAGTAATTCCTTGCATGCTACTTTTCCTGTTTATAGCCGTATTGTAGCAGGTTCGGAGGGTTGAAGCAGAGGAGTTACCCCAGCATCCCCACAAAATTCTTAAAGATCTGTGGCCCTGTTGCTTCGGAAAGTTCAGGGTGAAACTGCACGCTGTACAGAGGTTTGGTCGCGTGCTTCATGGTTTGATTGCGACAGGTTGCGGTGCTGGCAAGCAGGACAAATCCATCGGGCACATTCACTGAAGCCCGGTGGTGTTCGACAACTTTTTCGCCAGATTGCACACCTTTAAAGAGCGGGTCGTCCTGCACGATATGCAGGGCTCGCAAACCTTCTTCAGCTTCCTCGCCGAGAAATAATTGAGAGCCAAACAGCCGGCCGATATTCTGATGCCCGAGGCAAATACCAAGCACCGGTATGGTGATGTCACGCATCCATTGAATATGCGCGACTCGTGTATCAATATCGTCCAGAGGGTAGCTCAACGGCGTACCGCTGGTCACGATGCCGTCAAAGCGTGCTTCCAGCTCCGCGACTGGCGGGACATGGGCGTAATGAATCGTTTCCACTTCTGCCAAAGGCGTGAGACTTTTGAGGAGCGGCTCGTTAAAACTTTCGTCTTCAGGTTCAACGTTGCTGACAAGGACTATTTTCATGCATGTTATTGTACCGCATATTCAAAGATTCGCCGTTCGGTCTTTCGCTCTGACTCTTTAAAGACAGCTGGGTCCATAAAAGCCACTTCGTCGCCATCTTCGCCAGCCTGGAAGTGCATATTTTCGGGCGTCACCTCAAAGATCAGGCGCAGTTGCCAAAAATCATGTGCAGCCAAGTAAACCGGATCTTCAACCGCAATAATGCGATAGGTAAAGTCGCCAGTCAGGGTCACTTCTTCGTACATCTCTCTGGCAATTGCCGCCTGGATATTTTCGTGATGGTCCATGCCGCCACCGGGAAGATCCCACCAATCTCGGCCTACTTCCTTAACTACCAATATTTCGCCTTTTGGATTGCGGATCAAGCTCTTAATTGAAATTCTATACAGATAATCGGTACGCCGATCTGAGGTGTCATGATGAACGATGCCAAGTGAACTTTGTTGTGTCATGCCCTAAGTATATACAAAAAAACACCAAACCATCATTTACGCCATGCTAATATAGAAAATATGACTAAGCATAAGAATAAAATACAAAAAACAGCAAACAATAATTGGCGAGCATGGTTCATGCAGACTTGGCCGTGGAAGCTGTCGTGGATTACCTGGGTTATTGCCGTGGGGCTCGTCAGTGTGTTCCGACATCATTACACCGGCATTTATGGATTTAGCACCGCAAATTATGGGTGGCTGGCGTTCACTATCTTTGGCGGCGCAGGCTTTGCGTGGCGAATCGCTGGGAGGCGTCCGTTGTCTTTGGGCTTCATCCGTCCGCTCTTGGCCGGAGGTATCGCCTTTGCCTTTTGTGCGATTGCTGTGGCCGCAATGGGCTTTATTTTTGTCCCAAGTCATCCTTTGCAAGGCGGCGGTGATACGATAGGACCATTATGGGGGGCGCTGCACCCGTTGGCTAGAGCTTTGCCGGTCGCAGAGGTGGTCATTGTGCTTGGTTATATTTTCGAAGTGTTGAAGGCGGGGAGGGCTTGGTTTCGCGGTTGAATATGAATAGGCAGCTTAACTTAGTTCCTTATCAATGCGGGCATCAAGTTGATCCATAGTTTTCATAAACTCAGAGGCTAAATCGATTTTATACTTTGATGCGAGTACCAATATACTCCAAAGGCAGTCGGAAGTTCGTGAGCTAATTTGCTGTCTACATCATCCATTTCTCGAAAGCCATGTTTTGCCATTACGATTTTAGATAAGTCGCCAACATCCCCAACAAAGCCGGCCATGAATTGCTGTTCATTCCACTGCTTATTATGTTTGGTCAGGTTCAACTCATCGTATTTTTCTTGGATCTCGACTGCACGGTGGAGTAATTCTTCATATGTCATATCCCCATAATAACAAATGAGTATTTACGCTTGCTGTTAGTTTGCGGTTTTTTGCAAGTCATCCGGTAATATATGCTTTATTATACAAATGTAAAATCAGAAGGAGACGAAATGGGTATACGTAACCCAGCACTCGACAAGCTCGACATCTTTATAGGCAAGTGGATTAACCATGGGCATGTGGTTGGGACGGACGAAGAGATTCTCACCAGCGATGTGTATGAATGGCTTCCTGGCAGACAGTTCGTACTGCACACGGCGTACGGCCGAGTGGGCGCGCGTGATGTGGGCGGTGTGGAGTTGATCGGCTACGATACAGCGGCCGAGATCTTTATCTCACATTTGTTTACAGATGGTGGCGAAATGCGGCAATCGAAGCTCACCTTCGACGGTGAGCACACATGCACTTGGCGCGCCAAAGAAACGGGTTGCACAGCAGAGTTTAGCGACGACGGTATGGTGCAAACAGCGCATCATGTGCGCCTGGATGAACACGGTGAATGGGTGCCGTCGATGGAGGTCGTGTTGCGGAAGGTGAGGTAGGAATCGGGAACGTCAAATTTCTGAGGAACGTAACTTAAGTTTTTACCACAATCGCCTCACCATCATGAAGAGCGATATGTGGCATATTTTTCTCTTCAAAATAGTCGACCACCTTATCAATAGCAGCCGATTCAGGATGGTCAGATTTGTAATGTGGCGCTATCGATTTCTCGTAAAGCCCCAAGCCTTCCCAAACTACTTTAGGCTCATAACCCTCAGGCAATTGCTCGGGGTTATCTACCAATTCGATGCCTTCAAGAGTTTTACCGGCAACAACCGCACCAGCACTGAATCCTCCGTAGACCAAACTGTCGCTTCGCACTAAATCAGGGGCGATCTGGTCGAAGCCGCTTTGGCGCAGTGCGCGCCGGAGCGTAAAGGAGTTACCACCTACTACCCAAACGCCGCCATATTGTTGCAGTTTTGCCGCTAGTCCTGTGTGATCATTAAAGTAATCCCGCAGATCGAGGTCTTCACCTTCGAGCCCAAGTTCGGACAAAGAAGCAATTCCTTTTTTCAAATAGTCAGGCCTTTTAGCGGGGCCGAAGGTATCGGCAGCGTTCATAATAATCGCCACTTTCTTGTTTGCGCCAAAAAGTTCAGCAAATTTCGCAGGATCATTCCCAAGAAAGTATGAGGATAAATACAGCTTCATAGAAGTAATTATATCAGGAGAATGAACTAACAATAAAGTTGGCGTAATGTACAAAACCTGGCGGGAGAAAAGGGATTCGAACTTTTTTGGAGCAAAAAAGACTACAGTTCAATCTGTAGACTTTCCTATAATCTCATGGCTGGGGCGGTAGGATTCGAACCTACGCATCCCGGGACCAAAACCCGGTGCCTTACCGCTTGGCTACGCCCCAACGCACGGGGAATTATACCACGATAACAGTGGTAGTTCAACGCTGCAAGGAGAGGAGGGCACCGATTCGCGTCAGGCGAACAGCGATTTTGGCGCTGCGCCTAGCGATGCTGGGTAGCGCTTCCTTTTGCTTTTTGAGCGCTCGGTATTTTTGCCACGCCACAACTCTCCAATAGAGGATAGTCCACATGATTGGCCGAAAGTAGAGAAACCGACCTCGGCGCTTTACAAACGCGGCGAATTTGTTGGATTCTTTGAAGGTGCCCAGTATTTGTTTGCCACTTTTGATCAGCAGCTTGTCGACCGTAGCAATGTCCTTGAGCAAATTTGCAGCCTTGTTTTCTTGCACGGTGTCGGCAAGCGCCAGGGGTAAATCGTAATTGATGTGCGCATTCGCGCCAAGCAACAACCCGATAAATTCCGGTCGAGAGGCAGCATCCTTGCCATCAATAGCCAAAGTCCACGCGGCAGGCAGCTGCGAGTCATTGCGAATATACGTGTTGATGGCCGCAAAATAGTAATTAGCAAAGCACACGCTAAAAGCTTCGATAAAAGCGGGATTTTTAAAACGCTGCGCCTGCGAGGCTTCGCTAATCACCGTAGTCACCACCACGTAAGCTCTGTTGAACGTCGCCAGGTGGCGCAACGAGGTAGCGGGAAGACGCGCATCTAACATGCGGAGCGTGCGCAGCACCGCTTTGACCGACGTAATGCGGCGAGTATCAATTATAAGCGTGCGATCGTGGGCCATACCTGCAATTACCGATGATAGGGAAGTCCAGCGGTAATAGTACTGGCGCGGTAGAGTGCCTCGAGCATCACCACCATGGCCAAATCATGCGGGAGAGTGAGGTCGGAAAGTTTCCATAAACAATCGGCTCGCTGGCGGATGGCATCACCAAAACCTTCTGGGCCACCGATCAAAAACACGATCTCAGACGTCCCATTGGTCGCAAGCGAATCCAACTGCTTGGCCAGTTGCGGGCTGGAAAATTCTTTACCCTCAAGGTCGAGCGGCATCAGGTAGGCGCGGTCGGCAGCATGCAGGAGCGAGGTATCGTTGGCATGTTTATCATCGATCCGCGTGGTGCGAAGCTGGTGAAAGCGGCCAAGGCGCTTGTAATATTCGTCCCAGCCGCGACGAGCGTAATCAAGTTTGGGTTCACCCACGGTGATAAAATGAAATCTCATAGTTTTAGTATACGGTATTGGTTTCAATATTGGTCGCGGGTATAGAAGTGGCTCTTTTCCTTAAAAGTAAGATTCTTGTTTTTGGCAGTGAGGTAGCCGTCTTTCATGCCCTCAAAAACTTTTTCTTGAGCTTGTACTTCTTCCAGACTCAACCAGGCGTTGCGGCCACCGTCAAAATGCTCGGCCAGTTCGCCGCGCGGATTACTCCCATAGACGGTAAAGAAAATCTTGTCTTCGAGCAATTTGTTGCTCTCTTTATCGAAATCCAGCTTGTGGTAGATCGCTCTAAACTCCAGGTCAGCTTCCAGCCCAGTCTCTTCCATTAGTTCGCGCGCAGCGGCCTCGGTAATAGTTTCGCCCCAGCGGATTTTCCCGGTTGGTCGGCCCCAAAACCCATAGAATGGCTGCTTGAGTCGCTGCTGGTAGAGGAGGCGACCGTCTTGGTGCTCTATCAGCAAAAGCACGGCGACTTTTGGTTGTCGCTCCACCACGCGTTCGTCGGTGTCAAAACGGTTTGCATACTCTTTGCCTTCGATAGTCAGCTCGTAGTGGTTATCCGTGTTTTTGTGGATTAGCTGTTGCTCTAGCATCTTTTTTAAATGAAACGCAAAGTGATCACTGCTGAGTTCGCTGGCCTTTTGCAATTCGGCAAAGCCAGCCGATGGGCGAAAGAGCAGCGCGTGTAAAATAGCCACTTGGGCTGGGTGCATGGTATCGTTGATGTTCATAAGTTCTCCTTTTGGCAGCAGTATGGCGCAGCCCGAGGCAAAAATCTAGTAAAGCTGGCTTCAGCGTTTCTCGGGGTGCACGCCAATGGTCACCCGATGCAGGTGTGGCACTAACGAACGCCAAGTCCAATGACGGCGCTGCGACACAGCGTACACACGCATAGTAACCGTGTAGGCTACCAGCGCATACAGAATGCCCAGCAAGACGTCAAAGACGTAATGTTCGCTCAGATACACCACGCCGAGCCACACCGAGATTGGATACACCGCCAACCACCACACTCGCCGCCACGAAAATACTTTGGCCAAAAAGAGCAAAAAGAGCAGGGGATACGCCGCATGCAGTGATGGCACTGCCGCCACTTCGTTGGGTGAAAGTTTGCCGTATACTTCGGAAAAATTCTCCACGCCCATGGCCGCCCAAATATCACTCGAGATTCGCTGAATATGCGGAATAAAATGATTCTGCGAAGCCATCCATGGCGGCGCGGCCGGGAAAAGTACGTACGTAATAAAAGCCGCAAACGAAAGCCCAACCAATGCAGCCACGAATGGCCAGTAAAGTTCGTCGCGTTTTTTCCAGATAATCACTGCCAGCACCACTGGCGCGACAAAGTGAATGGTGTACAAAAAATAAAAGTAAAAGTCATACCACATCACATGCCCATGCCACAGATGCTGCTGCAGCCAAGCTGTGGGTAGTGTACCGCTACCAAGCCACGTGTCAAAGCTGATCATCTGCTGATAATGAACGGCATGGTTGAGGTTATCTGCCAAACCTCGGAATGAATCATACACCAACAACAACGCAATAAATGGCAAAAAGCGAATCACAAAAGCTTTGGCCTGGCCAAAGATCACAAAAAGGATAAACAGCGCGATAAACAAGGTATCTGGAGTCCAAAAAACCCTAAGGATCACAAAGACGTACAGCAATGCAGCCACCACAACCACGCGGGCCAGGAGCAACAAAGGATGCGCCTTACCGAACGCAACAAGTCGAGTAACGAGTTGTTGCAAACGGCGGCGCATCCGAGAATTAATCCGTATCGCTCTTAAGAGCGGGGAGCTTTTTTGTTGCGTGATTTGGGCTTACGATGTGTAGATTTTTTGGCTGCTGGCGCAGGTGTGTCTTCTTCGGGAACTGGCTCGTCTTCGGGTTCAAGTTCTTCGGTAGAGCTTTCGTCTTGGTCTTCGAACTCAAGCGGTCCTTGAGCTGCGCTTGCTTTAGTAGTCTTTTTGAGTGGGCGAGTGCCGATCATCGCGCCAATGGTTGCGACAACGACCAAGGCTACAAAGGCCGCGAATGACATCCCCATCAGTTGCGTTTCGCGCTTTTCGATTTCAGTCAGCGAACGCGCGACCATAATGAAGCCAGATTGTTTCCCACCAAAGTGCTTCATGACCACTGCGACGCGAACGTCTTTTTGTGGCTGCCAGGTAAAGCGCTGTTCTTTGCCTTTTTTGGCTGCGGTGAAGGTGCCGTCTGGAGGAACAGGGGAATTGTTGTCGAGTGACATGGTGCTGGTTTGGACTTTTTTGTTTTCGTCGGTGACGATCAAAAAGAGACCAAGACTTTTACGTGGATCAACCGTGCTGCCACCACCAAGTTGGTCAGGCGACGCGCCTTGCTCGAGAGCATTCGAGATGTCCTCGGCATATTGCACTTGTGGATCATTGGCGTTTTGGCGATAGTTCTGCTGTATCGCAACAGAGCCGAAGCCAACCACAATGGCGCTGGCAACCACTGCGAGCAACCAGTATTTAAAACGAATAGAGCTGAGGGAAGGGGTGCGTAATTTCTTCATAGGATCAAGTATACCTCTTTTACCAGTGAGCCCCAACTGTTTGTATTTTACCAGAGGTTATGCGACCATACTAAGCATGAATGCACAAGCCTTTGACGCAGCTTTTGCCCAGCTCAACGACGCGCAACGTGAAGCGGTTGAGACCATTGATGGTCCAGTGCTGGTAGTGGCCGGACCAGGTACCGGCAAGACGCAACTGCTCAGTATGCGGGTGGCAAATATTTTGCGCCGCTCAGACGCGAGTGCGCATAACATCTTGTGTATGACTTTTACCGAAGATGCTGCGCACAATATGCGGGAGCGGTTGGCCGGTATCATCGGTCCAGCAGCCTATGACGTCGAGATTCAAACCTTTCACAGCTTTGGCGCCTCGGTGATTGCCAGGTACGGTGAGTACTTTTACCAAGGCATTGGCAGTCAGCCAATTGACGAGCTGGCTGGACATGAAATTTTTGAGAAGATCTTTCAAAAGCTGCCGCAAGACAATCCGCTGAGTGCGCAGTTTGAAAATGACTTTTTGTATCTGAAAGGTGCGCAGAGTGCAGTAGATAATTTTAAAACCGCTGGGCTGGCACCCACGGAAGTGCGAGCGATTGCCAAAAGTAATCTCGACTTTGCCGGGCATGCCAATCGGGCGGTGGCCGAGGCAATGCAAGGCTTTACGCGAATTGATAAGAGCTCGCCAGAACGTTTCAAAAAGCTGCTGAGTTTGCTGCAAGCTCTCACGAGCCCTGACGCTTCGACGCCCTTGTTTGTCAAACCGCTGGCAACCATTGTGGTGGATGCGCTGCACGCCGCGCTTGAGCTGGTGGAGGCGCATGGCAAAACGACTCCGCTGACTGAGTTTAAAAACGCTTTTTTGGTCAGAAGCGCGGCTGGCGAGTGGCAGCTGAAAGACAGCGAAGCAAGCAAAAAGTTACTGGCTCTGGCAGACATTTATGAGCAATACTTGTTGCAACTCCGCGAGTCAAATCTGATTGACTTCAATGACATGATCACTCGAGTTGTGCACGCCTTAGAGACCTTTGATGAGCTGCGGCTTAATCTTCAAGAGCAGTATCAATACATTTTGGTTGATGAATTTCAGGACACCAGTTTAGCTCAGCTGCGATTGGTTACCGCGCTCACCGACAATCCGGTGTTTGAAGGTCGCCCAAACATCTTAGCAGTGGGGGATGATGACCAAGCGATTTATAGTTTTCAAGGTGCAGAACTTTCGAACATCCTCAGCTTTCATGCCCAATACCAAGACGTAAAAGTAATCACGCTGACCGAAAACTATCGGTCGCGCCAAGCGGTTTTACAGGCTGCCAAGTTTGTGATTGAACAGTCCAGCGAGCGCTTGGTGGCTCAATTGCAAGGCGTTACCAAAGATATCGTTGCTCGCAACGAGACCCTGCCTGAACCCACGATCGCTCATCATCGGTTTGCCAGCGCCGAACAGCAGCGTCAATGGGTGGCAGACCAAATTGCCAAGCTTATCGCCGACGGCACATCGCCCAGCGACATTGCAGTCATTACCGCCAAACATAACGGTCTGCGCATGGTCGTCCCTTTCTTGGCCGCTGCGGGCATTCCTGTCCGTTACGACAAACGCGAAAATATTTTGGAAGTTCCGGCAATCGTTGAGTTACTCACCATGGCCCGTTTGACGGTGGCGCTTGCAGACAATACTCAGATGATCGCCAATGCATTATTTCCGCAAGTACTCAGCTATGCGTGTTGGGGTCTTTCCACCAAACAGATTTGGCAGCTATACCTGCATAACTACCGCAAGCGATCACCGTGGCTGGAGACCGCGTTGCAAAGTGGCGATAGCGAAATAGCCCGCATTGCAGAATTTTTTATTGCCCTGGGTACGCGCGCCAAAACGTCGTCGCTCGAAACCATGATCGATTATTTGGTGGGGAATGAAGCCGTGGGGATGCAGGCAGGCGATGGCGAGCAACTATCGCTGGAGCCTTCAACTTTCATTAGTCCATTTAAAGCGTTCTACTTTAGCGACGAAAACCGGCGCTTCCAGCCAAATGATTATCTGGAACTGCTCTCGCATCTCCGATTTCTGCGTGAGCGACTGCGGGAATTCCGGGCCACCGAGCAGCTGACCCTCCAGGACATTGTAAAGTATGTTGCACTCGTGGAAGGCGCCGGCATCCAATTGGTGGACACCACGCCGCACCGCGAAAAAACCGATGCAGTGAGTTTATACACCGCGCATTCGTCCAAAGGACTTGAATTCGGCAGCGTGTTCATTGTGGATGCCAACCACGACATTTGGAACAGCAGCGGCAGCCCGCTCGGGAAGATTAGCATGCCTACCAACTTGCCGATTGAGCGCTCGGCCGGCAGCGAAGAAGAACGCCGACGCTTGTTGTACGTGGCCATGACTCGCGCCAAACATCGGTTAGTTATTACCGGCTTTCAGGCCAACAAACGCGGCAATGCGCCGCTCAAATATCTCACCGGCAGCGAAGAAGAATTACCCGCTGGGTTGTTTCCCACAGAGCACGACGCAAGCGAGCAATCGCCTCAAGAAGTGACGGCCGCGCTGACCACCAGCTGGCATGACCGCCATCTTACCGCCCGCCTGCAACCATCTATGAAAGAGTTATTGCTCCCCACGCTCGAGAACTATCGGCTGAGCGTCACTCACTTGCAGCGCTTTTTGAACGTCGCAGATGGCGGCCCAGCTCAGTGGTTCTTGCAATGCTTGCTGCATTTTCCACAGGCCAGCACGCCCAACATGGCTTTTGGAAACGCGGTGCATGCCACGCTCGAAGCAGCCCAAAAGTCTTTCAAAAAGACCGGGGAGCGCCGCTCGATCGACGATTTGCTCACAGATTTTGCAGTTTCCTTGCATCAGTGCCGCCTTGACCAAGAGGCGGAAGCGCGGCTGCTCAGCTTTGGCAACAAAATTTTGCGCCACTATTTTGCAGCTCGTTACGCCGATTTTCGGCAAGAAGAGTTCTTTGAGTTTGACGTGAGCAGCCGCCAAGTAATTATCAGTGGTGCTAGACTGACCGGCAAGATCGACCGCATTACGCCACTTGGCGACAATGACGTGCGGGTGACCGACTTTAAAACCGGCAAGCCCATGCACTCCTGGGACACGCCCGATCCGCACCGCCAAATTCGCCTGCATCACTACAAGCAGCAACTGACTTTTTATCGCCTCCTGCTGGAAGAGAGCAACGCCTTTGGGCCGCACACCAAGGTGATCGATACCGCAATCGAGTTTGTGCAACCAGACGCTTCGGGTGAATTAGTGCCACCCCTTACATTTATGCCCACCGACGATGATGTCGCGCGGCTTCGAGGAATCATTGCCGGCGCCTGGCGGGCCATAACTACTTTGGAATTTCCTGACACCACCCAGTACGAGTCAACCTTGCAAGGCATTACTCAGTTTGAAACCGATCTTGCGGAAAGCTAGATTAAAGACAACGAACTGCGTATAGTGAGGATAGTGGAGCATTATCCAACCGACACGATATTTAGCCTCAAATACAGTCGGAAAATCGATACGTTTTTTATTTACCGCCCAAAAAATGACGAGGCACCGCCGGGGGAGCTCGCGTTTGTCTCGCTTGGAGGAGACGATTTCATTGTGTTCCTCAATGAAGCCCCGGGTGAACTGACTCTTATAGCCCACCGGGGCGACAACCAATTTGCAATCGACACGCTCGCGCGTGTCGTTTTTGATAGGGAATACAAAACGCTGTGCAAGAAGTTTCGCGAGGAGACTGCACACCACAGACTGCTGCATCGACAAGCTGAAATAGTGGTGCCGTTTAGCACCACACGGCGACGCCAAAGAATTGCGCTACATGCTTCATCGATACATGCCAGCCAAAACGTCAAAGATTTGCATGATCTTATTACGCTCCAGGCCAGACGGAGCAGAGAACCTTAGCGCTCGCGGTGGCGGCGGCGCAAGTTGGCGACTTGCAAACGGACCTGAGCACGGTCGATCAACTGCTGCGCGTGGTCCAGCTCCACTTTGTCTTTGGCTTTGGCGCGCATATCAAGCGCCCGTTGCAACGCCTTTTGGGCTTCGGCTTCGTGGATTTCGCTGGCGTGATCGGCTTCGTCCACCAAAATCCGTACGCCGGTGCTGGTAACCTCCACAATACCGCCTTCGGTCGCGAAGTGCTCCAGCTTGTCGTCACCATCGGTGGCTTTTTGGCGTACGGTAATCACCCCGGGCACCGCCAAGCTCACCAATGGTTCATGGTGAGGAAGCACTGCAATCTGACCTGCCGCGGTGGGCAGGCTGACTTCGGCAATGTCTTGGTCAAATTTGACGCCAGTAAGGGTGATAAGTTGAAATTTCATAAAAGTCTCTAGTTAGTTTGGCCGTCGTCTTCTTTCTCTCCGCGGTCACCATCGCTGTCGCCACCTTCGCCAGTTGGTGGGCCAGCTACGATTTCTTGAGGATGCTCGCTTCGCCACCAATCTTCATCTTCATCCCAATCTTTTTTCTCGTCGCCACCAAGTGTAATCGGCCTTAAAGAAACTCCCAATGCCTCGGCAACTGCCGCACTGCCCATTACTGGCCGACTATCAATTCGTGCCTCGTCTGCTTCTCGCTCAAGTACTAATTCGCTCATAACTATCCCTCCCTTTTATTATTTCGCTACCTTAACCTCAGAGATCGCCCCCTTCATGTAGAAAGCGCTCTCTGGCTTGTCGTCGTGTTTGCCATCCAGAATTTCTTTAAAGCCGGCAATAGTGTCTTTGAGTTTCACATACTGGCCAGGAATGCTGGTAAAAACTTCACCCACAAAGAATGGTTGGCTTAGGAAACGCTGAATTTTACGCGCACGAGTCACGGTCAATTTGTCGTCGTCAGAGAGTTCGTCCATACCCATGATGGCAATAATGTCTTGCAAATCTTTGTGACGTTGCAGTACCCGTTGAACTTCGCGAGCGACATTGTAATGTTCGTCGCCCAAAATCTCGGGGTCCATAATGGTCGAGCTGGAATCGAGCGGGTTGATCGCCGGGAAAAGCCCCAGTTCCACCAAAGAACGGTCCAGCTGAATGGTTGAGTCCAGGTGTGAAAAGGTCGTCGCAGGTGCTGGGTCAGTAAAGTCGTCGGCTGGCACGTAGACCGCCTGCATCGAGGTGATCGAACCCTTCTTGGTCGAGGTAATTCGCTCCTGCAGCGCGCCCATTTCTTGCTGCAAGGTTGGCTGATATCCCACCGCGCTTGGCAAACGGCCGAGCAGGGCCGAAACTTCTGAACCAGCTTGAGTAAAGCGGAAGATGTTGTCGATAAACAGCAGTACGTCTTTGCCTTGGTCACGAAAACCTTCGGCAATGGTTAAGCCCGAAAGCGCAACGCGCATACGGGCACCAGGTGGCTCGTTCATCTGGCCAAAGACCAAGCTGGTTTTGGCGAGCACCCCGGATTCCTTCATTTCGTTGTATAGGTCGTTACCTTCGCGAGTTCGTTCTCCAACGCCGGCAAACACCGAGTTACCACTGTGGAACTTGGCAATGTTGTTGATTAATTCTTGAATCAGCACGGTCTTGCCCACACCGGCGCCACCAAACAGACCGACCTTACCACCTTTAACAATAGGGCAAATCAGGTCGATTACCTTAATGCCGGTCTCCAAAATCTCAATCTTGCCAGACTGGTCGGTCAGGGCAGGAGCTGCGGCGTGAATTGGCGCGTATTTGCTAAACTTTTGGGCTGGCTTGCCATCGATTGGTTCGCCGATCACGTTAAACATTCGGCCACTGGTCTCGTCGCCAATTGGCACTGAAATTGCGGCGCCGGTGTCTTCAACTGTGTCGCCACGCTTCAGACCGTCGGTGCTCGCCAGGGCGATCGCTCGCACGCTGCTTTCCGAAAGGTGCTGGGCAACTTCCAGAAGCAGCTTGGTGCCGTTTAGTTCAGCTTTCAGTGCGTTATAAATCGCGGGTAGTTTTTTGTCCGTAAACTCCACGTCGACCACCACACCCACCACCTGGATGATGGTACCGATGCCGGTTTTCGTTTCCTGCTTGGTTGCTGTACTCATTATCGTAACTCCTTCATCAATTTCTTGCTCATTTCATTGCCTCTGCACCGCCGGTAATTTCGGCCAGCTCTTGGGTGATGTTCGCCTGGCGAGCATTGTTGTATGCCAAGGTGAGGTCATCAACCAGATCGCCCGCGTTGTCGGTGGCATTCTTCATGGCCAACATCCGCATAGAATGCTCTGAAGCAATGGCGTCGCGCAACGCCTGGTATAACTGAACTTCGATCAGGCGGAGGGTCGCACTTTGTAACAATTCTTCCACTGAGGGCTCAAATTCAGCCTGCTGAATATCGCGCGACACCTTGGCTTCTTCAAAGCCGGCGGGCAGTAAGCGAATCGTTTTTACTTCTTGGCTGACCGTAGAGTTGTAGTGAGTGTATACGACATCTACGGCATCTACTTTGCCCTGCACAAACTGGTCGAGTGCGGAGACAATAATTGGCCGTAGATAATTTGCCGTTGGGTCGTCAGGAATGTCTTGATAAACGCCGACTGTCTGCAGATCTTTTAGCTTCGCAGCAAAATGACCTACCTGCCGACCGACCGTCACGACCGAACTTTGCACACCGGCAGCGTGGTCGGCCTGCAATTCGCGGGCAAGCCGCTTAAAGACATTGGCGTTGTAGGCGCCAGCCAGTGTGCGATCACTGGAGATAGCAATCAGCAGGCGAGCATTCACTTTGCGCGCGGTAAACAGTTCGTGCGGCGTGTCTTTGGTCAGCTCGCGCAAACGAGTCAGCAACTCACGAGCCGCGTCACTAAAGGCGCGTGGCTTTTCAACCGCCATCTGAGCCCGACGCAGCTTGCTGGCCGCAACCATTTGCATGGCCTTGGTAATTTGGCGCGTGCTTTTGACCGAGCCAATCCGGCGCTTAATTTGTTGAAGAGAAGCCATGAGCCTTTATCCCGCCTTATTTCTTAGCCGCTTCCGGCTTAACGGTAAAGGAATGGAGCGCTTTTTGGGCATGCTTGATGACGGTCGCCTTGAGTTCATCGGTTGGCTTGGCGCCTGTGTCGAGTTCTTTCATTGCAGCCTTTGCATCGGTAGCCAGGGCGTTCAGCAGTTCTTCCTGCGCATGCTTCACCTTGGTTGCGGGTACTTCGTCAAAGCCACCTTCGTTCGCTACCAACAAGCTGACCGTTTGTTCGGCCACGCTCAAGGGGTGATACTGAGTTTGCTTCAAAAGTTCGGTTAAACGTTGGCCACGTTCAATGCGCTGTTTGGTTTCTTCGTCCAGGTCGCTCGAAAACTGCGCAAAAGCTGCCAGCTCGCGGAACTGCGCCAGACTAATACGCAATCCACCAGCCACGCTCTTGACCGCCTTGGTCTGTGCAGCGCCACCCACACGCGACACACTGAGCCCTACCGAAATTGCAGGGCGAATACCTTGGTAAAAGAGGTTACTTTCCAAAAAGATTTGTCCATCGGTAATCGAGATAACGTTGGTTGGAATGTACGCGCTAATGTCACCAGCCTGCGTTTCGATCACCGGCAAAGCAGTCAGCGAACCAGCGCCCAGTTCATCAGACAACTTGGCAGCACGTTCCAGCAAACGCGAGTGCAGATAAAAGACATCACCGGGATATGCCTCGCGTCCTGGTGGACGGCGGAGCAAAAGCGACATCTGGCGATAGGCCACGGCGTGCTTGGAAAGGTCATCATACATAATCAGCGCGTGTTGCTTGTGGTCGCGGAAGTATTCGGCAATAGTGGTGCCTGCGTATGGCGCAAGATAGAGCAGGGGAGCGGGGTCATCTGGCGCAGTCGCCACCACAATGGTTTGGTCCATCACACCTTCGCGTTTTAGGCGTTCAATCAGCGCCGCAACCTTACTGCGTTTTTGGCCAACCGCCACGTACACGTTTATCACGCCGGTTTTTTGCTTGGCTTGGTTGATCATGGTATCGATTAAAATCGCGGTCTTACCGGTTTGGCGGTCGCCGATAATCAATTCGCGCTGGCCACGACCAATGGGAATCATGGCGTCGATAGCCATAATGCCGGTCATAAGGGGCTCGTGTACAGATTTGCGGTCCATCACGCCTGGCGCACGACGTTCAATTGGTCCAAACTCTTTAGCTTTGATTGGCCCTTGGCCATCCAACGGGCGACCAAGCGGATCAACCACGCGGCCAATCATCTCAGGACCAACCGGCACTTCAAGCACCTTACCGCTCAAACGAGCTTTAGCGCCAGCCTCTACTTTGGCGTCGTCACCCAAAAGCACGGCACCAATTTCGTCTTCCATCAGGTTGAGTGCAAAGGAAGTCACTGTGCCACCGTTGTTGGTCTCAATCTCGACCACTTCCGAAAAGCCACAGTCGCGAAGTCCATAAATCCAAGCCACACCGTCACCCACGCGGGTCACGATGCCAACTTTTTCGAGACCCCTGTCTTCGCGAAGCTCATGAATCGCGTTTTGGATGTCTTGAGATAATTCTTTGATTGAAATGTCTGCCATAATTCTTTCTTTCGTCTCCTATGCTTGCTGCAGCCGTCTTAATTTCGCCCGAACCGATAGGTCAAGAGCTGCGTCTGGAGTCTGAACCTTCATGCCGCCCACCAATGTGGGGTCAATCTCGGTCGCCAGCTCCACCGCTTTAATATCATATGTTCTCTGTAAAAGATCTCGCACTCGGATCAGTAATGCCTCGCTGAGTTCACGCGCGCTGGTTACGGTTGCAAACAGATGCACGTGGTCCTGGCTCAACTCGTACGCAACATCGCCGACCAACATTTCCACTTGGTCAGTCATCTTGCGGTCGAGTAAATACGCAGCCAGGCTGCGCGCCAGACGTTCCTTATTTTCTTTGGGATCAGCCAAACGAGCAGCAACTACTTTTGCCAGACTGCGACGCGAGATCTTTTGGATCATACTTAGGCCTGTTCCTTTTGAAGAGCCTTCAAAATCAAACTCTCATCTTTTTTGGCATCTAGTTTTTCACCAATAATTTCCTCAGTTGCCTGGGCGACCAGTTTGATGGTCTCGTCGCGCAGCGCTTGACGCGCTTTTTGTACATCGCTCTGCAACTGCGTTTGGGCGTCAGCGACAATCCGCTCGGCACGTTTACCAGCGCTCGCCTCGGCTTCGGCAATCATATTTTTGGCTTCTTGGTGGCTGCGCGACACAATATCATCGGCTTCGGCCCGCGCTTTGGCCAAAAATTCGGCTGCGTGCGCTTCGGCCTTGCCAAGTGCCTCGTCTGCTTTTTTGGCATGGCTCAAGCCTTCTTCGATCGTCTTGCGACGAGTCTCAATGGCTTTAATGAGCGGCGGATAGACGAACTTGCCCAACAACCACACCAAGATCAGGAATGATGCCGCTTGAACAACCAGCAACTTCCAATCAATACCCAGCGCACCCAAAATACCGCCGGATTCTCCGGCAGCTGCGACGCTCACAATGGGGGTTACAACACTCATTATGTATGTGCTTTATACCTTATTTAAGGAATTTAATAATCAGCGCAACCACCAAACCGATGATCGCCAGGGCGTCAACAAATGACATGGCCAAAATCATCAAGGTTCGGATCTTGCCGAGTGCGTCAGGGTTGCGGCCAACCGCACCAACAGCAGCAGCTCCAACCAAGCCAAGCCCAATACCACACATCCCGGCACCAATTGCGTAGGTCAAACCAAATGCGAGTGAATCCATAAAATTTATATCTCCTTCTTACTTCTCTTATTACTAGTGTACCAATTAACCACTGGTCGCTCCAGCTTCTTTAGGGGAAACAGTAGGGGTGGTTACGTCATCTTCGGGACCTTCATTGGCATGGTCTTCGTCGTGACCCGACGAACCCAGCGAAATAAAGACCACGGTCAGCATAAAGAATACATACGCCTGAACTGCGCCAACAAACAGTTCGAGCACCATAAATACAGGGAGAGCTAGCGGCGCGCCGTAGCTGGTAATATAGCTGATCACGCCCAGCAGCACTTCGCCGCCAAACACGTTTCCAAACAACCGCATGCTCAGCGCTGTGCCACGCGAAAACTCGGCCAAAAATTCCAGCATACCTTCAAAAGCGTGGGCGGGATCTTTCAGCGGATTGTGAATGTAGCGGCGCAAGTTGCCAAACAGGCCATGCTGGCGAATCGCATAGACCTGCACGGTGAGCATGCTGATAATAGCCAAGGCAAACGTAAAGTTCATATCAGCCGCCAAGCCGCGGAAAAGTGGCTCACCGTGGTAGGTAATTGAGCCGACCCCTGGCACCAAGCCCAACCAGTTATTAAAGACGATCAAAAAAAAGAGAGTAATCGCCAGCGGCGCCAGGCGCTTAGCTTTTTGCACGCTGCCGGTTACTTCAACCACCGTCTCGTACATGGTTTCAAACATCCAGAGCACGGCGTGCATGGCCAGATTTCGTGAGCCACGCTTTACCGCAACAAGTGTGGATACCAAAATAAAAATGATCAGCGTGTAGCCAACCGCTCCGAGCAGCATAGAATTGGTGATGGGCACTGAGCCAACGTGAAAAATCGCTTCGGGAGCAATGCTGACATGTGGACCAGCGGCGGCAAAGTAAGAGGTACTCATCGTGTTTTATTCTCCATGGCGCCAACCTTTTGCAATTGGGCACGCACCAGCAGTATAGCAAGCCCAAACCCAAGCGCAACCGCAAATAAGGTCAGCCACGGCTTGGTGCCAAAATGCAGGTCAGCCCAAATGCCAAGCGCTGTGCACAAAATGACAGGGGTAAAGATTCGCCAAGTAGTATCAGCCAGCGTTACCAGAATCGCAATGGCCGCATGAGTATCATCCCCATGCGTGTCCGCGTCTTCTTTTGGTTGCTGTCCTTTGGTCATATAGGGTCAATATACCACCAAACGCATATTTTAACAAGGGTAGGGAGCACAAAAGCGCTGATGATTACTCACCGGCTTTTCGCGGCACATAGTCCCTCGCGCTTGGCAGAGAACAAAAAGAGACAACATCTCCTTCGGCTACATCGAGCGGTCCGGTAAGAAGAGTCTCGATAATAGGCGTCCCCACATACCCGCGGCCATGCAAATCGGCAGCTGCTTTAAACTGCGCGCCCATCTCTGTTATTTGAGCGTGCGTCGCATCTGGGATCAGATCTTTAGCCATACGCTTTCCTGGATGCGTGCAGGCTGGATTGTAGCGAACGATGTGAATGACCGCTCCCGCCATCTTGCCTGACTCTAATCGACCAACATGAGTGGAGTTAGGAATGTCATAAAAACTGGGGATTTTTTCTGTACCCTGAAATGCGGCAAAAACCACATTTATCCCCATACGCCGAGCCACAAAGACGAGCCGTTCCTCCCCGAATGTAGCCTTTGTCTCATCGCCATCAATCTCCATCTCGTCCGCAATACCCTGCAAACTATCCGCATCAATCATGGAAACTTGCTCAAGGTTAGCAACCAACAGTCCCTTCGGCAGCCAGGGGAGTCGTGGACCCGCGGGTTTGGCTGCGCTGTGATGGCGCCGATCGCCAACAATGCCGGTTCTTTCCAGCTCAATTTCCTTGCGCGGAGTAGTCAGCCAATCATCGGCGCTCTCGGCTACCAAAAGTCCGGCAACTATTGCTGTAGGGTAGGTTTCAGCCATAGTTTGGTTATACCATATCTCATTTTAATTTTTGATAGCGCGCATACATGCTATACTAAGTATAGTCACTCTCCCATAGCGTATAGTAGAAGAAAAAAGGAGCAACTCTCATGGCCACGATTACAATTTACAGCACCCCAACTTGCGGTTTTTGCCACATGGAAAAAGAATGGTTAAAAGAAAAGGGCATCGCCTTTACCGCCAAAGATATCACCGTGGACGAAACCGCCTACAACGAAGCGCTGGAAAAGGCTGGCCAGCCGGTGGTGCCAATTACCGATATTGACGGCACCATTATTATTGGTTTTGACCGCCCCAAGTTAGAAACCAAACTCAAAGAAGTTGGCTTGCTCAAATAGCGTCTTATGGCTTTTGAGGATTACACAACCAAGCCGAGCGTTGTCATTGTCTACACCGGCAATAGCAAAGGCAAAACCAGCGCCAGTCTGGGCTTGATGTGCCGAGCGTTGGGCCGAGGTTGGAAGGTTGCGTATATCCAGTTTATTAAGGACTGGGAGGTGGGGGAGCACACCTTCATCCGCACTATTGAGCCACTTTTTAAGGACAAACTGACCTTTTATAAAGGTGGCAAAGGATTTTATAACGCTGGCGAACTGACCGGCCGCCAAGAAGATGGCAGCGTCAAACAAGCCAGCGAAGCCGAGCATCAGCAAAGCGCCGCCCAAACTCTGGAATTTGCCTTGCAGTGCGCCAAGAGTGGCGAGTACAACCTGGTTATTTGTGACGAAATCAACAATGCCGTCAACGACGGCTTGCTTACCACTGCTCAACTTGCGCAGTTGCTTGATTCCCGCACTCCCGCGACTTCACTCTGTCTGACCGGCCGTAACTTTCCGCCAAGCCTGTTACCAAAAGTGGACATCGCCACCAATATGGCCAAGATCAAACACCACTTTGACGACAAATACCTGGCCAACCAAGGTATTGATTACTAAAGTGTTGAATCTCCTTGAAAATTTTATTAACTGTAAGTAAGCTAGAGCCTGATGTTTCGATACCGCAAGAATGAAAAAGTTGCCCGAACCGCGCACCGCCCGACCAAATGTCCCTTTTGTCATCTTGAGGATAAAGTTCTTAACCCCCGCGAACGTCAGATTATCGAAGAGACCGCTCATGCTCGCGTCATGGACGCATTGTATCCTTACGACTTGTGGGAATGGCGACAAGTTACCAGCCACCTGTTAATTGTTCCCAAGCGCCACATCGCACTGCTTGATGAGCTGACGCCAGAGGAACGCAGCGACATTATGGATTTGATGTGCAAATACGACACCCAAAACTACAGCGTGTACGCGCGTTCGCCAAGAAGTATTCAGCGCACGATCCCTGGTCACCAGCATACCCATCTTATTAAGACCAACGAGACCGCGATCAAAAAGGGTGCGATTTATATGGTGAAGCCGTACTTGCTGCGTAAATTCTAAGCCTTACCCAGACCCATTGCACGATCGTAACGGCTGAGGCGCAGACCGGGAGTTACAAGATCATCGATTGTCGCTTGCGCAGCCGCAGCCGCTTCTTTAGTGGTCGCTGCATGGAGTAATTCCTGTGCTTTGTCCCGAACCGCGGCAACTTTATACTCCAAAAATGTCTCCAGTATTACAGTACATGACGCCAAGAATGGTGCGCGAGCTGCTTCTATCTCTTCATAGCTAGGAACGTAAGGTGTATCATGTCGCCAGGCGTTTATCTTTCGACGATCATGCGCCTCTTTTTTATAGTGCTGCAAAAGGCGCGCGGCGGCATTCAGCTGCGGCGCATAATCGTATATGGTTGCCACAAATGGCGCCCTGGCATCTGCCGGCAATTCTTGGTAAGCCGCCCGAAAGGCAGCCGCTGGATTGATACCTTGCCACCCATATTTTTCTCTAAATGCTTGCCCGTCATCATCTGTCGGGAGGAATTGGAGCTCGCGTAGCATGGAATCGATAACCCCTTCCAGACTTTCTGTATTGGTCGACCACGGAAATCCATCAACAATTATAGAAGGAACCGCCCGAAAGTTTTCGATCACTTCCTCTGCCGATGCGTTGCGCCACTCCTGCATCTGTTGGGCCAGCTCACCACCGATCATAGCAGCCGCTCCAAGGCCGGAGTGGAAAACTGCTTCCGGTGCGGTCAGTGTCCGCCGCCGCGCAAATTCTGCCTGGACAAGCATCTGCGATTTTGGAGCTGCGCGCACCAAAAAGTCACCGTCGCTATTAGTGGTGACAATATGATCACCATGCCTTTCGACTTGCGAAAGATACGGTTCGGCTACCGGTTCCTGGCCGCTGAACTGCGTCAGGCGATAGCGTTCCAGACCGGCTGCAGGCGCGTCACTGAGGATTCTACGTTGCGTATCAAAGTCTGGCCCCGCCTGCGCAAGCGCATGGTCAGTCGCCAACGTCCGCCGCTGCAAAAATATAGCTGTCAAATTGGCAAGGCCGGTAAGTAAGCGCGTTGGGTCAGCCGTTTTATTCAGTCTTTTGTCTGGATCTTGGGCATCTGCAATCTCGCAAAGCACAGGATGGGCGGCTTGCAGAAAATCTAGCCGTGCCTCATCGTCAGGCTGATCGGCCAGGACTGCATCAACAACGGCAGCGGGATTAATACTCTTCTGAAACCACAAAATCCTCTTGCTATCACGTTGGAGAAGCGAGAGCGTTTCAATAAACTCTTCTGTTGGGACAACTCCGCGCTCATGCGTCACAGCTTCCGGTAAGTTGTGAGGATTAAACCTATATTTCTCGTTGCGAATGAGGATGCGCTTTCCCGCTTCCCGTCCACCCTTTCTGTCTTCTTGTCTCAGCCATTCGGGATGATGCTCGGCCTCCAACCTCGGACTCCGACCAACCATGTAAGCCTTAAGCGCCGCATTGGCTATAAAATTAGGGTGACGCTTCGCAAACCCCTCCATTCGTTCACGGCGATGCGCCTTACGCGCCATACTTGTTGCGATCTTTCCAACTCGAGCTCGCGCTGCTTCAGACTCCGGATCGGTTGTCAGTAGAATCTCTGTACCTTCAGGAAAAGTGGTTATTTCAAAGTGGCCAACCACTTGGCGGTTGAGGTAGGGTTCAAATTCTTTGGAGTCGGTCATGTTATTCCATATTATAACACTTTTACTTGGTTTTGTCACTACCTGGACTGCGGCTCAGCTTGCTTCCCTTCTTAATGTCCCTATAATAAGCAGTAACGACAACATTCTAAGGGGGGTATATGGCAAAAAGCACTGAACGACGAGCAATCGACAAGGTTTTTATCTTGTTAGGAGTTATGGCAACGATTGCGCTCCTGGGAGCAAGTGCGCTTGGCTGGATTGGCTACCACTTCGCCACCACCAACGTGCGCAATGAACTCGGTGCCCAAAAAGTATACTTTCCGCCAAAGGGAAGCGCGGCCTTTGATCCAAAGGAGTTTCCTGACATCCAAAAATACGCCGGGCAGCTGGTGGACAATGGTCCCAAAGCGAAAGCCTATGCGAACGGCTTTATCGGGCGACACCTCGAAAAGGTAGCTGGCGGCAAAACGTATGCTGAAGTCAGCACTCTGGCCATGAAAGATCCCACCAACACCGCGTTGCAACAGCAAAAAGCCACCCTGTTCCAGGGCGAAACGCTTCGAGGCTTGCTGCTCGGTGATGGCTACGCCTATTGGACCTTTGGCATGCTCGCGCTATATGCCTCCGTCGCTGCATTAGCTGGTGCGGTGGTCATGTTGATTCTGGTATTACTCGGGCTGCGCCACTTGCGAAAATTGCGATAAGGATTTTGCATGTATGTAACTAGCACTCTTGGCATGAGAGTGCTAGTTTTGGTATGATAGAAGCATAAGGGGACTCAGGGACACATGAAACCAGATAGCTTTACGCAACACGTTATGGAAGCGCTCAATGCCGCAGTCGAGTTGGCGGCCAGTCAGCGCCATCAAGAACTCACCGTGTGGCATTTACTCCGTACATTAAGCGCGCAGACCGATACAGCATTTGTGGGTTTATTGCAGCGTAGCGGTGTTGAAATGCAAAAGTTCCAAGACTACATTGATGCACAGCTCAAGGCACTACCCCACATTTCTGAACCACTCTCGCCCGAACAAGTTCGCCCCAGCAGCGAGCTCATCCATGTGCTCTATGGCGCTGAAAAAGAAATGAAAGCCCTTGGCGATAGCTATGTCAGCACCGAGCATATTTTGCTTGCGGCGCTTGCAGATCATGTGCCAGCCGCGTTGTGGCAGCAGTTTCCACTGAACGCCCAAGCGGTTCGCAATAATGTTGATAGCGTGAGAGGAGGAGCCAAAGTGAACGACCAAACGCCTGAAAACAAGATGAACACACTGCAAAAATACGGCCAAGACTTTACCGCCCTGGCGTCAGGCGGCAAACTTGATCCGGTCATTGGCCGCGACGAAGAAATCCGCCGCGTCATGCAAGTGCTCAGCCGTCGCACCAAAAATAATCCCGTCCTGATTGGCGAGCCAGGCGTGGGCAAAACAGCGATCGTCGAAGGCCTGGCGCAGCGCATCGTGAATGGCGATGTGCCAACCACACTCAAAAACAAACGGCTGGTCGCGCTCGAAATCGGCTCGCTGCTCGCTGGCGCCAAGTTCCGCGGCGAGTTCGAGGAACGTCTGAAAGCGGTGCTCGATGAAGTCGAAAAAAGCGACGGCCAGATCATTCTCTTTATCGATGAGCTCCACACCATTGTGGGTGCGGGCGGGGCAGAAGGGGCAGTCGACGCCGCCAATATGCTCAAGCCACTTCTGGCACGCGGCAAGCTTCACCTTATCGGCGCCACCACCCTCAATGAATACCGCCAGCAGATTGAAAAAGACGCAGCGCTTGAACGTCGTTTTCAACCCGTGTATGTCGAGCAGCCAAGCGTTGAGGATACGCTGACTATCCTTCGCGGGCTGCAGGAAAAGTACGAGGTGCATCACGGCGTAAAGATTACCGACGACGCCCTGGTTGCGGCAGCACGGCTGAGTGATCGCTACATTACCGAGCGCTTTTTACCAGACAAAGCGGTGGACCTGATCGATGAAGCCACCTCTAGCCTCAAGATTGAAATCGATAGCATGCCAACCGAGTTGGATCGACTCAAGCGCCGCATCACGCAACTAGAGATCGAAAAAGCCAGCCTCGCCAAAGATAAGTCCGATTCAGCCAAAGCGCGCAAAAAAGAGATCGACAGCGAGATCGCCAATCTTAAAGAAACCTCCAGCGGTATGGAACAACAGTGGCAGCGCGAGAAAGAATTGATTGATCAACTGAACGAAACTTCTGAAAAAATCGAGCAGCTTCGCACCGAGAGCGACAGTGCCGAACGTGCTGGTGACCTGGGCCGAGTAGCCGAGATTCAATATGGCGCGATCCCTGAGCTCGAAAAGAAGGCTGCCGACGTGCGCCAAAAGATCAATGCCATACCGGCCGACCAGCGTTTGCTCCGCGAAGAGGTCACGGCTGAGGATATCGCGGCAGTGGTCAGTCGGTGGACCGGCATTCCAACCACTCGGCTGATGGAAAGCGAATCGCACAAGCTCAGCCATCTTGAAGAAGAACTTGGCAAACGGGTGATTGGCCAGCAAGAAGCAATCACTGCGGTGGCCAACGCCATTCGCCGGTCGCGGGCTGGCATTGCTGATCGTAATCGGCCGATTGGCTCGTTCCTGTTTCTTGGACCAACTGGCGTTGGGAAGACCGAACTGTCTAAAGCCCTGGCCGAACAACTCTTTAATGACGAACGCGCCATGGTCCGCATCGACATGAGCGAATACATGGAACAACACGCTGTCGCACGGTTGATTGGGTCGCCACCAGGTTATGTGGGTTACGAACAAGGTGGGCAGCTCACCGAAGCCGTTCGCCGCCGGCCCTATGCGGTTATTCTGTTTGATGAAATCGAAAAAGCGCACCCCGAGGTCTTTAATATTCTGCTGCAAGTCCTGGATGACGGCCGCTTAACCGATGGCCAAGGCCGGACGGTTAACTTCACCAACACGATTATCATCATGACCAGCAATATGGGCAGCGAACTGATTCAGCAATGGGACGGCAAGGACGAGAATGCACTGTATAGCCAGGTTATGGAAGCGGTGCGCAGCGAACTTCGCCCTGAATTTATCAACCGCATCGACGATATTGTGTTGTTTCACCGCATCAGCAAAGAGTTGATGGCCAAGATTGTGGACATTCAACTGCGCACCACCGCTGAGCGACTAAAGGAGAACAAAAATATCACTTTGGAGGTCGACGAAAACGTCGAGCACCTACTGGCCGAAGAGGGCTATGACCCGGCGTTTGGTGCTCGGCCGCTTGGACGACTCATTCAGCAGAAAATCCTTGACCCACTAGCCATGGAGATCGTAGACGGCAAAGTTACCGATGGTGATCACATCCGGGTAGAAATTGGGTCGAGCGAGATGATCGAGTTTGCCAAAAAATAGCCTCGACCAAGCATAACCATTGTGTATAATAGCCAGCGTGAAACTGAAGAAACGTCAGATTCGATTGCTGGTAACGCTGCTGATTGCGGCCTTGGGTGCACTGAGTGTGCTCACCACGCCTGCCAAGCAACAAATTACCCAGGCTGTTCAAACCCAAAACCCCGGATTATACCAAGTGGATCACGCGGTGGATGGTGATACCATTGTGGTTAAAAGTGGCGACAAGACCGAGACCGTCCGCTTTATCGGCGTGGACACACCAGAAGAAAAAGACCGCCGCAAACCTGTTCAATGTTATGCGCAGCAAGCTGCTGATTTTACCAAGCAACAGGTTGAAAATCACCAAGTCCGGCTCGAGGCCGACTCGCAAGGCGACAATCGCGACCGCTACGGCCGAATGCTTCGATATGTCTACCTGAGTGATGGTACCTTGCTCAATAAAAAGCTAGTGGAAGACGGCTACGGCTTCGCCATGACCGGCTTTCCTTTTAGCAAAATGAGCGAGTTCCAGGCCGCTGGCCAGCAAGCCCAGGCCCAGCGCAAAGGCGCGTGGGGCAGTTGCACCATCAGCATGGCCACCGGCTATCCGCAAACCAACCCGCTCTAACTGAGCGGACTTTTGCGCGGCGCGGGTCTGGCAAAAAGCATTTTGGTAAGCGAAAGCTGCTTGGTGCGGGGGTTATACCCTCGGTGAATGGCTCGCAAGGGTAGATGGGTGAGGATCAGAAGGCTCGCAATAAACACCGAACTGTGCAGCCGTTTAATATGGTGCACCTTATACGTGCGAATGTTGCCCATGGCATAGGTGTAAATATCTTTGAAAGAATCATCCAACCGGCGCGCCGACACAGCAACCACCAATCGGGGAGCATAAAAAACCTTTTGCCCAGCACGACGCAAATGGACCGCAATATCCAAATCTTCGTGCACGCCATTTCGCAAACATAGCGTGTCGCGTATCTGCCGCCAGGCGGTCGCTCGAATGGCCATATTGGAGCCGTTCAAAAAAGTGGCATCCTCTTTTTTAACCACGGTCAAAGCCCGAAGCACGCGATCCACTCTGTTAAAAAATGCCGGCAGATCATAATATCGGACAGCGCCAGTGGTGGCCACAATTGGCTCATGTGCGAAAATGCGGTGAAGCTCAGCGACCCAGCTGGGCGAGACGTGGGTATCAGCATCAATCCGCCCAATCACGTCGCCCGTTGCCGCATCAAAACCAGTGGTGCGTGCAAAAACAACGCCAGATTTGGGTTCGTTTAAAATGGTAATTGCATGCGTCTTGGCATAGTCGGCCAAAATATTACCTGTGCCATCGGTTGAAGCATTATCTACAACAATAATCTCATCAGCAGGCACGGTCTGCGCTGCGAGCGCGTCCAAACAAGGAATAATTGCGTCCGCTTCATTGTACACAGGAATAACGACAGAAACTTTCAGTTTGGGCATACCTAAAGTAAGTATATACTAAGGGCAAGGTTTAGCAGTATGAAGCACCAATTACACCCCAAACTCCATCGTTTTATGTTGAAGCTCCGTCGCATCTGGCGGTGGACAATGCACCACAAAAAGCGGATCTTGCTTATTATTCTGGCCCTTATCGCCGCCTGGTTTATCTTTGCCGTGAGCGTGGCCATGTGGTATCAACACAAACACCGTCATGACCGCTTTGAACCTGGCGTCAGTTTTTCGGAAAAGTATGCCAAAGAGCTCGGCGTGGATTGGCAAGCCAATTACACTGCGCTGCTGGATGATGCGGGCTTTAAATATGTCCGCCTGATGAGCTACTGGGACGATACCGAACCGCAGCCGGGTCAATACTCCTTTGGCGATTTGGATTGGCAAATGGATCAAGCTGCGAAGCGCGGGGTAAAAGTTACGCTGACCCTGGGTCGTCGCCAACCGCGTTGGCCAGAATGCCACCAGCCACAATGGGTTGACCAACTGAGCCAAGCGAATCAAGATATTGAGCTAATGAAGTTTCTTCACGCAGTTGTCGATCGCTACAAAAACAATCCAGCCTTGGAAAGCTACCAGCTGGAAAACGAAATCGCTAACCGGCTATTTGCTCCGCAATGCCATACTTTTGAACGAGCAGTCCTGTGGCAAGAGTACAACACAGTCAAGCAACTCGATTCCAAGCATCCTCTTGTTATCAACGTCAGCAACCAATCTGGCATTCCGGTCCGCGGACCGATTGGTGACAAGGTCGGCTTTTCGATCTACAACATCGCTTTTGCCCGGTTCGGTCCATTCGGTTACTATTGGTCGTTCGGGTGGGTACCCGCTTGGTGGCATTCCTACCGCGCAGGTTTAATTGAGCTATTTGAACATAAATCAACCTTTATTCACGAGCTCCAAGCTGAACCATGGGGCCCAGCGGCAACCAAAGATTTGTCGCTGGAAGAGCAAAATCGCAGCATGAGCCCGGACCGTATTCGTCAGCAAGTGGCCTATGGCAAAAAAATCGGCATGGAACGCATGTACCTCTGGGGAGGCGAGTGGTGGTACTGGCGCAAGACGCAGTTTAATGATCCATCGCTGTGGGATACGGTGAAGCAGGTGACTGCTGAGCAGCAAAAGGGAAGCCGCTAAGAAGATTTTACTATATAATATCCTCTATGCGATTAGGCGCCCACCTTTCCACTGCTGGTAATTTGCTCAAGCTGCCCGAACGCGCCCACGAGATGGGTTGTGAAGTGGTGCAGTTTTTTGCCGGCAGCCCCCGAACTTGGAAGCAAAAGGTTTACACCGTTGAAGAAGGCGAACAGTTTTTTGCAGCCTGCACGGCAAATAATATTACGCCGTTTATTCACATGCTGTATCTGACCAGTTACGGCACCACCAATAAAGAGCTGCGCCAAAAGTCGATCGATGGCCTGGGCAAAATGCTCATCACCGCCGATACCCTCGGTTGCGTAGGTGTCATTACCCATCTTGGTTCACACAACGGCGACGGCGCTGAGAGCCGCGTCCAGGCCATGGCCGACGGGTTGGTCGAGGCAATCACCCAAAGCGGCGAAGGCAAGAGCTTTGCCATTTTGGAAAATTCCGCTGGCGCCGGCGGCAATATGGGCAACAGTCTGGAAGAGCTGGCTGATATTTATGAACGCACCGGCCGCCATCCACGCATTAAATTCTGTTTGGACACCGCGCATTTAATTGGCTCAGGGATTGAGTTCCGCACGCCTGAGGCACTCGAGGCTTTGCTTACCAAGTTCGATACCTTAATTGGGTTACAAAATCTTGTGGCGTTTCACCTGAATGATTCCAAAGCCGATCTTGGCAGCCGCAAAGATCGCCACGAAAACATCGGTTTGGGCTTTGTCGGCGACGCCGGCTTCAAACCGCTCCTGACACACCCCAAGCTCAAAGACATCGCTGGTATCGCCGAAGTGCCTGGCCTGGACAACAAGGGACCGGACAAGCCAAACCTTGATCGGTTGAAGAAGATCGCGAGCTAGGTCCACCGAAGACAGTTTTCGGGTACAATAGAATCATGAAACAAGCAACCTTACTTTTCCTTGTCCAAGATGACCAAATTTTGCTCGCGATGAAAAAGCGTGGCTTTGGCGTTAATCGCTATAATGGCGTGGGCGGCAAGATTGAACCAGGTGAGTCGATCATGGAGGCTGCTATTCGCGAATGCCAGGAAGAAATTGGCGTCACCCCGATCGCCCCAATAAAGGTAGCCCGACTAACCTTTAAAAACCAGGAGGAAGAAGAGAAAGGCATGCTGGTGCATGTTTTTGTGGCGCATGAGTGGGAAGGGCAGCCCGAAGAAAGCGAAGAGATGGCGCCGGAATGGTTTTACATGGACATGATTCCATATGACAAAATGTGGACCGACGACGCGCACTGGCTGCCGCATGTTTTGGAAGGCAATGGCGTCATTGCCAGTTTCACTTTTGATAAAGATGACGAGATTCTGCAGCACGACCTTTCGGTAGTTGATGTCGAGCGCATAGAATGAAGCCGACCTATTGGCATACTCAGGATGCGGCAATGCCGCTCTTTCCAAACATCGAATGGAGCAAGCCTGAGCAAAAAAGCTTGGCCGGCAAGCTGCTGATTGTTGGTGGCAACAAACTCGGCTTTGCGGCAGTCGCCGCGGCGTACGAAGCGGTACAGGCCGCCGGAATAGGGCAGTGCCGTGTGGTGCTACCAGATGTGTTAAAGAAAGCTCTTGTCTCTAGCACATTCGACTGCGTGTTTGCCGCCAGCAATCCTTCGGGAGGTTTCAGCAAAGAAGCGATCAATGAGCTCAAAGCCTACATGGCGTGGGCCGACGGTGTGTTATTCATTGGCGAAAGCGGACGCAATGCCGAAACAGCGATTGCCTACGAACAGCTCATGACTATCGACCGGCATATCGTGCTTACCCGCGATGCGCTTGACTTGGTGCGGCACCAAGCCAGCAGCTGGCTCGAAAATCCTCAATTATGCGCCATCGCCACCTTTGCGCAGCTGCAAAAGCTGTTCCAAGAAGTGCACTATCCCAAAATGCTGCTGTTCCGGATGCAGCTTGCCCAACTGGTGGAAGCGCTCCACAAATTTACGATTACTTATCCGGCCAAAATTGTCACGCTCCATCAAGGCCACTTACTGGTTGCGCATAATGGCGAGGTGAGCACCACGCCGTGCGAAGACAATCTGGTTATCTGGCGCGGGCTGATCGCCTCGCGCGCCGCAGTCTACCTGGTGCAGCACCCGCACCAACCATTCGAGGCGCTCAGCGCAGCGATGCTTCCCAAATAGCTACGAAGGGTCACTACGGGTACTATTTGCCATTGAGCCGACGGATTAAGCGCTACACAAATCACCAATCTAAAACCAGGCCATGAAGACCTGGTTTTAGATTGGTGCCGGAGGAGGGACTTGAACCCTCACGAGCTAATGCTCACGGGATTTTGAGTCCCGCGTGTCTGCCAATTCCACCACTCCGGCATGGCGTTTTATGACCCGTATTGTACACTATAAGAGACGATACTACCACCATGAACAAGCGAGATTACTTTCTTCCCTCTCGGCCAACCCCCAAACGGCATCATCAGCCAGCGACGCATCAACAAGCCGCGGCTGATTATCTGCGCCAACAAGTAGCCCAAATTTATGGCGACGACGACACTCAGACGCCTGAGGTAAAGACAACGCTCGAGCAACCGGCGCAACATGCCTCGACCGCAGCGCCGCAAACCTATGCTCACACGTATCAGGCCGAAAGCAAGCCCTACGATTGGCAAACCTACCACACTGCCTGGCAAAATTATTACCGACAGTATTACGAACGTTATTATCTGCAGCAAGCCAGTCAACAGCGTCAAATCGCTGCTCCTGCTGAATCTGCTGCGCCACAGCCAGCTCAAACTGCCGAGGCCAAACCTCAACCCATCCAATCCAATCCTTACGAAACGATCTCCCAAACCCTCGGTGGCAGCGTTACCCCAGAAGCAACTACGGGCAATCAAAAGGCGGTCCAAGCGCTCAAAACAAAATTGCTCGGCACAGTAGGGGAGCGAGCCAAAAAAGCCAAAGCCAGCCCGCATTTTATGCCACTCATTACCGCCATCGTGGTGGGCTTGCTCTTTTTGTTTCTGCAGTTCAACCGAACCTTGGTGGCTCAAGCCAAATATTTCATCAGCCCAGGCACGCTCACCAACGACAGTAGCTCGATTATTATCAACCCGAGCACCGTGGCGAGCGTAGGCCAAGACCCGCGGATCATCATTCCCAAAATCAATGTGGATGTGCCGGTAGTTTACGACGAGCCTTCGTACGACGATAAAAAAATCCAGAAAGCCTTGCAACGCGGCGTTGTCCATTATGGCACCTCTGCCGTACCTGGGCAGTCGGGCAATGACGTGATTGTGGGCCACTCCAGCAATGACTTGTTCGACCCAGGCGGCTATAAATTTGCGTTTGTACTGATTGATCACCTCAACAATGGCGATATCTTTATGCTCAACTACCAGGGGAAGCGGTACGTGTACAAGGTGTACAACAAAGCGGTTATCTCGCCGACCGATTTCTCGTTAATTAATATCAATCCCGATAAACCGGTCGTCACGTTGATCACCTGCACGCCTCCTGGCACTGCGCTGAAGCGTCTCGTCGTCCAGGCGGAGCAGATTAGCCCTGATCCCGATCAGAGCCAAGTCGCCAGCTCTACGCCGCCACAGGCTGCTTCGCTGCCGTCCACTATTCCGGGCAACTCACCAACACTTTTAGAGCGATTTAAGAAGTTGTTTTAACCTTACATCGTTAACTTATTGAGTGGTTACGATCCTCCCTTCCTCCATCTCCACGGGTCCTGTCCCCATCCTCCCACACACTCCTCACCCTTCCGTTTCCCAAAAGCAACGTAACCGTTTACTTCGTAAGCCGACATTGCTTTTGGGAGCCCTCGGAAGAGTGATGGCTGTCCTCGTTGTTGGTAATAGCGATATGTCTGTTGTTTGGAAATGGATCCTTAATAATCTTATCGCTCTACCGAGCGGAGGACAGTCCGCAACCACCTCCCATTCCAAGAGACTGTGTGAACACTCCCAAAGGGAGTGGATCTCTGTCTCAGGAATGGGATGGTGGTGAGGAGCGACCTGGGAAGATAGGCGAATCAGGGGGAGGAACCCGTGGAGATGGAGGGATGGTGAGGAGCGTGGAGGAATAAGGTAAACGGGAGCTACTTCTTTACGACCTTCAAACTCGTTGAAGTAAGGCTATACGGCCGCGTGGTGCTGCTGCCAGCCGGCGCTTTAAAGATCGTGTACAATGTATCGCTGTCTTCGCTAAGAAGGGGATCAAGGCTCGGATCGGCACGCACCAGTGCCTGCTGATTGGTGCCATCAAAATCCCACACCTGTAGCTGATCGCCAATAACGCCCGCAATATGGAATGCGTCCAGCCAGGTCACAGGGAATTTATCATTGAGCGAATTGACTGTGTAACCAAACTTTTGTTGCTCATAAAAATCGTATATCCCCAGCTGCGTGCCTTGCTGCAGGAGCAAGAAGCGACTATCACCATTAAACTTCACCACATTTGGAGCGATCCCCGAAAACTGGGCGAAAGGATGCTGGCGATTGGCGGCATTGTCGATATCCTGATAAATAGTGGTCGTTTGCTTGGTACGATCCGCAATAACGTAGTAATTATGGCCATCAAATTCGCTGTAATTGACCGTGATATCCTCGGCCGCTGGAACCAGCTGCAAGATAGTATCTTTGTCTTTGATGCGCATGCCCACTTCTTGTTGCTGCGCTGCGCTACTATCAGTTGTAGCCTTCAGGCGATGAAAAATGATAGTGCTATCACCAAATAGCTCAAACTGCTCCACACCTGTCATTAGCGCGCCAGAGACCGTATTGGCGCCTATATCAAAGCGACGCAACACATCTTTGGTCCTGGCATAAATAATGTTGGTATTGCCACCGCTAAAATGCGCATCATCAATGGTTAGGTCGAATTTTTTGCTCAGGTTTATCGCTTCACTCGGCTTGCTGCGGTCGACGTGCAAGTATTCGGTAACGTTGCCATTCACATGCTTGATCAAAAACTGTTTGGAATCGAGTGACCATTCCACGAATTGGAGCTGGCCAAGTTGCCCATTAACCTGCGTCAATTCAGTATCTGGAATGGTAAGCGTGGTGCTTTGGGTTTTGGCAGGATCTTTGACATCCACCAGCTCCAGCTTGTCTTTGTCCTGACCACCAGGATTAACCAGCAGCCAACGTTTATCAGGCGAGATACGGGCAAAGCTGACTGCCTCGTAATCTTTGACCACTTTGGTCTCGAGGTTGGTAGGAATCAAACGTGGATAATTAATCCAATGGACATGACCGGCCACAATATCGATCTGCTTTTGCCATGAACGATAGCCATCTTGATCCATCTCAATGCTATAGCTGCCGGCTGGAAGCGTTTGTTTGTCTGGAGTTAGGCTTTTATACGTTTTGCCATTTATTTTATAGTGCGCGTCCACTGGATGAGCCGCCAGCTGCAGTAGCCCTTCGCGAATAACACCATGCTGCGTCCGGTCAAAACGATAGCCCATGGCAAGCATAATGACAAGGGTAGTAAGCCCGAGAGTCGCCATGGTCATAATGCCGTAGGTGAAAAAACGGATTGCTCTTTTAAAACGCTTGGATTGAAAGTCAATTTGCAACATAATGAAAGTACTTCAAATTATAACGCACTTCGCTCTTGCAAGGGAGAGTAAATCCTTCTACCATAGGGCATAGCATAAGCACAAACAGTAGGCAGGGTAAAAAAGCGAATGAAACAATCACACCAGAACCTTATTGTCATCAATGGTCGCACCTACGACGCACGTTCTGGATTGATTGTAAAAAACGCCGCTCCTACGACGCAAAAAGTTTTTAGCGATGTCGCACGAGTTGCAACGCAGCAGAAGTTGCCCACTGCATCTTTAATCCAACGCCGCAGTGACGGCAAAGTTGTCACTGGCGCGCCAGTAAGTACCTCGCACCTGGCCACTCGCCAGCATGTTGCTGCCAAAGCGGTGCACCGTGCGCCGCAAAAAACCCACACCCTCCTTCGCAGTGGCTTGCGCCGCCCGCAAGTAGATATTACTCCGCACAAAGCAGCGGCACATCCTCGAGTCGGCGAGCGGAATGCTGCGCAAATTGCTCGTGAAGTTCGCTCCCAATCGATCGCAAAACCGCAGAGCGTCAGTCGTTTTTCTGCCACACCTGCTCCGGTGCAGCCGCCAGCGGCGCCCAAAGAGCCTGCTGCCAAGCCATCGATTGCCTTAGCACAGCTGCAGCATCAGCGACTTCAAGCCACTCAAGCTCGTCAAGCCGAGCAACATCAGTCAGCGCTCACCGGCACAGAACTCAAAGAGCACCTCATTCAAGAACGCATTGCCGAGGCACCCGCCACTCGAGAAGATAAATTCCAAGCGCACCAAAGCCGACTTAACTCTTTTTTTGCTAAGCAGCCGCGTTTACTAACCGCAGTTGCGGGCGCAGTCGGTGTATTGTTGCTGATCGGCTATGTGACCTACCTTAACTTGCCAGGTATTTCCATGCGAGTAGCCGCAAATCGAGCCGGCTTTGCAGCCACCATGCCAGGCTACAAACCTTCTGGCTACAGCTTGAGTGGTCCTGTGGCGTATTCGCCTGGGCAGATTAGCCTCAAATTTGCGAGCAATACTAGCGCAAACAAATACAACCTCACCCAAAAGCAATCCGGATGGGACAGTCAGGCGCTTCTCGACAACTACGTCTCCAAGCAAACCGATAATTATTTGACCTACCAAGAAAAAGGCCTGACCATTTACATGTACGACGGCAAGGCTGCTTGGGTAAACGGCGGCGTGTGGTACAGCATTGACGGCAACGCTAATTTATCCAGCGACCAGATCCTGAACATCGCGACAAGCATGTAGCGACGCACGACCGACTACTTGCCATTTCCCCTGTAAAACTCTACACTTTAAAGAATTATGACCGTCCGTACTCGCTTTGCTCCTAGTCCAACCGGCGCGCTCCACAGCGGAGTTGTCCGTACCGCTTTATTTTCTTGGCTGCTCGCCAAGCAAAACGGCGGGCAGTTTTTGCTGCGCATTGAAGACACTGACCAAAAGCGCGAAGTCGCTGGCGGCACCGAAAACATCAAAGAAAGCTTGCGCTGGCTTGGGCTTGATTGGGATGAAGGCCCCGACATTGGCGGCCCTTACGCGCCCTACATTCAATCTCAACGCCTCGATATTTACAAAAAATATGCGCAGGAATTAGTGGACAAAGGCTTGGCCTACGCCGACCCATACTCGACAGAAGAGTTACAGGCCTTGCGTGAAAAAGCCCAAGCCGAGAAGCGTCCGTTTCTGTACCGCGACCATCGTCCCGAAAACCCACCGGCCTGGGACGGCAGCCAAGCCTTACGAATCAAACTTGAGCCCAAAGCTTGGAGCTGGCAAGATGCTGTGATGGGGGAGGTGAAGCTAGGTCCAGAAATGATCGATGATTATATCATCATCAAAGCCGACGGCTTTCCCACCTACAACTTTTGTCACATCATCGACGACCATATTATGCAGATTTCGCACGTCATGCGCAGTCAAGAATTTATCAGCAGCGTGCCAAAATTCTTGGCCACTCACGAGCTGCTCGGTTGGGAATCACCCATCAACGCGATTCTACCGCAAGTGATGGACGAAACCGGCAAGCGCAAACTCAGCAAACGAAGTGGCGCCAAAGCGGTCTTGGAATATCGCGACATGGGTATTTTGCCCAGCGCGATGCTGAACTTTCTTGCCCGCATTGGCTGGAATGACGGAACTGAACAAGAGATTTACACCGTTGACGAACTGATTGCCAAATTCGATTTGCACCGCGTGCAAAAGAGCGGAGGCATTTTTGACGAGCAGCAACTGCTGTGGCTGAATGGTCATCACATCCGCCGCCTGAGCCTGGACGAACTCTTTACTAAAGTGGCCTCCTTTTGGCCAGCAAGCGCCGCAAACTACGACGATGCCTACAAAAAGTCAGTCCTGGCCCTGGTTCAGGAACGGCTTAAATTCTTTGCCGAATTGCCAGAGTTGACCGAGTTTTTCTTTAGCGAGCCCACACCCAACGAAGCAGTTTTTTTGCAGTCCAAACAAACCAAAAAGGTGAACGAGAAAGACCGCCGACGTATCTTACAGGCCGCCCTCGAAGCGCTGCAGCAAAGCGACTTCAGCGAGGCAGACCTCGAGAATCGGCTGCGCGAGCTGGTGGAAAAACTCGAATCCAAACCAGGCATTGTCTTTGGCCTGATCCGCATTGCCATCACCGGCTCGACCATCGCACCGGGACTGTTTGAAACCATGCGCGTGCTCGGCCGTGACCGCGTGCTGCAACGCATGCAATCTTGGCTCTAGGCTGGACATAGTCTAGCTCATATTCCCAGTCAAAGATGTTATACTGCTTATGTATATGTTTCGACGCCGCCTCTACGCTGGCCAATCCTTTGGACATTCCCATCGAGTCCGAAGCTGGATCCGGCACCACAAAAAAATTGCCATCCCTGGCGCAGTCATTTTCGTGCTGCTGCTCGGTGTGGGCGGCTTTGCGGTTTTTAAACTGACGCACAAAAAAGCCCCACCCGCGGCGCCGGTTGCTAAGAAAGAAACACCGAAACCCGCAGCAGCTCCGGCACCACTGGTCTACCATTCACCGCTGACTGGTTTGGAAGTTACCAAAGATCAAAGTGAACGCCCAGTCACCGGCATTATGATCGAAAACAGCCCAGACGCCAGGCCACAATCTGGCATGATCGACGCTGGCGTGGTGTTTGAAGCCATTGCCGAAGGCGGTATCACCAGGTTCTTAACTTTATTCCAAGAAAAAGGCCCGACGCTGGTTGGCCCAGTTCGCAGCGTACGCTCATATTACGTTGACTGGCTCGGCGCATTCGATGCCGGTATTGCTCATGTTGGCGGCAGTGCCGCGGCTCTGCAAACCGTACGCGGTGGGGGATTTAAAGATCTGGACCAATTCTTTAATGGCGGGTACTACTGGCGAGCTACTGACCGTTACGCGCCGCACAATGTCTACACCAGCTTTGAAAAACTGAATGCGCTCAACCAAGCCAAAGGCTACACGCATAGCAACTTTACCGGTTTTCCGCGCAAAGCCGAAGCGGCCTCTGCCACGCCAAACGCGACTAAAATCCAGATTAATATCTCCAGTGGGCTGTACGATTCCACCTATGCGTACGACAAATCATCCAACACGTACCTCCGCAGCGAAGGTGGCGCGCCGCACATTGACCGCGAGAGCAAGCAGCAGCTTCACCCCAAAGTGGTGATCGCCATGAAGGTCCAAGAATCGACGGTGCTCGAAGACGGCTACCGCGAAAACATCAATGCTATCGGCAATGGCGACTGTTGGGTTTTTCAAGACGGCAACGTCCAACATGGCACCTGGCAGAAAGCCGGAATACATGACCAGATCATCTTTAAAGATGATAACAACAGCTCTCTCAAACTCAACCCAGGACAAACCTGGATTGCGGCAGTACCCAATGCGCAATCGGTAACGTGGCAGCCATGATTAGGGAATTCCTTCGTCGCTTCGAGATCAATGCTACCGCCAGCATCATTATCTTTCAGACCGTGCTGGCTGGCCTGACGGCGCTCATTCTGCTGACATTTTTGCGCGACGAAGACGATCCAGTTACCATTATTCTTACCGCTCTTGGTCTGGGGTTAGCGATCGAAATTGTCATGGCACCCATTTTTGTCCGCGTGCTCGGACGCCCATTCCGGATTCTGGCGCAGGCCATTATGCACGTGGCCAAAGAATCATCAGACACGCCGCCGCCCAATGTCAACAATCCCAACGACGAACGCAGTGGACTTAAATCGATCGTTCAAACCATTTACGAATTGGTGGCCACCATTCCCACCACCCCTCAAGGCGATGTCAACTTTGCCGATGCCAGCACTTTTGCATTGCCGCTGCTCGAAAAATTGCCCGTGGGTATTTTGGTGTTTAACCGCCAAGAGCAACTGGTTTACGCCAACCAGCTGAGCACTGAGCTTTTTTCTGCCTTCTCCGAAGCCAATGCGGTGCACAATTTGCAAGATGTGCACCTCTTTTTCCCAGAGTACGACAGCCTCGCAACATGGCTCACCAAATGCCGCCAAGATAAAATCCAGGACATGCGCCTATGGCAGCGGGTGGGAAGCAAACCGCTCAGCGAAGGCGAAGAGGATCGAAAGCTGTTCGACGTCATCGCCCATTACAACAAACACGAATCGCACCAGATCGAAACCATCCTGATCGTTATTGACCGCACCCAAGAATATGTCGGCGACGAAGAAGCCATGGACTTTATCGCCTTGGCGGCGCACGAACTTCGCGGGCCAATCACCATTATCCGCGGCTACCTGGATGTGCTCGAGCAAGAATTGGATCAAAAAATTAGCGCAGACGAACGCATGATGATGGAACGCCTGCTCGTTTCGGCTGCCCAACTGTCTGGCTATATCAATAATATTCTGAATGTCGCTCGCTTTGACCGCAACCACTTGCAGCTCCACTTGCGCGAAGAAAACTGGGCGCAGCTGATGTTGGCCAGCTATCTACCAGATCTGGAAATGCGTGCTCGCGCTCATAATCGCCACCTTACGGTCAAGATTCCAGACAATTTGCCGACCGTTGCTGCCGATGGCATTAGTCTGCAAGAAGTGGTCACCAACCTGGTAGACAATGCGATCAAATACAGCAAGGACGGCGGGGAGATCATTATCACCGCATACCTTGACGGCGATTTTGTAGAAACCACCGTGCAAGACTTTGGCATCGGCATTCCAGAATCAGTGGTGCCACGCCTCTTTACCAAGTTTTATCGTTCGCATCGGAGCCGCCAACAGGTGACGGGTACCGGACTCGGGTTATACCTATGCAAGGCCATTATGGAATCGCATGGTGGAAGCATCTGGGTTAGGTCAGCGGAAGGGGAGGGCAGTGTCTTTGGCTTCCGCTTGCCCACCTACGCCTCGGTTGCGACCACGATGCAAAAAGACGATAATAGTAACGAAGCAATGATAATTAAGGGGTCACATGGCTGGATCAAAAACCATTCTTATTATCGAAGATGATCGCTTTATCAGCGAAATGTACGCGCGAAGTCTCCGCCACGCTGGCTACGCGGTAGATGTGGCGGTTACCGGTCAGGACGGTATTAATGCCGCGTTGCAAAAGCGCTACGACGTTATTTTGCTCGATATTATGCTACCCGAGAAGCAAGGCAAGGAAGTATTGCAAGAGTTAAAGAGCTACAACGCGCCCACTTTGACCGACACGCGCATTATCATCATGACCAACTTCGACCAAGATGAACTGTCGCGTTCGCTCATGCAAAGCCAAGCCGATGGCTATTTAATTAAGGCCGACATTACTCCACGCAAATTGGTGGACATCATTAATTCGCTTTTTACCGCGCCACCTGCTGCGCCGACGCCAGCACCGTCCCAGTAAACTTCGCACCTTCCAGGTAGTTTTGGAGGTTTTCGATCGAGCCATTCATCACAACCACTTTGGTGTGCAGTTCTGCAGCTTTTTTGGCGGCGATTGGGTCAAATGGCGTACTCAGCCCAGGCGTCCACACCTCGCCAACCATACCGCGATAGGTCTCCCAGTCCAAATGGTCGAGGGGTTTGGCGTCTTTGGCAAGCTTGGGATCTTTGTCATACACCTGCGTAATGTTACTGAGGTTAATCACCGTAGCCACTTTATAATCTTCAGCCAAGAGCACCGCAATGTAATCTGTTGACCAGCCAGGTTTCCAGCCAGCAGCAACCACCACTGGCTCACTAATTTTTTGTATCACATTAAAGTCCTTGATGATGCGCGGGTAGGCGATATCACGAAAAATCGTTCGTACCAAATGTGCATTCAAGCGAGTACTATGGATTCCCAACCAATCCAAATCATCGGCGGGCAGCTCATGCCCAACGACTTCTTGGCCAGCTTGTTGATACTCCCGCGCGGTATAGCCGCCGCCAGTCACCAGAAAAAACTGGCGCTGAGGATGCGCAGCAAGCTGCTCGCGAATCAGCTCACCAAAACTACTTAAAAAGGCGGTATCAATACCGCCCGGAGGAACAATTAATGAGCCGCCGACAGATATAATGAATCGTTCTTTGGACTCGTGCATTGCTTTGCATTGTAGGGGAGTGTCGAAAGTTTATCAAGAGCTATGAGCAGCATCGAGCAGCTCCTATGTACCACGCACCTTCAGCGCACCTCTCAAATCTCTTTCAAGCTGCGCTTTTTCTTCATTATTTTTTGGTTGGTGAGCTTGCGCATACTCTACAAGCTGCCTCATTCGATCTGGGTGGTAAAAATAGAATATATCATTAATCTTGTCGAGACGTCTAAACGCACCTGCAGCAAGAAGCGTTTCGGGACTCTTTTTGTAGAGTGCCACGGAATCAGCCAGGTCTTCTGCTGCAGCCGCGAGAGGCTCTTCTTTGTGCTTCAAGCTAACGTAATCGGTCACGTGCACTTCCTCTTGCATAGCGATATCACGCCATTCACGTAACCACCGTAATGGGAGGGTATTCCGATGCGCATAATGAGTCACCTCATGGTCAAGAACTTGGGCTGCCTCCTTAGTGCTTTCCAGTACCATCAGTATCTTCGCAAGTTCATGATACCCGCCGCGCTCATATTCTTCCCGCTCCTCTGCGAGCAACGGATCTGTGCTGATTATAATGCCCTCTTCCTTTGTGCTATACTTGCCTGCGGTTTTCGTCCTTGAACCGAGCGGACCTTTCTCGGCAAAGTCACCTATGGGTTCGGTAAAACGTACTTTAGTCATTCCGCGCACTAGCTCGGGAGGGAAGCCGTCAGGATAGGTATGTAGCCTTTGTTTTATCCATTCGTGTGGATCGGCAATGCCAAGATCCCTAGTTGCAAACTCGCTGCCTTCAACATGCAGTGGACCTTGCGCGATCAGGGCTTCCATAGCTTCTTCATCTTTTTGATCCACTTCTTCAAAAATCGTTGCAACATGTCGCTTAAAGGCATCTGCTATCTGCTGCGGAGTGTCTTTGCCTTCTGAACCATCGAGGCCAAGTTGACGGAAAGGAATTGCTAACTTTGGAAATTGTACAACTGCGCCGATAACACTACTATTGAGGGCATCTCTTCGACCTTTGCTCAAGAAGTTAAACACCGTTTTCGAAGTGAGATTATCCCATTTTTTTGTAGCACCAAGCAAGTTGTTGTCGGGTAGCCACTGCTCTTGAGATTTTGGAATTTTTCGTTCCGATAAGTCCTCTCCTTTAGCAAGAAGTTGGCCTCTTTCCTGAAAACCTTCCTTCCATTTACGAGCGCTGCTGAGCGCACCGATATCAAGATTAGGTGGTGTATTACCAGCCATAATACTCCAAAGCGAGTAGGAACTCTCATGATAAGGAGGCTGCGCCGATGGCGAAGGATCCAAGCAAGTAGCGATGACTGCATCCCAATCAACCGTCTGCGCAAGTTCTTCTCGCAAAGCTACTAGCTCTTTTCCCGCAAGCTCCTGAGCTCGTTCGGCAAGCCTGTCTCCTTCACCCATGAGCGGAATTATTTCCCGCACATCAGCTTCCACTCTATCAAAAAGCTCTTGGCCAATTGCCTGCGGCAAAATGTCTAACAGCTTCATTCGCGTTTCGCTTAGCGGCTCGTTCACCTGCGAAATTTCTAATTGCTCACTTGCTTCTTCATACGCATTTGAGGCATCCCCCAACTCTTTATAGATTTTCTCCTGAAGAATCTCTATCCTTTCGTCATTCACTGTCTGTTGTAATAGAACAGCATCAAAAGTCTCGACCTCATGAACGTCTTCAACGACCTCAGGCGCTGGATCTTCTTGCGTTTCGTTTTGAGTGTCACTAAGTTTGGATTCTAACTCGGCCAGCGCATCATGCCTTTCAACTGGGGGAGGGGCTTCATCTCCTTGATCAACTGCCACATCACTGGTCACTGGAGCATCTTCCTCCAGCACAAATTCAACCGGAAGCGTGGTCCTTGCATGAGCCGCCCTTAATTCCGCCTGCGTATCAGCCGCGGACGGCTGCGTTTCATGCGTATCATCAGCTCCAGATACGGCTTCGCCTGAATCACCATGCCTATCAGAGCCTTCGGTTATACCTTGCATTTCAAAAGGGGGCATTGCACTTAATTTATAGGATATTACGCCTCACTATACCACACCTCCTCCGTAGACTCTCCAGAGGTTTTATGGTAATATATCGGGGTTCACAGACGGCCCCATCGTCTAGTGGTTAGGACACCAGGTTCTCATCCTGGCAACCGGAGTTCGACTCTCCGTGGGGTCACCAAATAAGAAATACTAGGCACTTCGGTGCCTTTTTTCGTGTCTAGTAATCTATAAATCGATGATAATTTGGTCGTGTTAACTTTTCCATTTTGGTGTATTAGAATCTCACCTGGAAATATCAATTGTTGACACGTCTCTCTGGTATCGGGGTCTAAGTCAAGCCAGTTCGCTGGCAGGCTGCCCATAAAATCAGCCACGAATCGTGCAAACTTGTCCACGCCAGCATCTATGGACTGGATGGCAGCAAGTCGGTCTTCGAGCTGTACCTTTTGCGATTCCAGCTGTTCTAGCTGCTTCTCAAGTTCCTTACGCATGGCATCGCTAGTGGTGCGTCAGACGTCGGTGTGTACGATCTTACACCCTCGTCCTTGATTTCAGCGCGCTATGCTTGTATCGTTGAAAGGACTCTGGCAGGATGAATAAAAGGATTTTTTCTATGAATGCTCTACACGAATTCCAGACTGGCAGTGGCGATCGGATAGCTCCTACTTCGTTGGAACGCCCCGGAGACTTCTATGATCATGCTGCTGCTCTTCTTGAAGAAGCAGGACCACAAGTTTTTGAGGAAGTAGTGCCGAAGTTAGAGAGTTATGAGGGCAAGTGGCATCCGCTTGGCTTCATGGCGTATAAATTGGGTTCAATCGCTGGAGTAGGTGCACTCAGGTTAGACATATGGCCGGAAGGATTACGGCACGAATCGCCTAGGGGGCCGAAGATTCATGATCATGCCTGGCATCTTGCTTCACTGGTGAATGGCGAATACACAGATGTTCTTTATGATGTTGAGGAAGTTGGCAAAGTGACTTCTGAGGAAGAGAGGAATGCTCGCGATCTACTTCGTGTATATAGCCCTCGTCTTTCGGCTGCGGTTACCTCCGCCGCGCTTTGTACTGATGGTACTTGCGCCCGCGCTACCGCAGTGGAAAATAGACGAGTTACTACTGGGAACATGCACACGATCGATGTGGGCGTATTCCATATAACAGATATTCCACTCGGTAAGAGGGCGGCGACAGTGCTCATAGAATCACCCATAATCAATACCGCGACCCGTATACTTATGGATACAGCAGGTGAGCCACTAACTAACCCTAAACGTGAGATTACTCCTGATGAGGCAGCTTACGCGAAAGCACAAATACTATAGATGGATATGAAAAAACCAAGCTGGATTATCTTTGATGTTGGCGGCGTGCTCCTCGATTGGCGCGCGAGTTCCGACGCGGTCGCGAAACAATTAGGTGTTACTCATAGTGAATTATTTGATGTACTCTATGACCAAACCGCGCAGATGAGCATTGGAGCTAAGATGACTGTCGGGGCGATATCCGCTGAAGAAGGATGGACGGAAATACTTAAGCGTTTGGGTAAAACCCAGTTCAGTACTTCTGATATTCTCAATCAGTGGTTTGCGACAGAATATTGGTTCCCTGCTTCACTTGCATTGGTTGGTGATCTCCACCGAGCTGGCTACAAACTAGCAATTATGAGTAACTCATGGCTCGGCCTTACCCATCCCGAAAAACGCAGTGCCTTTCCGCAGGAGTTGCAGTATTTTACACACATCTTTGATTCCTCAATCGACAAGGTCAAAAAGCCTGCCCCAGAATTCTACGAAGTTGTTGAGGTAGGAACTAAAAAGAATGGAAGCGAACTATTACTGGTCGATGATGACCAGAAGAACCTAACAACCGCTACGAGCAGGCAATGGCAGACGTTTCTTTTTGAGAGTGACGTTGCTGAACAAGGAGAGGCGGCAGTCCGGCAGCTTCGGGGCAGGTTGTTGTGAGGTTGAGGGCTTAAGATAAATGGTAAGCTATAGTTAGTGAAAATATTTCTCGCCTCTTGTCTTCAGGATGGTGCGATTAGGCAAAAAGAACGCATCGCAGCACTTGAGAGATTACTTAAGGCTAAAGGACATTCAGTTGCAGTCTACATCTACGATTTGCATGAGGTGAATGAAGAGCCTGCCTTTGGCGAACTCTCAGAAGCTATTTTAAAGTGCGACGTATATATCGCAGAGATGAGCCTTCCTAGCCAAACACTTGGTTTTCAGATTGCTTTTGCGCTTAACAATACCTTAGCTTGCCTCTATCTTTTCGATGAGCAGACGCAAGGTATGCCCGCTACTTCGCTAGCGCAACATCCGTCGCGGTTGCTCAAGTTTGTAGCATACAATTCTCAGAATGTATCTCGTAAGCTTGATGCTTTCCTCTCTTATGCTGAAAAGCAGATGAGCACAAAGCGAACAAGCTTTATGAGTACCAAGTGTATTGATGAATATTTGGCAAGAGAATCAGCAAGATTGGGGGTGCACAAAGCCGAGTTAATCCGCCAGATCCTCTTTAAAGAAAAGGGGGCGTTCAACCCAGTCTGCTGCCACTTTGGGTGCGCGTGCAAAAACCGTCCAGTGCATACCGGTAACTGTGTGGCCGTCGCTGAGCAAAAGTAAACTGCCAGCCGGCGTAGGGACGCATGTGTAATACTGCATATTTATTTGCCTCCTTGTTCTTCTAACGATTTCCACAACAACATGGTGGCGTAGCTTCGCCAAGGCCGCCAGGTAAGGGCTCTTGCTTCTAGTTGCCGAGGGGTTTGGCGCTCGCCAGGGACTAAGGCTTTCTGCAGCCCAAGATCGCCAGCTGGAAAAGCGTCTGGCCAATGCAACACGCGCATGCGCAAATATTCCGCGGTCCAGGGCCCAATGCCTGGAATAGCAATAAGATTCTCGTAAAAAAGTTGTGGATCTGATTCGTCCAATTGCAGCGCACCGGATTGGACCGCGTTTCCCAAGCTCCATATGGTAGCTGCTCTTTTATGCGGGAATCCGAGCGCCGCAATAGCTTCTGGGGTGCTGCCAGAAATAGCAGCAGCCGTTATTCCAATACTTTCTGCAACTCGCCGCATGAGGGTAGTCGCTCCAGCAACGCTGACTTGCTGGCCGATAACCGCTCTCAGCAGCGTTTCGAATGAGTCCCAACAGCCAGGGACGCGTAAACCTGGATACTTAGCCACGAGCCGGCTCAAAAGAGGATCGGCCGCTAAAGCTGTCTCGATGCTCACTGGATTGGCATCGAGGTCAAACAACCGGCGGGTTTTGGCTAATATCGCATGCGCCTGACGAGATAACTCCAGGGGGAGGCGAACGGTGAGATAGCTCTTGTCGGGCACATTGGTTATGATAATTTCTCGGCCATCCACAAGGCGATGGTACGTCTGGCCATCCACCCATTCATCTGGAGTGGCTCGTTTCTGCAAGAATTGCAGTAGGGCAGTCCAGCCAAATGGCGGCCGATAGTCGGCACGCAACATCAAAGGTTGAGCAGACTTATGGACATGGGTTTCACGGCGGAGCCGCTCGGGCGTAAACCCGTACGCTTTTTTCATAGTAATGGTCAAACGTCCGGGACTCCCAAAACCGACCGAGTACGCAATATGGGTAATTGGCAAAGATGAATCCTGCAGCAATTGTTTGGCAAACAGTAGGCGCCGTGTGGTCAGGAAAGCCTTGGGCTCCAGGCCAAAACGCTGCACAAAAAGCCGCCGCAAGTGTCGTTCGCTTACGTTGAAGCGACGCGCTACTTCAGAAAGTGTCTCATCGGCCAGCAATGTTTCTTCGATGTGCGAAGCCAACCGGTCTGCCAGTGAATCAGCTACCCCATTTATGTGAGCCGGTGCGTGTTCTGGCCGGCACCGCAAGCAAGGACGGTAGCCGGCTTTCTCGGCTTCCGCGGCTGAGGAAACAAAAGTGCAATTGGCTTGCTTGGGAACGATGGCCGGACAAATGGGTCGACAATAAATGCCCGTCGACTTTACGCAGGTAAAAAAGACGCCATCAAACCGTCGATCGTGCGAGAGTACCGCTTGATAACATGTTGGAGCTGATAAATCCATATCTCTACAATAGCATGAGTAACAGATTGCATACTGCGTTTTCGGACATGAACAAGCGCAAGCTGGGACATGCGTGTAGAATAGGCATATGGCAACAAAAATTTCTGATGGCACCGTGCATAAAATGCCGGCCGATTTGCGTAGAGCCCTCCTGGCTGCGCCAAAAGCACTGACAGCTTGGGAAGATATCACCCCGCTCGCGCGTAACGAGTGGCTCTGTTGGGTGACAACCGTCAAACAGCAAGCCACCCGCAAAGAACACGTGGAACGAACGGTGAGTGAACTCATAGAAGGAAAGCGCCGACCATGTTGCTGGGTTGGGTGCATTCATCGCACCGATAAGGCTATTAGCCCATCGGTAAAATGGGTGCTGAGTAAGCGCTCTAAAAAGCTCTCTTGAGCACTCGAGTTGCAAATGCCTCATCTCCTTGTTAAGATGTTACGCTATGATAGATACTTTGCCCGCTGATCGCATTGCTGCCTCTACGTTATGGCCAGATGCGCTTCCAATTTCACGCGAGGAAACCCTGAGGCGAGCTACTCAAAGTGATGTTCCGACCATCATAGGCATGCGCCAAGAAGCGAGTCAAGTATTAAGCGGAATGCCTGGCACGAACAGGCAATGGCAAGATGGCACCTTTTATAGTGGGGCCGAGGATGAGAGCTTCCGAACAGTAGTACAAGAAGGCATTCAGCGCGGGCATACCTATATCGTAGAGCGCCTCGGTGAGGCGGCAGCTACCTTTACCGCAAGCTTTCAGGGAGAGGAATTTTTGTGGCCAGAGGACGGCGTGTCAGCATTATACTTGAGCCGCTTGATGCGCCGCGGTTTTGGCGAAAGAAAATTTTCAGGCATAGGGGAGACTGCGCTTGGAGCAGCTCATAATATGGCTCGCCGTCTGGGAATGCAAGTAATTCGATTGTCTGCTTGGGAAGGCAATAAAGGACAAGCAGAATACTATGAGGCCCAAGGATTTTCACGAGTTAAGGGACCGCGGTTTGGATCTTATCCGGCCACGCAACTGATGCAGCGTGCAGTAAAATATAATAGTTTTGCCAACTTTGACTCTAGATTTGCCAAGTCTGTAGAAGATACAATTAACTCCGTTCCTACCAGTTTTCACTCTTATTACCCGATTAACGCGTGTGTTGGAGAGTGGAAACGAGGAGAGATACCCGTCTTATTAGCTCCTTCGGTACTACGCAATCGTCTATATGACCATGATGGTACGCCTCGTGAAGGTCTCACAGATTACCTGACGCCTGACGAGTATGTAAGTCTGGCAAAAACTTTCGGGCATGGCGCGTTACTGTGTATGATTACCCCAGACCAATCACTGCAGGTTGTTCGTTCCGAAGCTCCGATCATCTCAGAGAGAAACTTACGCGATACTATCAATGGAGGTCTTGCGCCATATAACCCCAATATTCCACTCAAGTTTTACGGTAGGTTTATCATAGGGGGAGGGGAATCATACATTATTCTCCCAGACGATGGATCGCGTGTTGTCTGGCCAAACAGTCCCAACTTGAGAATCTTTGACCTAAGTAAAGACGGCATACGCCGTGAACGCGGAGAGCCGATCCATGAGCAAGATTATGGATGGTGCCAGGCGAGTCTCCGTTTTCTAGCCACCAACGCTAATAATGGCTATTACTATCTTCCACCGGAGACGATGACACACGGCGAGATAACGCTGGTTGATTGATACCCCTTGCTAACTTGCCGCGCCACTTTCCTGCGCTGCGCCTTCTTTATACTGTTTATCTTCTTCTTTAACGCTCTGCCAGGTGCTCATAATATTTTGGATTGCTTGATCGGTAGTGATACCCTTGGCGCTGTCGGTTTCGACCGCTTTTTTGATATCATCAACCACTAAGTTATCGTCGTCGCCCATTTTGTCATATGGTTTTCCACATCCACATTGTAAACACATATCGCGCTCCTTGCTTAGTATTGCTATGTCTCAATTATATATCGCCTGCAAGCCTCCAGGCGGTATAACATGCTTTTGTTTACCCCAGACCTCTGCTATCCTTAAATGAATGGGCAGGCTACCTATACCAGGACAGGATTCAGGCACATGGGGAAATATTCTCAACGATTTTCTCAGCCAAACGTTGCAGACGGATGGCACACTTAAGGACGGCATTGTCTCGACGGTCAAGCTTGATTCGACGGTTCAAGCGCAGCTGACAACGATCACCAACATCTCGCAGGTAACTGCAACAACTCAGGCAGGCACTACCTATACCTTGGCGCTGGCCGATGCGGCCACTGCCGTCGAACTCAGCTCCGCCAGTGCGGTCACCGTGACTGTGCCGCCAAATAGTTCGGTGGCTTTCCCGGTTGGAACGGTTATTGAATTACTGCAGTATGGGTCAGGCACGGTCACCATTGCCCCTGGTGCTGGCGTTACTATTCGGTCTGCAAACAACTTGCTCTCGGCTCGTACTCAATACTCAACGTTATCACTGCGCAAGCGGGCAACGAACGAGTGGGTGCTGGCCGGGGACTTGGCATGATAGGCATCCATAGCAGCCGGCGAATGGCGATCTCTGAACCGGTGCTGCGGCCTTTGGCTGCTGGCGTTCGGGCTAGCCGTCGCCGCGTTGGTTATTTGGGTTCTGAAGCAGCTTTGACCGTCCTTACCAATGGCGACCCATTGCCGGGTGGCTGGTCAGCTGTCTGGGACACAGGCTCGCTGGTGGTGAACGGCAACAATGTAGTCATCGATCATTACCTGATTCACGGCTCAGTGGTTTTTCAGGGCAACAACCCAACCATGACCAATTGTCGAGTGTATTCCAACCCAGGCGATTTTTTTGGCGTAACCATCAATGGGGCAGGGCACGGGGTACTGACCATTTCGGACACCAGTGTCATAGGCGATGCCAGCAGTGGCACCGCGCAGGTCAATGGCATTTCGTCGGATTCCGGTTTGATTGCTCGGCGCTGCGACGTGTCGGGAACAGGGGATGGCATTCATTTGGTGTCGCAGGCCAGTCAGACCGACGCGATTATTTCGCAGTGTTATGTGCACGACCTCGCATTCGTGGATGAATCGCAACACTGTGATGGCATACAGATATTTAATAATACCGGCACGGCAAGCTTCTTTACTGTCGAGCATTGCCGCGTTGAGCAAACACTTTCGACAATTGGCACACCGCTAAACTCTGCGATGACCTGCGGCACGCCGACCAACGATACAACTCCGCTTGCCACGCCGATCATCAATAATAATCATTTTGAATCTGGCTTGTATCACTTGCGGCTCAATTACCGTTTGCACAATGGGACCATCACTAATAACGACTTTGGTCCACAATACACCGGCGAATTTGGCATTGTGGATGTCGTTGTGCCAATGGCAACTTGGAGCAATAACCTCAACTCTGCAGGCGGAACCATTGGTAATCCGAACCCGCTCACCACGCCCGTGGTCAAAGAAGCCATCCAGACTCCCGATAGCGTCACCACTGCGCAAACGCTTTCTACCACTGCGGGTACAACCTTGGCCGGCGACACCTTGTTGATAATTTATTACAACGATAACAACACCGCACCGCAGGCCACCAGCACTGCGGGAACGTTAACGCAAATTGGCACCGACGCAGTAGATGGCAACGGCAGCGGCGTCCTTCGGGCATACACCGTGCCAGTGGCAACCAGCGGAAGTAAGAGCGTGACTTTCCCGGCCTCAAGCGGATTTGATGTCATGGGAGCTGTGCTGGTGTTAAGCGGGCAAATGGAAGTTGAAGGCTTTGTGAAGACGGCCATCGTCAGCTCAGACACCAACTTTACCATGCCGACCACAACCTTTGCCGGCAGCAAGAACTTGCTAGTAAATCTTGAGATTAGTCGTAGCACATTTGACCTCAGCGGCTCAGGGCTTACCACGCGCGCTGATCCAAAAGCGCCGCCATTCTCGGCGCTCAACGTCAGCAGCGCGGCAATGACCTCGTCGGGAACAACGCCAACGTACCATTACACCACCAGCATTTCGGCCAAACCAGGCATGGTGGTGTTTGGATTACAATTCCTGCGATAACATGTAGCATTTTTGGGTGTGTTTGGGGTGCCAGTGTTGTATACTTTTAGCTAAGATGGGCAGTACCAAAACACACAAATCATCTCGCCAAAAAATATCTTTCAGGCACCGACATGCCAGGTTTTTTAAATGGGTAGGGGGCTTTTTGGGCTTCATAGTGATACTGTTCCTGGCCCTCTGGATCGCTTTTAAGGTGAGTCCGTGGCCTGAATCGTTATTGATTCGTCAAGGCTTTGACAAAAACAACGCCAAGACTGCCAAGGCCTTAACGAAGCACGTTCCCGCAGGTGTCACCCAAATAGAAGACCAGCACTACCGCACACATGACCGCGACGCAACCTTGGATGTCTTTTACCCAGAGCACACCGCTACACAACTTCCCACAATCGTCTGGGTGCACGGCGGGGCATGGGTAGCAGGCAACAAGAATGATGTTGATAGCTACATGGAGATTCTGGCTTCGCATGGCTTTACCACTGTCAGTGTTAATTACACTTTGGCGCCCGAAAAACAATATCCCACGCCCATAATTCAGCTCAACGACGCATTGAACTACCTTATCCAAAACGCCCAAAGGCTCCACGTCGACAACGGCCGCATTGTCCTCGCTGGTGATTCTGCAGGCTCACAAATTACCGCGCAAATGGCAAACATCATCACCAGCCCATCTTACGCCAACGAGATTGGCATCCAGCCACATCTTCCAGCCAACGATCTAAAGGGCGTATTGCTGAACTGTGGCGCATACGATTTGGCCTTGCCTGATTACAATGGCGTGTTTGGGAAGTTCCTGCACACTGTGCTATGGGCCTACTCGGGCACCAAAAACTTCCTGAACGATCCAAAGCTCAAAACCGCTTCAGTGGCCAACTACGTCACACCGCATTTCCCACCAGCCTTTATTACCGCTGGCAATATCGATCCGCTCCTCGCGCAATCCACCGAGTTTGCCCAAAGACTGCAAGCCCAGGGCGTGCCAACCACCACACTTTTCTATCCTGCCAGCCATCAGCCTGAGCTCAATCATGAGTACCAGTTCGACCTCGACACCACCGACGGCCAACACGCGTTGCAGCAGATGGTGAGCTTTGTGCAGCAGCGGACGCAGTAATGTTAGCCCTGGCATCCACCTGAGACTGTTGTACAATTAATGTCATGAGTTTAGTTATTTCGGTGGTCGGAAATACCTACCTACACAACGTAAACGACTCCGGGCACGAATGAGCGCGGTCGCGCAACCTGGCCCTTCGTTGACTATTGCCACACAGCGGCAGCTGTCTATTGTGAATCTTTTTTCGGCACTCGCGTTTCTGTCTTTAGCTCTCTTTGGCTTGTTAGAGATTTACGCCGAGCACAAACAGCAACTTGGCCTGATTGAACTGGCAGGCAGTGGAGCGGTTGCCTTGAATGTCATAGGACTTCGAGTCACTCGCAACGTTGATCTGGCCCGCGACCTTTTATTGCTCTCGATTCTGTCTTTTTTGCTCGTGATGCTCGTGAGCGGCGGCACTCAGGGAACCGGCATTTTTTGGTATTTTGTGTTCCCGGTGAGCGCTTTTTTTCTGGCTGGCAAAAAGCGGGGTGCCTATTGGATGCTCGCGTTAGTCAGCGCCACGTTGGTGCTGGGTGGTTTGGCAAGCCAGCATAAAATTGTCGTTCCGTATAGTTTTGTGGTTGTTCGCCAGCTCATGGTCAGTGTGTCAATCGTGGCCATTGGTATTTACGCGTATGAACAAGCGCGCGAGAAAGCCGAGCAGCAAATATATAAAGAACGTATCGCGCTCGACACCGCCAAGAACGAATTTTTGGCGCTCGCTTCACACCAGCTGCGAACGCCAATTTCGGCAATCTCCTGGTTTACCGAAATGCTCTTGCACGGCGATGCCGGCACACTCAACGATACACAGCAAGACTATATTACTCAGGTCTACCAAAGTAATCAGCGCTCAGCTGCGATTGTGGATGCGATCATTACCGTGTCCAGCCTTCAGACCGGCACGCTGGCCACGCATCTTGAGCCGATAGACCTGGTGGTATTGTGTCGGCGAGTCGTCCGTGACCAAAAGAAGGGCATGCCGCAAGCCGAAGAGGTTCATATTACCGAGCATTACACTCCCAACCTACCAACCGTACATGGCGATGCTGCGCTGATGCGCATTATTGTAAAAAATCTATTCTCCAACGCGCTCAAATACACGCCCTCTGGCGGTAACGTCACAGTGACGGTAGATAAAGTCAAGGATGCGCTGACGGTCACAAGCCGCGGTAGTTTGCGCATTACCGTGGCCGACACCGGATATGGCATTCCCAAAAGTCAGCAACCTAAAATCTTTGCCAAGCTTTTTCGGGCAACCAACATCAAGGCCAAAGACACCGATGGAACTGGCTTAGGGCTGTACATTGTCAAAGCCATTCTGACCCAAGTCGGTGGCCGAATCAGTTTTGTGTCTGAAGAAAATAAGGGCAGTACATTCACCGTGTTACTCCCGCTTGAAGGAATGCATCCGAAAGGTAAAAAATAACTATGACACATATTATTAGAGACTCATCACTCAACCTCAAACTCATCGCGAGCTTTTTATGTATCGCGGTGCTCTTTAGCGGCGCAGGCTACTACGAAGTCGGGGCGATACGGCATTTTAATGCACTGTTTGTGGATTTGATTGACAATGATTTCGCACGGCTCAACGCCCTTGAAGATGTGGAACTTTCCAGTGTTAAACTGCGCAACGAACGAGGCGATTATCAACGAGTAGTAACTTCTCATGGAGCCGATGCCGCGGCGCAAAAAGCAGCAGTGCTTACTCAGGCTAACGACCTTAAAAGCAAACTGCAGGCCTACCTTGAGTTGATCAAGACTGATAATCCCAACGTTTCTGCCCAAACTATCGCCACCATTACCGACCAAAGCAACACCATTATCAAAGATACGCTGGCAATTGTGAACGGAGACACCACGACCAAAACTCAGAACGACCTGACCGCTGCGCAAACAGAGGCCAGCCAAGCGATTGCGACCGCCATAGTGGCAGATAAACGTGGCGCGGATCGCGAAGACAGCAACATTGACCACACGGTGCGTAATCTCAACTGGTCGATCCTGGGCTTGGCAATCCTTCCGCCGATCTTTGCTGTGGTAATTGGCGCCAGCATTGCTGCCTGGCTTTCGCGGTCACTTGCACGGCTGCGGGCAGCGGCAAACCGCATTGCCAATGGCGACTTTACACAAACCATTCCGGCAACTGGTCATGACGAGATAGGGGAGCTTGGTGCATCATTTAACCGCATGGCCGAGCGGCTCAAAGATTCCTACCACCGACTCGCACTCGAAAAACAGCGCGACGCAGCCATGCTCGAAAGCATGGGTGAGGGAATGATTGCCACCGACAGCCACGGCACGATTGTGGCGGTCAATAAGGTAGCAGCGCAATTACTTAATTTTACTGATGTGAATGCTGCCGTCGGCAAGCCTATCCACCACGTGTACGAACTGTACGACCTGGATGACAAAGCCAGCAAGCCATTACCTGCCGAGCAGCGGCCCAGCTTTATGGCGCTCTCCAGCGGCAAACAAGTGGAAAACGTGTTTGGGTTTTATGCCCCTGATAAAAGAAAACATCAGCTCAACATCACCGCCAACCCTGTAAAGCTCGACGGCCAAGTGGTCGGCGTGATCACCATCCTCCGCGATGTCACCAAAGAAAAAGAGGTGGATCGCATGAAGACAGAATTCATTTCACTGGCTTCACACCAGCTGCGGACTCCGCTCTCGGCTATCAAATGGTTTAGCGAGATGTTGGTTTCGGGCGATGCCGGCCAATTGCAACCCGAGCAACTTGATTTTGCCAAAAACATTGCCGACTCGACCGAACGCATGATCGCGCTGGTAAACGCCTTGCTCAATATTTCGCGGATTGAATCGGGCCGGATTATGGTTGACCCGAAGCCGACTGATCTCCGAGAATTAGTCAGCGGCATCACCAATGACCTTAAAGCCAAGACCGAAGAAAAACAGCAAACGTTGATCATCAGCGTACATGAAGATCTCCCAAAGATTAACCTCGATCCGCGCTTGATCGGACAGGTCTATCTCAACCTACTTACCAACGCCGTTAAGTACACGCCCAAAGGCGGTGAAATCTCGGTGTTTATCTCTAAAAAAGGCGATGATGTCATCTCTCAGGTTACTGATAATGGCTACGGCATTCCCAAAGATCAGCAAGGGCGAATCTTTGAGAAGTTCTTCCGTGCCGCCAATGCAGTTAAGGTGGAAACCGATGGCACGGGGCTGGGATTATACCTCATTAAAGCCGTTATTGAATCTTCCGGCGGTAAAATTTGGTTCAAAAGCGAAGAAGGGAAGGGTACCACCTTTTGGTTTAGCATTCCTTTAAGCGGCATGCAGCGCAAGGAAGGGGAGGTGACTCTGGATGCATAATAAAGAAGTAGAGGAGAATGAAGTATGAAACGAGGGCAGACCATATTTCTGGCCGCAATAGTGATTGCCATCATTGTTGGAGTAGTAGTAACCTTATTGCCAGTGCCTGCGGCATGGCAGGGAAGTTCGGCTGAATTCCATTTTCCTGTGGCAGCTTATTCAAGTATGGCCTGTTTGCACATTGGCGCGGTGCTGCTTTTTCTGATGGGCCTTAGCGTCTACAAAGCACAGCTGCGCCGAGCATACGTAATGATTTCCATCGGCATTGTGGCAGTGGCCCTTGGCACCTTGCAGATCTCGCTGCTCAGCGGACTTGACGCTCTCGACAGCGGCTGGTCGAAAAATGGCGGCGCGGTTGTGCCATTTGTGCTCTCGAGTTTATTACTTTATTTAGGGATTCGTTCGTTCGCCAAACTTGTAGGGCTGCGTAACCTCTTTACTCGATCTGGTATCGTACTGCCTGTGGTTATTGTGCTTTGTGGCGCGACCGCCTTTTTGCCGCATGTTCATGTAACCACCACCGAGATAGGCTTTGATGTTGGCAGCGGGATTAGCACATGGGATGCTTTGCTGACCTTGGTCTCGCTGCTCCTTATGCTGCAAGTCAGAAAGCACATCGGTGCGCACTACACGCAGGCCATGACCTGGCTGGTTCTGCCGCTTTTTACCAGCTTCTTGATATTAACTGTTGAACTCGTCCATAGCTTTTTCGCCACCAGCACTACGGATTTGCTGAGCACAATGGTCACCGCATCGACCATTATCTCTGGTCTCCTGTGGCTGCGTGCGGGCTATGCATTTGCCCAAACAACGGAGTATTAAGCCATGTCATTTTTGAAATCCCTATTTGGGCAACAACCAGCCACAGCCACCCAGGTGCGCAGCGTACTAGACATGGTGGCGCTGACCGCCAGTTTAGCCTCGAACCCTACGGAGATCGATCCGCTACTCGACAAAATGCGGGCGATTACGGCCAACTTGGCACCTGGCCAAGCGCCCTCGCCGCGCGACACCGAGGCCTTGCTCGCCATCTACCTTCAGCTTGAGCAGTATATGACGACCAAAGAGCCACTTCGTACCTTTACCAAAGAGGAATTGCGGAGCCGGTTGACCTTGGAGCTCCGCCAACAGCTCGAGACGTTCGAAACTAACTCAAAGAGAGGAGCCTAGCGCTGCCAGCGGCAATGCTACAATACGTATATGTCAAAAGAACACCCTACAATTATGGTCGTAGAGGACGAAACACTCCTCCTTCAAGCAATCACCAAAAAACTGAAGCTTTCCGGTATGGATGTGCTGTCCTGCGCCAGCGGGCAACAGGCAGTCGACTACCTGGGGAATCTGGACGAACTGCCCGACGCGATTTGGCTCGACTACTATCTTAAAGATATGAACGGCCTGGCCTTCATGCAGGAACTCAAGCAAAATCCTAAATGGGCAGACCTCCCGGTACTGGTAGTCAGTAACTCCGCAAGCCCAGACAAAGTAAGCAACATGCTGGGGCTGGGAGCAAAAAAATATATCCTTAAAGCCGAATATCGTCTGGACGAAATCATTGCCATGATTCGCGACTTCATTAACGATAGCACCCCGCCAACCGAGCAGTAGCCAGGTCTATGCTACAATAAAAAGAACAAGGGAAGAGATATGCCTGATACTCAGAAACGCGTCTTAGTTGTAGAAGATGAGAAGCCGCTTGCTCATGCGTTAGAGTTAAAGCTGCAGCATGAAGGCTTTAGCGTAACCCTCGCAAGCAACGGGCAAGAATGCATCGATCTTCTTCATACACAATGGTTTGACGTGCTGTTGCTCGACCTGATTATGCCTGTGCTGGATGGCTTTCAAGTACTGGAGCGTCTAAAAACCATGTCTCCCAAGCCAGCCATTTTTGTGCTTTCCAACCTCAGCCAACATGAAGACGAACAACGTGTCCTCCAGCTTGGAGCCCGCAAGTTCTTTATCAAATCCGACACTCCCTTGACCGCCATTGTTGAAGAAATTAAGAAAACGTAAGAGCCATACGAGTGGGTGGGGCCATGTATCCGAGTATCGACAAAATCAAGGCAGTTCTCCTCAAGGGAAGTTACATTTCCGAATCTGATAGCAACGCTGCCGAAAAAGCGTCGCATGATAGCCTGAGCTATATCGATTATCTCATTCGCTCCGAGCTTTTGAGCAAATCGCTGCTGGGCCAAGCCTTGGCTGAAGATTATAAGCTCTCGTTTGCCGATCTCGAAGCTCATCCTATCTCTAAGGAAAACCTGGCGCTCATTCCCGAAGAAACCGCCCGAACATTGCGAGTGGTGGTGGTAAAAAGCACCGACGATAGCGTTCTGCTGGCGACCGACACACCCGAAGGAGTGACCGCCCAAAAGCTTCGACCGTTCTTTGGCACTAAAAAATTATTGTTAGCTTACACGCTGCCAGAGTATATTAACGCCAGCTTTGCCTTGTACGAACAACCACTGGCCACGCGATTCTCGCGCATTATCGAAAGCAGCAACCGCGTCGCACCCGAAATTGTCGACGAAATCGTGAAAGACGCCATCTCGTTCCGAGCGTCTGATATTCACTTTGAACCCCAGGCTGATACTGTGATCGTCCGTTTCCGCGTTGATGGCACGCTGCGCGAAGCCGGCACTTTGCCCAAAGAGTATTACGATAACATTCTTAACCGAGTGAAGGTTGAGAGCGGCATGCGCATTGACGAGCACCAAGCAGCCCAAGATGGTGCCATCCAACGGCACGGCGAAGGCTATAGCACCGACCTGCGCGTCTCACTGGTGCCCACGGTCAATGGCGAGAAGGTTGTCATGCGAGTGCTCAGCTCGTACATCCAAAGCCTTAATCTTTCCGACATTGGCCTGGATAATGCGCACCGCGAAATGGTTGAAGCCTATGCCTCCAAACCATTTGGGATGATTCTGACCACCGGCCCAACCGGCTCAGGAAAAACCACCACCTTGTACGCGCTCTTAAAACTGCTCAACCGCTCGAACGTCAACGTCACAACCATTGAAGATCCGGTGGAATATAAGATGGCGGGCGTGAACCAGATTCAAGTTCGTGAGCAAACCAACATGACCTTTGCCAAAGGCTTGCGGGCGATCGTGCGCCAAGATCCCGATATTATTCTGGTGGGGGAGATTCGTGACCGCGAAACTGCGGAGATTTCGGTCAATGCGGCGCTGACCGGGCACATTCTGCTTTCTACTTTTCATGCCAACGATGCCGCAACCGCCATTCCGCGCTTGGTCGAAATGGGCATTGAACCTTTCTTGCTCGCCTCAACGCTTGAGGTGGTTATTGCCCAACGACTGGTGCGCAAAATATGCAGCAATTGCCGCCACAGCATTCCAGCTAGCGAAGCGCTGAAGAGTGTCAAAGCGCCGGGCGTGGACCTGACGCAGTATCTCCATCCCACTGACACCGTGTATGCCGGGAAAGGCTGCAATGTCTGCAGCGGGTCAGGGTATCAAGGGCGCATGGCGTTATTCCAATTCATTGAGATCACCCCCGAGATGCAAGAGCTCATTCTTCATGAACCCTCCACGCGCGAAATCGAAACCCTGGCTCGCACCCAAGGAAGCGTCCCAATGTTTGACGATGGCTTACAAAAGGTCAGAAATGGCATCACCACCATCAGCGAAGTTATCCGCGTCGTGCCACCACCTAAGGACAAAAAAACCTGATGCCGCGTCCAGCCACAGCCCCGGTCAAAACTGCTGCCAAAAAGCCACACAAGCGTCACTTGGCATTTAAAGAGCGCGAGTATTTTAGCGAGAACTTGGCATTACTCATCAAGTCAGCGGTGCCAATTGGCGAAGCGCTCGAAGCGCTTGCCACCACTACCCACAACAAAGGCATGAAAAAAACGCTGGCTGCAATGCAAAACGACATTGAGGTAGGTTACTCGCTGGCCGATGCCCTGGAACGGTCGGGGATTGTCAGCAGCCAAACGCTGGCGCTCGTGCGACTGGGCGAGCATTCTGGACATTTGGTAGAAAATCTCCAGCTAGCTGCGCAACAAGAAGAGAAGCGCCATACCTTTCGGGCCAAAGTTCGATCAGCCTTGATTTACCCAGCTTTTGTTTTAAGCCTAACCGTGCTGGTGGGGCTAGGCGTTGCCTGGTTCTTGCTGCCGCGACTGGCTAACACTTTTTCACAGCTGAGTGTCAAACTGCCCTTTATCTCACGACTTTTAATTAACTTCGGCATCTTTTTAAAAGCGCATGGGCTGATTGCCGTGCCATTATTTATTGCCGCATGTATTGGCCTGGCCTATCTGCTCTTTGGGTTCCGTTACACTAAAAGTATTGGCCAACGGCTGCTCTTTGCGCTGCCCGGTATTGGAAAATTGATGCACGAAATTGAGATTGCCCAGTTTGGCTATCTGCTGGGTACCTTGCTTGAAGCTGGGCTGCCTATTACTCAAGCGCTCATTTTGCTCGCTCATGCCAGTACAGCCGATCAATACCAGCGTTTGCACCAGTATCTGGCTCAGGCGCTTGATGACGGCTACAGCTTTAAAGATAGCCTCGGCAATTACAAACCAAGCAACAAACTGCTCCCGCCAGCGGTGCAGCAGATGATTATTGCCGGAGAGCGATCAGGGTCACTCTCCGAAGTGCTGCTGACCGTGGGACGAACCTACGAGCAAAAAGCCGACATTACCACCGAAAATCTGGAAGTCATCCTGGAACCAATCATGTTAGTGATCGTTTGGATTGGCGTGATGTTGGTGGCTATTGCGGTCATCATTCCTATTTATAGCTTGGTCGGGGGACTCAACAAATGAACCGCGCAGACGGATTCACCCTTATTGAAGTCTTGTTGTCGGTGACGATCATCGGCATGCTGGTTGGTATTTCGGTGCCGGTGTACGAATCGTTTGTTCGCCGCAACGATCTTGACCTGACCGCGCAGGTTATAAGCGCCACTCTGCGGCGTGCCGAAACCTACGCGCGGGCCGTTAATGGCGACAATGCCTGGAGCGTCGAGATTCAAGCATCCACCGTGACGCTTTTTCAGGGCACCAGCTTTGCCTCGCGCAATACAGCTTACGATGAAACACTCAGCATTCCTAACTCCATCACTCCCAGCGGGCTGAGCGAGATACAATTTGCCAAATTCAGTGCCGCGCCCAATGCCACCGGGAGCATCACGCTTTCAAGCACCACTAATTCCACAAGGACGATTACAGTCAATGCTAAAGGAACGGTCGATTATTAGTCCAGATTCTTCACCGGCATCGCAACGCGGCTTCTCGATAGTGGAAGTGCTGCTGGCTGCCACTGTGTTTGGCTTTCTGGTAACTGGGTTGATTGGCGCAGTGGTCTATGGCCGAAGTTCAACCGCTAATTCGGGTGACCATATTCGGGCTAATTTACTCGCTGAAGAAGGCATTGAAGCCACCCGTAACATTGGCGCTGCCTCATATGCCAACCTGGTGGATACGAGCGGCGCAAGCTCCAATGTGGGCGATACTACTGTGGAAGGAGGCAGTGACTCTAACGCTAATGGGACTAGCGCGCTCAAGGTAACGACTGGAGCATCGAGCGGCACAGTCTCGCTGCTTTCTGCGTACATTAAGACTATCGATGCCACGAATTCTCATGTGCAGATGGCGCTCTATGCCGATTCCAGCGGCACCCCTGGCGCGCGATTGGCAGTAAGTTCGGTCCAAACCGCTGTAGCCAACAGCTGGAACACTTTTTCAATTTCTAGCGTCACTGTAACGGCAAGCACCACCTATTGGATCGCCATAAGCGAAGATGGAACTACTCAATTTGCAGATGGTGGTGCAACTGGCAGTGTGGCAGCCTACCACGCGCCGGGCGGGTATCCGGCACCAGACCCCTTTGGTCAAACTGGAAACCAAACAACAGACAAACCTTCTTTTTATATGACAGTCGGCAGTGGTGGAAGTTATGGTTTGGCGCAATCCGGCGGCAGCTGGGCGTTTACGGGTACCTCCGACACGGCAGATATCTTTACCCGCAAGATTACCATTACCACCAGCAGCACCAATCGCAAAACCGTCACCAGTACCGTCACCTGGCCTGAGCCGGGCGGAACAACCGGGACAGTCACGCTCACGGCCGAACTTACCAACTGGGCGGCAGCAACCAAGCTATGGACCAATGCCGTAGTGGCAGGCAGCGCCAACCCTGCGACCGCCGGAGTGCGAGTGGCTACGCAAGGCAACTACGCGTACGAAGTCCTTAATGGCTCCACCAACAACTTTGTAATCCTTAACATTTCCAACCCAGCTTCACCAAGCGTCGTAAGCACTACTTCGTTTAGCGGCACTCCTACCAACATCTTTGTCAGCGGTAACTATGCGTATGTGACCACCAGCACCAACACAACTTCGCTTGAGATTATCGACATCACCACGCCGGCCACGCCAGTTCTTAAATCAAGCGTCAGTATGACGGGCGCGGTAGCCGCGCTGGGTGTTTTTGTCAGTGGCAATTACGCGTATGTTGCGCGCGCATCCAGCATCACCACCGGCGCCAATGAGTTTACTATCGTGAACGTCAGCAGCCCCACAGCCCCAAGCGTGGTCGGCGGCTATAACAACGATATCCAAATGAACGAAGTGTATGTCTCGGGCAACTATGCCTACGTTGCCACCAGCTCCACCAGCGCCGAAATGTTGGTGATTAACGTCACCACCCCAGCCAGTCCCACGCTCGCCGCCACCTATAATCCATCCACTCCAAACATTGCAGCACTTACCGTCACTGGTTATGGAAGTACCGTGTTATTGGGAATGAGCACCACGCTCGATGCCATTAATGTCGCAACGCCGACCGCTCCCGCCCGGCTGGGCACCTTTACCGCCGCGGGCACCATTCAAGATATCGATGTGGACATCACTAATAAATATGCTTTCCTAAGCACCACCAGCACCACAGGGGAATTCCAGGTTGTAAACGTCACCACTCCAGCCAGTATGACCCTGGCCAAAACCGTTGATGTCAGCGGCACCACCAGCACCGTCAACGGCATTGCCTACAATAAATCCCTCGACATTGTCACCGGCAGCAGCCTCTCCACGACGCAACGTTTCTTAACCTTTACGAGGAATTAGCATGAGAGAGAGCGACGTATCATCGCAAGCTGGCTACACACTTCTTGAATTGCTGTTGTACGTTGCGATCGTCGGCAGCTTGCTCACTTCTGTGACCTATTTCTTTGGCGTGGCAGTGGATGCCAGAGTCAAAAATCAGACCATTTCTGAAGTCAACGAGCAGGGGACCGCTGCCATGGATTACCTCACCCAAACCATCCGCAATGCAACCGCCATCAGCGCACCGGCAGCAGCAGCCAGTGCCTCCGCACTGACCGTCACTGTGCCAACTGGTAGTTTGAGCCCGACCATCTTTAATCTCAGCGGCACCAGCGCCCTTCAAGTCCAAGAGGGGAGCGGCGGACAAATACCGCTGACCAGCAATGATGTCACCATCTCCGGGCTCACCTTTACCAATCTCACCAAATCAGGCACCAGCGGCACCGTGCAGGTGAAGTTTACCGTTTCCCGAGTGAATCCCAGCAGCCGTAACGAATACGATTACCAAAAAACCTTCACCAGTTCCGCGGAGATAGGCTGGTGATGAATAACCGCCGAACCCACGAATCAGGATACATTGCGTTGCTCGCCGTGCTCATCATCGGAGCGGCAACCACGGCCATTGCTTTAGTGCTTCTGACCACCGGCACCAATAGCCAGCGCAGTGGACTGATCGAGCAACAATCCAAACAGGCCCGCGCATTAGCCACTGCGTGTGCGCATGAAGCCCTCCAACAAATCCATGACAATATCGCTTTTGCTGGCACAAACTCACTCTCGCTGGGGCAGGGGAGTTGCACTTATACCGTCACTGTAACTGCCGGAACCACACGGACTATTACCACAACTGGAACGGTCGGCAGCGTTGTCAAAAAGGTACAAGCGTATGTTACAATTGGGACATCAAGCATAAGCATTACTTCTTGGCAAGAGGTAAGCTGATGATAATAGTACTAAAAGAAAGGGTTGGGCCGTATGTTAAGCATTAAAAACATGAAGCAAGCAGGATTTACGCTGCTGGAAGTCTTGCTGGTAGTTGCAATTATCGCAATTTTGGCAGGTATCGTTATAATCGCAATTAATCCTGGGAAAAACCTTGGTGACACGCGTAACTCTCAGCGATCGGCTGACGTAAATACCATTCTTAACGGTACCTACCAGTATTCGTTAGACAACAACGGAACGCTTCCTGCAGGAATTACTACAACAGCAACCGAAGTTTGCGCAACTGGTGCGGCAAGCTGTACCGGACTTGTTGACCTTAGTGCGCTGACCACAAGCGGTAAGTACCTTGTGTCGATTCCCAAAGATCCACAATGTGCCACTGTGTGTGCAACCAATGGCGCTGGATACAAGATCGCCAAAGACGCCAACGGGCGCTTGATCGTCAATGCGCCATATGCTGAACAGGGCAAGACTATCTCGGTGACTAAGTAGGATAGGACACTATGGCAAACGCTCCAAAAACTGGCCGCACCCGCACCTCCAAAGCGGGGCGGCCCGCAAATCAATCTACTACTTGGATGATTTGGCTATTCACTACGCTCAGCTTAGTTTTTCTGGCGCTGATTGTGTGGCGATACCGTTAAACTCCCGTCAGGGCAAAGGAGGGCATCCCTAATGGCAAAAACGAGTACATTTGATATGCGAGTGCGGGGTCAGTTAATCATGCTGACCGCCGCATTTCTGCTTGGCATGGGCGTGAACCTTACGGGGCTCCCGTCGGAAGTGAGTGGGACAGCCAAGACTGCAACGTCGATTTTTCTGGGGTTGCATGCGTTCATCGCCTTAGGTCTACTGATAGGCGCAGCGCTGACTGTGCGCCAAGCCAGGCAGTTCGGCACTGATTATATTCAAAAAGCTTGGATTGCCGCAACGCTGGTGGTCTTGACCATTATTTCCGGCGTGCTCACTATTGGGCTTGATAGTAATTGGTGGTCATATGCAATGGCAGTTGGGTTTATCGCTTCGTTTGTCATCTATGGGCGACTATATCTACAAGTTTTTATATCTCACCATAATTCTAAGTGATATACTTATATACGCATTGACTACATATTTAGGGTTTTCACTCAACGTTCCTCTTTACAACAATGCTTCGCTTCATTTGGTCTGAACCTTCACCGCTTTACTCCGGCCGCGGTGGCTCGGAGAACTATACCATTGGGCAAGTGCGCGAGCTGCAGCGCCGCGGCATTGCAGCCGAAATCGTCACTGTCGGCCATGGCAAACATGATGGACGAGATTGCCTTCCTGATATCTCGTTTCGTGATGTCGACAGCATTGATGACCTTGCCAAGCTGGATGGCACGCTTATTTTTGTGTACACGCCACACCCTGTGCAGACCCGCAATCCTTCCTTTACCATCCTGCATGCGCCGCCAACCGTGAAGATGAAACAGCCCAAGTCACACTTTGTCGAGTCGGCAAAATACACTCGATTCCTCACTAACAGCAAGTTCATGCAAAAAGTATGGGGCGATTATTTGGGCATTAAGCCAAACGCTTTTTCGATCGTTTCGCCATTTGCTGATCCGTGCTTTGGCCAAGTGCCGCGTCCTGCTACAAAGCGTAAAGAAGTAAATGTCCTTTACGGCGGACGATTACACATAGAGAAGGGGATATATACATTATTAGAAGCTTTGCATCACGATATCCTTAGTACGGGATATCGTTTTTCGATTACCACCGCGGGTAATCAGACGCCAGACGGTAAGCTGATCGAAGATTTTGCGCGGCATCATCCATTGATCAATATTATTCCCGCTCGCACGACACCACCCAAAATGGCACAGTTATTTACCGAACACGATATTGTGGTAATGCCCTCCAACCACAAGTACTGGCATGAAGCCTTTGGCATGCTCTCAGTTGAGGCGCAGCATGCGGGATGCCGAGTAGTGGCCAGTAACGATGGCGGACTTCCTGAGACCGATTGTGGCAGCTTGAGCTTATTCGAACCTGGCAACTCCTATGCGCTTGCAAAAGCCATTCAGGCTGCGGCCAAAGCAGGACCGGTCTCGATTGCCGACCGCATTCGCGCCACCACGCACTTCACTCTTTCGGCGTCTGTAGATGCTTTGCTCGGAGTCCTCAAAGTTCATGCGGCAGTATAACCAACCTGGTATCATACAGATATGACTTCGTCGTCGCACTGGTTTCGCAGCGCAGTAGTGTATCAAATTTACATCCGCAGTTTTTTTGACGCCAGTGATGACGGTGTTGGAGATCTTGCTGGAGTCATCCAAAAACTAGATTACTTACGCGGTGGTCCAGATTCGCTCAATATCGACGCCATTTGGCTGTCACCGTTTTACCCGTCGCCCATGGCCGATTACGGCTACGACGTCAGCAACTACCGCGATGTTGATCCGCAATTTGGCACACTCAGCACCTTTCGCGAGCTTCTGGCTCAGGCGCACGATCGTGGCCTTAAGGTATTGGTAGACTTTGTGCCAAATCACTCTTCGGATGAACACCCCTGGTTCAAAGTATCCCGTCAATCGCGCCATAACCCCAAACGCGATTGGTATATTTGGCGCGACCCCAAGGCTGATGGTTCGCCGCCCACCAACTGGCTCAGCGTGTTTGGTGGATCGGCATGGGAACTTGATCCGCAGACTGGGCAATATTATCTCCATAGCTTTTTGTCTAAACAACCCGATCTGAACTGGGCGAATCCAGAAGTCCGCGCCGCCATGAAAGAAGTTATGCGTTTCTGGCTTGATCTTGGCGTTGACGGCCTACGCGTCGATGCCGTGGACTGGCTGTCCAAAGATCTTGACCCGCTCGCTGATGACCCGTTAGACCCTGCATACGACCCTGCAACGCAAAAACCTTACTACAGTCTCCGACATCTCCACAGCAAAAAGGGGAGTCAGGAATTTACATACCTCCGCGAAATGGCCGAGGTGATCGAGAGCTACCCCGAACGATTTATGATCACCGAAATGCACACTCATCAATGGGACGATGCCAAAACCTACCGCAACTTTTACACCAAGGTTGACCCGGCGGTCAGTGCGCCGTTTAATTTTGAAGGGATTTTTTCACCCTGGACCGCCAAAAGTTTTAAAGATTTTATTAATGACTTCCAAAAACTGCTCAAAGGCGACGATGTCCCGGTTTATTGCCTTGGCAATCACGACAAGTCCCGACTCGCCAGCCGCATTGGACGCCGCGCGGCACGAACCGCCGCGGTCTTGCTGCTGACATTGCCCGGAATGCCAGTCATCTACAATGGCGACGAACTGGGTATGGTCGATGGCGAGATGCGCCGCGAGGAAAAAGAAGATCGAACCCCAGAACGCACGCCGTTTCCCTGGAACGATCACCCCCAAGCCGGTTTTACCAGTGGCACACCATGGCTACCCGTTACTCCTGAATATCCGCGGCTCAATGCGGCCACGCAGCTGGCGGAACCGTCATCGCTGCTGACGCTCTACCGTAGATTACTCGACCTACGACACCATTCTGAAGCCTTGCAACATGGCCGACATCAGTCGTTTACTGTACATCCTGACGTAGTGAGCTACTTTCGTGAAAGCCCGTCTCAAAAACTAGCCGTATTTCTGAATTTTTCAGACCACGAAATAACGACCCAAGTACCTTTTGCGAAAGGGGAGGAACTGCTCTCCACACATTCGCGCACGCTTTCTGAAGTCACTCACACTTTGACACTGCGGCCGCATGAAGGCTTGGTGGTTGCATTGCCGTCTTGACCAACTCTACACAAATAAAAAACTGCTCGAGAATCTCATTCCCGAACAATCATTACGTAT